>NZ_FOOG01000003.1:0-82686 GCF_900113125.1 Halobacillus alkaliphilus | reverse complement strand
ATGATGCCTCAGGGACAAATGGGGATGGGTCAAGGACAAATGCCAATGATGCCGCAAGGGTCAATGGGTCCAATGGAATAATTAAAATAAGCCACTAGCCGTGGCTTATTTTTTCATATAGGAAGAATGAAAGGTTTCTTTTCTTGTCCAATTTAACAAAAGGGAGACAAATCATGAAAACGATTGTTGTTACAGGCTACAAACCAATGGAAATTGGGATTTTCAACCCTGAAGATGATAAAGTAAGCTTTATAAAAGAAGCCATTAAGAAAAGGATTCTCTCCTTATTAGACGAAGGACTCGAATGGGTACTGATTTCAGGTCAAATGGGGGTAGAACTTTGGACCGGAGAAGTTGTACTCGATTTAAAAGAAGAGTATTCGATTAATCTGGGTGTAATTCCACCATTTGAAAATCAGCAGGAAAGATGGAAAGAAGCCTACCAACTGGTATATGAAGAGGTAACCATGATGGCAGATTTTTATAAGCCGGTTTATAATAAGGAGTATGAGGGACCGCATCAATTTCGAGCGAAAGACCAGTTTTTAGTGGAACATTCCGATGGATGCCTGGTATTGTATGATGAAGACACAAAGGGGAGCCCGGATTACTTTTTAACAGCGGCTTCTAACTATGCTGCTTCTCATACTTATCCTATTCTCTACATAACTCCATTAGATTTGGATGAAATAGTTGAAGAACTGCGGATGTCGAACCCAGATTACTGGAGCCAATAATTTTTTTCTAATACAAAATTGACATTTCAGTCAGCTTTTGAAAAAATAAACGTAATGTGCTGAACAGAGGTGAAGATAATGAACTTAGAAAATACCCACTTAACAAGTAAAGAGATTCTTGAAAAAGATTTTAAAACGTCCATGAGAGGTTATAATCAAGAAGAAGTGGATGAATATTTAGATTTAATCATTCAGGATTATGACCATATGCAGCAGGAGATGGAAAGATTACAACAGGAAAATGATCGGTTGAAACGCATGTCATCCAGAGAATCGACACAACGTGTGAAACAACCCGCCAATAATAATCATCAGGTTAATTACGATATTTTAAAACGAGTTTCAAATCTGGAAAAAGCCGTATTCGGAAATAAATTCGCTGATTGATTCCACTAATTGCCACGTGACAGCGTGGTGAATATCTGGTACAATATTTTAGTGCGTCTCTTAAGACGCTGACGAATCAAATGCATAAAGTAATTTTGAATACTCGGGTAATCGCTGTATGATTTTCATACAGAGGAAAGTCCATGCTCGCACAGTCTGAGATGACTGTAGTGTTCGTGCCTGACGAAACCATAAGTCAGGGTAGCTTTCGTAAAGCTAACGGCAAGGAAAATTCCTAAGTCTGCTAAGATATGGAATGAATACTTTGAAAGTGCCACAGTGACGAAGCCAAAATAGAAATATTTTGGGTGGAACGAGGTAAACCCCGCGAGTGAGCAACCCAAATATAGGTAGGGGCACTCTCTGAATGGAAAATGAACCAACTGAGAGGCCGGCGTATAGTCGGCAGATAGATGATTGCCACCGGAGTACGAGGTTGACCGCCGTTTGCAGTACAATGGAACAGAACATGGCTTACAGAGTATTCAAAGGTCACTTTAATTATTACTACAGCACACACCCTTCTGAAAAGCCATCTTTGCTTTTTAGAAGGGTTTTTTTATGAATACATAGTGGAGGAGATGAGGAAGATGGATCAACAGGTTACTTTGATTGCTACCGCGGCTATGGGCCTTGAAGCGATTGTTAGTAAAGAAGTAAAAGAACTTGGATATAAAGACGTTCAAGTAGAGAACGGGCGGGTAGTATTTACAGCGGATGTATCAGCTATTCCAAGGGCTAACCTATGGTTAAGAACGGCTGACCGCGTGAAATTGCTGGTAGGTAAGTTTAAAGCTGTTACATTTGATGACTTATTTGAGCAGACGAAAGCTTTACCATGGGAAAACTTTATTACAGAAGATGGTGAATTTCCTGTGGTAGGTAAATCTGTAAAATCGAAGTTGTACAGTGTACCAGATTGCCAATCTATCGTAAAGAAAGCCATAGTTGAGCGTTTGAAGAAAAAATATGGCGTGGCTTCCTGGTTAAAGGAAACAGGGGCATTTTATCGTGTGGAAATTGCTCTTCATAAAGATGAAGCGTTATTGACTATTGATACATCAGGCAGCGGCCTTCATAAGCGGGGCTACAGAGTAGGACAGGGGGAAGCTCCTTTGAAAGAAACTCTGGCTGCTGCACTCGTTCAAGTAACGAACTGGCATCCGGATGAACCTTTTGTGGATCCTTTCTGCGGGTCAGGAACCATACCTATTGAAGCTGCCTTAATCGGACAGAATATTGCTCCGGGTTTTAATCGGGAATTTGCTTCTGAGGATTGGTCGTTTATTCCACAGAAGGCCTGGGATGAAGCTTTTCAAGAGGCAGAAGATAGTGCAAACTATGATCAGCCTTTAAATATAACAGGTTCAGATATAGATCCTGACTTAATTGATATTGCTAAAAATAATGCTATGGAAGCGGGTCTTGGGGATCTTGTGACCTGGAAACAAATGCAGTTAAGGGATTTCAAACCCAAGCAGGAAAATGGTTATTTAGTCTCAAACCCTCCTTATGGTGAACGAATGGGTGAACGGCCGGAGGTGGAAGAGATGTATCGCGATTTAGGGGTTATCATGAGAGATCATCCATCCTGGAGCGTGTATGTCCTGACTTCCCATGAAGGATTTGAAAAACTTTATGGGCGGGAAGCTACGAAAAAGCGTAAGCTATTCAACGGATTCATTAAAACTGATTACTATCAATACTTTGGGAAAAAGATACGTTAATATAGAATGTTGGAGTTGACCGCCCCTAAACTTAGTATCTTTTATTTTAGGTTTTATTTGAAAATTGCATAAATCATTGAATACTTCAAATAAAGGTGAGGTGACCGCAGTGACTCAAACTGTAAAAGAAAAATTTCTTGACCTTCTAAAGGAACAATCTTCTTATGAAGAAGCCATTGGTTTAATGGCATGGGACATGCGCACAAAAGCTCCAAAAAAAGGAATGGATAACCGTTCTGAAGTTTTAGGAGTACTATCAGAGAAAGTACACGAAATACAAACATCTGACAAAATGAAATCTTATATCGATGAATTAAAAGGGCAAGATGAAGATCCGGTACTCGTTAAGTCACTGGAAGAAGCAGAAGAAACCTATAACAAAACAGCTAAGATTCCTGGAAAAGAATATCGTGAATATGTAACTCTGCAATCCAAAGCGGAATCTATGTGGACAGAAGCAAAAGATAAGAACGATTTTGAAAGTTTTCGTCCTTATTTAGAAGAGCTGGTGGAATTCAACAAGCGTTTTGCCGATTACTGGGGCTACAAAGAACATCGCTATGATGCTCTCCTTCACAATTATGAACCAGGAATTACCGTATCTAAATTAGAAGAAGTTTTCCCAAGAGTGCGTAAGGCGTTAACGGAATTGTTAGATCAAATTAAAAAAGCTCCTAAGCAGCCAGATCCTTCCGTTCTTGAAGGGCATTTTCCTAAAGCGCAGCAGGAGAAATTTAGCGAAGAAATACTGAAGCGGATGGGGTACGATTTTGAAGCAGGCCGTTTAGATGAAACGGTTCATCCTTTTGCTATCGGTTTAAATAGTAATGACGTTCGTGTTACTACTAAATACGATGAAAAAGATTTTAGAACAGCTGTATTTGGTACCATTCATGAAGGTGGCCATGCACTATATGAACAAAACATAGATCCGAAACTTACTTTCACCCCACTTGCAACTGGAACATCCATGGGCATTCACGAGTCTCAGTCTCTGTTCTGGGAGAACTTTATTTCTAGAAGGGAAGCCTTTTGGCAGAATCATTACGAATTGTTTAAAAGACACGCACCGGAAAAATTCGAGTCTCTGCCACTTGATCAATTTTACCGGGCGATTAACGAGGTAAAGCCGTCACTTATTCGAATTGAAGCTGATGAATTAACCTATTGTCTTCATATCATGGTTCGTTACGAACTTGAAAAAGCTTTAATAGGCGAAGAAATAGAAGTGAAGGATCTGCCGGAGTTATGGAATAAAAAAATGGAAGAGTATTTGGGTGTAAAGCCGGAAATGGATTCCGAAGGCGTGCTACAGGACATACACTGGGCCGGGGGAGACTTTGGTTACTTTCCGTCTTATGCTTTGGGATATATGTATGCAGCCCAAATTGAAAAAACAATGAGTAAAGAAATTGATATTAACCGAGTAATTGAACAGGGGGATTTTAAACAGATACAAGAATGGTTGACGTCTCGTATACATCAGTATGGCAAGATGAAAAAACCTCTTGAACTCCTGGAAGAAGTGACTGGGGAAGGGTTAAACCCAGATTATTTAGTAGACTATCTGACCCATAAATATAAACACATTTATCAATTTTAATATCTTTGGATTTATAAAACCCAGCTGTTAGTAGTTACAGCTGGGTTTTGCTTAATTAAGAAAATTCTTTTTTGAATTCAGGTTTTAATAATCCAGCATCTTCATAAACAGGAGCTATTTGTTCCGTAAACTCCGAGAATTTTTCATCAGCTTGCGATAAATCTGCCTCTTCTACATTAGATTCTAGTGCACTTGCAACCTCTTCATAGTAAGATTGGAGAGAAGGAAGCGCTTCTTCATATGTAGTGATTACATCTTCAGGCAGGTCGGCTTCTATTGAATAACTTGATGCTGCATCGGCAGCCTCTGCCGCGGCTTTCTGGGCTTCTTCTCCAGCAGATTTGATGGCTTCTGGGTCTGGCTCTTCAGCAACCAAGGCTTCTTCGTAAGCGGCAATTTTAGATTGATAAGGATGGAAAGTGTCCTGCATATTCATCTGGACGCTCATAATTTCTTTCTTCATTGCTTGGTCATCGTTTTTGCTTTCTTCTTCACCTGACGATTGTTCTTCCGTCTGATTTTCAGAATCACTGCTTGATTCATCAGAAGAGTCATTATTACATCCGGCAATAACCAGCGTACCTGCAATGCCCAGCATAAGTACCCATTTCTTCATAAATAGTCCCCCTTTGAGTTATGTATCACGTTTATTCTAGGGGAGGCGGGAAGGAATGTAAAGAAATTGCAAAAATGTTATAATTTACTGAGAATTTTATTTATTTTTTACTTGGGGAGGTTTAAGTATGTATTTACCGGATTTTCGATTAGATAATAAACTTGCCGTCGTCACAGGTGGCACCAAGGGTATTGGAAAAGCAATCGCTCTTGCCTATGCCGAATCAGGAGCCGATATTATTTTAATTGCTCGTAATGAAAAGCAGCTAAACAAAATGAAAGACACAGTAGAATCTCTAGGACAGCAAGCTTATACAATTTGTAAAGATATCCAGCAATATGAGGCGATTAAAGAGGAAGTGGAAGAAATCCGCGGTGATCGAGCTATAGATATTTGGGTCAATAATGCAGGGATGAACATACGATCAGAAGCTGAACACGTAAGTGAGGAAGAATGGGACCAGATTGTTTCAACCAACATGAAAAGTGCGTTTTTCTTATCTCAATATGCGGGGAGGGTAATGAAACAACATAGACAAGGAAAGATTATTAACATTTCATCAGTAGGCGGTCATACAGCGCTAAGAACCGGAGTCGTATATGCTATGACAAAGAGTGCTCTTATTCAAATGACAAAAAATCTTGCACTGGAGTGGGGGAAGTATCAAATAAATGTAAATGCAATCGGTCCGTGGTACTTTCCGACTTCCTTAACGGAGCAGCTGTTACAGGATGAAGATTATGTGCAATCCATTCTTGAAAGAACACCTTTGAACCGAATAGGAAAGCTTGAAGAACTGTCGGGTGCTGCAGTATTTCTTGCTTCAGACGCAGGTAACTATATGACAGGCCAGACTCTATTTGTAGATGGCGGGATGACTATTTATGGATTTTAAGTATAGACGAGCAATCAACTTTGGTTGATTGCTCGTTTTTATTTTAAGTTAAAAACTGAAAGACAGCTTTCTTTAAGCTCATAATCAAGCCGGATTGGGAGCATATTAAGGAAAAGGAGGTTGTCGAATGGCCTATATACTTTCAACCGGACTGCAAGAAGCTGAGTACGAATATTCTCAAGAAACAGTACAATCACTTATTTATAACCTTTTCCCCCTCAAATCTCATGAAAAAAACCGGCTGCTGCCAATCTTCGAACATGCTCAAATAGATAAAAGACAGTTCTCAGCAAGTATGGAGTGGTTTGAAAAACCGCACGGATTAAAGGAGAGAAATGAATTATTTCACGAAAAGGCGTTGAAATATGCGAAGGGTGCTATCGAATCATGCTTGTCTAATCTTCAGTTCTTAAAGCAAGAAGTGAGTCCTTCTATGATAGATCACATAATCTTCGTATCTTCCACTGGAATCAACACACCTACACTGGATACTTACTTTATTAATGATTTAAACTTCAAAGAAACAGTGAAAAGGACCCCGATGTTCGGATTAGGATGCGCTGGAGGGACAAGCGGAGTGGCACGAGCGTTTGAATGGCTTCAAGGTCACCCTGAAAAAAATGTTTTAGTAGTATGTGTGGAACTTTGCAGTTTAACCTTCCAATTAACCGATCAACGAGTAAGTAACTTTGTAGGAACTGCCTTGTTTGGAGACGGTGCCTCAGCGGTGCTCATGAGTGGAGAACGTTCAAAACTTCGAGAAATGGCGTGTCTGAATACGGCTAAGGTATTAAATTCAAGTTCCAGACTCAAGCCGTTCAGCACAGATGTAATGGGATGGAGAGTAGTGGATACAGGATTTGAAGTTATTTTTAATAAAAGCATACCAAGATTAGTAAAATCATTTTGGAGTCTTCATATGAAGGAAGTTTTAGCCGAAAACCTTTGGAAAATCAATGAGTTGCCGTTTATCGTAGCCCATCCAGGTGGAAGAAAAGTGCTGGAAGGTTACAAAGAAGTATTTGAATTATCTGGTCATACGTTAAAGTTTTCAGAGAATGTGTTGAAAAACCACGGAAATATGTCTTCCCCCACGGTGCACTTTGTATTAAATGAGGCGATGGCGAGTGAACCTGAAAAAGGTACAAGGTCCTGTATGACGTCCCTCGGACCTGGTTTTAGTTCAGAAATAGTAAGTTTGGAGTGGGTGTAAATGGAAGGGTTTTTATGGATTCTGTTTTCATTTTTGGTTATTCAAAGGTTAGCAGAGTTAGCTCTTGCCAGGTCTAATCGAAAATGGATGTTGAACAGAGGAGCCGTTGAAACAGGAGAAAATCATTATATTTTGTTTATTGTGCTCCATAGTTTATTCTTTGTTTCACTTTTTTCAGAGTTTGCTTTCACTTCGTACCATTATAGTCGTGTTTTTTATCTTTCTCTTAGCATGTTTATCCTTCTTCAGATCTTAAGGATATGGTGTATCTCAAGCTTAGGGAGGAGATGGAATACACGAATCCTTACCTTGCCTGATGAAAAGCCTATAAAGAAAGGTCCGTACAGGTATCTTCCTCATCCCAATTACGTTATAGTGTTTTTGGAATTACTATTTATTCCACTGCTGTTTCAAGCTTATATAACGGGAATTGTTTTCCCGTTTCTGCATTTGCTTGTACTTATGGTACGCATTCCTGCAGAAGAAAAGGCTTTAGAAGAGAGGGTATAAAACTTATTGACAGTTGCTTTTTTTATAAGGGGTCTGCTATAATCTAATTAGTATTGAAAATCATTATCATTTAGAAGGGTGCGGGAACATTATGATGGTGATCATCTTTTTGGTTGTCGCTGTTTATAGTTGCTTGATGGTTTGGGTATTAGCAAAGGTTGGATCAGTACCTGCTCGCTCGGTTATAGATATGGTAAAAGGGAATGTAAAACCAACTCCTTCACAAAATAGAAAATCATATGAACGAACAATTTCAGCCAGGTAAATACACCTGGCTTTTTATTTTTGCTATAATAGAGAAAAAGAAGGAATAATGTCGAAAGCTGATTACTGTCTAATTCATTAGAAGAACTTTAAAAATTGTGGCTTATCTTACCTTCTTGTTCCTATTTTGAAGAAACGCTAGTCGTTTATACATAGTTGAGCGTTAAGCGTAATGGGATAAGGCAGTAAAATGTAAGGAGTGACTTATGAAAAAAAACCATGCATTAGCCTACTTTTTAGAGGATTTGTGGACGAGGGGATTTAAATTAAGTGATGAAGATGTAAGATTTATTTACTTTGGTAAGAATTCAGCCAATGCTTCCGAATGGAAAACCATTATTGCGGTAAAGATTACTTTAAAATTCCAGCAAGCTTTTGACCCGAGTTTTTTTATAAGTGTATTGGAACACATCGCTAAGCCGCATATTAATTCGAAACGCCAGGCTTATCGGTCTATAGAAGAACGCGTTTCTTCTTCCAAACTTCCTTTAAATTAAGGATCTGTGAACTTTCTGCAACGAAATGAAAGGAAGCAGGTCCCAGTTATAAAGCAGTACGTTAAAAGTACAGACCGTTTCTGCAGAACTTTGATTTATCCTCTTGCTCTTCCCTCGAATTATAAGCGTTAACACAGATACAAATCTGACTTAAGCAACCATCCTTCAATCAAACCACTTTCAATAATCCACCTGGGCACCAAGGCTATCGGGAAAAATAAAAACTTGTAGGAAAAACCGGATTTCCCTACAAGTTTAAAGTCTGTTTTAGCTATGTTTTGTAAATTTTAAAAGCGCGGCGCGGGCAACTCGGTCGGCGTTTTTATTTTGCTTTTCTGGTACCCACTTATAGAATACGTATGGAAAGAATTTTTCCAATTCCTGAATGGTCTTAAGAAAAAATGAAAATTTCTCATTTTTGGTATAGCCTTTTTCAATGGTATCAATGACTATTTTTGCGTCAGATCGAATAGATATGATTTCTTCAGGGAAATCTTCTTTGCATACTTCAAGGGCCTTAATGACGGCTAAAAATTCAGCTTCATGGTTATTCCTTTCATTTAGATAGAAGCTGTGTTCTATAAGCGTGGCTCCTTGTTTGATAATGACTCCAGCAGCACTAGGGCCTGGGTCGCCGCTTGCCGCAGCATCTGTATAAACTTCGATCAATTCAAACAGCTCCTTCAAAATTCAGCATGCTTAAACTTTTTGGCTGCATATAAAAACGGGGTATCGATAGCAGCTACAATAAATTTAATAATATAAGTTGTCAAGAATATTTCCAGCCAAACTTCGAAAGGGTAGAGCCCTAAAAACGCAATAGAGCAGAAAATAGCGCTGTCTAAGAGCTGGCTGACCATTGTGCTTCCATTATTTCTTATCCATAGCGTCTTATCACTTGAGAATAATTTCTTCAAGCGTGCGTACATCCACACGTCAAAATACTGACTGATAATATAAGCTGTCAGACTGCCAAGAGCAATGCGGGGCACAATGCCGAACAAACTCTCAAGAGCAGGCTGAGCCACATCATTTTCTCCCGGCGTAAACTGAATAGCCAGCTGCATCATAATGGTCAAAGCTATCAGGGTAGAAAATCCCATCCAGACAGCTTTTCTTGCATCTTTCTTTCCGTACTTTTCATTTAATATATCTGTGGCCAAAAAGGCTGTTCCATAAATGATATTTCCAAGAGTAGCATTTAATCCGAACAATTCAATGGTTTTGACTACCTGAATATTGGCAACTACCGTGGACATTCCTATCCATACAAAAAGTCCGGGTTTACCAAAGATGCGGTAAATCATTAGTAATAAACTGAAATTAATGATAGCGAATAATATCCATAACCATTCATTACTCATTTAATTACCTCCTTAGTTTTGATATCGCGGGAGTTTGCGAACCGCGCCGCTAGACTAACAGCCGTTAATTATACGAGGGAGGGCTTGTTTTTTCAAGGAAAACATAAAAAAAGCAGCCCTAAAGGGGCTGCTTTGGATTTCATTTATTGTTTTTCAACATTAGCTGCTTGTGGTCCGCGGTCGCCTTCTACAATTTCGAAAGAAACTGTTTGGCCTTCTTCTAGAGATTTGAAACCTTCTTCTTGAATAGCAGAGAAGTGTACGAATACGTCGTTTCCCCCTTCTACTTGGATGAAGCCGTAACCTTTTTCCGCGTTAAACCATTTTACTGTACCGTTTTGCATGATATGAATCCTCCTAAAAACTTCTTACACGTAATACGTGATAAATTACAAATGGTGATGACAACATAAAAAATCCATAGAAACTCGGAACAATAAACTCCAGAGTACTTCTATGGGAACTACCTTGCATTTATGTTTCCGATCACCTTATTTGCTTAACTACAATATAACGTATCGATAAAGTGACGTCAATAATCTGAATATGATTTTTTATCAGGTTACTGGTTCAGGTTACTGGTTAAAAATTAATGATGTTTGTTTATTCAGCTTTTCCGACGCTTGAATGAGCCTGAGCTGTGAAAGTCCTTTCCTTATTCTCGGCCAATAATGTATAGACTGTTAGTTTAAAAATCAGTCAGCTTTTGTAGAAAACTATCTAAAACTTTGTGAAGTGATGTAAAAAAAAGGTAAGATAGGTTGTAAAGGGAGTGAAACTATGAAGACAGATATTGAAATTGCTCTTGAAGCGAAGATGAATCCTATTTCCTTAATTGCAGAACAGATGGGACTGGCAGAAGAGGATTGGGAACCTTTTGGACATTATAAAGCCAAGTTATCCGACCAGCTGCTTAATAAACTGGCTGATCGACCAAACGGAAAGGTTATTCTTACCACGTCCATTAATCCTACTCCTGCTGGTGAAGGCAAATCTACTGTGACGGTAGGGTTAGGGCAGGCCTTAAATCAGTTGAATAAAAAAGCGGTTATTGCATTAAGAGAGCCTTCACTTGGACCAACGATGGGACTCAAAGGCGGTGCTTGCGGAGGCGGATATTCCCAGGTTGTTCCTATGGAAGAGATTAACTTGCATTTTACTGGGGATATCCACGCGATCACGACTGCTAATAATGCGTTATCCGCATTTATAGATAACCATATTCATCAGGGTAATCAGCTGAACATTGATCCAAGAAGAATTACATGGAAGCGAGCTTTAGATATGAATGATCGATCCTTACGCCAAGTCATTGTTGGTTTAGGTGGTGCAGTTAGAGGAGTTCCCAGGGAAGACGAGTTTACGATCACTGTGGCTTCTGAGATTATGGCCGTGCTTTGTCTGGCTGCTGATTTACAGGACTTAAAAAAGAGGCTTTCCAGAATTATTATTGGCTATACATATCAGCAAGAGCCGGTTACTGTTAATCAGCTGGGTTTCCAGGGTGCTTTAACATTATTACTGAAAGACGCCATGAAGCCGAATCTTGTCCAAACATTAGAAAACACACCTGCCATTATTCATGGAGGACCTTTCGCAAATATTGCTCACGGGTGTAACAGTGTAATGGCTACAAAGATTGCTGCAAAGTTAGGTGACTATGTGGTAACGGAATCTGGGTTTGGGGCTGATTTAGGCGCAGAAAAATTCCTAGACATCAAAACTCGGGCGGGAGATTTTGAGCCTGATGCTGTTGTAATTGTAGCTACTATTAGAGCATTGAAAATGCATGGCGGTTTGAATAAAAAGGATTTGCAGCAAGAGGACCTGGGGGCCTTGGAAAAAGGGATGGAGAATCTTGAAAAACATTTGGAAACTATTCGTCAATTCAATCTTCCCTTTATCGTAGCTGTTAACCAGTTCTCTTCTGACACTCAGGCAGAAATTGACTATTTACGGAAATGGTGTGAGGCACAGGGTGCACCTGTATCGGTCATTGATGTGTTTACGAAAGGAGGGGAAGGAGGCATTGATCTAGCTAAGAAAGTGGTAAAGGTCTGTGAAAATAAATCTGCACCTCTTACTTATACTTATGATTTATCCGACAGCATAGAGGAAAAGATCCAAAAGATTGCTGGTAAAGTGTATGGAGCAGAAGGAGTTCAATTTTCCACTCAAGCAAAAAAACAATTACATCAAATAAAACAGTTAGGGTATGGACAATTGCCCATCTGTATGGCAAAAACCCAGTATTCTCTTTCGGACGATCCTTCTCAGCTTGGCCGTCCGAGAAACTTCCATATTACAGTTCGTGAGTTTAGACTATCTGTAGGAGCTGGTTTCATTGTTGCTCTGACCGGTGAAGTGATGACCATGCCCGGGCTGCCTAAAAAGCCGGCGGCTCTTCAAATGGATGTTACCGAGGATGGAACGATTAAGGGTTTATTCTAATAGAGTCTCAGCCCCTGGCTTTTTCTAGTCAGGGGGATGTTTTTTTTGCTACAATGATTTTAATTACATACGAGGACAAGGAGGAAGAGGATTGGCTATTCAAATCGGTGTGACCGGATGGGGAGATCATGCTTCCCTATACTCACATCAAACAAAAGGAAACGAAAAATTATCTGAATATGCTTCTCATTTTCCTGTGGTAGAAGTAGATACCGCATTTTATGCAATACAGCCGCAGTCCCATTACGAGAAGTGGATCAAACAAACACCAGAATCCTTTAGTTTTGTGATAAAAGCATTTAGTCATCTGACAGGACATGATAGACAGGAACGTACCAAACATGAAGCAAAAGAATTGCTGAAGCAGTATGAGGAATCCATACAGCCTGCCTGGGAAAAAGGTAAAATCAACGCTCTTTTATTCCAATTTCCACCGTGGTTTGATGTAAAAAAGCAAAATATACAAAAATTGCGCTTTATTAGAGAGTGGCTTTCCGATTATCCTCTTGCGCTTGAATTTAGAAACCAAAGTTGGTTCCAGCCCCAGTATAAAGAACAGACCTTATCATTTATGAAAGATCAACAGTGGATTCATACAATTTGTGATGAGCCTCAAGCGGGGGAAGGTTCAGTGCCCCGCGTTTTAGAGCCCACACACCCGAGTAAATCACTTGTCCGCTTTCACGGACGCAATGTCCACGGATGGAATAAGAACGGCAGGGAGGATTGGAGAAAAGTTCGTTTCCTTTATAGGTATAATGAGGAAGAACTGAGGGAATGGGCTGAAAGAATCCAGGAACTAAAAAAACAAACCCCAGAGATTACACTACTTTTCAATAACAATTCCGGCGGAGATGCTGCGGATAACGCTAAACATATGCAGGACATCTTAGGAATTACTTACGATGATTTGAATCCCAGACAAATGGACCTGTTTCAATTTTAGGAGGATTTATGGAGAAAGACCAGCGTCTAAAAAGAATTAAAAATCATGTGAAAAAACAATTCGAGTATGATACGACAGGCCATGACTTTGATCATATGAAGCGTGTTGCGCTTTGGTCCCGTAGGATCGCAGGTGAAGAAGAAATCGATCCGTTGCTTGCAGAGGCAGCAGGATGGCTCCATGATATTGGAGATGAAAAATTATTTTCAAACCCTGATAAGGCAGTAGAAGATAGGGATCGTTTACTTCACGATTTGGATTTTACCCATTTCCAAAGGAGTGAGATTGAAAAAGCTATTGAGACCGTTTCCTTTAGAAAAGGTAAAAAGCCTACATCAGAATTAGGAGCTGTTGTCCAGGACGCAGACCGGTTGGATGCCATCGGTGCCATTGGCATTGCTCGTGCATTTACATATGGAGGGGCAAAGGGCCAGAGCATCGATAGCGAAGAAAAGGATACTCCATCTTCCATTCAACATTTTCACGATAAATTAGTAAAGCTTTCTGGGATGATGAATACGGAAAGTGGAAGGCGGGAAGCTATGCGCAGGCACCGTTTTATGGAAATGTACTTATACGAATTTAATAGAGAAAAACAGATAGATCGTGATATTCACCTAGAGGAGGGACATAATGGTTAAAAATGAACAAGCATATTTAGATTTATGCCAGCACGTCCTTGATGCAGGACATGAAAAAGGAGATCGTACAGGAACGGGAACCTTCTCCGTATTTGGACACCAGCTCAGGTTTAACCTTGAGGATGGTTTTCCGCTTTTAACAACTAAAAAAATCCCCTTTCGGTTAGTAGCAAGTGAACTGCTGTGGTTTATTAAAGGTGATACGAACATTCGTTACCTTCTTCAGCATAATAACAACATATGGAATGAGTGGGCTTTTCAGGCGTGGGTGGAAAGCGATGAATACCACGGACCTGATATGACGGATTTTGGAAGAAGGAGCTTAAAAGACAAAGACTTTAAAGAACAATATGATGAACAAATGAAACGATTTAAAGAAAAAATTCTTACAGATGATTTGTTTGCTGAGCGATTCGGTGATTTGGGAAATGTTTATGGAAAGCAATGGCGTGCGTGGAAAACTTCTCAAGGCGAAACGATCGACCAGTTAAAGAACGTGATTGAAGGTATTAAAAGAAATCCAGATTCCAGGCGGCATATAGTAACAGCGTGGAATCCTGAGGATGTACCATCGAACATGGCTTTGCCACCTTGCCATGCGCTTTTTCAGTTCTATGTAGCTGATGGAAAACTTTCCTGTCAATTGTATCAAAGAAGTGCTGACATTTTTCTAGGGGTGCCATTTAATATTGCAAGTTATGCACTGCTCACCCATTTAATTGCCCGTGAGTGTGATCTGGAACCTGGAGAGTTTGTTCTTACACTGGGAGATGCCCATATTTACAGCAACCATATAGAACAAGTGCACAAGCAGTTGAACCGAACACCTAAAGCACTACCAAAAATCTCATTAAATCCTGAAAAAGATAGTGTATTTGATTTCGAGATGGAGGACATTTCCATAGAAGGGTATGACCCGTATCCCGGAATTAAAGCTCCTATAGCTGTATAAAACCAAACGAGGTGAAGGTAATGATATCATTTATTTTTGCAATGGATAAAAATCGCTTAATCGGAAAGGAAAACGATCTTCCTTGGCATATTCCAAATGACTTTAAATTCTTTAAGGACAAAACTTGGGGAAAGACGATTATAATGGGGAGAAAAACGTTTGAATCATTTGGTAAACCTCTTCCGGAGCGGAAGCACATCGTCATAACGAGCAATGAAAATTATTCGCGTGATGGGTGTGACGTTATTCATTCGATTGAGGAAATAATAAAGCTTGAAGAAGAACATCCGGAAAAAGAGTGGTTTGTTATCGGAGGGAGTGTGCTTTTTGAGAAGATGTATCCTTACGCTGACCGGATGTACTTAACCTATATTGATGCAGAGTTTGAAGGCGATACGTATTTCCCGCCCTTCAATATAGAGGAGTGGAAACTTATTGATGAATACAAAGGGAAGAAAGATGAGAAAAATCCCTACGATTATTATTTCAGAACCTACGATCGGAAGAAAACATGAGCGAAGAGTTAAATGGTTGCGGTGTAATCCTTGCCGGAGGAGGTTCTACGAGGATGGGTAAAGATAAAGCCTGGCTGAAGCTTTGCGGGCAGCCCGTAGTGGTCCGTATTGCAAATGAACTGCAAAAGACTGTATCAAATGTAGTAATAAACCAGAATGAGAAGCTAGATTTACCCATGCCCTCCATCGGTGATATCTTTCAAGATGCTGGGCCTTTGGGTGGTTTACACAGTGTCATGAAAAGCAGGGAAGAAGAGTGGTTCTTCTTATCAGCCTGTGATACTCCGTTTATTCATGAGAGCGTCTATAACTACTTATCCTCTTTCACAGACCAAACGATTGATGCTGTGGTCCCGGAATATGAGGGCCGTCTTCAGCCGCTATCTGGGATTTATCGTAAGTCCTGTCTTCCCATTATTGAAACATTACTTCATAATGGAGAGCGCAAAGTAAGACTTTTGCTTGAGCAGGTCCATTCGGTTTATGTAAATGATTTTCACCCTCTCCCGAGTGAAGATGTTAATCGCCATTTTTTTAATATGAATACCCCGGAAGATTATCGGAAAGCTCAAGAGATTTGCAAAATTTTATGAAACCAAGACATTTGGACAAGATCGTGATATGATAGGAAAAGAACCGTTAAATGACAATTTGATGTGTAGTTTTTCTTTTCATAAAACGATTGATCACTTAGTTTTACTCTTAAAAGGCGGTGAAAGATATGCTTTCAAGTATTGGAATCCCAGGCTTGATATTAATTTTAACCATTGCACTTGTTATTTTTGGACCTAAGAAACTTCCGGAGATTGGCAAAGCAGCGGGAGAAACGCTAAAGGAGTTTAAGAATTCCGCTCGTGACTTGACAGATGAAGTAAAAGATAAGCCGTCCGACCAAAAAAACAATTAATACTTAAGTTATTACCATATGAAAGAACATAAGAATTGGAGGGATGAACCATGTTATCGAGCATTGGTGTGCCAGGACTCATCCTGATATTAATTATTGCACTGGTTGTCTTTGGACCTTCAAAACTGCCTGAAATCGGCAAAGCTTTTGGCAGTTCTTTGAAAGAGTTTAAAAAAGCGACCGGGGACATTATGTCCGATGGAGACAGCAGTAATAAATCCGAAAACAAAAATAAAGACGAATAAATGAATAAAGAAGGTGTAAGGGCCTGATCCTTACATCTTCTTTTTGTCAGGCTGCGTCTTAAGGCCTGGAGGTGGACGATTTGGCAACTAATAAAATTAGTCAAGATATAGAAATGAATGTAACGGATCACTTAACCGAATTAAGAAAGCGGATTATTTGGACGCTTGTATTTTTTATAGCGTTCTTTGCGGCTGGACTGTATTATGTCAGACCGATCCAGGGATTTTTTGTGAATGACCTTCCTTTTGAACTTCATATGACAAGTCCTGGAGAAATAATATGGATTGTTTTTACGATTGCTAGTCTTATTGCAATTGTAGGAACGCTGCCTATTTTAACTTTACAAATCTGGTTGTTCGTTAAACCTGCGCTGACTCCTAAGGAGACACGAGTGTCTCTGTCCTATATTCCGGCTATTTTCCTTTTGTTCATAGGTGGTTTAGCTTTTGGTTATCTGGTGTTTGTTCAGTTCATATTACCGTTCCTTTTATCGTTAAACGACGGGATGTTCAATGAAATTTTCACGGTGGAAAGATATTTCCGTTTTTTATTCCGTGTAACGATTCCATTTGCAGTTCTCTTTGAAATCCCTATTCTGACAATGTTTCTAACGAGTCTTGGAATTGTGAACCCGGTTTTGTTAGTGAAAATCAGGAAATACGCATATTTTGTTTTAGTGATTATTGGTACGATTATTTCCCCGCCTGACTTTATTCTTCAACTGGTAGTGGCTGTGCCATTAATTGTATTGTATGAAGTCAGTATAATATTATCGCGTATCGTTTATAGAAATAAATTAAAAAACCATCAGGAATATATGGAAAAAGAAGAAGAATAGCAAAGTAAGAATCCTCTGAAAAACTTAACGAGGATTCTTTTTTATAGGTATCATTTTGCAGTTATGGTGTGTCCATGATAAAACTAAGGTACAAAAATTCAGGAGGAAAATTAATGAGATCCTTTTATCACTATATGATGCGCTACCGAGGAAACCCAATAGAGAATGACGAGAAAAAGCTGGCAGATTGGATGTTCCAGGATCACAGCTTTCCTAAGCAAGCCAAAACGTACGATGAGATCAGCCGTTACTTAGAGTGGAATATTCCTTTTCCCAGTGCTCTATCGGTGTTTGATCGCTTATACGACACCTATTTGATTGAGGAAGACAATTAAAAGTAGAAATGAGTAAGAGGAAGGAGCACAGCTTACATGAAAATATTGCATACGGCGGACTGGCATCTAGGTAAAATTGTAAACTACGTCCATATGACTGATGATCAAGCGTTTATTTTGGATAGATTTATAGAGATTGTGGAGGAAGAACAACCGGATGTTATTATTATTGCCGGTGATCTTTATGATCGTTCAATTCCTCCTAAGCAGGCCGTTGACTTACTGAATCAAGTGTTGACCAAATTAATCAATGATTTTCAAATTCCTGTTCTCGCGATTTCGGGCAATCATGACAGTCCCGATCGACTGGAGTTTGGGGCTCAATTGTTTAGGAGACAAGGACTGTTTCTGGATACAAAGTTAAAAAGATCCCGTGAGCCGGTCACCCTTTATGATTCGCATGGACCTGTGCATTTTCATCTTATTCCGTATGTAGAACCTGCAGAAGTAGCTGCTGTATTTGAAGATGAAGAGATTAAGAGTCATCAGGAGGCTGCCTCTAGATTAATAGATGACATCCAACAGAGGTATAACATGTCGGAAAGGCATGTGTGGATCGGTCATGCTTTCTTAGCGGGTGGAATGGAGAGTGAATCCGAGGAACGGTTATCCATGATTGGCGGGAGTCCCTACATAGATGCACATCTCTTTAAAGATTTTTCCTATGTAGCTTTAGGTCATCTTCATCAGCCTCAAAGAGTGGCTTATGATCATATTCGATACAGCGGCTCCATTCTTAAATACTCATTTTCAGAGGTACGTCACCAAAAATCAGTAACCATTCTAGATTTGCAGGAGGAAAACGAGCTTACTTTTGAAAAGAAACCTCTATATCCCCTTCGTGATTTTGAAATAGTGGAAGGGTATTTTGAAGATTTACTATCTGGTGAAGCAGCAGCCAGTCCGCATAATTATCTTCATATTAGATTATTGGATGACGGTCAGCTCATTGACCCCATGGGGAAACTAAGAAAAGTATATCCGAATATTCTACACCTGGAGAGACGTAGATCATCCGTGAATTCACAGATCAATGAATTAAATAAGGTCAAAGAGCGTCAGAGACTTTCTCATGAAGAATTGTTTCGCTCATTTTATGAAGATATTAAAGGGGACACGATTTCTGAACATAGAAAGAACTTAATCAGTCAGGCAATTGATTCCTTAAGAGAAGAAGAAAGGGGGCAGTAACCTTTGAGAGCCATTACATTAACCATGCAGGCTTTTGGTCCCTATCGTGATAAACAAAAAATAGATTTCTCCTCACTTGGAGAAGAAGCCATCTTCTTAATTACCGGCCCTACAGGGGCTGGGAAAACGACGATATTTGATGCGATGTGTTTCGCCTTATATGGGCGTGCAAGCGGAAGTGATCGTGATCAAGACTCTATGCGTAGTCACTTTGCCGAAGAAGGAGAGTCTACCTATGTTGAATTTCTTTTTGAACTAAGAGGGAAGTTGTATCGCATTGTCCGCATGCCTAAGCAGATGAGGAGAAAAGAACGCGGGGAGGGCTGGAAAGAAGAACCGGCTAGAGCAGAACTTTATATTACCCATTTGGATAATGAAAAACTGATGGCTACTAAAGTAAAAGAAGTGAATGATTATATTGAAGAAGTGATGGGGCTTGACTATGACCAATTTCGGAAAATGATCATGATCCCTCAAGGTGAATTTAGAAAGTTGATTTCAGAGAATAGTAAAGAGCGGGAAGATATACTGCAAAAAATATTTAAAACACAATTCTATTCCGAGTTAACCGATTACTTGAAAGACCAGTCCAAAAAACTCGAAAAAGAAATTGAGCAATTTCAATGGAAAATTGAACAGGAAATTGGCAAAATTCATTGGGGAACGGATGCGGAAGTTACTTTGGAGCAGGAAGAACCCCAAAAGATTATTGACTTATTAAGAGAGCGAATGGAGCATCAGAGTAGTCTAATCAAACAGGAACAAAATCAATTAGAGCTTTTGTCTTCATCTGCGGACAAGCTACAGACTAACTTCCATGAAGCGAGACATCTACATGAACAATTTACTGAACAGCAAAAACTCTTAGAAGATAAAAAGGCGCTGCAATCACAGGAAAGCTTTATGAGTGCTGTTCAAGAAGAGCTCAAATGGGCCAGGCAGGCGGATGAAGTAAAAGGATTTGAACAACAATGGAAAGATCGAGAACAGGAAAGAAAGAAAGCTGAAGTAGACCAGGAAGCAAAGGCCCAGCATAGAATACGTACTGAAAGTGAATTTTCTAACATAGAAAAAGAATACAAAGAACTTGAAGGAAAGGAAGAAAAGCGTCAGGAATTAAAGAAAGAATGGGAGCAAAAAGAGGAAGAAAGAAAGAAATTAACTCATTTCCTTAAAATCGAAAGCCAGTTAACTCAAATTACTCAAAAACTTACCAAAAGCAAGGAGCAAGTAACTGCTTTAGAGGAAGAGCTGAAACACCTAAAGGCAGAACGCCATCAACTAAAAGAAATAAGTAAAGATGAGCGGAAAGTTACCAGTCAAATGTATGAAGTTAAGAATGAAGTTGTACATTTGACGAAGCAGTTGAAGGATTTAAAACGTTTAGCAAAAGAGTGGGATGTTTTAAAAGAGATGAGAGCATCCTATCAGCAGTTTATGAAAGATTTCAGGCAGATGGAAAAAGAGCAGAAAGATGCTAAAAGCTATTATGAGGCGGCGCTCGAAGAGATTCGCGAGCACCATGCTTATACCCTCTCTCTCCAATTGGAAAATGGGTCCCCTTGCCCGGTTTGTGGAAACTCCCATCATCCTGCACCGGCTGTTCAGCCTGCCCAAGTTGTCAGTCAGACCAAGCTTGAACAGTTAAAGCAAGAGGCAGATGAAAAACAGAAATCCTTTCAGCAGATGCAGGACGAAGCGGTGCAAGTTAAATCCAAAGGAGAAACGCAGCGGCAACTGACTGATACTCTTTTTGAGGAGTACAAAAAAGTGGTAGGTACTATGGATGAACCCTCGATTCAAAGCGCGGTAAAGCAAAGTGAGCAAAGCTTAAATATTAAAAGTAAGTTATCGGAAGAGCTGACCAGGCAAGCAGAAGAGATGGAGCAGTCTGTGAAAAAGCTTGAAAATATAGAAAAGCGTGAGGAAGAGCTGAACAGTAAAATTGAAAAGGCTCAGCAGGATTGGCATACGAGCTATCAAGAACAAACTCGATTACAGACTCAAAAAGAGTCCTTTCAAGAAAACTACTCTTTTGAAACGACAAATCCACAAAAATTAAAAGAACTCACAGAACAAGCAGAAGCTTCCTATAAAGAAGAGACGAAGAAATGGGAAAACGTTCAAGAACGCTATTCTAAGCTGCGCGACCAGCTTCAGCAGGCTAAAGTGGCTGAAGAGGAAGGGAATAAATATGTAAAGCAGGCACAAGAAGCAGAAGAAATTCGAAAAGAGAAATTTAATCAAACGCTCGTTCAATTTCAGTTTTCCAGTGTCGAAAGTTATTGGAACTCTCTTCTAACTAAGAAAGCTATTGAAGAAAAACAGGAAAAGATTGATCAGTATAAGCAACAGAAAGCAATTATTGAGGAACGTCTTTATAGTTTGAATGAAAAACTAGCTGATCAACAAAAACCGGATTTAGAGGCTCTTCATACTGAATGGGAAGAAGAAAAACAAAAGTTGACTAAACAGCAGCAGATAGTGAATGAACTGGAAATGGCTTTGTCCCAAAATAAACAGGTTTATATTACTATGGAAACTTTGTTATCAGAACAGGGGGATTTAGCTCAAGCTTACTATGACATTGCGGAACTTGCTCAGCTATCCAGAGGGGATAATCACCTTCGTTTGTCACTTGAACGATATGTTTTAGCTGCCTTTCTTGATGAAATAATCGTTCAGGCTAATATAAGACTTGATCAGATGACAGACCATCGTTATCAGCTCGTACGTAGCGATGCCCTGGCTAAGCGTGGGGCTCAAAGTGGTTTGGATCTCGAAGTTATTGATCATCATACGGGACAAAAACGTTCCGTGCGGACACTATCCGGAGGGGAAGGGTTTAAAGCTTCACTTAGTCTGGCTCTTGGCATGGCCGACGTTGTCCAGTCCCACGCGGGAGGAGTACAGCTTGACACGTTATTTATTGATGAAGGGTTCGGTACTTTAGATGAGGTATCGCTGGAGCAGGCCATTGATTGTTTAAGAAGTCTTCAGGACGGCAATCGAATGTTAGGTATTATTTCTCATGTGGCGCAGTTGAAGGAAGAAATTCCGGCTAAATTGCAAATCCAAACAGGACCTGCTGGTTCCTCAGTCGAATTTGTCTTTCAATAAGAGAATGAAGAGAGGGGAAGAGGAGATGGCTACACCTTTATCTATGGAATGGATTTTGATCACTAATGGGAAAGAACAAAGATTAAACAATGAGGATAATTTGTTTGAGATCGTGTTTGAGGGTTATCGAATATTTCCTTTAAATGAAAAGCTTGAGGTTAAGCGAACGTTAAAATCAGAACAGCTGGGGGCGGGAATAATCGAGGAATTAACCTTTAAGAATTATTTTACTTATTGTAAATACCGTCTTGTTTCACTACATTCCGTCAATTAGTGATCAAATATGCAGAGGTGGGTGTCGCATTATGCGCTTACCCGGGAAATAGTAACTCGATGATCAAGGAAATAATTTCACTTTTCCACCTTCACACAAATATATTTTGATAGAAAGAGAGGTTATTTCCATGAAAGTCCTGGATAATGATTGGGGTAGTCTTCTGGAAGAAGAATTTCGCAAACCCTATTATTTGGATCTTCGGGAAAGGTTAAAAAAAGAATATGGAAGTTATGATGTGTATCCTGATATGTATGAAATTTTTTCGGCTATGCAATATACATCTTATGAAAACACAAAAGTCGTCATTTTAGGGCAGGATCCTTACCATGGACCTGAACAGGCCCATGGCTTCAGTTTTTCTGTTAAGCCAGGAGTAACCATTCCTCCTTCGCTGAAAAATATTTATAAAGAATTAAGAGAAGACCTTGGAATTGAACCACCCCCTCATGGCCATTTAGTCTCCTGGGCTAAAGAGGGCGTACTCTTACTTAACAATGTGTTAACGGTAAGAGCCCACCAGGCACATTCTCATCAGGGGATGGGCTGGGAAAAGTTCACAGACGAAGTAATCCGTATATTAAATCAACGGGAGAAACCTATTGTTTTCATTCTTTGGGGTAAACATGCTCAAAAGAAAGGGAAATCCATCGATCGCTCTAAACATAAAGTATTGACAGCTCCTCACCCGAGCCCTTTAGCTGCCCATCGAGGTTTTTTTGGCAGCCGCCCGTTTTCGCAAACGAACCAGTACTTGGAGGAAATTGGCGAGGAGCCCATTAACTGGGCACTTCCTGCAAATGCCGAAGATTCGTAAGCCCATACCAAGTTACAGAAGCAGGCATATGCTACAGTATCTTAAGTTACGGAGGGGTTATGAATGTTTCCGACAGGTCAACCGCCTTTCCCTCCTATGGGCATGTTTCCCGGACCCCAGCCATACATGGCACCACAGGGTATGATGAGATCAATGGCACCCTTATTAAATCAAGGAGTTAGAAGTGCTGGAGGTTTTCCTGGTTTTGGTGCAGCAGGAATCGGTGCACCAGGATTCGGTGGCGCTGGTTTAGGGACACAAGCTTTAGGAGCGGCTGGCAGTGCAGCTAAAGCAGGCGGAGCAGGATGGTTAGGGCATATGCAGACAGCATTAAAAGCCATGCAAAGTGCCGCACCTATGATTCAGCAGTATGGACCGATGATGAAGAATATTCCTGCCATGATTAATATGATGAAAATTATGAATGAACCGGATGAAGAAGACGGGGAAGAGACAGAGGAAAGTCTCGGGGCTGAATCAATAACAAGCTCGAAGTCTGAATCGTCCAGTCAATCCAAAAGCATCGCTTCTGCTTCTAAAAGAAGGTTTCAAGGCACATCACAGCCCAAGCTTTACATCTAGGCTGTGCGTGTGGCTTGATTTTTTTTCTTTTATTAGCAAGAATAAGGACATGCTTACATGTAACAACCTACGCATTGGAGGTTTTATTGATGAATAATGAATTGAAAATAGCTACATTTGCAGGTGGATGTTTCTGGTGCATGGTTGAGCCATTTGATAAAAGACCAGGAATTGACTCTATTGTTTCCGGATATACTGGGGGCCACACGGAAAATCCTACCTATATGGAAGTGATCACCGAACAGACGGGTCACAAGGAAGCGGTGCAAATCACGTATGATCCCTCCGTCTTCCCATACGAACGACTGGTGGAACTATTCTGGCAGCAAATTGATCCAACGGACGATGGCGGTCAATTTGCAGACCGCGGAGAATCATATACTACAGCAATTTACTATCACGATGAAGAGCAGCGTCAAATCGCTGAAGCAAGCAAACAGCAGCTTATAGAATCAGATAAATTCAAGCAGCCAATCGTGACGCCAATTCTTCCTGCTGAGACATTCTATCCAGCAGAAGATAAGCACCAGAATTACCATAAGAAGAACGCTTTTCATTATAAACGTTATAAAAAAGGGTCCGGACGTGCAGGGTTTATAAAAGAACACTGGGGCTATAAAAAGGATCAGGAAGAGTTGAAGAAGCGCCTGAGTGATATCCAGTACAAAGTTACCCAGGAAGATGCTACGGAAAGACCTTTTCAAAATGCTTATCATGATTATGACGAAGAAGGTATTTATGTAGATGTTGTATCGAAGAAACCTTTGTTCAGTTCCAAAGATAAATATGACGCTGGATGCGGCTGGCCGAGTTTCACTAAACCTATAGAAACTCAGGAAGTAAAAGAAAAAATGGATACTTCTCATGGAATGAGACGAACAGAGGTGCGAAGTGAATACGCTGACTCCCATCTGGGACATCTGTTTGATGACGGACCGAAAGAACAGGGGGGAATGCGTTACTGCATAAACTCAGCTGCCTTAGAATTTGTTCCTAAACGTGAGATGGAAGAAAAGGGATATGGATATTTAACTCATTTATTTGAATAGAAATCGAGAATAATTATTCCTTTAAACGTATAAAGGGATCTCTTATCCTCCTTCCCTCTGATTTTGCAGGAAAATGCTATAATAAAATAAGAGGGGAGGGGTTCTTTTGGGACGAAAAAAAGCTTTAACGAAGCAGGATGTATTAGATGTAACTGGAAAAGTATTGCAAGCAGAGGGCTTACATGGTGTGCATTTTAAAAAGATAGCTGATTTACTTGAAGTTGGACGAAGTACACTCTATGAGTACTTCAAGAATAAAGATGAGCTTCTGCTGGCCTATATGAAAAACATGATGAAGGAAATGAATGATAAAGTTGATCGAATTCCTTCCGATGATCCCCCTAATCACAAATTGTTCCAATTGCTGCAAATTATTTTAGAACACGCTCAAATCTATCAAATTGACAAAATGATTCAGGATCTGCAGTCAGGCGATAAAAATGCGGCGATCTATTATAAAAATGAATTAGATGTAGATCTAATGAAAACCTATGATCTGATGATGAATTGGATCTCCGAGGCAAAAGAAACGGGTATATGGAATAAAAATATGGATTCAGGGTTGATCGGTGACTTGATTTTTCACTCTATTCTATTCCCTAACCGAAAGCGTTTGGGAGTGGATGAATTAGCTTCTCAGCTTTTCGGGATGATTGAATATGGTGTTGCCCATAAACCTGGATAATAAAGAAGCCGCAACCAGGACTGGAAGCGGCTTTTCTCTAAATTAACTGAAAAAGGGATTACGCCATTCAGTTAGTAATCCGTAATGACAGGACTCTTCATCCATAATATAATCAGCCATTGGTTTGATAGGAGAACGACCGGATTTTAATAAAAATGTTATTACCGGGTCCTTAATCTCTGCCCCGATGACAAGATTCACATATTCTTCAGGCGTAAGTTCCTGATGATATTTATGGTAGAGAGGCATCCTTGCACCACCGACGAGACGTTCAAGGTTCAAATGAACGACGTTCTCATACATGGCTTGAGTGAGCTGCCGGCCAAGACCCAAAGAACGGTAATCGGGGTCTACACACAGATCCACTACATAAAGAGTATTTCCTTCTGGATTATGCGTGCTCATGGTTCCTTCACCCGTCATTGAATCCCATGTATGGTCGATAACTTCATTGGTCATATCAGTTCTCATTGTGGTCATCGAACCTGCTACAACCCCATCTACTTCTATACAAATACATCCCTGTGGGAAGATTTCCAAATGATTAGCCAGTTGTTCTTTGTTCCACCATAGCTCTGGTGGAAAAGGGGGAGGAAAAGCTTTTTTTTGAATTTGTATTAGATCTTCAAAGTCGCTTTTGTAATAATTACGCAGGTGCAGATGATTAAAACGGGAACGAGCACGGTCATAACCGTAAATCCATTTATCCATTTTAGGGAGACTCCTTTCTATTTTATTCGATATGTATAGGATTCTGAGAACAGTTGTGAGGTAAATTTGTAAAGTGAGGAGGTTCCAAATATTTCTATCCGAAAGTCTATTCTTACCTATGCGTTAGCGCTAACTGCCGGGGGAATATTCTGGCTGCTAAAGCTTCCTCTTCCCTGGATTCTCGGTCCAGTAGCCGGGCTGGTCGTACTTAAATACTGGTTCAATTATGAAACAACCAGTCACCCATCGATAAGAAACGCAGCATTTGCACTGCTTGGCATCCAAATAGGCCTCACTTTTACATCACAAACGTTTGCCTTAGTCGTTCCTTATTTTATTCCTTATACACTTCTTTCTCTTGTGCTTATTTCTCTCAGCCTGTTTTTAGCCTATCTTATCTCAACAAAAACAGCAATCGATATCTCAACCAGTTTAATTGGGAGTGCACCTGGAGGGCTTTCTGCAATGATAGCAGTCAGTGAATCATTACAAGCAAATACGGTTCTCGTTACTATATTTCATACGATACGCCTGGTTTGTGTATTATTTATTATTCCCTTTGCAGCTACTCATTGGTTTTATCAATCCTCTTCTCCTATGATGAACTCCAGCGCGCAGGAAGAATCGTTATGGACTATAGTCATCTATGGCATGGTATATTTTATCGCACTCTTACTCAAAGCTCGGATTCCGGCAGCTTTAGTTATTGTTCCTATGATCATTATAGGGCTGCTTCAATCTATTGGTACTCCCCTATATGAACTACCGGATTTATTTTTTATTGCTGCTCAAATTATGATAGGTGTCCATCTTGGTCATTCAGTTTCTATAAGAGATATATTGCAAGCAGGGAAATACTGTCTGCTGTATTTTGGATTGGCTATTATAATTATAGCATTTGGAATCGCTCTTGGATTTTTGCTTTCGGGGTGGACAGATATGGATTTAGTAACCGCTGTGCTAAGTCTTGCTCCAGGAGGATTGGTAGAAATGGCTCTTACTGCCCAGGCGGCAGGTGGCCAGCCAGCCATTGTAAGTTCATTGCAAATGATACGTCTACTTACCATCGTGATTATCCTGCCTATTTTTTACCAAAAGTTCTTATCCAAAAAGGTATAGGTCTTCTCTTTGACTATATCTCGAATTAAAGATAAACTGATAATCGACGATAAGCTAGGTAAAGAATAATGCAAAGGAGAAGCGATCTACTATGAAAATGAAGCATATATTCGAACAGGGAAAGCCTGGAAATGAACGTGTACTTCTGTTGCTGCATGGCACCGGCGGGACGGAGAAGGATTTGCTTCCCGTTGCTTCCATGATTGATCCTGACGCTTCCGTATTATCAGTCAGGGGAAACATCTTAGAAAGTGGGATGCCCCGTTTCTTTAAACGTCTGCGTGAAGGCGTTTTTGATGAAGAAGATCTGATCATCAGAACGAGAGAGTTAAACGAATTTCTGACTGAAGCTGCAGATGCGTATGATTTTGACCGTAATAAAGTAGTGGCTATTGGTTATTCGAACGGAGCCAATATAGCTGGAAGTTTGTTATTTCATTATGAAAAAAGCCTGGAAGGTGCATTACTGTTTCATCCAATGGTTCCAAGAAGAGGCATACAGCTCCCAGTTCAAAAAGGCTTGCCGGTATTTATTGGAGCCGGAGAAAACGATCCCATTTGTCCAGCTCAAGAAACCGTTGATTTAAAACAGATGCTGGAAGAAGCGGGCGCACAGGTGACAGATCACTGGGAAAGGTCCGGTCATCAACTGACTGAATCAGAAGTGAAGGCAGGCAGAGACTGGTATGAAACACACCTAATCCAATGAATGAAAATGTTTGTAATGATTGAGTCCTCTTTCCGTTTCAAGGTATGATAGGGATAAAGAAGAATAAGGAGGATGAAAAGTATGATTCATAAGACTTGGGAAAACAACCCGACTATTAAGCAGATTGAATGCGTCCATAATGATGCAGCAAAATTCGTTGTAGAAAATGTGTTAACGCCTGGTAAAAGGTATGATGTTAAAAATGAAAGTGAAGAATTTTATTTTGTGATTGATAATTCTGGTCGTATGGGCGGCTTTTATAAAGAATACTTTAAAGAAGTATAAACTCTACCGGCAGTGCTATCGCGCTGTCGGTTTTTAATGTTTATTGCGCAGTAAATGGGGAAGGTATGGATATAGAATATTAGGTATAAAGGAGCAATGAATATGGTAATTGATAATATCAGGATTTACCAGCCATCATCCCAATACGATGAAGATACCCGATATGCTGTAGACGTCGAAGAAGATAAAATCGCGGCCATTTATGAAAGCCCTTATGAAGGAGACAAAAATGTCATAGATGGAGAGGGGAAGGTACTAGCCCCTTCTTTTAACGACAGCCATATGCACCTATTGAGATTTGGCCTATTAAAAAAAGAATTGGATTTAACAGAGGTAACCAGCTGGCGAGAAATGAAGAATCTTGTGGAAAATCATTATGATGAGATGCAAGAATATGATTGGATTTTCGGAAAAGGTTTTAATGATGATCAATTCGATGATATTGATTATTTACTTACAGCCAAGGACTTAAGTGAAATACAGGTAAACTCTTATATTTATTTCATGCATCAGGATGGACATGAATGTGTTATTAGTGAGCAGGCCATGGATTTACTTAGAAACGATAAAGGATTTGAAAAGGAACCGGAAGAATTTAAGGAAAAAGATGATCAAGGTAACTGGACCGGACGTTTTAAAGACACTGCCGTCCATTACATTAAGCACCATTTTTGGGGGCGTTCGGTAGACGATGCGAAAGAAGCCATAACGGCTGCAGTACCTTACTTAAGTGAAGTGGGTGTTACTTCCGTCCATAGTGACGACATTAATTTTATCGGTTCTTATGAGAAACTATGGCAGGCTTATACTGAATTAGAACAGGAAGGTAAGCTCCTGATTGATGTACAACTCCACCATTATATTTTCAATATAAATGATCTTCATAATTATTTAAATAGAAGCACTATGCGAACGGGAGATGGAACAGATCAGGTAAAAGTCGGTGCTGTTAAAATCTTTCTAGACGGCACGCAGCGTTTGTTCACAGCAGCCATGAGAAATCCGTACCCTGAAGCTCCAGAGACTCAAGGAACATTAATTTATTCCCAGTCAGAGTTAAACGACATGGTGAGAACGGCTTCCGAAAACAACATGCAGGTAGCTATGCACGCCATTGGTGACAGGGCAGTAGAACAAGCCATCGAAGCACTTGAACAGGATGGAGTGGATACAAGCAATCGCAGACATCGAATCATTCATGCACAGACACTTGCTCCTGATCTGCTCCAACGATTAACGAATTTAAAACCTTATATTGAAACGCAGCCATCTTTCTTGTTAGGAGAATGGGATAAAAAGGAAAAGTGGATGCCTGAAGAACTTGTTCCTTATTGCGATGCTTTTCAAAGTTTATATAAAGCCCAAATTCCGATTACACTCAGCTCTGATCTTCCGATTGGTGCTATTAATCCGCTCGTATCTATTTACACCGCTGTGAACCGGATGGACCTGGAGGGTCAGCCGCCTGGAGGGTGGATGCCGCAGGAAAAACTTTCGGTGGACGCCTCATTCTCGGGTTTTTACAATACTCCTGCAGAACTTGAATACAGAGAGAGAGAAAAGGGTAGAATAGAAGCTGATTACCAGGCTGACTTTGTTCTATTAGACCGGCACCCCAAAGAGGTTGCTGTAGAAGAACTTAATACTATAGAAGTTGTAGAAACTTGGTATAGAGGGAAAAGAGTGTATAAAAAGTGACATTTTCTCCTGAGCTTCCTTGTCAACACTCCTCCCATCAGCGATAATAAGGATAAGGTTAATTTAAGGGGAGGATGGAGAAAATGGACAAATTGATTTTAGTACGCCATAGTGAAACAGAAGGGCAGCACGAGGATTCCCCGCTGACAAAATCAGGGGTCCGCCAGGCTCAGGTGTTAGCTAATTTTCTTGATCAATCCGGTTACGAAATTGATCATATTATTTCAAGCCCTTTCTTACGAGCGATAGAAACAATTAAGCCTTTTGCCTTAAGTAAAGGATTGTCCATAAAAACGGATGAGCGTCTAGAGGAGCGAATCCTAAGCCATGAACCCCTGGATGATTGGGAAGAAGTCCTGCATGATACGTTTAAAGATCCTGAATTAAAATTCTCAGGCGGCGAGTCATCTCAGGAAGCTAAAAAGAGAATCCTCTCCCTTGTAGATGAGCTTGAACAAGAGGATTGTGGGAATGTGCTGCTTGTAACCCACGGCAACCTTCTTGCTTTGCTGCTGCAAAAGTATAACCGGGAGATCGGTTTTTATGAATGGAAACGTTTATCGAACCCTGATATGTTCTTAGTGCAAAAGCAGGGGGGAGAATATATGGTAGAGCGAATCTGGCAGGAGAATTACTAGCTACCAGGAATTTTGCTCAATTTAGTCGAATTTTAGCGGAAGTAATTGCTAATTTATACTATAGTCGTTATCATAGAATTTAGTGTTTATCGAAACTAGTTAACGTGAATAGTTATTTAAACACACTTAACAACTAGAAGGAGGAGAATATCTATGGCATTTGTTATTACATCCCCTTGTAAAGATGAAAAAGCCGGGGAATGCGTGGATGTGTGTCCTGTAGATTGTATAGAAGAAGGTAAAGATATGTTTTACATTGATCCTGACATTTGCATCGACTGTGGCGCCTGTGAAGCCGTATGTCCGGTTGAAGCTATTTATATAGAGGATGAAGTACCAGAAGAAGAAAACAAATACATCGAGTTGAATCGTAAGTTCTTTGAGGAACAATAATTCATACTTAAAACCGTCTCTAGAAATAGAGACGGTTTTTTATAGTTCACGCCTTTTTGATCGTCCGGGGTATGAATAAGATTGAATTAAAAAGGGTAAATATCATGAGAAGCTTTTAATAGGAGGGAATACTATGACTAAATTAAACAATAAGGTAGCGATCATTACAGGGGCAAGCAGTGGAATAGGAAAAGCTATCGCCCATCATCTTGCTGACACAGGTGCCAATGTGGTGCTTGCAGCACGACGAGCTGAGAAATTGCAGGAATTAGCGAATGAAATTACAGAGTCCTATAATGTAGAAGCTAAAGTAGTGGAAACGGACGTCACCAAAAAAGAAGATGTAGAGCAGCTTGTAAAAGAAACGAAGGATCAATTCGGAAGCGTCGATATCCTTGTTAATAATGCCGGCGTCATGCTTTTATCTTTCTTAAAAAATGACCATGTTGATGAGTGGGAGCAAATGGTTGATGTGAACATTAAAGGAGTACTGTTCGGCATTCATGCCTCTCTCCCTGTTATGCTGGATCAGGATGCTGGACATATAATTAATGTATCTTCCGTGGCGGGCCATGAAGTCTTTCCTTCTAGTACGGTTTATAGTGCAACGAAATATGCAGTTCGCGCTCTTTCCATGGGGATGGAAAAAGAATTGTCACGCTCGGGAGTACGAGTGACAAACATTTCACCGGGAGCGGTAGATACAGAATTGACCGAACATATCACAGATGGTGAAGTACTTGATATGTTCAAAGACCGCAGCATGGATCCGCTGGAAGCGAATGACATTGCACGCGCTGTTGCTTATGCGGCAACACAGCCTTCTAACGTCAATGTAAATGAGGTTATTGTAAGGCCAATGCACAAAAAATAATAAGAAATAAATAACCTTGACCGCAGGATATCCTGCGGTCAAGATTATTAAGTCGTACGAAAGCTATCATAACTATTAGTTACTTCTTTCTCGGTAATATCTAAAGCTTCAACTTTGGCAAAGGGTGTAGGACCTTCATTTATTTTATCTATGAATTGTTTCAGTTGGCGGCCTTCGCCTTCAGCATCAATTTCCACTGTTCCATCTGGCTTGTTTTTAGCCCAGCCTGTTATATCAAGCTGGTCTGCAATTTGCTTAGCCGAGGCACGAAAGCCTACCCCCTGTACTCTGCCATGAACAATTAAATGATTTCTTTCCATTTAGAAGCACCTCCTGCATTTGGTATATTGAAGTTTTCCCCATTCTTTACTACATAAAAACTAAAAGGGGCGAAAGATATGAAAAAGATCGATTTAATGGATATAGAAGGTTTCCGCATCGGTCAGGCTACAGACCCTCATGCGAATACAGGCTGCACCGTTATTATTTGTGAGAGAGGGGCAAAGGGAGGAGTAGATGTTCGCGGGGGCTCACCTGGAACTAGAGAAACAGACCTGCTTCGTTCTGAAAACCTGGTGGAGGAAGTACACGCTGTGTTTCTTTCAGGAGGAAGTGCTTACGGGCTGGATGTGGGAGCGGGCGTTATGCAATTTCTTGAGGAGCGTGGTATTGGCTTTGACGTGCAGGTCGCACGAGTGCCAATTGTCCCTGGTGCGATTCTCTTTGATCTTCATACAGGTGACCCAGCGGTTCGACCGGACCGGAATATGGGTTATCAGGCCTGTACAAACGCTTTTGACCCTATTCCTTTTAAGGAGGGTGCTGAAGGAGCGGGTGCAGGCGCAACGGTAGGGAAAGTTCTGGGACCAGATCATGCCATGAAAGGCGGAGTAGGCAGTTATGCAGTTCAGGCAGGAAGTTTGAAAATTGGAGCTGTCGTAGCTGTGAACAGCTTTGGGGACGTCATTGATCCGGAAACAGGACAAATCGTTGCGGGCGTTCAGAAGGAAGGGCGCTTCTTAGGAACGGAGAATGTGTTGATTCAATCCATAGAAAAGACAGACACAAACCGATTTAGTGGAAATACAACAATAGGATCTGTTATAACTAATGCTAAATTGACCAAACCACAAGCTAATAAAATAGCTGCCCTTGCTCACGATGGACTTGCAAGAACCATACGTCCTTCTCATACATTTGTAGATGGAGACACTTTATTTACATTAACTACAAATGAAGTAGAAGTGGATCTAAATGGTCTTTCAAGTTTAGCTGCTCATGTGGTAGAGCAGGCTGTACTTCGTGCCATTCAAGGTGCTCAAGCTATTAATGATCGTTGAATTTGAGTTAATGTAGAAACAAGGAGGCAGGAATTTGTACGCGTTTGTTTATGGATCATTACGCAAAAATGAACAAAATCATCATTTCCTCGAAGGAGCTTCACTTATATCCGAACAAGCCTGGACGAGCGGCGAGCTTTATTCAGGATCTTCTTATTACCCCCTCTTAATAAAAAATGAAGCTTCTCTTGCTTATGGGGAATTGTACGAAATTAATGAAGAAATGTTACAACAGTTGGATCGACTGGAAGGATATCGTGAGAAAGATCCAGATTCACTATTTAAACGAGAAATGTCAGATGTTCATACCCAGCAGAAGAGTTATTCTGCGTACGTTTATTACTATCCCCATCCACCGGAAGGAAAACCTGTTCTTCACCAAGACTGGAAGGTGGAACAATTATTAAAGAAGGAATCTTATTATTATTTCGCTTTCGGATCATGTATGGACCATGAGCGGTTCTATAAAAGTGGTGTTCAGAACTTATTTCAGGAAATTGAAGGTGGAGCTGAGCTGCAAGGATATCATCTGGGCTTTTCTTATCATCGTGCTGATGGCGGGCGAGCAGATATTATCGAGAGAAGCGGAGACTCAGTAGAGGGAGTGGTTTATAAAATTACGGGGGAAGCTCTTGATTATTTATTTCGCCGGGAAGGTGTATCCAACCATGTCTACAGACCGGTAGTAGTTGAAGTGACTCTTCATAATGGCCCTGTGGTAGAAGCTCTTTCGTTTACCGTTATTCACAAAAAGGAAAGTCTTACTCCTCCCCTGCATTATGCAAGAGAGATCCATCGCGGAGGACGTTTTTATCTAAGTAAGAATTATATGGAGCGATTGGAGCAGCGCCTTCAGCACGAGCTCCCTGTGAATGAATTTACAAAATACCTCCAGCAAATGGAATAGAGGAGATCAAGGGATGGTAAAAACGAACTGGAAAATGTATACGGCGAGAGATTTTTCCCATTTACATTATGTCTCTTTTGAAAAAGACAGACCCAAAAATCGAGCTGTGATCCTAATCCATGGAATTACCGCTGAGTTGAACCACCAGGAAAAATTTGCTGAATCACTGGAATTAGAAGCCGATGTATTTTTACCGATATTGAGAGGGTATGATCAATTGAACTCTCGCGGGGACCTTTCTTATATGGAGCAGTTTGATGATGATTTATTTGACTTCATCCATTTTGTTAAGAAAAAAGGATATGATCAAATTTTATTAGTTGGTCACTCGATGGGCTGTGCTAATTTGTTAAGGTTGATTCATAGAAATCCTAAGGCATCTGATCATTACTTATTTATTTCTCCTTTTTTCCATCCCACTCTTTCTGTTTACCGTAATGATGCTACGGATCAATTTAAACCTTCTACAGATGTAGACTATGTTGTGTATCAGAAAAAGGCAGGAACTCTAATGGTATTGCACAAATTAGGGGTGAAGCGGATTTTGAATTGGACTGTTGCTCAAATCCCGGATGAATTCCATCATTCAGGAAGGCTATCGCTCAGCTTCCGTTTGTTGATGTCCCGCTTTCTCGAGAAAGTGCCAGCAGATTTATTTCGCGGAATGGAAGACCGAGTACGTACCTATGTAGGAGAGCATGATGAAGTAGTTCATCCGGAGCGTTTAAGCGAATGGTATGAAAATACGTTTGGGATGAACATGACAATTGTTAAAGACACTGATCATAACCATATTCTGCACGATCCCGCCTTTCACACCTCTATTAGGGAGTGGCTTAAGGGATAGGAGCTCAAGGAGAAAAAAGGATGAAACAGATTTATTCAGACGTTATTCAGTTTAAGGGAAGTCATTATGCATTCGGACGTTATCAGGCCGAGCAGCTACAAGGAAATCCGCTGCTTACTAAATACCGAAACCGAAGAACCAAATCCATTCGTAAATACAGGGTTAATCACAAGGAAGCCAAAGCTTTTTTTATGAAATATTCAAGCGGGCTGTGGGCTGAATTAGAAGGGCTTTCAGCTGGTTTAGGATGGCCCCTTGAGGAGGTCGTTCATGAATTCAGCGGCTGGCAGCAGGACTGGGTTCGCTCAGGATGCTCCATTATGGCTAAAGAAAACTTCTTTGCCCGTAACTACGATTATCACCCGAAAACCTATGAAGGACGTTTCGTCATATTTCAACCTTCAGAAGGGCCTGCTTTGATTGGCCCGTCTCAACGTATCATCGGGAGAACGGATGGAATGAATGAATACGGTCTTTGCGTAGGGTACAATTTTGTTAATCGAATCAAACCAGGAGACGGTGTGATCTGTTGTCTTTTAACAAGAATTTTACTGGAAAATTGTAAAACGACTGAGGAAGCGGTTGATTGGTTAAGAGAGCTTCCCCACCGTCATTCCTTTAATTATGTCATCTATGATAAGAGCGGTGATTCAAGAATTGTAGAAGGTTCGCCCAGAGGGGTTCGTATTCGGGAGGAAAGTGTATGCACCAATCATTTCGAAGTTCTGCCTCAGGAAAATCGCCGCCATGTGGATGAATCGCATTCCCGTCTCCTTAGGCTAAGACAAGGAAATAACCAAATTTCCACAGGAAGGGAAGCTTTTAACTATTTGAATGATACCACCCAGCCGATATTTTCGAAGCGGTACAGTCAATGGTCAGGTACCATCCATACGGCGTGTTATTACCCTGAGTCTCTATCTATGCTTTTCGGACTTGGTGGAGATAGTACTCCTGTCAAATTCAGTCTGAGCGATTGGATGAAAAGGAACAGGTCACCGATTAAACGAGTTCTCGGGCAGTTAGATACCAAAGAACCACTTCCTTATATCGACGGATGAATTTCTTTGAATGATCTTGTGAATAATACTCCATCGAAGTAATATCATGATACACTATACACAAAAAGGGGAAAATTGCATGACAGCAACGAGAGAGACCGTAACGCAATTACAGAATCTCTATCAATACTTAAAAACGGAAGATCCTGCTCAGAGTGAGAAGGTTCTGGATGTAATCGATAAATTAATTCATGAAAAAGTAATGGTAGGGTTTGGTGGGCATTTTTCCGCTGGTAAATCCACGTTAATTAATCATTTGCTGGATAAACAAATGCTGCCTTCGAGCCCCATTCCAACTAGCGCTAATATTGTGGAAATTACCGCTGGTGAACCTTATACCATGACTTATTTCCATCATGATCTTCCGGAAAAGTATGAAGGGGAAACGGATTTTGAAACTATACAGGCCTTGTGTAAGAATGGCAATGATATATCAAGGGTGGTGATCAGCCGGCCTGACTGCGGCCTGCCTGAGCATGTTACCGTATTGGATACTCCGGGAGTAGATTCGACGAATGATTCGGACCGTTTGATTACAGAATCCTCGCTTCATCTGATGGATGTTCTGTATTATGTGATGGATTATAACCATGTTCAATCCGAAGTCAATGTTAAGTTTTTAATGGAGATGCAAGAACGAGGAACACCATTCTCTGTAATAATTAATCAAATCGACAAACACAATGAAGCGGAACTGTCCTTTGAAGATTTCAAACAAAGCGTCGAACATTCGTTCTCCTCCCGGGGAATTGAGCCTGAAGCCATTTATTATATCTCTCTAAGGGATTTTTCATATGAGAAGAATGAGTATGAATCATTAAAATCAGCGTTTACCCAGTTGTATTCTTCTTCTTATGTTCGGGTGCAGGAGCAGGCGATTAACGCTTGCGAAACCATTATTGAGAAAAGCGTACATAATCGATCGGATGGATTTTTTCAGCGGGAACAGGAGTTAAAAGATCGTAAAGAGCACTTAGAAAAAGGTATGAGAGATAGCCATCTTACGCAGGAAGATCGCAGAGATACAGAACAAGTCATTTCAGAAGCTGCGGACCTTTTTAAGCGGCGTGTATCCTCATTCATGCCGAACGCTTACCTCATGCCGAGTTCATTGCGGGATGAAGCAGAAAAATTTCTTGAATCCAGACAAAAAGGCTTCAAAGTGGGGGTGTTATTCACTAAAAAAAAGACGGAGGAAGTTAAAGAAGAAAGAGAATCCGCTTTTTATGATCAGGTCCTCGAGAGCATTGAAAAAAATTTAAAGTGGCCGCTTAAAGAACGCCTTTTGGAAGTTACGGAAGAGCTTTCGATAACCGATGAAGAGCTTCTGAATGAAATCCAGCGGTTTAATTTTATTTATGAGAAGGCTAAACTGCAGGACATGATAGAACCAGGTGCTTCTGTCACCGGTCACTATATTCTTCGGTATACGGATCAGTTGTCCAATGATATCAAGAAAGAGATGCGTCAGTTCGTGAATCAGTGGTGGAATCAAATCGAAAACCACATAAGAAATGAAAAGAAAAAGGAGTACGAAAAAAACAAGACAGTTTTCCAGGCTATGGAAGAAAAAGATCAGATTGTGGAAGAACTGGAAGAGATGGAGGAAGCTCTTGCTTCCTACCGAGAGAATTTGTACAAGAGCCTTAAAAACGACACGCTTTCTTCCATGGATAAGGATTTGATTAAGAACGATCTGGAGGAGCGGGAAAAACGCGTTCAGCATAAACAGATTACAAGTGAATTGTTGACACAGACTGTAGAAAGTAACTTTGACGAAAGTTTGAATTCAGAGTCCTCACTCCCAGAGGGACATGCCTCTATTGATTCCACACTGCAAAGAGTTACGAAGGCTTTATCGATTGTAGAGGATGTTGAAGGAATTGACGGGTTATTTAATCAGCTGAAGGATAAGCAGGACCGATTGCGTAACAGACATTATACAGTAGCTTTATTTGGTGCCTTTAGTGCTGGTAAATCTTCCTTTGCTAATGCTCTTCTTGGAGATACTCTATTACCAGCCTCTCCCAACCCGACCACGGCGACCATCAATAAAATATCGCCTTCCAGCGATGAAAATCCACATGGTTCGATTCAGGCGATTATAAAGAAAGAAGAAGAACTGTTAGATGATTTACAACCGATGTTTACAAAGTTGGAATTGCGAAGTGAATCACTTTCCGGTTACGTAAGGCAATTGGAAAGTTTACAGGATTGGAGTCGTTTGGAACACAAATCCACTTTATTTTTAGAGGCTTTTTTAAGTGGGTATGACTCGATGAAAGAATATTTAGGTCAGTCCATTTCCATTCCGTGGAATGAATTTTCTATGTACGTAGCTGAAGAGTCTAAATCGTGTTTTATCGAATCTGTGGAAATCTTTTATGATTGCCCTTTTACGGAGGCAGGAATTACTCTGGTGGATACGCCGGGAGCGGATTCAGTGAACGCCAGACACACCGATGTATCGTTTGAATATATCAAGGATGCGGATGCTGTCCTGTTTGTCACATACTATAACCACCCATTTTCCAAAGCAGATCAATCTTTCCTCACGCAATTAGGACGTGTCAAAGATAGTTTCGCTATGGATAAAATGTTCTTTATTATAAATGCGGTGGACCTGGCCTCATCAGAAGAGGAAGTAAAGCATGTAGAAAAATATGTAGCCGATCAGCTGGGACGCTTCGATATTCGAAAGCCGCGTCTTTTTTCACTATCCAGTCTGATGGGTTTACGAGAAAAACAGGGGGAGCAAAGCTTATCCTCCGGTATTAACACGTTTGAAGCTCAGTTTAATCAGTTTCTGCATGGGGAACTCGCCGAGGTCTTAACTCAGTCTATGGAGCGGAACCTAAATGAATTAAAAGAGACACTCGCCACGTTTATTAAGAATAACCAACTCAATGAAAAAGAGCGGAAACAGTTCCTGAAGAAAGCAAAAGCCCAGCATGAGGAAGCTCTTAATGTAATAAAAGACTTCGACCGCACGAAAGAAAAAGAATCTCTAAAGAATAAAATAGACAAACAGGTCTATTATGTTCATCACCGAATGATGCTGAATTTTACGGATTATTTTAAGCGGCATTTCAATCCGGCCACCATTAATGGAAAAGATCAAAATATTCAGGCTGAACTTAGAGCAGCGCGTGATGAATTGGTTCAGGAAATAGAATTTGAGATGAATCAGGAGTTCAAAGCGGTGGGGGTTAGAATTGAGCGTCTTCTGGAAGGTTTGATTGACCAAATACAACAGGAATCTGAAGCGGAGTTGAAAAAAGTAAGAAAGCACCTTAGACTGGAACGCCGGGAATGGACCTCGGTTCCTTTACCTGCCTTCCATGGAGAGCTTGTGATCGATGAGCGGCAATCCTCATCTATATTGAAAATGTTCAAAAGTCCACGTGCTTTTTTTGAGCTTAATGAAAAAGAGGATATGAAAGATGAATTCGCTGCCCTCATCTCTCCCATCTTAAAAAATCAGCTCGATGAAGCGAATGAAATTATGAAAGATTATTATGAGCAGCAATGGCAATTCCTCCTGGAAGATCATGTACATGAATGGCGTCATCAAATTGATGCTTCTTTCCACAGCCTGATTCACAGTGTAGAGCACCCGGCCGATATTGGGCCTTTAGAGAAAAAGTTTGAACAGATAAAAAAGCTGGTCTAATCTGAACGATTTGTTCGTAAGCTAGATCAAGTGAAAAGATATCTCCGTGTAAGAACTTCTTCCTCCTTCTTACACAGCGAATCTTTGAAAATCACATCTCTGTAAAGGGTCTGAATTTATTTCAGGCCCTATTTGTATGAAGATAATAATAATTTCCCAGCGATGAAATGAATTTACGATCATGAAATCCTTAGTTTAATCATATTTATAAGGACAAAGGAGGTCGAAGAGTATGTATTCGTATTATTCCTACTCACCTTACAGATCCGCTTATACTTCCCAGACTGCTAAGGTAACTTTTAGGAGCAGTCCGCTGGCTCCTGATTTAAAAGGGGCCATGTATTTTTACGAAATGCCATATGGGGTTGAGGTCTTTGTGCAAGTGGAAGGTCTGCCTGAATTTCAGACCTTAAAGGATGGAACACAGGTGGGTCCTCATGGATTTCACATTCATGAAAAAGGAATTTGTGAATTAGGAGAAGGAAAAGATCCATTTGCTTCGGCCGGAGGGCATTGGAATCCTGATCAACAGCCACATGGAAACCATGCGGGTGACTTCCCAGTATTGTTTTCTAATCAAGGGAGATCTCGGATGATTTTCTTTACAGACCGGTTTAGAGTTAAGGATATTATCGGAAAATCAGTAATCATTCATCAACAGCCAGATGACTATCGATCTCAGCCTAGCGGGAATGCCGGAAAAAGAATTGCATGTGGAATAATAGAAATATCATGAAAAATGGAATAAATCTTATCAGAAATGGATATACTTAACTGTGTAGGATGTTAAGAAGCACTACTTGACTTAACCGGTGAGTCATAGTATTATATACTATATAAGAGATATCGCTTACCAATTAATAAGAATCACCTATTATAAAGAGTGATCAAGCATTATTGGTACTTTTTATAATATGTGATTTTTTCAGTATGGTAAGCACATATTAATTTTAGAAATATTGGAGGATCCATTCCTATGAAAACAGGTACAGTGAAGTGGTTTAACGCGGAAAAAGGTTTTGGTTTTATTGAGGTTGAAGGAGAAGACGATGTATTCGTACACTTCAGCGCGATCAACGAAGAAGGCTTTAAGTCTCTAGAAGAAGGTCAATCTGTGGAATTCGAAATCACAGAAGGTAACCGCGGACCACAAGCTGCAAACGTAACTAAATTATAATTCAAAAAATAGAAAGAGACTGGCTTCAGAGTCAGTCTTTTTTACATAATTTTATGTCTAGAGGAGGCTTCAAACATGGCTTTCGGTAAAAAGAACCAGGCAGAAATTAAAGAAGAAGAAACTAAAATTTGGGTTTGCACATCTGACGACTGTAACTGTTGGATGAGGGATAACTTCAGAACAAATGAAGAAAATCTTTGCCCTAAATGCGGCAATCCAATGAAACAGGAAAATAAAGTCCTGCAGGTAGTTGAGAATAACAGTTTGTATTATAAAAATTAAGATAACGAAGCGGCCGCCTTTCGAGCGGCCGTTTTTTTGTTTATAATTAAGCGTGAAGCGGGAAAAGAGACAACAATTCATAATGGGAGGGGTGCTATATGGATCCGCAGCTGGAACATATATTATCAACTAAGAAAAAACTCAGAAAAAACACACTGGGCAAGATACTGGAGCAATTCGACGGAAGTATTATGAAGTTATCCCAGTCCAGCCGCAAGAAGAAATATCAGAAAATGAGAGAAGACTCCTACAGCTTTTTTAGAGGCAGTGCTTATTTATTCTTCTTTGATGTTACTGAATTCCCCTTTACCTTTCACACTCCAAAAGATAAACCCACATGGATTATGGGAGACATGCACTTTGACAACTTTAGTGCCTTCCTAAATGAAAACCATGACATTGTTTTCGATGTTGATGATTTTGACGAAGGTTATTTAGGATCTTATTTATACGATATTCTTCGAATGGTTGTTAGTATCCGCCTCATGTCATCTAAGCAAGGATTTTCAGATGAAGAGGAAGATGAACTTGTTGATCAGTATTTAAAAAAGTACCGTAAGCAGCTGGAAGCATTTCAAGAAGGAGACGAAGATCCACAATCTCTTCAATTTACTTCCGAGAACACAAAGGGGCCAATTAAGAAAACCCTGAAAAAAATTGAAGAAAGACACGCTTCTCACGAACTTGATAAGCAAACCGTAGTCGATCATAATTCCATCCGCTCATTTGATATTGGAAAAGACAAACTTTCATCTGTCTCGAAGCAGGAAAGGGACAAACTTGAATCCGCTTGGAAAGAGTATCTGTCATCTTTAAATCCAGGAACGAAAAAAAATGATTCATTCTACAACATTAAAGATGTTGTAAAAAAGAACGGTTCAGGTATTGGATCGACAGGCCTCAAGCGCTATTACATCCTGATAGAAGGACAAGAGGATGAAGTGCACCACGATGATATCATTTTAGAAGCCAAAGAGGCTCGCTCTCCGATTCCAGCTTATTTCTTCCCTTATAATGAACATTTTTGGGAAGATAACAAACATCAGGGAAGAAGAGTCGCACATACTCAGCAAGCCATGCACCATCAGGCAGACCCTTATTTAGGATATTTCAGGATGGATGGACATGACTTTTATGTGCGGGAGAGGTCACCTTTTTCGAAGGACTTAAGAGAAAAAAATCTGGGTGACTATAAGAAATTAAGAAATTCACACAGACGATTAAAACAATGGCTCAAATTAGTGCAAAAATACATGCGCGTGCAGATGCAGATATCGAGGGTGGGATTATGGATTATCATAGCGAACAGGCCATCCTTAATGCGATTGGCTCTAATCAGAAATTGTTTCGCCATCAATTAGGTTTATGGTCGAGGCATTATAAAGAAACAGTGGAAAATGATTTTGAGCTATTTAAAGAATGGCTGATCGAACAAGATTATTTTAAATCATAAGTGAGACCTGTTATATCTTTTGGATGAATGATATAATGTCTTAATGTTATACATTCGAATACTGGAGGATTTTTAATGTTAAATGTAAATAATGTTAGTCTTCGTTTCGGCGATCAAAAGTTATTTGAAGACGTAAATATAAAGTTCACCCCTGGAAACTGTTATGGATTAATTGGCGCCAATGGCGCAGGAAAGTCAACTTTCCTGAAAATCCTAAGTGGAGAGCTCGAACCACAGACTGGCGAAGTTTCTTTAAAGAACAACCAGCGTCTGTCTGTTTTAAAGCAAAACCATTTTGAGTATGATGAGTATCAAGTTTTGGAAACCGTGATCATGGGTAATACTCGTCTGTACGAAGTAATGAAAGAAAAAGATGCTATTTATATGAAAGGTGATTTCACTGAAGAGGACGGTATGCGAGCTGCTGAACTTGAAGGTGAATTTGCCGAGATGAACGGATGGGAAGCGGAATCAGATGCCGCTCGTCTATTGACAGGACTTGGTATTAAAGAAAACCTTCATGAAAAACAGATGAGGGATTTAGCTGCATCGGATAAAGTAAAGGTCCTGCTTGCGCAAGCCCTATTTGGAAATCCGGATGTTCTTTTACTGGATGAGCCTACCAACCACTTAGATATTAAAGCTATTCAGTGGTTAGAGGACTTCTTGATTGATTTTGAAAATACAGTCATCGTAGTATCTCACGACCGTCACTTCTTAAATAATGTATGTACTCATATTGCTGACCTTGATTATGGTAAGATCCAGGTTTATGTAGGTAACTACGACTTCTGGTATGAATCAAGTCAGTTGGCCTCAAGAATGGCTGAGGAACAAAATAAGAAAAAAGAAGAAAAGATTAATGACTTGAAGGAATTTATCGCCAGGTTTAGTGCCAATGCCTCGAAATCTAAGCAGGCAACGTCACGTAAAAAATTATTAGAAAAGATTACACTTGATGACATTCAGCCTTCATCCCGTAAGTATCCGTACATCGCTTTTACGGCTGAACGGGAAATAGGGAACGATTTATTAACTGTAAAGAACTTATCTAAGACGATTGATGGCGTCAAAGTCCTTGATAACATCAGCTTTACGCTTAACAAAGATGACAAAGTGGCATTAGTTGGAGCTAATGAAACCGCAAAGACTACTTTGTTCCAAATTCTCATGGGAGAAATAGAGCCAGACGAAGGCACCTATAAGTGGGGAGTTACTACTTCACAGAGTTATTTCCCTAAAGAAAATTCGAAGTTCTTTGAACGCTCTGATTTGAACCTGGTGGAGTGGCTTCGTCAATATTCTCCTGAAGATGAAACAGAAACGTTCTTAAGAAGTTTCCTAGGTCGTATGCTGTTCTCCGGAGAAGAAGCTCTGAAAAAAGCTAATGTGCTTTCAGGTGGAGAAAAAGTTCGCTGTATGCTGTCTAAAATGATGCTATCTAAAGCTAATGTGTTACTTTTAGATGAGCCTACCAACCACTTGGACTTGGAATCCATTACATCTCTGAACAAAGGGTTGATTCGCTTTAAGGGCTCTGTCATCTTTGCTTCTCACGACCATGAGTTTATTCAAACGATTGCCAATCGAATTATTGAAATAACTTCAAATGGTATCGTAGATAAAGAAATGAGCTATGATGAGTATTTAAATGATCCAGAGGTCCAGAAGCAAGTAGCAGCATTAGCTGAATAATAATAAGCCTGCCAGTGTTGGCAGGCTTATTTTATTTGGGTAGCTCAGTTAAATCTGAGTATTGATCTGTCAATATAAGTAGTTCAATAACCTGCTTATTATAAATTAACCGCAACATTTAAAAGAGCGAATTGAATAAGAGGGCAGGGAAAGGGCTTCAGGTTATTTCACCAACTGGGTGTTGACGAAAAAGAAAATTATCTTGCCATTCGTGGTTAAGAGCTGAATTTGTCATAATTACAGTGGGATACATTTAAAATGCAGAGGTTTGTAATCTCTATGAAACATGTATGTTACCTTTGAAATCAAACTGTTAGCTGTTTGTTCTTAAAATATATAGAAATTCTGATAGTCTTGTAGTTAGTGAAATAAACACTTCGTTTTTTGGAATCATTTAGAGGAGGCATTAACTACATGAAAAAGAAAATTTTCTCAGTAGCAGCTACGGTAGCATTAACAGGTGCATTCGCAACTTCTGTGAGTGCTGAAGAATATACAATTGATAAAGGCGACACGCTTTGGGGCATCTCAAAAAAATATGATGTATCTGTAAATCAACTTAAGTCATGGAATGATCTGAATTCAAATTTAATTTACCCTAACCAACAGCTTACGGTATCAAAAGAGGTCAGTTCATCTTCTTCTGAAAAAAGCAGTAACGATGACACTTATACAGTAAAGTCCGGTGATACACTATATAAGATTTCTAAGAAATATGGAATTAGCGTAGATGAACTTATGGATTGGAACAATCTTGATTCAACTCTAATTCACCCAGGAGATAAGTTTAAAGTGAATGGACAAGCATCTTCTGAACCTGAAGTTTCAGCCAGTTCATCCAACAATGATGGTTCATCAAGTAATGAATCAGCTTCTGAATCTAAATCAGAAAAATCTGGTGATTCAAGCAGTGACGTAGTGAAAGAATTTACCGCAGAAGCTACAGCTTACACTGCGTTCTGTACTGGTTGCAGTGGTGTTACTGCTACAGGCGTGGACCTTCGTGCAAATCCTGATCAAAAAGTTATTGCAGTGGACCCTGATGTAATTCCACTAGGATCTAAAGTATATGTAGAGGGTTACGGTGAAGCAATTGCAGCAGATACAGGCGGAGCTATTAATGGCAACCGTATTGATGTCTTTATGCCAGAGCGTGAAGATGCTCTTGATTTTGGAAGACAGTCTGTGCAAGTTAAAGTCCTAAGTGAATAATAAAAGCTTTCTCCCCCTTTGAAATTGCTATTATTCTATAAATAAGCCCATTTCTGTCTAGTACAGAGATGGGCTTTTATACATTTAACGTAAGGCATAATGATGGATATAAAATTGCAGTTAGATAGGAACAGTCTCACTATCTTCAATGAATTACCTCAATTGCTGCTGTCAAATGGTTAAAAGATCAGTAAAGACCTACCAGAACCTTTCTTGTGAAAAGAAAGGTTCTTTTAATGGAAAATAAACAGCAAGAGAAATCGAATGTAAACACATTATAAAAATCGGCAAACCAGCCTATGTGTCACAAGCCATATGGACTAATTGCTCAATTTAAGGTCTTAAAATAGCTCTTAGATATATAGAATAGAGATGCTGCTAACGAGTAGGAAGAGATTACCTCCTAAAAGTGCAGATCATGCAAAACCCCTTATAAGTGACGTGATAGTGGTAAGTGGTGGATAGTTCATGACTTAATTGATAGACTTGTTAAGAATCATTTATTGGAAGGAGTGCTGAAATTGAAAGCAATTGTACATGAACAAGAAGCTGGAATTGAAGGGTTAAAAGTAAAAGAAATGGAAGAACAGGTTCTGGGAGAGAATGATGTAAAAATAAAGGTACATACAGCCGGGTTGAATAGACGTGATCTGGCTGTCGTTACTAAACGACACCAGCCAGAGGATCCTGCGTTAATTCCAGGCTCCGATGCCGCAGGTACCGTTGTAGAGGTAGGAGAGAAAGTAAGCAGATTTCAAATAGGAGACGAGGTTGTAGTTAATCCAGGTTTAGGCTGGCAGAAAAACAGTTCGGCACCTCCGGAAGGATTTGAGATCGTAGGCCTTCCTGATCACGGAACCTTTGCGCAGTTTTATACTTGTGACGAAAACCATTTCGAAGCTAAACCATCTCATTTAAGCTTTGAAGAAGCTGGAGTTTTATCTCTTGCTGCTTTAACAGCTTATCGAGCTTTATTTACTCGAGGCAATTTACAAAAAGATCAAACCGTTATGCTTCCTGGAATTGGAAGCGGTGTACTTACATTCGCCTTGAAATACGCGAAAGCTATTGGAGCTCGAGTTATAGTTACTTCCCGTTCTGAAGATAAACTTCAAGAGGCTTTAACATTAGGAGCAGATCGAGCCATTCATACAGAAAGCGACTGGAATGAAGAACTTCATAACGAATCTATTGATTTATTAATAGAAAGTATTGGGAAAGCTACATTCGATAAATCTCTGAATATTATACGAAAAGGAGGAACCATTGTAACCTTTGGGGCTACAACAGAAGACCAAATTCAGATAAATATTCGTAAATTTTTCTATGGGCAGTATAATTTGCTAGGCTCTACGATGGGCAGCGCGGAAGAGCTGAGGGAGATGCTTCAATTTATTGATAAAAACGACATAAAACCTCAACTTGATCGTGTATTTTCATTAGACGAGTACGAAAAAGCCTTTGAGTATTTAAGAGATACGAAAAACTTTGGAAAAATCGGAATTTCGTTCAATTAAGAACAAAGATCTAACTCAAATTAACTGTTCTTACTTCAAACTTAGTAGCAACTCCGAATTCAATATAAAAATAATCAATAAAAACCGAACGAATGTGCGTAATAGTAGACAAACCGTCCACTCTTTATTGTAAAATGGAGGAAGAAGCTTATACATAAGGAGTGGATAAGGATGTCTCATAAAAATAATCCCAAGCGATTCGCTTTAAACATGAGTGCCGCTCAATTTACTAAGTTTTATATTATGCACTTACTTCAAATCCATCAGCCGATGATTAGTGAACATTTTAAAACAGAGTTTAAAAAATTAACAAAAAACTGGATACCTGCACCTTCTACATTATTGGATACTCTTCACGAGATGACGGAAGAAGGGTTACTATACCGACGTGAAGATTATAAATCTCATGAGAAGAAGAGACAAAAAGTGTACTGGTATTACTTGACTGATAAAGGAAAAGAAGAATTTGATATTTTGAAGAAACGGTACAAACTCTTATTTGAGGAGCAGTTACAAATCTTACAGCAAATCATGAAAGATGTATATAAGTAAGTTCTTCTTAACTGTCGCTCATTTGAAAGGAAGATCATCATGAAGCTCAGTGTTTTAGATCAGAGTCCTATTTCTAAAGGGGAAACAGCTAATGAAGCTCTACAGCACTCTGTTGAACTAGCTAAGTTTACAGAAGATTTGGGCTACTATCGCTATTGGGTTGCTGAGCATCATAGCACAAATGGTCTGGCAAGTTCTTCGCCTGAGATACTGATTGGACAAATCGCTCAGGCCACTAATACTATACGTGTAGGATCAGGAGGCGTATTGCTTCCGCAGTATAGTCCGTTGAAAGTGGCTGAGAATTTTAGAATGCTCGAAAATTTCCATCCCGGCAGGATTGATTTAGGTCTGGGGAGATCCCCGGGTGGGGGAAAGAAAACCAGATTGGCGCTGACGGATGGTTTTGAGAAACCGTTAAGTTCTTTTTCGCGACAGGTGAAAGAACTCCAAAATTTTTTATTTCATTCTATGGAAAAGGGAGATTCTTATTTTGGTGTAACGGCACGCCCTGACAGTTCATATCAGCCAGAAATATGGATCCTCGGCTTAACGGAGCGAGGAGCAAAGCATGCGGCTCTCCTTGGAACGGGTTTTACTTTCGGTCATTTTATAAATCCTGATCATGCCGCCGGGACCTTGGAGACCTATCGTGAAAAATTTAAGCCTTCCTTAGCTCGCAAACAACCCGATGCAAATGCTTGTGTATTTGTTGTCTGTGCAGATACAGAAGAAGAAGCTGAAGAGATTGCTAAAAGTCAGGATATGTGGCTTTTACAAGTTGAAAAAGGCCTTGAGACAAGAGTTCCTTCTCTGGAAGAAGTGGATCAATACACTTTCACAGAAATCGAAAGGGAAAAAATACGCAATAATCGACGGAGATGCATCATTGGAGACCCCGTACATGTAGTGAATCAATTACAAAGACTTGCTGATAAATATCGTATTAATGAATTTTTATTAATTACCAACATTTTTGATTTTGAGAAAAAGAAACATTCTTATCAACTGGTTGCTAATGAATTAATGAAAAGGTCCAGGTAGTAAGAGAGAATAAACAAAACCCCTACATTCACCCATACCACCCTTCTTGCTTTTGCATATATAAGTAGGGAAAGGGGGAATTAATGTGAGTAGAGGATATGGTGGAGGCTTTGCGCTAATCGTCGTGTTGTTTATTCTCCTTATTATCGTAGGAGCTGCATGGTGGTATTAATAGATGAAAGTGTGGCAGATGCCACACTTTTTCTATGGATTTCTAATGTACTAGTTCTAATCAACTGAAATAAAGTTTAAGTTATTGAGATCTTTGTTTTAAAAATTTTTTATCTAGGCTATAATGGGGTACATTACGTCACAAAGGAGCGAACAATACCCATGGATCAATCCCTTATTGGAACGATACAGAGCTGTACAGTATCAAAAAAAATAACCAATGGATTTATATTAAAATACAAAGACACAGAAATATTACTGCCCGATGAAGCAGTTGATCAGGAAATCGATTTGGAGCAGTCTATAAAGGTATTTCTATACACAAATAAAAAAGGACAGGCTGTAGCAAGCATGACTATTCCGGAGGTAAGCCGTGATTCCTATGGATGGGCAGAAGTAGAAGAAGTGGTACCTAATATGGGTGTATTCGTAAACATCGGCTTAGAGGATAAAGAAATATTAGTTTCAACGGATGACCTTCCGTTACTTAAATCAGTCTGGCCAGTGAAAGGCGACTTTTTATTCGTCAGCTTAGAATTAGACAAAAAAGGACGACTTCTGGCTGAACCCATTTCAGAACAGGAAGTATGGGACGATTTAGAGCCGGCGCCCGCTTCTATTTTAAATTCTGAGACTCAAGGCAGAGTCTACCGCTCAACAAAAGCTGGGTCATCGGTATTAACAGAAGAAGGTTATAGAGGATTTATCCATCCGAATGAAAGAAAAGAGGAACCGAGGTTAGGGGAAACGGTAGTTGCAAGGGTTATTGATGTAAAAGATGATGGGTCAATTAACTTATCTTTACGTCCAGTTAAGAAAGAAAGCAGAAAAGAAGATGCTGAGGTCATTCTCGATTACCTGAGGGAAAATGATGGCATCGTCTATTTAGATGACAACAGCGATCCTGAGAAGATACGTGATACTTTTCAAATCAGCAAATCAGCATTTAAACGAGCTGTGGGCAAATTAATGAAGGAAAATCAAGTAGAGCAAACAAATGGAGCCACTAGACTACTTCATAGTTCTGATTAATACTTAGTAGCAACTCCGAACTAAAAAACAAAAAACAAATCAATAAATATTAAAACCGCCAGCAGTTTTACCTTTGGCGGTTTTAATATTTAATCTTCGTAATTTACTACGGTTCCATCCTGATATGTTACTTCTAACTTAAATTCCTTATAAGGAGCTTCAAGACCAAGAACTGTAAGGACTTCATTGATTACCTCATCCTCTGGGGTATCCTGATCGAAACTCATCTCTCTAAGCTGAGGTGCAAGCTGATTAAAAGCTTCTTCACCTGTAACTTTCTGCCGATCAAAATCGTCAATACGTGCTTCTTTTCTATTTTCTAGATTAACATAATCAATGTGGTAAGACATACGATCTACATAATCAACTTCCAACTCAAACCTATTAAAGTTAAAGGGCCGATTCTCATTAATTTGCTGGTAAGAGATACTTTCTGGTGATGGTTCATTTTGTGTTTGTTCGCCGGATTGATTATTCACATTGTTACATCCCGTTGTTAATAAGAGCAGCAGGAAGAAGGTTATACTCAGTAGTTTCAATAAAATCACTCCATTCTTTTGTTATCCATAGGATTACCAAAAAATTCGTTTTTCATAATCCATCCCTAAGCACAATAGTTAGCTGAAGAGATTGCTCATGTTATGATTAATATATAGTCATTCCTCTGAGACTATTAAAGGGAGGATCAACCCATGAAGAAGAAATCTTTATATGGGATGCTGTTTATATTAATCGGAGCTTTAATTACGGTCCCTATAGCAAGTGGACACTTATCCGGGCAAGAAAAACATCAGAACGAAGAGGAAGGTGATCTTACCGTGACTAACTATAACGGAGAGACTGTCACTTATTCTAAAAAGGAACTAAAAGACATGTTAACGTCAGTTCAGTATAAGGTTACGCAAAAAGATGGTACGGAACGAGCTTTTGAAAATAAATATTGGGATAATACCGATGAGGGAATTTATGTAGATATCATCTCCAAAGAACCTTTGTTCAGCTCAGTGGATAAATACAAATCTGGAACGGGCTGGCCAAGTTTCACTCAACCGCTTGCGGAAGAGAATATTGTAACTAAAAAAGACCCAGGTATTTTTGGTTCCCGAACCGAAGTTAGAAGTAAGGAAGCAGATTCTCATCTAGGACATGTATTTAAAGACGGTCCTCAGCCAACAGGACTAAGGTATTGCATGAATTCGGCCGCACTAGAATTCATTCCAAAAGAAGAAATGGCTGAACGTGGCTATGAAAAATACTTGGATGAATTTGAACAGTAAACTTTTAGAAGCAGGAACTTCCTGCTTCTTTTTTCATAATACAATGATAATGATTATCATTGACTTTCTAGTTATTTTTCTCTATACTGTCTATTGATAAAGATTATCATTATCAATAGACAGTAATACATAACATTGCTGAAATAATCAAATCAGAAGGGAAGGATAGGCTTTATGAAAAAGCTTAGTATTTTAGGACTAATTTTATTCTTGGGAATCCTTGTGGCATGCAGTGATAATTCCGATCAATCCAATGGAGAAGATGGAGAAACCGCTTCTTCACCGGAGTCTGAATCAACTGATGAAGGTAATGCAGGATCTATCACATTTGAAGATGGAGTAGGTGAAATGACTATAGATGGGGTACCTAAAAAAGTAGTAGTTTTAGAGTGGACATATATAGAGCACTTATTACCATTAGGTGTAGAACCTGTTGGAGTTGCAGACCTGGAAGGTTATAATAAATGGGTGAACGTGGGAGAACCACTAAGCGACTCTGTAACGGACGTGGGTACAAGATCAGAGCCCAATTTTGAGGCTATTTCCCGTTTGGATCCTGATTTAATTATAGGAGCAAAATATCGTCATGAAAGCTTTAAAGATCAATTGGAGAGTATTGCTCCTACCGCTTTATTCGCACCATACTCTGAAAAAGGGGCAGAGGATCAATACCAGCATCTCCTAAATGAGTTTAATACTCTGGGGAAAATATTCAATAAAGAGGAAAAAGCTAAGCAGTATATTAAACAGATGGAAGAAACTTTTAAAGAACAGGGAGAACGTATTCAAGAAGCTGGGTATGAAAACCTGAATGCTGTGGTTGCTCAAGCTTTTACATCTCAAAACACGCCTACAATGAGGTTGTTTACCAATAACTCGGTCATCGCTGGAGTTCTAGATAAAATGAATGCAACTAATGCGGTTAAAACCGACGAACCAGAGATTTATGGTTTTATCTCAACAAATGTTGAAGCTTTACAGAATTATCAAGACTCCCATTTCTTCTATTTAGTCCAAAATGACGATCCAATATTTGATAACCTGGCGGACAATCCGGCATGGACAAATCTTAATTTTGTGGAAAAGGATCACACTTATAAGCTGCCGGGAGATATGGGAACTTTTGCAGGACCACTATCAGCCGAACGATTTTCTAAGGAAATAGCCAATGCACTATTAGAAAAATAATGTTCGTAAGGGAAGACCACTTTGGCAGTAAAAGTGGTCTTTCCATTTAACCAGAATTTTTTTGTCCTACGTTTATTATAAATATACTATACTAACTGATAGGGAGGTTTTTTCATGAAGTTCAATGGGTTTTCGGCTTTACAATTTAGAATTGCGAGACCAACGGATCAACTAACTGAAATTGTAGCTTTTTATGAAGAAGGAATAGGATTACCTAAATTAACTCAATTTTCGAGTCATGCTGGGTATGATGGAGTAATCTTCGGCCTCCCAGATAGCCAGTATCAGTTAGAGTTCACTACTCATGAAAAGGGAAGCCCTTGTCCCGCTCCTACCAAAGACAATTTATTGGTGCTATACATAGAAGAAAAAGATGAAATCCAAACCATAATAAACCCCTTAGCTAATCAAGGATTCTTTACGGTAGAACCTGAGAATCCTTATTGGGAAGAAAGAGGCACAACTATTGAAGATCCGGATGGATGGCGCGTAGTACTTATGAATACTAAGGGAATATGAGAGGAAGAAATTTATGCTTAACTTAAACGTAATGTTGCAAAAAGATTTCGATGAACTAATGAAAATGGAAGTGCAAAATTATGCAGATGAAAAGGTTAAAGCTGGAACATGGACAAAAGAAGAATCTTTGCAAAAATCAAAAGAAGCTTTTCAACAGCTTTTACCCGATGGGCTTCAGACGACTCATCACTTTTTGTTATCTTTAAGTCATCCCAATACGAATGAGGTAGTAGGTTATTTCTGGTACCACTTTGATGAAAGTCACCCTCAAAAGGAGGCTTTCATTTATAACTTTTTAATTTTTGAACCTTACAGAGGACAAGGTTTTGGGCGAAGAGCCTTAGAATCCTTAGAAAAGTATGTTAAGCAGCAGGGCGTAAAAAAACTTTCCCTCCATGTTTTTGCTCATAACAAACGTGCTATACATCTTTATCAACAAGCTATGTACGATATTACAGATATTAATATGTCTAAGTACATTGGATAAATAGTTGACATTACAAGTGAGAATGATTATCATTTTTGTTGGGATAGAAAATAATTTAACTGTAGGTGAAACCATGGACCAAAATAAAAGTGAATTAGCCAGAATTATTCGTGAGCGCCGCTCCGTAAAAAGTGATTATTTAGCTAAAGAAGTTCCTGAATCATTAATTAAAGAGCTCTTAGATGACGCTCGTTGGGCCCCAACGCACGGATTAAGAGAACCCTGGCGTTTTATATTTATTCCGACGGAAGAAAAAGATCATTTTGTGGAAGATATCGTGCAGACTTTTCCAAGGGACAGACAAGAAAACAGGAGAAATTATTTTAGCCAGCCGGCAGCTTTTTTAATTGCTGTAATGGATGAAGACCCACGTCAAAAACAGTGGGAAGAAAATTTCGGAGCGATCAGCTCTCTTATACAAAATTTTCAGTTGTTAGCATGGGAAAGAGAATTAGGTGTAGTTTGGAAAACGAACCCTCAAATTCATGAACCTAAGGTTCGTGAAATGCTGGGTGTGCAGCCTGGTGAGAAAATAGTCGGCTTTCTCCATCTAGGTTACTTTGATCAAATGCCAAAAACTAAACACAGAACTCCAATTGAAGAAAGAATTACCGTATATAAAAAGAAGAAATAATGATAAAAACCTCCTTGAGAAAGGAGGTTTTTTAAATCTAATGTCTGACTTTGATTAATAAGGGTTTTCGGGTCTTAGTCTCATCAGTTACTTTTTATTGAAGGAGCACTCTAATAATTTAAAAAAATGGAGAGACTTCAGGCATAGGAAGAAGCCTTTTCAGAGGTATGTAGGCATTATGATAGACTCATAGCACGGTTGGTTTTATGATAATAGATAAGATATTTATAAAGGAGATTCTCAATGAATTTTGTAGCGCTTGATTTTGAGACAGCCAACTCCTCTCGAGGAAGTGTCTGTTCGATCGGTTTAGTAGAGTATGAAAACAATGAAGTAAAACATGAATATTATCGTTTGGTAAAACCTCGAAAAAATTATTTTTCCCCGAAAAATATAAGCATTCACGGCATAACAAAAGATGATGTAGCTGATGCTCATGAGTTTGATATCTTATGGCAAAATGAAATTCAACCAATGGTTGAAGGGAAGTTTCTAGTGGCGCATAATGCTCAGTTTGATATGGGAGTACTTCGTGCAGTTCTCGATGAATATCGTCTTCCATATCCACTGCTTGCTTATAACTGCACCTTAAACATTTCAAAGAAAACATGGGAACTGCCACGTTATAATCTTAAGTCTGTTTCAAACCATATTGGCTTTCGTTTTAATCATCACCACGCACTTGAGGATGCACAGGCCGCTGCTCATATCTTACTTAAGGCTTGCGAAGAGCTAAAGGCTGAAAATACAAAAGACCTGGTTGAGAAGACACAAACCACTAACGGCATGATGTATGATCAGCAATATGAACCTGCACGATTGAATAAGAAACAGAAAACAAAAAGACCTGAAAGTATAAATTATGTGGCAGCAACCAGAGAAATTGATAGCAGTCACCCTTTTAATGGTGCTTCCTTTGCGTTTACAGGAAGGTTAACAGCTATGAATCGAGAGAAGGCTGTTCAAACAGTTGCTAACCTTGGAGGATATACCTATTCGACAGTAGAGAGCACTACTAATTATTTAATTGTAGGAAGCAAAACCTATGATCATTATTTAAATGGAAAGAAAAACAGTAAGTTAGAGCGTACAGAAACGCTATTAAGTCAGGGGCATTCCATAGAAATTCTTCCTGAAAATGAATTCCTGAATTATTTGTAAAGTTTACCATGTCTTAGTTTTATAAGTTTTTTGCTACACAGTTCAAATGCTTTTTATCTTTTAATAAAATGGGGTGAATGGCTATGGAGTGTTCTGAAAGCCGTCCCAAATTTATACCTGCTCCATAATAATAAGACTGCCATACAATTTTTGTGCAATATTGTTCATGATCACTATAGCCGAGCGGCGTGAACACTTTATAAGCAGCTTTTGGATAATTGGTATGAAGATGGTCAAGGTATGTGCAGGCTTTCATGCCACTTTGGGGATCTTTAGCAGAAAAAATAGTAATCGATCGGAATTTATTAAAATAACGACTGATTGGATCTTTCATCAACCCTGAAGGAATAGAGTGAATGACCTCTCTGCGGGAATTTACTATACCAACGTGGCCCGCATATTTCGATTCACTTTTTCCGATAGGAGTAAATAATAAATCCCCTGGGGTTATAATTATATTTGTACCTGGGTACGTAAGAGATATCGTATTATCATTTGATGGTGCTTGAGCTTTTCTTGGCTTTACTGTATAAGCTGCTATACCTGCAAAAGCTGCTAAGAGGATTGAATATAGGCGTTTTTTCATAACTTTTCCTTTCTAATCATAGATGTATTTACATCCATGATATCATATAAAATGTTTTATCTGGATTAGATGGAAGGTGTTTTTTATCGGGGGAGGACCAGGATGAGATCAGAAGAAGAGATGATGAAATTGATTCTTTCAGTTGCTGAAAAAGACACTCAAATTAGAGGGGTAATCATGAACGGATCGCGAGTTAATCCGAAGGTTACTCCTGATTCTTATCAGGACTATGATATTGTCTACATAGTCACTGAGCTAACCCCTTTTATGGCAGATCATTCGTGGGTAGATGTTTTTGGTAAAAGGCTGATCATGCAGATGCCCGATAAGATGCAATTGTACTCCTATAATCATGAACCGGGCCAGAAATTCTCCTACTTAATCCAGTTTATGGATGGAAACCGAATCGATCTCACTTTATATCTTAGAGATCATCTTCCTAAGAAGCTGGATAGTTTAAGCGTTGTTTTAATGGATAAAGACCACAACCTGCCAGCTTTACAGGACCCTGATGAAAGAGATTATTTAGTTCAAAAGCCATCTCCTTATGATATTGAAAGATGTATCAATGAATTCTGGTGGGTGAGTACGTATGTAGCTAAAGGACTGGCCAGACGTCAACTTCCGTATGCTAAAGAAATGATGGATGGTCCCGTAAGAAAGATGCTTAAACGCATGATCAGCTGGTACATTAGTGCAAAAAACAACTTCCAAGTAAATGTCGGCAGTGCCGGAAAATATTTCGAATATTTTTTAGAAGATCATATTTGGAAGGATTATAAAAAAACTTACGCAGATGGAGAGTACCCGAACAATTGGAAAGCTTTATACCAAATGTGTGAATTATTTATAACTTTAACAAGAGAGGTTACTTCCCATCTGAATTATCCGCACGAAGATTCAGAGGGAATTCACGTTTTTGAATACTTAAAGCATATACATGAAAATTCAGACGATCAGCAGATTTCGTATTAATCAATCGGATCTTCTGCTTTTCCGTATCGGATGACATCATATACAGCCAATCCATCACTTGGTTTTCCATCGTCATCACGGTAAGGAAATAAGGAAAAGAAAATAAAGTAGACTGAGAAATAAGAGTATTGATAGAAAAATAAAGCTCGGGGCAATATATCCGCAAAGATAAGATAATTAATCATGAGGATTACCATCATGTTAAAGATACTTCCTGCTAGATATATAGATACGTGGGCCCACGTTTTATTATAGGTTAAATCTTTATACTGACACCAGCCTTCCATGAAATACTTCTTTTTCACCTCTAATTTTCCAATGTTGAATATAGTCTTCCCAGTACCTATACAGAAATGAATCTTCCCTCCGAACAAACGGGCCACCCACACGTGTCCAGCTTCATGTACGAGTGTAACGATAGGTAATATAAAAAAGAAATTAATAAAGAACATTGGTAAATCACTTAAAGTAAACAATTTCAAAACCTCCATATTTTAACATCTATATAAGACTCTTTTATAACTAAGTCACAAGGCAAAGCTTACCCCAATTTCTTAAATAAAAACTATTATCCACCGAAAACAGCGAGAAATAGTAAATATATCACCGATTATTTTTAGAATATAGGATCATTATTTTAAAAACACTATATAATCAGATTTTTCAAGAAGGATAGAAAATGATTTATTATATAGAAAAGGTAAATTCAGGGTAGTTTGTAGTATATTCTTTAGAAGAAATGCCAAATTTGCGGGTAGAGAACATATGTTCTTATTTTTACTTCGCATATTTACTTATCATATAACCCAACTGGTTAAAACAGCTGTAATGAAATGACCGCAAAAAGAATGAAACCAACCATAATATATAGGGGAAATAAAAAGGGGAGGACCTAGTATTTTATGTAAAATTATGGCTCTCATAAGTATATTTCCAAATATAAAAATCAAGATGATACTTATAATCTAATAACAGTATATGAGCAGTTAAAAATCTTCCTAATAATTAAGCTTTCTTATGAGGTTTGCTGCTCAAGAGAAGATAACGAATTTAGCTTTAGAATATAATAAAATGCTAAAATTACGGAGTAAGAACAAATGTTCGTTTTAAGGATGATTGATGAATGTAGTGAACAAACTCGAATATGATCAGAAGTGCTAAAATAATCAAGGACAAAAGTAATCCAGAAGAAATCATGAACATACTAGATCTTAGCACGAATACTAAAGTTAAGTCATAAGAGAGAAGAATGACTTACCCAGGATTATCAGTGTTTATAATGAGGGTTTTAACAAAGAATCGCTGAACTGAAGAAAAATTTATCATTTTATTATCATTTTAGCTGGTGGAGTAGGTCTTAAGTAAAAGCATATACTTATTGATCATTTTAAAAATTCTAGTTTACATAATATATATTATAGGAAGTAAATGAAATGAGTTTATTTTTGTCTCATAATTCAAGTTTACTTATGATAGTGAGACAAAAGAAAAATTTCACCGTAGATCTTAACATCATTAGATTAAAATTAATTATCTGGGTATCCACACTGTTTGTTATCAGTCAGTTCAAATCAAAATAATATCTAAATTATAAACTTATATTATGACTCGCGGTTTTATCACTCTTCAGCTTTAGATTCTCTCTGTACGATTGCTATCTAAATAATTATCAATTTTTCGTTACTTTATATTCACCCCAGCCAAGCATTTCAGTAGCTCGTCTTTTTATATACTTAGTTTGCGTTTTATGTGTCTATCCAATAATATATATTCTCTGGAACCTTTTATCGCTGAACTAATTTTTCATTGTAAGTTAAATGCTTTTGCTCCAAACTTCTTTGTTGTTAAATGTTTATTGTACTTATAGATTGTTTTTTTATTTTGATTTCGGAGTTGCTACTAAGTTTTAAGTAAAAATACTTTTAATTTGTTACCACTTCAATTAATTCGTTATAAAGAACGTTTGATTTAACCTGGTTTGTTCTTTTATTTCGGAGTTGCTACTAAGTAATTTGTTGTACTACCTCTCCAATTTAATGGAAATTGCCCACTCAAATGAAAAGTCACAGAGCATTTACTCTGTGACTTTAACCTTTGATTTTTTAGTCGAGTATTCTTCATTTTCTCCAAATACCCGTAAAGTTTCATGGTAATAATCCAGTATCTGTTCAGAAGGTTTTTGCCAACTGTGTTTTTCTGCTTCGGCTCTTGCGTTTTTACATAAGTACTTATAAAGCACTTCGTCTTTCAGACGGTTAATCGCATCGATCATACTATCGGTATTCTCATTTTCAAACAGAATGCCTGTTTTACCGTCTTCCACCTGTTCCATCGTAGGACCGCTTTTTGCAGCAATAACCGGCAGACCTGAAGCCATGGATTCTAAGATAACGAGTCCTAAAGTTTCCGTTACAGAAGGAAAAATTAGAGCGTCAGATGAAGAAAATGCTTCTCTTAGTTCTTCCCCATGTAAAAGACCAGTAAAGACGGTATTGGTACCCTCAAATGTGTACTCAAGTTCATCCTTAACGGGCCCATCCCCAACAATAGCTAGTGAAAGGTCATCTCTTTGATCAAGTAATGGTCTAATCTTGTGAATTTCTTTTTCAGGTGCTAAACGCCCCACAAACACAAGCAGTTTATTTTCAGGTTTCCCACCGGATAGACGCTCACGCATCTCTGGTGTCTTATGCTTAGGATGGTAGTGGTCCACTGCAACGCCACGGTCCCATACATTAACATTATGGAAATTCTTATGATCCAGCTCTTTCTTAATAGCATTAGATGTACATAAGTTCACGTGCGCATAATTATGAAGTTTACGGAAATACCACCATACCAGAGGCTTGAAAAGATATAGTCGATAGAAATCCAGATACTTAGGCACATGCGTATGATAAGAAGCAATCAAAGGATAATTAAGCTTATTTGCGTAATATACACCTGAGACACCAACGATCGCCGGGTTTACTACATGGACAAGATCCGGATTATGTTTTTGCAGTAAGTCTTTTACCTTACGCTGAGGTAAGGAGAACTCTTTCGAACGATAAAAAGGTAATTTTGTTGCTTTAACCCCTTCTACAATCGCACCTTCATACTCCTTCACACCAAGGTCTGGAGCTATGACGACCACTTGATGTTCTTGACTTCGCAGGTATTTGATGGCTTCCTTCAATCTGGTTACCACTCCATCTGTTGATGGGAGGAATGTTTCAGTAATGATGGCGATCTTCAAAGTGGAAAACTCCTTACTTCCAAGTGATTGATGGTAATACGTTCTCGACAATAATACGGTCTTTGTGTTCAACTGCTGTACGCAGAATATCACGAATAACGTCATCTGTTAATAAATGAGGTTCTAAACCGAGATCACGAAGTTTTGTGTTAACCGCATTATAGTAATGGTCTTCGTTTTCAATTCGTGGATTCTCAATTTTCTTAACCTGTGTATCTAATCCTTCTTCGTGTGCAATTTTTTGTACACGCTCAGCTAATTCCTGTACAGAGAACCATTCAGTAAACTGATTAAATACTCGGAATTCACCGTTGTCAGCTGGATTTTCTGCAGCGATTTCTACACATCGAACGGTATCTTCAATATTAAGGAAAGCTCTCGTTTGACCTCCTGAACCATAAACCGTAATATCATGACCAATGGCAGCCTGATTAGCAAAACGATTCAGGGCTGTACCAAATACTCCATCATAATCCACGCGGTTAACAAGCATTGGATCAAGTTTTGTTTCTTCTGTATGTAATCCATACACGATTCCCTGGTTAAGGTCTGTCGCACGGATACCCCAGATCTTACATGCAAACATAATATTGTGGCTGTCATGCACTTTGGAAAGATGATAGAAGGAACCAGGCTGTTTAGGGTAAGGAAGCGTGTCTTTTCTTCCCTTATGCTCTATTTCTATATATCCTTCTTCAATATCAATATTTGGAGTTCCGTATTCACCCATCGTACCCAGTTTAATTAAGTGGCATTCTGGAGCAAATTCTTTAATTGCATATAATACGTTCAAGTTTCCAATAACATTATTGGTTTGTGTATAAGCAGCGTGCTCACGATCAATCATGGAATATGGAGCCGAACGCTGTTCAGCGAAGTGAACGAATGCTTCTGGCTCTACCTGGCGGAACACTTCTCTTAAGAAATCATAGTGATTCAAATCGCCAATAAATGTACGGATTTCATTCCCTGTTACTTCTTTCCACTTAGCCACTCGATCTTCTAATGATGCTATGGGAGTAACTGAATTGGAATGAAGCTCATCATCAATTTTTCTGCGTGCTAAATTATCAACAATCGTTACATCATGTCCTTGTTTGGATAGGTATAATGCCGTTGGCCAACCGCAAAAACCGTCTCCTCCTGCTACAATAATTCTCATAATCTACCTCCTAGTTACATCTAGCCTTCTCGTATTCCCATTATAGAATAACATTCTTTTCATAATGAATGGTAATGTTTTAATCCCTGTTCTTGAGCCCTATTCTACAATCGAAATGAATATCTTCGATTTTGACTTTACCATTAATTCTAGTTTGAAACAATTAATTAATTGTTAAAGTAGCTCGAATGACGTCGATATTTTAATCATTTGGCGACTGTCGTCCAAAATAAGGAAATTAATTTATAAAAAGCGGAGTTTTACAAAATAAAACACTGAATGCGGCCTCGAATCGTTGAAAGTTATTATAGCCATATTTTTGTAAAATACTCCCTAGTCAAATGAAGTATTTGGACCAGGAATCAACCTTGTGAAAAAAGTACAATCGTTCATTATAGGCTCAATCTCCGGTATAATAGAAGTGTGAGATATTTCAGAACATTAAACTGGGGGCGAAAATTTAATGAGTACATATGAAAAAGCTTGGTTTCCATCGGAAAGTCAAATCAGAGCTACACGACTGTTTAAATGGATGCAAAAACTAGGATATGACAACTATGATGTATTCCACCAAAAATCAATTGAAGATATTGAATGGTTCTGGGATGAAGCCTTGAAAGAACTAGGAATAGAATGGGATCAATCATATGAAAAAACCGTGGATTTATCCAGTGGAATAGCTTATCCTAAGTGGTTTACCGGAGGAAAGATGAATGTAGTTCACAACGCTCTTGATAAATGGGCTTTGGATGACACAAAAAAACATGCCGTTGCCCTCTATTGGGAGGGTGATGATGGAGACACGATTCAATACACTTACGAGGAGTTATACAAAGAAGTAAATCGTGTCGCAAATGGACTAAATAAACTGGGGATTGTTGAAGGAGATATTATTACGCTTTATATGCCTATGATCCCAGAGACTCTCATATCAATGCTTGCTGTTTCAAAAATTGGTGCTGTATTCTCCCCTGCCTTTTCAGGCTATAAAGCAGATGCAGTTGCTACCAGAATTCAAGCCGCCCGTTCCAAAGCTCTCATTACAGCAGACGGCTTCTATAGAAGAGGAAAGACCATACCTATGAAGATGGAGGCAGACCTCGCCTGTGATCAATGCCCTTCTTTAGAACATGTTATAGTGGTCGAGCGCGCTTCCTGTGAAATTGAATGGAATGAATACCGGGATACCCAATGGTCTCGTTTGCTTGAAAATGAAACCGTTTACAATACGAAGAGCATGGAAGCAGATGACCCTTTTATGATTATCTATACATCCGGTACAACAGGCAGACCAAAAGGGGCTGTGCATACACATTCAGGCTTTCCAACTAAAGCAGCTTTTGACGCTGGAGTGTGCATGGATGTCACAAAAGATGACACGCTTTTTTGGTACACAGATATGGGATGGATGATGGGTCCCTTCCTCGTTTATGGCGGCCTGGTTAACGGTTCCTCTATCGTCATGTTCGAAGGAACTCCGGATTTTCCGAACCCTGATCGTTTATGGAGTTTAGTTGAAAAATATAAAGTGACCCATTTAGGTATCTCACCTACACTCGTGCGGTCGATGATGAAGCATGGTGAAGAATGGATTAAGAAACATAATTTAAGTTCACTTAAACTAATAGGCTCCACAGGAGAACCTTGGAATCCTGAGCCATGGTACTGGCTGTTCAAGCATGCAGGTAACTCTGACGTTCCCATCTTTAACTATTCAGGCGGCACCGAAATCTCTGGCGGAATCCTTGGGAATGTGCTTGTTAAGCCTATACAGCCGGTTACATTCAATGCTGCTCTACCTGGCATGGACGCAGATGTTTATGATGAATCAGGGGATTCTCTCAAGAATCAGGTAGGAGAATTAGTGCTGCGGAAACCCTGGGTAGGAATGACCAGTGGTTTCTATAATGAAAATAAACGCTATGAAGAAACCTATTGGACCCGATTTAAAGATACCTGGGTACATGGTGACTGGGTTATTCTTGATGATGAAGGTTTTTATACGATAACAGGCCGCTCCGATGATGTCCTTAATGTAGCTGGTAAAAGGCTTGGTCCTGCAGAAGTGGAATCTGTGCTGGTTGAACATCCTTCCATTACAGAGGCAGGGGTGATCGGCATTCCTCATGAAATCAAAGGTGAAGAAGCAGTAGCATTTGCTGTTCTTAATCCTAATATTGAAGGATCAGAGCAACTAGTAAACGAACTTAAAAGCCATTTAGTTGAAAAGTTAGGAAAGGCCCTGGCTCCTAAAAAAGTGTACATTGTTGATGATCTGCCTAAGACTAGAAATGCTAAAGTTATGAGAAGAGCGATTAAATCCGCTTATTTAAATAACCCAGCAGGTGATTTGAGTGCTCTTGAGAACCCGAACACCATAGAACAAATACAAAGGATAGGCAAAAAATCATCTTTATCTACCTAAATAAAAAACATCTCCTGATCAAGTAGATCAGGAGATGTTTTTTTATACAGGATAGACCCCGTGTTTTCTTTCCGTAAAGGTAACATCTTTATTTTGATAAGCTTCGTATCGAGTGGAAAGTTCTTCTCGCAGCCGGTCAGGCTGGATAATATCATCGATCACCAGCTCAGATGCTAAGCGATAAATATCGATATTTTCTTTGTATTCTTCGTGTTTCTCTTTAATAAACGCAGGTCTTTCTTCTTCAGGAAGTTCAGCTATTTTATTTGCATATACCGCGTTCACAGCCGCTTCAGGACCCATAACAGCAATTTGAGCTGTCGGAAGAGCTATACATGCATCCGGCTCAAAGGCAGGTCCTGCCATAGCGTAAAGCCCAGCTCCGTAAGCTTTTCTTACAATAACGGAGATCTTAGGAACGGTCGCTTCACTCATAGTTGATAACATTTTGGCTCCGTGGCGAATAATACCTGCACGCTCCACCTTCGTTCCAATCATGAATCCAGGAATATCTACCAGGAATAATAAAGGGATATTAAAGGCATCACAAAGCTGTATAAATTTAGCGGATTTATCGGCTGAGTCCGGAAACAGCACCCCGCCCTTCGCTCTAGGCTGATTAGCAATGATACCGACCACGCGACCATCTATTCTCGATAAACCGGTAATAAGTTCCGGAGCGAATTTCTTTTTAATTTCGCAAAAAGAATCTTCGTCGATAATACGGTCAATTAACTGGTACATATCAAAAGGGGCATTCTGATTTTCTGGAATCAATTCTTCTATGGACTTTTCGAATGCTACAGGGTCAATACTTTCTTTTTGAGCCGGAGCTTTTCGATAATTCGCCGGAAAATAGCTCATGTATTTCCGTGCGAATGATATAGCTTCCTGCTCATCCTTAGCAAGTACGTCCCCACATCCCGAAACGGAGCAATGCATTTTTGCGCCTCCCATCTCTTCAAGGGAAACTTTTTCTCCAATCACTTTCTCCGCCATTCTAGGAGATCCCAAGTACATCGATGCATTCCCGTCAACCATGACTACAATGTCGCAAAAAGCAGGTATGTAAGCTCCTCCAGCGGCAGAGGGTCCAAATAACAAACAGACTTGTGGAACCCGTCCGGATAACTTTATCTGGTTATGAAATATACGGCCGGCTCCCCTTCGATTGGGAAACATCTCTACTTGATCGGTGATTCTTGCACCGGCGGAATCTACGAGGTAAAGCATCGGAAGCTGCAGTTTCATAGCTGTTTCCTGTATTCGAATGATTTTTTCAACAGTGCGTGCTCCCCATGATCCTGCTTTAACAGTAGAATCATTGGCCATAACACAAACCTGTTCTCCATTGATTTTCCCTATACCTGTGACCACTCCATCTGCTGGAAGTTTATCATCCTGGTTGTTGGCAAAAAAGGCATCTTCAATATTTAAATCATCGTCGAACAATAATTGAAGACGCTCTCGTACAAACATTTTTCCTTTTTCTGCATTTTTAGCATGATACTTTTCTGCTCCACCCGAGGAAATATGCTTTCTTTTTTCTTCTAACGTCTGATTCTTCGCCATCTTTTCCCCTCCTTACTTTCCTTTATAATCTGGTTTCCTTTTCTCTTTGAATGCTTTCAGGCCTTCCAGACGGTCTTCCGTGTCAATCGTCTTTTGATAGCACTCCTTTTCAATTTGAAGCCCTGCAGATAATTCCTTATCATATCCGTCATGGATAGCTTTTTTAGCCTGTCTAAGCGCAATAGGCGCATTGCGTGCAATGGAGAACGCAATATCCTTTGCTTCTTCTAACAGTAATTGCGGCTCATACACATATTCCGCAAGTCCGATCGCATGAGCCCTCTGAGCTTCAATGGGGCGTGCCGTGTAAATCATTGCTTTCGCTTTTCCAAGTCCAATTAACCGGCTGAGTCGCTGGGTTCCTCCCGCTCCAGGTATAATTCCAAGAGAGGTTTCAGTGAGCCCCACTCTTGCTGAATTACTCATAATGCGCAAATCACAAGCTAAAGCAAGTTCAAGCCCTCCTCCAAAAGCGACCCCATTAATCACGGCGATGGTAGGCACGGAGATTCGTTCAATCAATTGGATGGTATCACCGATTTTCTCAACCGTTTGGATAACTTCCTGCTCGGACATATCCGCGCGTTCCTTTAAGTCAGCTCCAGCGCAAAACACTTTCGTTCCGCTTCCAGTAATTAATACTGCCCGCACGTCGTCCCGCTGATTCACTTCTTTTGCTCGAGCTGCTAACTGATCCAATAATTCCCTGGAAAGAGCATTTGCCGCTTCTGGACGATTTAAAGTTAGTAATAAGACGTGCTCATTTACCTCTTTTAACGTAACAAGTTCGCTCATCTCACAGCCTCCTTTCTTACCTGGATCTTTCTATTTGCATCACGTGACTGGCTAGCGGTTTATTTAAAGTATCTTGAATAAATGAAGCGGCCTGTCTGAGTTTCTGTTCATCTATTCCCGTCGATACCTCCATCTGGTGCAGCATATGAACGAGGTCCTCGGTAGCAAGATTGCCTGAAGCACCCTTTGCATAAGGACAGCCTCCAAGTCCACCGAGAGAACTGTCAAACGTGGTAATCCCATGATTTAACGACACAAGCACATTCGCGAGCGCCATTCCTCTCGTATTATGAAAATGCATAGCTATATCCTTGAAGGGTAACTGCTTCTGAATTTCATGTAAGGACTTGTCCACCTGTTTAGGATTTGCAACCCCGATGGTATCCCCTAAAGAAAGCTCATCTATGCCCATATCAAGCATATGCTTGCTCACGTCTATGACCTGTTCAATCGGAATATTTCCTTCATAAGGACAGCCAAAGACGGTCGATAAATACCCGCGGACCGTTTTCCCCGCACCCTTTGCTTCCTGAACGACTTCCCGCAGGACAGGATAGGTTTCTTCAATCGACTTGTTTATATTTTTTTTATTATGACTTTCACTGGCTGACATGAACACAGATACTTCATCTACGTCTGTTTCCAGCGCCGCTTCAAGCCCTTTCATATTGGGTACCAGGGCTGCGTATGTTATACCAGGTTTTCTCTCAATAGATGAAGCTACTTGTTTCGCATCCTTTAACTGGGGAATCCATTTCGGATGGACGAAAGAACTGAATTCAATGTAGGAATAACCGGCTTCTGACAATTGATTTATCCAGGAAATTTTATCTTCTGTCGGAACTTCCCTGGACTCATTCTGTAGTCCATCCCGGGGTCCGACCTCTTTGATCGTCACTTCTTCTGGTAACTCCAGCATAATATCCGCTCCTGTTATTCAATAATGGCAATAACGTCGCCTTCATTTACGAAATCACCTTCACTGACCTTTAGTTCTTTTACACTTCCTGAAGCTTCAGAAGGGATGGGTATTTCCATTTTCATAGATTCTAAGATAGCAATGTCCTGCCCTTCACTGACTTCTTCGCCCTGCTGAACGACTAATTTCCATACACTTCCTGCCATTGATGCTTTTACTTCATTCATAATTCATCTCTCCTTATTGGTTGGTTAACGTAGGTAAGTAATAATCCCGGATAAAGGTTGTTTTTGTATTTCCTTTTTTAAATTGGTCGTGAGTAATAATTCGTTTTAACATGGTTAAGTTCGATTTAATTCCTTCAATTTCATATTTATGGAGAGCCTTTGCCATCAGATCAATCGCCTGCTCTCTTGTCTCGCCATGTACCACCAACTTCGCAATCATAGGGTCGTAAAACGGGGTAACCTTCGAACTCCCGTTTACAGCCAGTTCATGGCGGATGTTTTCACCTTCTGGTAATTCCAGTTTTGTAAGCTGGCCCGGAGAAGGGTAAAAGGTATTCGGATCCTCCGCATAAATACGAACTTCAATCGCATGACCTTGAATCGAAAGATCTTCCTGTTTAAGAGAAAGAACCTCATTCGAAGCGACTCTTAACTGCTGCTCCACCAGATCTACACCTGTAATTTCTTCTGTTACTGGGTGCTCCACTTGAAGACGGGTATTCATTTCAAGAAAATAATAGTTTTCCTGCTCGTCTACCAAAAATTCAATGGTTCCTGCATTGGAATAACCAAGTCTTTCTACAGCTTTTAATGCACTTTCTCCCATTTGACGTCGTGTTTCCTCTGAAAGCACTGGGGAGGGAGCTTCTTCCACAACTTTTTGGTGACGTCTTTGAATCGAGCATTCCCTTTCAAATAAATGCACAGCATGGCCATGATGGTCAGCAAGCACTTGCATTTCGATGTGTCTAGGATTTTCAATTAATTTTTCCATAAACATTTTCCCATCGCCGAAAAACGTCTGGGCACGCTTGGAATTCCCCTCAAAAGCTTTTTCAAGCTCTTCATCCGAATAGACCGCCTGCATGCCAATGCCGCCTCCACCTGCTGCCGCTTTTAGCATGACGGGATAACCAAATGACTGAGCGATAGATAAGGCAGCTTCCGCTGATGCTACCGCTTCATCTGTCCCGGGTACGATCGGCACACCAGCCTGACTCATCTCATGACGAGCCGCAATTTTGTCCCCCATCTTAGCAATGACTTCTGGTCTTGGTCCTATAAATACAAGCCCGGCCCGGGTTACTTTTTCAGCAAACTCAGCACTTTCACTAAGAAGCCCGTAGCCGGGATGAATGGCCTGTGCACCGGATTCCTTGGCCACTTTCAAAATCTTATCGATGTTTAAATATGATTCGTTGACCCTTGGTTTACCTATTAGATAACTTTCATCCGCTTCTTTTACATAAGGGGCCTCCTGGTCTGCCTCTGAATAGACGGCCACGGTACTAATATTCATCTGTTTGCACGTACGTATGACACGAGCTGCTATTTCTCCTCGATTGGCAATAAGTATTTTCGTAAACACCATTCTCCACCCCTTTTTTACGATTTCAAATCCATCATGTCCAGCGCATCTTCCCTCAGTTTAAACTTTTGAATTTTCCCGCTCGCTGTCATCGGATACTCATCTGTAAACATGATGTATCTTGGAATTTTATGCTTGGAAATTTGACCCTCGCAAAATTCGCGGATATCGTTTTCTTCGATTGACTTTCCTTCCTTAGGAATGATCCAGGCCATAATTTCTTCACCATATTTCTGATCGGGAACACCGACCACTTGAACATCCAGCACATCTGGATGCTGATATAAGAACTCTTCAATTTCCCTTGGATATACGTTTTCACCACCTCGAATGATCATGTCTTTCATCCGGCCGGTAATTTCAATATACCCATCCTCATCGATCACGGCGATATCACCCGTATGAAGCCATCCTTCAGAATCGATGGCCGACTCGATAGCTTCCTGGTTCTTATAGTAGCCCTCCATAACGAGATATCCCCTTGTACAGAGTTCTCCAGGAATCCCCGCTTCTGCTTCATCTCCAAGAGCCGGATCAATGATTTTGACTTCTACGTTAGGATGCGCCTGTCCGACACTGGAAACGCGAAGTTCAATCGGGTCATCCGCCTTGGTTTGTGTAATAACTGGAGAGGATTCCGTCTGACCATAGGCAATGGTAATCTCCTCTGCCCCCATATCCTCGATGACACTTTTCATGACTTCCATTGGACAGGTAGATCCCGCCATAATTCCTGTACGAAGAGTGGTAGGCTTCCAGTCATTAAATTCAGGATGATTGAGTTCTGCAATGAACATCGTAGGCACTCCGTGAAGCGCTGTACAAGCTTCTTCTTTTACCGCTTTTAATACCTGTAAGGGTTCGAATTGCTCAAGAATAACCATAGTGGCTCCTTTAGATACAGCAGCAAGCGTTCCCAATACACAGCCGAAGCAATGGAAAAAGGGAACAGGAATGCATAAACGATCTTCATTGGTAAGTCTCATGCAGTCCGCAACCTGATTCCCATTGTTGACGATATTATAATGGCTCAGCATCACACCTTTAGGAAAACCTGTGGTTCCTGACGTGTATTGCATGTTGATCACATCTTTATAAGAGAGGGAGCTTTTACGCTCTGCTAATCTTTCATCACTTGTAGACCGGCCCATTCCGACCAGATCTTCCCACGTGTAACACCCTGGATGCTCTTTGTCACTTAACGTAATGATATTTTTTAAATGAGGGAGCCGCTCACTCTGAAGATCTCCTTTCAATGATGAAGAAAGCTCCGGGCAGATCTCTTTCAAAATATCAATATAAGATGTGCCTCTAAAATCTTCCGCTAGTATTAAAGTGGTCGCATCCGATTGTTTTAGAAGGTATTCGAGTTCCTGTGCTCTGTAATTCGTATTCACGGTTACAAGTACCCCGCCCATTTTTCCTGTGGCAAATTGGGAAAGAAGCCATTCCGGCTTATTATCAGACCATATGGCTACGTGCTCTCCCTTTTCAACCCCTAACGCCATGAGTCCTTTAGCTGTTTCATCAGCCATGTCGTTAAATTCCTTATAGGTTTTTCGAAGCTTCTTCTCAGGATAGACGAAAGCTTCCTGATCGGGATACTGACGAGCCTGTTCCTCTAAAAGTTCTCCTACGGTCGTTTCTAAAAGGGACATATACATTCCTCCTCTTTATTTATTAGCAGCCTAACTGACGGGCGATAACCAAACGTTGAATTTCAGACGTTCCCTCTCCAATTTCAAGCAGTTTAGCATCCCGTAGAAAACGCTCTACTTCATATTCCCTCATATATCCGTATCCCCCGTGTATTTGAATAGCTTGATTGGATGATCGGAAAGCGGTTTCAGAAGCGAACAGCTTGGCATACGCTGATTCTTTCGTGAAGTTCTTCCCTTGATCTTTTAACCAGGCAGATTTTAGTACCATATTACGTGCAAGTTCTACTTCCATCGCCATATCTGCTAATTTAAACTGAATGGCTTGAAAACTGGAGATTGGCTGGCCAAATTGTTTTCTTTCTTTTGCGTAAGCAAGAGCACGATCCAAGGATGCTTGCGCAATACCGACGGCAAGAGCAGCAATAGAAATCCTCCCTCCATCAAGCGTGTAAAGGAACTGCTTAAAACCTTTATCAGGATCTCCAAGCAGATTTTCCTTAGGCACTTTCACATCTTCCAGGATGATTTCTGAAGTGTTGGATCCACGGACGCCCATCTTTTCATAAGGACTGCTGATTTTCATGCCTGGAGTATCTTTAGGGATGATAAAAGCCGAAATAATATTTTTACCATCTTCCCGTTTTCCGGAAACCGCTGTAACGGTAATAGACCGAGCATACTCCGCATTCGTAATCCAACACTTTTCTCCGTTTATGACGTAATGATCTCCTTTAAGTTCAGCTCGTGTTTTCGTTCCCCCTGCATCAGAACCAGCATTCGGTTCTGTTAGTCCAAAAGAAGCAAGTGCTTCTCCCTTAGCCAGTGGAGTTAAGAATTCCTGTTTTTGTTCTTCTGTACCGAAATAATAAATGGGGCTCGCTCCTAGAGAAACAGCCGCTGCATAACTAAGTCCTGTAGAACCGCAGACACGACCAATTTCTTCGACAGCCAAAGCATAAGTAACCGTGTCCCCACCGGATCCTCCATATTCTTCTGGAAATGGAATACCAAGCAGCCCCAGTTTCCCCATCTCCTTAAAAATATCTTCTGGAAATTCCGCTTTTGTATCAATATCTACCGCACGCGGATGAATAACCTCCTCAGCAAAATCACGAACCATTTTTCTAGTCATTTCCTGTTCTTTCGTCAACTCAAAATTCATATGATTCCTCCTTAGAGAATTAAGACCGACTGGTTGGTCGGTACGTAATCAAAAAAATAAATGAAAGCGTTTACTTATTTTCATAAAAAAAAGGAACGTGGAGCAGTCGATTCAAGTAATCCGTGTCTTCTTTCCCAGGCAGTAAAAAGTGTAAAATCAGATCCGTGAAAACATCTGAAATCTCATGGATCGAATGTGGACCATCCCGTTTATACCACTTATAAATCCAGTTCACCATTCCCAGTATCGCCATACCTGTAATAGACACTGGCAGTTCTTTGCGAAAATGTCCCGACTCCTGTCCTTCTTCGATGACTTGAAAAACCATTTTTTTAAATTCATCACGTTTTTGCTTAATCTGTCGTTCGTATTCAGGTTTAAGATAATTGCTCTCCTGATAGAACACAGAAATATGAGGTTTGTATAGATCAAAAACTTGAACAAACGCATGAATGATAGCTTGAATCTTTTTGACAGGAGATGAGTGAATCACATTGGCTGATTGAGCTTCTTTCAATACATATGTAATAAAGGTATCGTGAATGACGAAAAGGAGTTCGTCTTTGGAGCTGAAGTGATGGTAAAAACCGCCTTTAGACGTACGGGATAATTCTACAATTTGATTGACACTCACACCGTGAAAACCATAGCGATCGAATAATTCAAGCGAGGTTTGAATTATGTCTTCTTTTAAATCTCTCATACACCATCCCCAATCCGCTGAACTTATATTCATTTTAGCATAACTTTTTGAAAATACAAACGAATCTAAGGAAATATTGGAAGTAAATAACTTTTGAAATATAGTAAAAGACAGCCTCCAAAGAGACTGTCTTCTGATTAATTAATCACTATCTGGGTTCTCGGATTGAAACGGATTTTCATAAACAGGTTTAACCCACGCTTCGGATATTTTACCATTCTGGTCTGTATCCATAACGTAAGAGCCGTTACTGTACCGGTCATTAGCTTTGAAGTCCATTACGTTCAGCGTAATCGATTTCTCTTTTTCCGTTTTCAATATCACCTGATCATCTCGATGGACTAGATGAACATCAATCAGGCGGTGAGGATTGTTTTTTAATTCACGGAGCATAATAACCCCCCGTTTAGCACGAGAAGCTTTTTCAAATTCTTTCAAGCGCATACGTTTAACTGCAGCACGATGTGTAGAAAGAAATACGGAAGGGTCTTCATCTTTTCTGAAGATCTGCCCTGAAATGACCTCTTCTTCTTCTTTTAAATGAATAGCTTTCACCCCGGCAGCACGCTGACCCACAGCATTAACTTCCTCCTCGGAATACCATAGACCATAAGCCTTGTTACTAGCAATAAAGATTTCGGAATGACCATCTGTCACGTGGACATCCACAACTTCATCATTATCTTTTAAATTAATAGCTACGAGAGCCTTGGAATGTCGCTGAGCCTGGTACAGCTTCAATTCACTTTTCTTTACCATCCCGTTTTTAGTGAAGAAAAGTAAATACTGGTCTTCCTTGAACTCGCGGACCGGGATAGCTTCCACGATATACTCATCTTTCTCCACCTGGACAATATTCGAAATATACTGCCCTAAATCCTTCCACCTGATGTCTGGAAGTTTATGAACAGGCAGGAACAGGTATTTACCGAGATTCGTAAACAACAAAATAGTATCCGTTGTATTAATTTCAAGTAGCCTTAAGAGATGGTCGCCATCTTTTAAAGCGAAATCTGCTCCGTTGGAGGCTGCGTATGACCGAAGGCTTGTACGCTTAAGATATCCGTCTTTTGTAACAGAAACAAGTACGTCTTCGCTGGCTACCGTTACTTCAAGATCAACTTTAAGCTCTTGCACTTCATTTTCTATATTGGTTCTCCGGTCCTCGCTGTATTGTTTTTTCATGCTCCTGAGGTCGGACTTGATAACTTTCATTAGCTCATGTTCACTGGCAAGTAGTTGCTCTAAATAAGATATTCGTTTGCGCAGCTCGTCCGCCTCCGCTTCAAGAGCCGTAATATCCGTATTCGTTAAACGATAAAGCTGAAGCGTGACGATGGCCTCTGCTTGAGCTTCTGTAAACGAATACTGATTCATTAATTGCTGCTTGGCATCCTGCTTGTCCTTAGAGCCACGGATCGTCGCTATAACTTCATCTAGAATCGAAATGGCTTTAATCAGACCCTCCAAAATGTGCGCTCGTCTTTTAGCCTTGTTCAGGTCATAGACGGATTGACGAGTGACAACTTCCTTCTGGTGGGATATATACGCATCCAGCATCGTTGGCAGACTAAGAAGTGTAGGGGTCCGATCATGGATAGCTACCATATTAAAACTGTACGATATTTGAAGATCTGTATGCTTATAAAGATAGTTAAGCACACCTTCACTATTGGCATCTTTTTTAAGCTCAATAACGACCCTGAGACCTGTACGATCTGTTTCGTCACGTACTTCAGAAATCCCTTCCACCTTACGATCAATTCGCAATTCATCCATCCGCTTAACCATAGTAGCTTTATTAACTTCAAAAGGAATTTCGTCGATGACAATCTGCTCTCGTCCGCCGCGGACTTCCTGTATTTCTGCTCGTCCTCTAAGTACGATTTTTCCTTTCCCGTTCTCATACGCTTTCTGAATGCCTTCCACACCCTGAATCGTACCGCCAGTTGGAAAATCGGGACCTTTCATCTTGGTCATTAGTTCGGGTACCCCTGCACTCGGTTTATCAATCTTCATAATAACCGCATCTATAACCTCGCCAAGGTTGTGGGGTGGAATTTCGGTGGCATAACCAGCCGAAATACCTGTAGAACCGTTCACAAGAAGATTAGGAAATTTAGCGGGAAGAACGGTTGGTTCTTCTATCGTATCATCAAAGTTTGGGATAAATTCTACCGTTTCTTTTTCAATATCCCGCAGCAGTTCTGATGAAATAGCGGAAAGTCTCGCTTCGGTGTAACGCATGGCGGCTGGCGGATCCCCGTCCACACTTCCATTATTTCCGTGCATTTCCACGAGAGGTTTCCGTAATTTCCATGTTTGGCTTAAACGTACCATCGCTTCATATACGGAAGAGTCTCCGTGTGGATGATAATTACCAATTACAGTACCGACTGTTTTAGCCGACTTCCTGTATGCCTTATCATGTGTATTTCTTTCCTGATGCATTGCATATAAGATACGACGCTGCACGGGTTTTAAACCGTCCCTCGCATCGGGAAGAGCACGTTCTTGAATAATATATTTACTGTACCGTCCAAAACGATCTCCAAGAACTTCTTCCAATGGTAAATCTAAATACTTCTCTGCCTCTGCCAACAGAATATCCCCCTTTTATGTTTGAATTTTGTCGTTTTCCAAAATATTAGCTTCGTCTTCCATACCGAAAGCGACATGGGATTCAATCCATTTGCGGCGAGGTTCTACTTTATCGCCCATCAATGTGGTTACACGCCTCTCTGCGCGTGCCAGATCATCTATCGTTACCCTGATCAAAGTTCTGGATTCCGGATTCATCGTTGTTTCCCACAACTGATCAGCGTTCATTTCCCCAAGACCTTTATAACGCTGAATGGTATAGCCGCTCTTGAACTCTTTAAGAAGCTTATGCATTCCTTCTTCATCCCAGGCGTATTCGGTTTGTTCTTTCTTGCCTTTGCCCTTAGAAACCTTATAAAGCGGTGGAAGAGCGATGAAAATTTTCCCTGATTCGACAAGCTGTCTCATATAACGGTAAAAGAATGTCAGCAGTAAAACTTGAATGTGGGCTCCATCCGTATCCGCATCCGTCATAATGACAATTTTATCGTAATTACAGTCTTCCAGGGTGAAATCTCCGCCAACACCTGCACCGATGGTATGAATAATGGTGGAAATCTCCTCATTTTTAAAGATATCAGCTATCTTCGCTTTTTCAGTATTGATAACTTTTCCTCTTAAAGGGAGAACCGCTTGGAATTTACGGTCACGTCCCTGCTTAGCAGAACCTCCTGCAGAATCACCCTCTACAAGGTAAAGTTCATTTTTTTGAGGATTTCTGGACTGAGCAGGTGTTAACTTCCCACTGAGCAAAGTATCTTTTCTTTTTTTCTTTTTTCCGGATCGTGCGTCTTCACGAGCTTTACGCGCAGCTTCTCTTGCTTCCTTCGCTTTTACAGCTTTCTTAATCAGCATAGAAGCTACATCAGGATTTTCTTCAAGAAAATAAGATAACTGTTCAGCCACTACAGCGTCCACCGCTGAGCGTGCTTCTGAAGTTCCTAATTTACTTTTGGTCTGGCCTTCAAACTGAAGAAATTCCTCAGGGATTCGAACAGAGATCACTGCGGTGAATCCTTCACGAATATCGTTTCCTTCCAGGTTTTTATCTTTTTCCTTAATTAATTGAGCACGACGGGCGTAATCATTAAAAATTCTTGTAATCGCCGTTTTAGCACCTGATTCGTGCGTACCTCCATCTTTTGTACGGACATTATTAACAAAGGAAAGGATATTCTCTGCGAAACCATCATTGAATTGGAATGCGAAATCAGCTTCGATGTCTTTATAGCTTCCCTCGAAGGATACTACGGGGTGAAGAGTGTCTTTCTCTTCATTGAGGTAAGAAACGAAGGATTCAATACCATCATTATACTGGTAAACCTCTTTAACCTTTTCACTGCGTTCATCAATTAGATTGATCCGGAACCCTTTCAACAGAAAAGCAGCTTCCTTCAAACGCTCCGATAAAGTTTCGAAATTGAATTTCGTCACTGAAAATATTCCTGGATCCGGTTTAAAACGAATGGTAGTCCCGGATTTTCTAGTCGCTCCTTTATGCTCCAGAGAAGTCACGGGAAGGCCTCCGTTTTCAAAACGTTGATAGTATTTTTCTCCATCCCTGCATATATAGACTTCCAGCCATTCAGATAAGGCATTTACTACAGAAGCTCCGACGCCATGGAGACCTCCGCTTGACTTATAGCCTCCCTGTCCGAACTTCCCTCCTGCGTGAAGCACAGTCAAAATCACTTCGGGTGTAGGCTTTCCTGTCTGATGCATTCCAGTCGGCATTCCTCGTGCTTCGTCCTCTACCGAAACACTGCCGTCTTTATGGAGAGTCACAGTCATTTGATCTCCGTGTCCAGCTAACGCTTCATCTACGGCATTGTCTACGATTTCATGTACTAAGTGATGGAGGCCACGGTGGTCCGTAGATCCTATATACATCCCCGGTCGTTTTCGGACTGCCTCCAAACCTTCCAGTACTTGTATGGAATCATCTGAGTATGTTTGATTCTGCTTCGCCAATTTACCATCGGCTCCTTTCTCGTCAACTTCATCTACTACTATAATAGAACAAACGTTCGTTTGTGTAAACGCTCAATAAAAAATGCTGCTTGTTATATTGTAGCGATTTTATAAGGTTTCGCAAACATTATTCTAATATCAACAAGAAAAAACCCCTGTGCAAACAGGGATTTTTTTAAAAAAAGTATATTATTTTTACAAATAAACAGCGTGGGCAACTTTTATACATACGTCCATGATCACGGCCATATCTTTATCTTTTAACTCTTCGTAGGCTTCTTCGTGAATAACCCCCTGCTGACCCCAAAAAGCTTGAGCAGGAATAGCAGAAGCCTCTTTCGCAACGTCAGGAAGAAATTCCGATCTCCTGAATACGTTTATAATATCAATAGGTTCGGTAATATCACTTAACCGAGCAACAGCCTTTTTACCTAATGCCTCATTGATGGTCGGATTAACCGGAATAATGCGGTAGCCCGCTTCCTGCATAGCTTTACTAATCTGGTAAGAAGTGCGGTGTGGTTTGTCTGATAAACCGACAACCGCAATCGTTTTTGATTTTTTTAAAACTTCCGCAATTTTTTCGCGTGAAGGATTTTTAAATGTCATATTATACCTCCTATTCTTCAATTAAGCCTTCGCTCACTAAATACTCACGTGCGACTTCTTCAGGGCTGCGATCTTCATAATCCACTTGATAGTTCATTTGCCGCATTTTATCCCCGGTTATTTTTCCTCCTAATTGATTAAGAGCATCTTTTACTTCAGGATATCTATCTAAAGTTTCCTGCCTCATAAGGGGGGCGCCCTGGTAAGGAGGAAATAGGTTTTCAGGATCTTCAAGTACTTTTAAGTTTAAATCAACCATATAACCAGAAGTTGCGTAAGCATCGATAACATCCACTTGTCCAGTCTTAATAGCATCCTGACGCAGGCCAGGGTCCATCGTTTTTACTTCGTTAAAATCAAGGTCGTACACTTTTTTCATTCCCTGATACCCATCCTGACGATCATTGAATTCAAGGGTGAAACCAGCGGTGAATTGGTCTTCTACTTGATTTAAATCCCCAATGGTTTCTAGGTTGTATCTTTCAGCAAGCTCTTGCGTGGTAGCCACAGCATACGTATTATTAAATTTCATGGGCTCTAAGAACGCCATATCATACGTTTCAGCCATGCCCTCTTTTGCCTGCTGATAAACTTCCTGCGGCTCGTTGCTATCCGCCTGTTCATCAAGCAAGGATACGATAGCCGTCCCTGTAAATTCAGGATATATGTCTATACTGCCCTCCTGCAAGGCACTGAATACAAGATCCGTTTTCCCTAAGTTTGGCTTCAACCCTACAGAAAGATCCGTTTCTTCCTCAATAAGCATTTTATACATATTGATCAAAATAGCAGGTTCTGAGCCCAATTTTGCTCCAAGAACGAGATCATTTTTTGCTTTGCCGCCAAACGCTAATGGACCCACAGCAATTAATGCGGCAATAACTAAAAGACTTACAAGAGAACGGAATCCGGATTTAGCGGATGTTCGCTCAAACAGTCGGAGGATCACATCTAATATAATAGCTAATAGAGCGGCTGGAATAGCTCCAAGAAGGATTAGGTTCACCTCACCCCCGCGGTCAAGTCCAAGAAGAATTAAATCACCTAACCCTCCAGCGCCAATTAAAGCAGCGATGGTAGTTGTTCCTACAATTAAGACCATGGATGTACGAATTCCCGCCATGATGACCGGCATGGCCAGCGGTAACTCTACCCGGGATAAGCGGCGAAATGAATTCATTCCCATCCCCGTAGCCGCTTCCTTTAGAGCAGGATCTACTTCTTTAATTCCTGTGTATGTGTTTCTGAGTATAGGCAGAAGTCCATAAGCCGTTAAAGCAATAACAGCAGGTGTCTGTCCAATACCGAATAAAGGAATTAAAAACGCTAAGACCGCAAGACTCGGGATTGTTTGTAAAATTGCGGTTACACCAATAACCGGCTCAGCAACCTTGTGTTTTCGAGATAATAGTAACCCGAGAGGTACGGAAATGAGCGTTGCAATGACTAAAGCAATAATGGAAATTTGTAAATGTTCCCAAATCTTTTCGAGTAAGACATCCTGTCGTTGAATAAAAACTTCTTTAAATTGATTCATAATTGCCCCACCCCTTTTTCATGGTGGTTTTCTTTCAAGTAAAAGACGATGTCTTTATAAGAGAGAGTACCAAGAAGCTGCTCCTGTTTAACTACCGGCAGCATGGGATAATCTGTTTTTTCAAAAACTGCCGTCGCTTCTTTTAAAGTCATTCCATTTTCCAGTGCCGGGAGATCCATAGGCTTCCCATCATGAACGGCTGTGGCATACGTTCCATCGGGATTTTTTAACGCAAATGTTCCTTTGATCGGGATCGTTCCTTTCTCTAGTTCTTCAAACGGATACATTTGATTTTTTGTCCGGTCCATAATGACGTCCACCGCTGTTTCCCATGGAGTTTTTCGGCTTCCTATAAAGTCTTTCACAAAATCGTTAGCTGGATTTAGTATTAAGTTCTGCGGAGTGTCGAGCTGTACGATTTCACCAGCTTGCATGACACAAACTCTGTCCCCTAGAGCCATGGCTTCATCCATATCGTGAGTCACAAACACAATGGTTTTCTGTATTTCCTGTTGCAGCTGTCTAATATCTTTCTGCAGCTGCTCACGACTGATGGGATCGAGGGCACTAAACGGTTCATCCATTAGTATAATATCCGGGTCTGCGGCTAGAGCCCTTATAACTCCTACCCTCTGCTGTTGACCACCCGATAATTCGCTTGGTTTCCGCTTCCGGTGCTTTTCAGCATCTAACCCCACCATACGCATTAGTTCATCAATACGGTTAGAAAGGTCTTTCTTTTTCCACTTCTTCATTTCAGGAACAATAGATATGTTTTCTTCTATTGTCATATGAGGAAACAAAGCAATTTCCTGTAATACATAACCAATATTCCAGCGGAGCTCGTGAATGTTATATTCTCGAATATCTTTATTATGTATAGTTATTGACCCTTCTGTAGGATGGATCAATCGGTTAATCATCTTCATCATTGTCGTCTTACCGCAGCCACTAGGACCAATTAGAGTTAAAAGCTCTCCGTCCTTCACATGTAAGGCGATGTCTTTAAGAGCCGTGGTCCCATCAGGATACGTCTTCGTTACGTCTTTAAATGTAATCATGGTTTTCCCTCTCTTCATCCTAATAAAATATGAATACTATATTTCCACAATTCCACAATTTCAAACATTTTGCAAAGATTCGAAATCATTTAGAACACATCGAGGAACCACTTATTTATATCTTCTTCATACTAAAACTTTGCGAGAAATTTCTTGTCACACGGTGCTGAATTGGTATAATAGGAAGTTGTTACAGCTTTGAAATTTAGTACATAAGTTTAAATCTATTGATAGTAAATTAAAAAGGCACTCTGAATCCGTTTATCCCTCAAATCAATAAGTTTAACCTTTACAATGAAGCGGCCGGGTTCTTTCCTCAAACCTCTCATGGTAAAATAGAATAAAGCAACGAAGGAGATGAGCGGCATGGAATACGCTTTATTTGCTATTATCGCGTACTTGCTTGGGTCCATTCCATCAGGTCTGATAATAGGGAAATATGGCTACGATACTGATATCAGAGAGCACGGGAGTGGTAATCTGGGCGGAACCAATACCTTTCGTGTATTAGGTATTAAAGCAGGATTAATTGTAACTTCAGCGGATATCCTTAAGGGAACTCTAGCCACAGCTCTTCCTTTATTATTTGGAGCTGACGTCATCACTCTCGTCATTGGAATCTTCGCTGTAATCGGTCATATGTATCCAATCTTTGCAGGGTTTAAAGGCGGGAAAGCGGTGGCGACTTCCGGAGGCGTTATATTGGGAGTGAATCCTATCATTTTCTTTTTACTACTAGCCACTTTCTTCCTGGCTTTATACATTAGTAAATATGTATCTCTATCTTCTATGATCAGTGGTGTCATTGGGATTATTGCTACTCTTATTGCCCGGGACTTTGGGTTGACCATTGTAATTACTCTTTTCACGCTATTCGTGATCTACCGTCATCGGTCGAATATTAAAAGGATTATGAACAAAACTGAACCAAAAATCACTTGGATGTAACCTGCTTTTCACGAGGTCTGTGCAAAAAAGCATAGACCTCCTTTTTTGTGGAAACGATAGTAAGACAACCATAGGGAGAGGTTTTATCCTGTTTTTACCAACACATTAGTAAAAGCATTAAATTGTATAAATAGATTTACATATTGTATACTTTGACTAGAAATGAAGGCCTGAAAGGAGTCTTTTACTATGAACAAAACTGAACTAAATCATAATAAGCAATTACCTTCCAAAGAAGAACGCCACCAATTATTTGGATCTGTGAAACCAGGTCCACGTACAAAACCGGTGGATAAAGATAAAATGGCTGATTTACAAAATTCAAAAAAAGATTTCCTTTTTGATATTGATATGGTGGGAATTTCAAATGTGAAGCACCCTATTCGCATTCCGAGCAAACTGACGCCGGAAATTCAGACAACAATTGGCACGTTCTCCTTTGGTTCCTCCATTAGGAAAGGAAGCAAAGGTACGAATATGAGCCGCTTTACAGAACAATTGGATAAATATCACAATGAAGGATTTGCCATAGATATTGCAACTTTAAAAGGTTTTACCGAGGAACTGGCCGGTCGTTTAAAACAAAAAGATGCTGAAGTGGAAGTACATTTCCCCTGGTTCTTTGAAAGAAAAGGGCCATACTCAGATCTTGCTGGTATGAACTACGCAGATGCTACGATTCGTGATGAATATAAGGAAGAAACCGGGCATGATGTTACGGTTACGTTAACTGGTAAAATTACTACCCTTTGTCCTTGTTCAAAAGAAATCAGTGAATACAGCGCCCATAATCAGCGAGGGAACGTGTCTATGACTGTTACCTTAACGGATGATTTCGACGAGCAGGAAATTGACTGGAAAGCAGCTTTACTTGAGGCGGCCGAAAGCAATGCGAGTGCCCGCATTCACCCAGTTTTGAAAAGACCGGATGAAAAAATGGTAACAGAGCAGGCTTATGAAAACCCACGCTTTGTAGAAGATATCGTACGCCTGGTTGCAGCCGACTTATACGAATATGAATTTGTAGAAGCTTTTACCGTTACTTGCCGAAACGAAGAATCCATTCATCTGCACGATGCGGTGGCCACTCTTAGCTATGATAAAAAACAAGAAGCAGAATAAGGATTTATCCTATGAAGCATGTCATGATAGGCCTTATACAATTTTACCGTAAAGGAATCAGTCCTTTCTTCCCTCCCAGCTGCCGATTTCAGCCTACTTGTTCGGAGTATGGATTAGAAGCTTTTAAACGGTTTGGTTTTTTAAAAGGGTCTTATTTGACCATTAAACGGATCTTAAAATGTCATCCTTTTCATAGAGGTGGCTTTGATCCGGTTCCTGATAAAAACAAGAAAGACAACCACCGCTAATTTCATTGGGGTTGTCTTTCTATTTTATTAGGTTTATCCCTACGCATTTACGGATACAACATAGGAGATGACCATAGAATAGAAGGAGTTGAATAAATTATGGATCTTACCGTCACAGAAGAAGCAGCCAAATGGTATGAAGAAGAATTAGATGTAGATGACAATACCAACCTTCGATTTTATGTCCGTTATGGCGGAACAGGTGGTCTTCAGCCAGGATTTTCTCTAGCGATTCGCATAGAAGAGCCCTCTGAACCTGTTGCGGAAACAAAAGTTGGAAAGATCACTTATTTTATAGAAGAAGATGATGAATGGTACTTCGGAGGTCATTCTCTCCAGGTAGAGTTCAGCTCTAAATGGGAAGAACCAGATTTTCAATATCAATAGCATTCAAACGAACCAGAAACTCCTCTTATTTAATAGCTGAGTTTCTGGTTTTTTAATTCATTGAGACATGCTTACGTCTCTTTAAATCGAGTAGGAGGAGGTGACTAACCTCCGTCCTCTCACACCACCGTACGTACGGTTCCGTATACGGCGGTTTCATAAAATTCAACGTGCATTCAATGATTTCAAACCCATACGTTGCCAATAGTGGTCATTGAGTGTGCGATGGAGAATTGGGCTACTGGCTATACGCCAGTAGCCTTTTCTTGTATTTCCCCATTCGAAGGCTTTCGCCTTTGTCACTCCCAATGCTATTAAATTATTCACTTTTGTCTTAGGCAATTTCCATTCTTTCCATCGAATCATCCGGAGCCTTCTCCTCAGCCATTC
>NZ_FOOG01000004.1 GCF_900113125.1 Halobacillus alkaliphilus | reverse complement strand
TTTGCCATATCTAGTGTCTCCAATACAATCTGATTCGAAGAGTGTCGTAGAAATATTAGAAGCCATCTTCGAAAACGCTAGGCGACATGGCAGGAAAGACCACAAAGAAAAACATGAAAGTCCGTTCGATGTTTTAGGATTAACTTATAAATAAAAGATCCCCTTGTTTTTATTGCGGACTCCTTTAGGAGTCCATATAACCTTAATTGGAAATATGTGTAATTCAAGGGTGGAACCAATGCTTATCTAGAATTATTCACTTACTAGCTTGACGGATATGCGTCATTTCCCCACCAACCCAACACTAGTTTTGTGAATGTACCCTTCCAGAAGAGAAAAGTTCTCCCCCTTAATCTGTATTAAATGCTTTTATGACAGGCTATTGCGCATCGTTACATCCTGAAAATAGGCATAAAACCACATGGTCTAATTCCTCATACTCAGATGATGTGTTAAGTAGTTTCGAGCTTCTGATTTGGCAAGGTCCGGAGGGGGACGATGAAGACTCCTATCTTAAAAGCGGAAGCACCTTGGTCAGCGGCGTATGGACTGGACTGAGCTGTCGGAGATAAAGGAAACACGAAGAGCGGAGCGATTCGATGTTGACTTATCGCACAGAAGTGAGGGAAGTCTCACTAGACGCTAGGTGCTGCAGCTGGATAGCTCTCGCTGACGTTTATATTATGAGTTATGCTTAACTCTTATAAAAGTGTAAGAGTGGGATAAACATGATCGGTGAGACCCCGGAAAGCTTTAGCTTGAGGAGGCTCAGCACATGCCCACGGAAAGCGAATCGTCCCCCGCAGGACCTACAGACTACCCCAATATCTCGAAAGTCTTACACAATCCGGCCCTATAGCGTAATAAGACTTTTATAAAAGCAAACGATAGCGTTTAAAAGTGCCTTAAAAAAGCCGCACCGGCTAGGTTTGCTCGGTGCGGCTTTTTATAGGCTTTCTATTATCGAATAGACTCTTTACCACCCATATATGGACGAAGTACTTCAGGGATAACTACAGAGCCATCCTCCTGCTGATAATTCTCAAGAATCGCAGCTACTGTACGTCCCAGGGCAAGCCCAGAACCATTTAAAGTATGAACAAATTCCGGCTTCCCTTTCTCTTCACGACGGAAACGAATACCCGCGCGGCGAGCCTGGAAGTCTTCAAAATTAGAACAAGAACTGATTTCACGATACGTTCCGTAGCTTGGGATCCACACTTCAATATCGTATTTCTTAGCAGCTGTGAATCCAAGGTCACCTGTACACATGCTCATCACGCGATACGGCAGTTTAAGCAGCTGCAGGACCTTCTCAGCATGGCCGGTTAGCTCTTCCAGCACCTGATAAGAATCCTCTGGTTTAGCTAGCTGAACAAGTTCAACTTTATTGAATTGGTGCTGGCGGATCAGGCCTCTTGTATCCCGGCCCGCAGAACCCGCTTCTGAACGGAAATTGGTGCTGAAAGCTACAAACTTCTGTGGAAGGTTCTCACTAGATAGAATCTCTTCACGGTGGTAGTTCGTTACAGGAACTTCTGCCGTTGGCACTAAGAAGTAGTCCCAGTCTTCAATTTTAAATGCATCCTCTTCAAATTTCGGGAGCTGTCCTGTCCCTGTCATAGAGGTACGATTAACAAGTTGAGGAGGAAGCATTTCCTGATAGCCATGCTCGTCCGCATGTAAATCCATCATGAAATTTAGTAACGCTCGCTCGAGACGGGCACCAAGTCCTTTGTAGAAAACAAACCGGCTGCCCGTAACTTTAGACGCACGTTCGAAGTCCAGAATATCGAGCTCAGTCGCTACATCCCAGTGGGCTTTGGCTTCGAAAGTAAAGGCTGGAAGCTCTCCCCACTTTTTCGCTTCCACATTATCTTCTTCATCTTCTCCAACAGGCACACTTTCATGGGGAATGTTAGGAATAGAAAGAAGTAATGTTTCTAATCGTTCTTCCACCTCTTTGAGTTCAGCATCCAGATTCTTGACCCGGTCTCCTACTTCACGCATTTCTTTAATCTTGTCATCCGCGTCCTGCTTTTCCTTTTTCAGTTGAGATATTTCTTTAGAGACCTCATTACGGCGAGCTTTTAACTCCTCCGTCTCTTGAATCAGCTCCCGGCGTCTTTCATCCAAGTCTCCAAAGGCATCCAGTTCGGATAAGTCCTCACCGCGTTTATTCAACTTCTGCTTCACTTCTTCAAAATTCTGGCGTAAGTACTTCATGTCCAGCATGTGGATCCTCCTCATTCAAATTAATTAATATAAAAAGCTCCCGTCCCTTGTAAATAAGGGACGAGAGCTTGATTATGCTTCCCGCGATACCACCCAAGTTGAAGATTGAAGATCAATCTTCCGGCTTAACTCATAACGGTGAGCACCGGTTCGACTTACTATTATTCAGTCGAACACTCAAGGATGGATTCACACATCTTTTTCATCAGTTTTCACCAGCCACTGACTCTCTTAAAGAAAAAGGATGATGCTACTAATTCCTATCATCGCGTTATCTATTAGCTATTGTGTCTAATAACATTAGCGGATATTCAATCATAATGCAAGTGATTTTTTAGACTCTTCCACCATTTTAACAAAATGAGCGGTCATTCGATGATCTTCAGTCAATTCAGGATGGAAGGAACAAGCCAGGTAACCATCCTGCTGGGCAGCTACGATATGTCCGTTATACGTAGCTAATACTTTACCGGATTCACCTACCCCTTCAATATAAGGGGCGCGTATAAATACAGCATTGTATCCTTCAGCCACGCCTTCGATATCGAGATCCACCTCAAAGCTTTCGCGCTGCCTTCCGAAGGCATTACGGCGTACTTTGATGTCCATCAGTCCTAAATGCACGTCATATGATCCATCAATTTCTGAAGCAAGCAGAATTAATCCTGCACAAGTACCGAAAATCGGCTTTCCTTGTTTTCCAAAATCACGAAGGGGCTCAAGGAATCCATACTTATCGATAAGTCGTCTGATGGTTGTACTTTCGCCGCCTGGGATAATAAGTCCGTCGATATTCTCAAGCTGTTCAACCTTTTTCACTACAACACTTTCTGCACCTGAAGCTTCGATGGAACGTACATGCTCACGAAAAGCTCCTTGAAGTCCTAATACACCGATTGTGGTCATGATGCATGTCTCCTTTAAATCTATCCTAAATCATTCTAACGATCATAAATATAAACGAAGAATCAGCAGCGGATGGGGCCTGTCTCAAGACCCCTGATCCGCCTTCTAATTATTTATTGACTGCGATCCTGCATACGCTGGTCGGCAGCAAGCGTAGACATTTCCATGCCCTTCATGGCTGTGCCCAGACCTCTGGAAAGCTCACCAATCAATTTGTAGTCATCATAATGCGTAGTAGCTTCTACAATCGCACGAGCAAAGCGTTCTGGATCGTTGGATTTGAAAATACCTGAGCCTACGAATACACCGTCTGCTCCAAGCTGCATCATCAATGCTGCATCAGAAGGGGTAGCAATTCCACCGGCTGCAAAGTTTACGACAGGAAGACGTCCTGCTTCACGGATTTCCATAAGAAGATCAAATGGAGCTCCATTATCTTTCGCATAAACCATCACTTCATCTTCTGATAAACCGCGAAGATGACGAATTTGGGATTGAACTTGTCTCATGTGACTAACAGCTTCTACGATGTTGCCTGTACCAGGTTCCCCTTTAGTACGAAGCATAGAAGCTCCTTCACGAATACGGCGTGTAGCTTCTCCCAAGTTACGGCAGCCGCAAACGAATGGGACGGTATAATCATCCTTTTTGATATGATAAACTTCATCCGCTGGCGTAAGTACTTCACTTTCATCGATATAATCGACACCTAAAGCTTCTAGTACACGTGCTTCTGTAATGTGCCCGATACGAGCTTTTGCCATGACCGGAATAGAAACAGCATTCATAACGTCTTCCACGATACTTGGATCTGCCATTCGAGCTACGCCTCCAGCTGCACGAATATCAGCTGGTACGCGTTCAAGAGCCATTACGGCTACCGCTCCCGCTTCTTCAGCTATTTTTGCCTGTTCCGCATTTACAACGTCCATGATGACGCCGCCTTTTTGCATTTCTGCCATTCCGCGTTTTACGCGATCTGTACCTGTTTGTGACATAATATATTCCTCCCTGAATCGACTGTATATGATCAATCATTTGCATGATTTGAATCTAAAATTACTTATTATCTATTGTAACTCAAAAAAGCCTAAAATCCTACCAAATAAATTGGCATTAACTGTTAAAACCAACTTTTTACCATATCTACAGCTCCGCTGAAAATATCGCTAAAGAACTCACCGATTCCGCCTATCATCAGCATAAACCAATTGGACTTTTCAACGGCTGCCGTAGTCACTACATCTACGGAATTTGGGTTCTCAGATAATAGATTGTCATAGGATTCTTCTCCATTGTAAACAAGAGAAGCCGTTCCTACTTTGGCTCCTTTTTCAATAGGTGCCACAAGTTTTCCGTCCTCATTCAATTGATCTTCCGAAAGGTTATACTTAATAGAGTATTGTTCATCTTCCCCATTTTTAACAAGTGTTTGAAGATCCGTATTGGTCTCTACAGCTACCTTTTCTTCTTTTCCTTTAGCTACCTCGATTTCAGATTCATCTTCCAGTTGATAACCAGCCTCATAAAGAGTCTGCTCCTGGAATTGCTGAAAACCATAATCAAATAACTTCGCTGTCTGCTGGAAACGGGACGCTCTTGAGTCGGTCTTCATAACGACAGTAATAAAACGCTGACCATTTTGTTCGGCTGTCCCTGTAAACGTGTTGCCTGCAAGCTCTGTGTATCCTGTCTTTAAACCATCGACTCCTTCATAACCAAACTGTGAGAGGGCGCCGGGCATATTAGGGATCATCCAGTTCCAGTTTGTAATGGTCTGACCATCAAACTCAGCTGTGGGCTGGCTCGAGATATCTAAAGATTCAGGGTAATCATTAATTAAGTGGAAGGCAAGAAGGGCAGCGGATCGTGCCGAAAGCATATTCGTTGCATCAGGGGCTGTTCCTTCCGGGTAATTATCTCCCAGATGGGAATTGTTCAAGCCCGTGGAATTTACGAATTCATAATCCGGAAGTCCCATTTCCTTGGCTTTTTCATTCATCATTTTAACAAATTCAGCTTCTGTTCCTGCAATTAATTCAGCCAGCGCAATAGTCGTGGCATTATCTGAATTAATCGCCATCGCTTTATAAAGTTCTTCTACTGTGTAATCTTTATTCATTTTCAAGCCAACGCCGGAAAAATTAGCGTTTGCCGATATATCATAAGCATATTGGCTGATCTGTGTAGTGGTATCCCAGCTGATACTGCCCTGCTGAATGGCTTCCATAACGAGGTACTCTGTCATCATTTTCGTCATACTAGCTGGAGGTAGAGTAAGGTCTGCCTCTTTCTCAAATAAAATCTTTCCAGAATCAGCGTCTACTAGAATAGCAGATTTCGCTTCTACATTAACTGTAGCCGCGTATGTATTCCCTGGATTCATCCAGACTGCGGACATGCTCAAAATAAAGGCCATCATGACGGCCAGGGATGTTTTAAAAACTTGTTTCAACTTTCTCGACCTCCACCCACAAATTATGTATTATACCTTCGTTATTTTATCACATGGCTTCACAAAAGAATAGACAGGGAAATAGTCCCTGTCTATTAATAATTACTCAAGTCAAACGGAGTAGTTCGGTGCTTCTTTTGTAATTTGAACATCATGAGGGTGGCTTTCTCGCAAGCCTGCTCCGGTAATTCTCGTGAATTTACCATCCGTGCGCAGCGCCTGGATCGTTGGGGTTCCGCAGTACCCCATTCCTGATCGTAAACCGCCCATCAGCTGGTGAAGCGTATCCGCAAGCGGTCCTTTGTACGGCATACGTCCTTCGATACCCTCTGGTACCAGTTTTTTGGATTCCTGATCGCTTTGGAAGTAACGATCTTTAGAGCCGGATTCCATAGCCCCTACAGATCCCATTCCACGGTAAACTTTAAAACGGCGGCCCTGGAAGATTTCTGTTTCTCCCGGACTTTCTGACACGCCAGCGAGTAGACTTCCAAGCATAACCGCATGGGCCCCGGCTGCAAGAGATTTTACAATTTCACCTGAATATTTAATACCACCATCGGCAATAACAGGCTTGTTGTATTTCTCTGCTTCCCTTGCACAGTCGTGAACCGCCGTAATTTGCGGAATGCCTACCCCGGCAACAACACGGGTTGTACAAATGGACCCAGGACCTATACCTACTTTAATCACATCGGCTCCCGCTTCAATTAGTTCGCGTGTTGCTTCTGGGGTACCGACATTTCCGGCGATAATATTCATAGAAGGATACTTGCTGCGAATTCGCTTCACTTGATCGATTACACCCTGGGAATGTCCGTGGGCCGTATCGACAACTAAAGCATCCACTCCCGCAGAAACAAGCTTATCAATCCTTGTCATCGCATCCGCTGTTACACCGACGGCAGCAGCGCAGAGAAGACGGCCTTGTTCGTCCTTCGCTGAAAGCGGAAATTCGATAACTTTTTCGATATCTTTAATGGTGATTAGACCTTTCAGGATCCTTTCATTGTCCACTAATGGAAGTTTTTCAATTTTGTATTCCTGAAGAATCTTCCCAGCTTCCTCTAAAGTGGTTCCAACAGGTGCCGTTACCAGATTTTCGCTTGTCATTACTTCACTGATGGCCATGGAGTAATTTTTGATGAAACGAAGATCGCGGTTGGTAATGATCCCAACCAGCTTCTGTTCTTCTTGATTATTCACAATCGGCACACCTGAGATTCTGAATTTACCCATCAGGTGCTCCGCATCAAAAACCTGATGTTCAGGAGTCAAAAAGAAAGGATTCGTGATAACTCCGCTTTCGGAACGTTTTACACGATCGACTTGCTCAGCCTGCTCTTCAATCGACATATTTTTGTGGATGACACCAAGACCGCCTTGTCTCGCCATTCCGATGGCTAAGCCCGCTTCTGTAACTGTGTCCATTCCTGCACTGAGAACGGGCATATTCAGTTTTAAGGTAGGCGAGAGCTCTGTAGCTAATGAAACGTCACGAGGCAATACATCTGACTTGGCCGGCAGAAGAAGCACATCATCGAACGTTAAGCTTTCTTTCTCAAATTTATCTTCACGCATGCTTGATCTCTCCTTTTATTCAAATAGTTTGGGTAAAGGTGGGGAATAATAACCGATAACTACGTAAAATACTTTCTTATTGTTATTTACAATACGACAATGACTGTCGTTTTTCAACCATAAAAAAATCCCATAAATCCCCTGTCGGGACTGCTTTTCAGACACTTTAGCAGAGTACTATATAATTAAAGCGCTTTCTGCTTTGTTTGCAAAATTGAGGATGAACGTAACGAAAGGAGAGGCACTCCCATGCTTAAGGAAGAGACCATTCTTAATTACTTACAAGTTACCGCTCACACCAGACCATTTTTACTGGCCTGTTATGAAAACATAAACAATCCGAAAGCTTCTCACCATGCTTACCAGAACGCTGAACGATTTATATATGGCTTAAATCTGGGAAGTGACTACTGGGAGTCTGCAAAATCGACTCCATTGAGTGTCCAGCCGCTCCTTTTTTATTATGGACTCAATCACTACTTAAAAAGCTGCCTTCTAACTGTAGATCCTGGTTACCCTGCTACAGCCAAGGTTTTAGCTCACGGTCTGTCGACCAGAAAAAGAAAGAAACAGCATTACCGCTTTTTAGAGGATGATATTCGAGTTCAGCCTCATGGACTATTTCCTCACGCAGCAGATCATCTGTTCCAATTTACATCGTCAAAGGAAAAAGTCTCGATGGATGAACTGCTTCGCCCCTTAGAAGCTATGGCTTCCATCTATGCCTTTAAAGACTTTGAGCGACCGTCTGCAGATGAAACCTGGCCTCCATTACTTGCTTATTTTGCCGTTCTGTATAACTTAAGTATGCTAGTTCGCTATGAGGGAGAATGGTGGGGAGAAATGCAGCAAATGAGGGACCGGGAAGACTATGTATTTATCATCGAATTTCTCAAAAGCGCAAGCGAACAGATTCCTATGTTAATCTCCGGATGGTTAAAAGACAAGCTGACATCTGTTCTTTGATATCAACTTGTCTTTCATTAATCCAGTATTTCTTCTATATGTAGATGCTTGTGTTCTTTTAAGTGATAAATTTCTCCATCTTCTTCTAAACGAATCATTGGTCTTGTGGGATGGGTTTGATCTACAAAGACAATTTCCGCCCGCCGATTGTTGGACAGTCTTATATTCGTGCCGGTTGAATAATTGGTCATTTCTTTGACTAACACTTGAATAACGGTGTGATCATAGCGTCCGAACTGTTCCTTAAGAACATTCTCAAGGACTTTAAAAGGAGAATGCTTTTGGCGGTACACACGTTCTGAAGTCATGGCATGGTACATATCACTAACTGCAATAAGCTGACTATAGAGATGAATTTTGGTATGGTTCAGTCCAAGAGGATAACCGGTTCCGTCCAATCGCTCATGATGCTGTAAAACAGCAAGCTTGGCGGGGCGGCTCAACGCCTGAATGTTTTCCACCAGACGGTAAGAGTGTGCAGGGTGATGTTTTATTTGTTCAAATTCCCGTTCTGTGAGCGGAGCCTCTTTATCTATTACCCGTTGATCGACTTTGGCCATTCCGGCATCACTGAGTAACCCTGCCAGTCCTACTTGAATCCACTCCCCGTATTCATAGTCCATTTTATAAGCTAAATAAGAGGCCATAACACTCATCGCCACACTATGGTGGTAAAGGTAATCCCAGGTTGATGAATAGTTATGAAGTTTGAAAACCTCCTGCTTCTCCTGAACAGCATTTTCTAATAAGGGAACCATTACTTCACGTATGGCTTTGATATCGATGGATGCTCCTGCCCGCCAATCCGAAAACCACTTCTTATAGGATTGAACCGCCTGTACATACTGGTCGTGAAAGGGAAGCTGCTGGCTTGACTCGGATGAGCCTGACGGCTGTGTTTCGATCGGTTCATCGTCTACAGACTCGGGTACAAAAGGGGAACCGTCTGAAAGTTTGTTCGCAACTTCAACGGATTCAATTAGAAATTTCTTTAACACTTGGATATGTATAGGATGAACCAACGTGTTTTTAGGAATAATTGGATTTTTAGTACGTCCCATTACATCTTTTGTTATTAAACAGCCCGTAACCAATTGGGAAGGGTGCACCCGCATATCGTTTTCCACCTCTCTTAAAAGGAGTATAGCTATTATGATTCACTAAAATATCTTAAAAAAAGCCGCCTGCCGTAGATTTCGACAGGCGGCTTGGCATTTCCCAGCAAACGGGGGAGGTTATTCTTCAGGAGTGTCTTCCACTTCTTTAGATTCCTCTGATGTTGTTTCTTTATCTTCATTCTTTTCAAGTGCTTCTTCAATAATTTCTTCTTCTTCTTTTTCTGATTCTACACGAGCAACCGTGGCTACTTCTTCCCCGTCTCCAAGACGGATCAACCGGACACCCTGAGTATTCCTTCCAGTTTCAGAAATGCTTTCGAGCGGCATCCGGATCAGCACTCCACTTTCCGTGATGATCATTATATCTTCTTCACCATTCACGGCCTGGGTAGCGACGACATAACCGTTTTTCTCGGTAAGGTTACACGTAATAATTCCTTTACCGCCCCGGTTGGTAATGCGGTAATCCGTTGCCGGTGTCCGCTTCCCATATCCTTTACTTGTGACGGTAAGAACCTGCAGGTCGTCCTCCAGGATTTCCATGGATACAACGCGGTCGTCATCTCTAAGCGAGATGCCTTTAACACCTGCAGCTGTACGGCCCATAGCACGGATTTGATCTTCGTTAAACCGGATGAGATAGCCATTTCTGGTACCAATCATAATATCCTTTTGGCCATCTGTCAGTTTCACGGAGATCAATTCGTCGTCTTCCCGAAGTCCAAGTGCAATCAGACCGCCGCGGCGGATGTTCGCAAATTGGGAAAGTGTCGTCCGTTTGGTGATACCGTTCCTTGTTGTAAACAGAAGATACCAATCATCGACGAAGTCTTCTACGGTAATGACGGCGTTAATCCACTCATCCCGCTCAATGTTCAGCATATTGATAATTGGAATCCCTTTAGCCGTGCGGCTGAATTCAGGAACTTCATAGCCTTTTGCCTTATACACTTTTCCTTTATTGGAGAAGAACAGCAGCGTATTGTGCGTTGAGGTGGAGAGCAAGTGTTCCACAAAATCTTCTTCGTGGGTGCCCATCCCTTGTACACCACGGCCGCCTCTGCGTTGAGAACGATACGTGTTAGCCGGGAGACGTTTGACATAACCTTGATGCGTCAAGGTTACAATAACCGTTTCCTCCGGTATTAAATCTTCGTCTTCAATAAAGTCACTGCCGCCAAGTACAATTTCTGTACGACGTTCATCGTTAAAGCGTTCTTTTACATCTTCGAGTTCTTCCCGAATAATTTCCAGAACTTTCTCTTCATCAGCAAGGATTGCTTTCAATTCAGCAATCAGCTTCATGAGATCCTGGTATTCACTTTCAATCTTCTCACGTTCTAAACCAGTCAGACGTTGAAGACGCATATCCAGAATAGCTTGAGCCTGGCGATCGGACAGCTCATAACGCTCCATTAAACCACTTTTAGCAATTTCAGTCGTTTGTGACTCACGAATGAGCGTAATCACTTTGTCTAAATGATCCAGAGCTACACGAAGACCTTCCAGGATATGAGCTCTTGCTTCCGCTTTACGAAGTTCATAAGCAGTTCTACGCTTGATGACTTCTTTCTGGTGCTCCAAATAGTATTCCAGGCACTGTTTCAGGTTCAATACTCTTGGATGACCGTTAACCAGAGCCAGCATATTAATACCAAATGTGGATTGAAGAGCCGTCATCTTGTAGAGGTTGTTCAACAGCACATTTGGATTAGCATCCCGACGTAATTCGATTACGACGCGCAGTCCAGTACGGTCAGACTCGTCCCGGAGGTCCGTAATGCCGTCAATTTTCTTGTCGCGGGCAAGATCTGCTATTTTCTCGACCAGACGAGCTTTGTTCACCTGATACGGAAGCTCCGTAACAATTAAGCGTGCTTTCCCATTCGCCTGTTCTTCGATTTCAACATTTGCCCTTACTGTAATCGATCCTTTTCCGGTTTCATAAGCTTTGCGGATCCCGCTAAATCCGAGGATTTTTCCGGATGTTGGGAAATCCGGTCCGTAGATGTGGTTTTCCATCAATTCTTGAATGGTAATATCCGGATCTTTACTGACAGCAAGTACAGCATCAATTACTTCACCCAGCTGATGGGGAGGAATATTCGTAGCCATCCCTACCGCGATACCGGAACCACCGTTAACGAGTAAGTTCGGGAATTTAGCAGGTAAGACAAGAGGCTCCTTCTCCGTGCCGTCATAGTTGTCATCATAATCAATCGTATCTTTATTGATGTCACGCAAAATCTCCATAGAAATTTTGGACATTCTTGCTTCCGTATAACGCATAGCGGCAGCGGCGTCGCCGTCTACAGAACCGAAGTTTCCGTGGCCATCCACGAGCATATAACGGTAGTTGAAGTCCTGAGCCATACGCACCATCGTATCGTATACGGCCGAATCACCGTGCGGGTGATATTTACCGATCACTTCCCCTACAATACGGGCAGATTTTTTGTGAGCTTTATCTGAATGCATGCCTAAATCATGCATCGCATACAAAATCCGGCGGTGTACAGGTTTCAAACCATCACGGACGTCAGGCAAAGCACGCGCCACAATAACACTCATGGCATAATCCAGGAAGGATGTACGCATTTCCTGGCTTATATTAATTTCCTGCACGCGTGGGCGTTCGGGTTGATCCACCATTCTATTTACCTCCTAATAACCTATAAGGGGAGAAAAGCTCTAAGAGCCTTTCCCCATCCATTTACAATGTTTCTATTTTTATCGTGACTACCATTCGTTTATTTCTTATATATCCAGGTTCTGGACATATTGAGCATTTTCCTCAATGAAGTTACGGCGTGGTTCTACCTTGTCCCCCATTAGAATATCAAAGGTTTCATCTGCTCCAATCGCGTCTTCCAGACTTACTTGAAGCAGCGTCCTTGTCTCGGGATCCATGGTTGTCTCCCAAAGTTGTTCCGGGTTCATCTCTCCTAAACCTTTGTAACGCTGAACGCCTGGTTTTGGAGAGTTTGGCAGCTCCGCAAGCATAGTATCAAGCTGCTTATCACTATACGTATAATAAACGGCTTTTCCCTGCTGAATTTTATAAAGAGGCGGCTGGGCAATGTAAATATAGCCATGCTCAATCAAAGGACGCATATAACGGTAAAAGAAGGTTAGAAGAAGCGTTCGAATGTGTGCTCCATCCACATCAGCATCCGTCATAATGACGATTTTATGGTAGCGGGCCTTAGAAATATCAAAATCCTCTCCAATTCCTGTACCGAGCGCTGTGATGATTGCACGGACTTCATTATTCGAAAGGATTTTATCTAAGCGTGCTTTCTCTACGTTAATAATTTTACCACGCAGAGGAAGGATCGCCTGAAAATGCCGGTCCCGTCCCTGTTTCGCAGAACCTCCGGCTGAGTCACCCTCAACCACGTAGATCTCTGAAATACTGGGATCTTTAGATGAACAGTCCGCTAATTTACCAGGAAGGTTGGAAACTTCAAGCGCATTTTTACGGCGAGTAAGCTCACGTGCTTTCTTCGCAGCCATACGAGCCCTCGAAGCCATTAGACCTTTTTCCACTACAATTCTTGCCATGTTTGGATTTTCAAACAGGAATTTAGAGAAGCCTTCTGAGAATAACGCATCAGTAACTGTACGAGCCTCACTGTTTCCGAGCTTCGTCTTGGTCTGCCCTTCAAACTGGGGATCTGGATGTTTGATAGAGATGATCGCGGTCAAACCTTCGCGGACATCATCCCCTGTTAAGTTCGGGTCGGTTTCTTTGAACATATTATTTTTACGCGCATAATCGTTAATTACACGAGTGAGTCCGGTTTTAAAGCCGGATTCGTGGGTTCCGCCCTCGTACGTATGAATATTATTCGCATACGAATAAAGGTTGCTGGCAAAGCCATCATTGTACTGAAGAGCGATTTCAATAGAAATGTCATCCTGTTCACTTTCGATAGCGAATGGTTCATGGAGCACTTCTCTCGTACGGTTCAAATGCTCGACATAAGAGCGGATACCGCCCTCATAATAATAACTGACCGGCTCTTCATCAGTTCGCTTGTCTTCAATCGAAATTGTTAAGCCTTTATTCAGAAAAGCAAGCTCTCGTGTACGAGTAGCCAGTGTTTCAAAATTATATTCCGTGGTTTCTGAGAAAATTTCTTCATCCGGTTTAAACTGAATACGTGTTCCCGTGATTTCCGTATCACCGATCACTTTCAAATCTTCTTCCGGCACTCCCCGATGGAAAGCCTGGTAGTGAATCTTGCCATCACGGTGGACGAATACTTCAAGTTTTGATGATAAAGCATTCACAACGGATGCCCCTACACCGTGGAGTCCTCCAGAGACTTTGTATCCTCCGCCTCCAAATTTCCCTCCGGCGTGAAGAACCGTCATAATGACCTCTACAGCAGGACGTCCTGTCTTTTCCTGAATGCCTACAGGAATTCCGCGGCCGTTATCTGTTACTGTGATGCTGTTATCTTTCTCGATGATCACTTGAATCTGGTCACAGTGACCCGCCATCGCTTCGTCAATACTGTTATCGACAATTTCCCATACAAGGTGATGCAGTCCTTTTTCGTTCGTCGAACCAATATACATTCCAGGACGTTTACGAACAGCTTCTAAGCCTTCCAATACCTGTATCTGGCTCTCATCATAAGATTCTTTTTCGATTATGTCTTCCTTCATGGTACTCACCTACATTTCTCAAGTGGTTTTACTTATGAACTCTCTCACTGACGATCTCCTCTTACCCACCTGACTCTTCAGAGAAGTCTTCCAGTTTATTTAACGTGGTCTTCATATTCGCCCTCTTCTTCAACGTGAATACAGAAAGCGGGCTGAAATATATATAATCATTTGTAATCACGATGGCTTTCACATGGTCTTCTTCTGTTTCCACCACGCGTCTGTTTTTTCGCTGATTAAAAATCATTTCCTCGATAATAGAGGACGATGTCATCAAACTGTGATCGATAATCGCTACCACATCTTTTGATTGGATGACATGATCGTCACCGATATGAATGAACAATTTGCCACCTCATTTCTCTACTTCGATCGTTCCTTCTTTAACATGAAAGATCTCTGCATGCTTCAAAGCTTCATGTTCAATTCCATCTATACTAGTCGTTGAAACAAAGGTTTGAACTTTCCCCTGGATGGTATGAAGCAGATGGGATTGCCGGTAATCGTCCAGTTCGCTGAGCACATCATCCAGAAGAAGAATGGGGTACTCGCCGACTTCACTATGAATAAGTTCAATTTCCGCAAGCTTCAAAGACAGGGCGGTTGTTCTCTGCTGTCCCTGGGAACCATAGGTCTGAACATCTTTTCCATTCACATAAAATATAAGATCATCCCGGTGGGGTCCTGCAAGCGTAGTCCCTCTTTCAATTTCCTTTGTTTCAATTTCTGAAAATTTTTCCATGTATATTTTCTTTATTGTGTCCAAATTCATATCCTCTGATACTTTGACACTTGCATTATAAGAAATATCGAGTTTTTCTAGTTTCCGGCTGATTCCTTCATGGATGGGAGTCGCCCATGAACGGAGCAGCTGCATAAACTTGAACCTTCGATCTACAATCGTCGCTGCATGCTCCATCAACTGATCCGTCAAAACTCCAAGCATCGTCCGGTCAGCGTGAGGCTTTCGCTGCAAATCTTTCAGCAGGTGATTACGCTGACGGAGGATCTTTTGATATTGTCCTAAATGATAGATATACGTCGGTTGAATCTGTCCGATTTCCATGTCGATAAACCGACGACGCACCTGAGGGCTTCCCTTGACCAGGTTAAGATCCTCAGGTGCAAACATAACGACATTCAAAGCACCTATGTAATCACTAAGGCGCTTTTGTTCAATATGATTTAACTTCGCTTTTTTCCCTTTGGTCGAAATGACAATCTCGAGAGGAAAACGGCGATTCCGTTTAAATATACTCCCTTTTATTTTACCATACTCGGCGTCCCATTGTATTAATTCTTTATCCCTCGGGGTCCTGTGTGATTTGGTAAAGGCTAAAGCATAGATCGCTTCCATCAAATTGGTCTTTCCCTGGGCGTTTTCACCAATAATGACATTTATCTTATGATCGAATGTCAGGGACAATTGATCATAATTTCGAAACGACCGAAGCGACAGCTCATGAATATACATAAGTCAGGTTCATTTCACCTTATTCTTCACGTACAACCGTGAAGCTGCCAAACTCTTCTATTTCGACTGTATCTCCCAGGTAAAGCTTACGCCCACGACGGTTTTCTAACTCTCCATTTACAAAAACTTCAAATTCACTAAGGAATAATTTAACCATTCCACCAGATTCCACAACGTTGGATAATTTTAGAAACTGACCAAGCGGGATATATTCCGTTGATATTTCAATACGTTCGCTCATTTTCATTCACCCTATTCCATGAATTCACCTTCTTTTTATTTTACTAAAGATGAAGGTGTAAGAAAAGTCCAAGAGATTGATTCTGTTTCAGCGGCTCACCATAAGAAAAGGCACCGCTATGATTTTCATAACAGCGCCTCTTTTAAACTAGTACTATATTCGAATGACTGACATACCTTTTATACTAACACGTTTTTATCAATCAGTAGGTTCGGACAGGTAAGATCAGCTGAAGAATTTGTTCATCATCTACAGGACGGATCAAGAAAGGACGCATCGCTCCAGTGAATTCTACTTTTACTTGATCATAATCCACAGCTTTTAAAGCATCCATCATATATTTAGCACTAAAAGAAATCTTTAGGTCTTCTCCGTTCACATCATCGGCCGTTACTTCTTCAACCACATTTCCTACTTCAGGGGAGTTACCCGTGATTTCAAGGTGGTTATTTTCTTTTGTAACTAAGCGAACGACGTTATTACGATTTTCTTTTGCTAATAGAGACGCCCTGTCGACAGATTGCAGCAATTCTTTCGTGTCGATTTTAACGATGGTTTTACTTTGTTCAGGAATTAAACGCGAGGTCTCTGGATAATTCCCTTCCAAAAGTCTGGATAAGAAGTAAAGGTGTTTGGTACGGAACAATACCTGGTTCTCCGTGACACTTACTTCGATCGTATCTTCTGAATCATCAAGAATTTTATTCAGTTCAGTCAAACTTTTACCCGGGATGACAACAGGAGGCAGATTTTTGCCTTCTGGCTGGTCCAATGGAATCTTCCTGGATGCCAGACGGTGGCTGTCCGTTGCGATAAACTCGAGTTCTCCATTTTCCATGCGAACATGAACACCTGTCAAAATAGGTCTTGTTTCGGAAGTAGAAACCGCAAATACCGTTTGACGAATTAAATTCTTTAATAGATCAATAGGCAGCTCAAAGCTATCCTCGGTATGTAACTGAGGAAGCTGTGGATATTCTTCAGGGTCCTGTCCATTCAAATGAAATTCAGCATTACCTGAGCGAATGGTAACATTTCTGTGATTATCACTTTCTATTTCTACTGTGTTTTGGGGAAGTTTACGAACGATATCAGGAAAATATTTAGCTTGCAGTACGATACTTCCCGGATCAATGTTCTCCACATAAACAATTCCATCTTCTTCTTGGGGAATAAAAGATTCAATCGAGATATCTGAATCACTTCCGGTCAGTTTTACACCTTCTTCACTAACTTCTAATTTCATTCCAGTCAAAATAGGGATGGTCGTTCTTGATGAAATAGCTTTCATGACATCCTGAACACTTTGCATCAACTGCTCCCGCTGAATTATAAATTTCATGAATACTTTCCTCCTAGTGAACCTATATTATATATTTATTTTTTATTAATAAACCGTAATAGTAATAGTATGCGCTGTGGATTTGTGGATAACAGGATTCAGACCAAATGAAATAAGGTTATCCACATGTGTATAAGTTGTTGATGGATGTGGTACAGTTATTCACGTTATCCACTTAGGTTTTCAGCTGCTCTTTAATTTCATCCAGTTCTTTTTGAAGCTGCTGATCGGCTGCGACCATTTTAGAAATCTTCTCATGAGCATGGATGACTGTCGTATGATCACGGCCTCCAAATTCTTCACCAATCTTCGGTAAAGAAAAATCGGTTAACTCTCTTGATAGATACATAGCGATTTGACGCGGAAAAGCAATAGTTTTAGTTCGCTTCTTCGCTGGAAAATCTTCTAATCTAACATTATATTTCTCTCCAACCATCTCCTGAATGGCTTCAATCGTAATCACTTTAGGTTTAGAGCTTGGAATGATATCTTTTAACGCTTCAGCTGCCAGAGAAGCATTAATATCACGATTGATCAAAGACGAATAAGCTACCACTCGAATAAGAGCTCCCTCCAGCTCCCGAATGTTTGTATCGATTTGATTCGCGATATAAAGCATCACTTCGTTTGGAATATCCAGCCCTTCAGCCTTAGCTTTCTTACGTAGAATGGCAATCCGCGTCTCTAAATCCGGCGGCGTAATATCCGTAATTAACCCCCACTCAAAGCGGGAGCGCAGCCGATCCTCAAGGGTCGGTATTTCTTTAGGAGGTCGATCACTGGAGATCACGATCTGTTTGCTTTCTTCATGAAGTGTATTAAACGTATGGAAGAACTCTTCCTGAGTCTGTTCCTTACCTGCAAGAAATTGAATGTCATCGATTAAAAGCACATCTACACTGCGGTATTTATTGCGGAAGTTGACGGCTTTATTGTCACGGATAGAATTAATAAATTCATTGGTAAACTTTTCAGATGATAAATAAACGACTTTCGCATTTGGATTATGATCCAGGACATAATGGCCAATCGCGTGCATTAGGTGTGTTTTTCCCAGTCCGACCCCACCATAGATAAACAGCGGATTGTAAGCTTTTGCCGGTGCTTCTGCCACAGCCAGAGATGCTGCGTGGGCGAAGCGGTTTCCTGAACCGATTACAAACGTATCAAACGTATATTTAGAGTTCAGCATGCTCTGCGGTGTCTCTTCATTCCCGTTGTTTTTCACATCAGGAATCTTCTTCGATGAAAGCTTCACATCATCCATCGCTTCCTCTTTTGTCTCCGGAATAATGAACTTCGTGTCTAATTCCGCTCCTGTCACTTCATAGAGCGTTTCCGTAATCAATCCCTCATATTGATTCTCAAGCCAGTCTCTGGCAAATTCATTCGGAGCTACAATGGTCAGGGTATTTTCGCTAAGAGAATCAGCTTTGGTAGCCTTCAGCCATGTTTCAAAGCTTGGCTTACTAATTTTTTCTTTAATATGCTCCAAGGTGTTGTTCCAAAGTTCGTGTATGTTCTCCAAATTGTTTCACCCCTTTCTCTATAAATGGAAAACAAAAAAACCTTTCGTTCTCTTTTTCGAACGTAGCAAAAGGATCGAAAGGTTGTTGTATAAGTTTTGTATACTCTTTATCGTTAGAAAACTTCTAATTTCAATGTGGATGTGAGATTCGCGACATACAAGACTTATAGAAAGTTATTTTCACTATCCACATCCCTGTGCATAAAAGCATATACAGGCGTGTTAATAAATGTCCACACGTTATCCACAATCTGTGTATAAGATTTTAAGCACTCAGAAGTCATTCACGCTTAAACACAAATATAATACCAAATAAAAACTGGAGTTGCAATGATTTAGAGGAACTTATCCACAATTACCACACCTTGTAGACAGTCGCTATCCACAACACTATATTTTGTGAATAGCTTGTCGATATTTGGTGTGGATAGTCAGCTGGAGTCGAAAAAAATATACACACTGCCTGTGGATGTTCGCTGAATGTATTTTATTTTCGCTTATTTCACTAAAAAAATCAACGAGGTGTTATAGTACACAAACTGTTATATAACGGAGTAGATTCAAGTGGATCTGGAGGGGGAAATAAAAAGGACATTGACAGAATGAAGCTTCGTTGCTTATAATTATTAGGACTGCCTTTTAGAAGTAAGTTATGGAATTATTCCTCAGGAGGTGTATATATAATGAAACGCACATTTCAACCAAATAATCGTAAGCGCAAAAAAGTACACGGCTTCCGTACGCGCATGAGCAGCCCAAACGGCCGTAAAGTAATTGCTCGTCGTCGTCGTAAAGGAAGAAAAGTTTTATCAGCATAGGCCACTGAAAACCTCAGTGGTCTTTTTTTCTAGTTAAGATTATCTTGCGGAGTCGGGTCTCTACTATGAGATCCACTGCGCTTTTCTAATGTTCAGGGCGTGAAGGTCTGACTGGCATTTAGCGCTTTATATTTTTGGAGGGAGTTCTATGAAGAAAGAATATCGAATTAAAAAGAATGAAGAATTCCAAAAAGTATTTCAGCATGGTCAGTCGTTCGCGAATCGGCAACTCGTCCTTTACTATTGGAAGAAAAAAGACCAGGCTCATTTTCGAATCGGTCTCTCTGTCAGTAAGAGGATTGGACCTGCAGTGGTCCGAAACCAGGTGAAACGTTATTTAAGACAAGCCTTTCACGAACTGGAAGATCAAATTCCTCCTCATTATGACTTTGTGATTATTGCTAGAAAACCGACTAATTCTATGAACTTTCATGAAATGAAAAAAAGCTTGATCCATGTTCTATCAAGGTCAAAGCTATTGAATAAGAAAAAATAAGCCATCATCTTATAGAATTATTCTATGAAATAATGCTACACTGATGTATGGACAGAAAATTAATTTTAAAATGAATAGCCAGAGGGATTCAGTAAGGAGGAAGGAACGTTGCGTAACAAAATAATAGCATTGCTTGCTATGGCAGGTGTGCTTACGTTCTTATCCGGGTGTACCCAGGTCAATCAGGATATCACCAAGGATAGTACAGGATTCTGGAATGAATATATTGTTTTTCCATTATCTAAGACGCTCTTGTATTTCGCAGATCTGACAAATGGAAGTTTTGGACTGGCGATTGTAATCGTAACCATTATTATCCGTGTATTGTTACTACCTTTAAACGTTAAACAACTGAAAAGTTCAAAAGCTATGCAGGAAATTCAGCCTGAACTTAAAGAATTAAGAGAAAAATATTCTTCTAAGGATGCGCAGACCCAGCAAAAGCTTCAGCAGGAAACGATGCAGCTTTTCCAAAAAAATGGAGTTAATCCATTGGCAGGATGTCTGCCTATTATTGTGCAAATGCCGATATTGATTGGTTTCTATCATGCTATTATGAGAACATCTGAGATTCAAACTCACAGTTTTCTTTGGATGGAATTAGGTCAATCTGATCCATTCCTTGCGATTCTTACAGCAGCTACCACATTCCTGCAGCAGAAGCTGATGATGGCGGGAGGAGCAGCAGCTCAAAACCCGCAAATGCAGATGATGATTTACATCATGCCGCTAATGATCGGTACATTTGCATTCTTCTTCCCATCAGCCCTGGCCATCTATTGGATTGTAGGTAACATCGTTATGATTCTTCAGACCATTTTTATTCGTAAGCCAATGATGAAAGATGCGACGGGAGGAGCAGGTGAGTGAAGCAAATAACTGCTACTGGCACCACAGTTGATGAAGCGGTCCAATCAGCACTAGAACAATTACAAACATCGAAGGACCAGGTTCAAGTAGATGTCATTGATGAAGGTAAAAAAGGATTTCTTGGTTTTGGTTCAAAACCGGCAATCGTAAAAGTATCTATTCAAAAGAATCCAGTGCAGGATGCCGAATTATTCATCACAGAAGTAGCAAAGCAAATGGGTGCTCCTGTACAAGTAAAAACAGAAGTGAAAGACCGTGATATTGCCATGGAACTCGAAGGTGAGAAAATCGCCATGCTCATTGGAAAACGCGGACAAACCTTAAATTCACTGCAATATTTAACTCAACTCGCCGTTAATCGGGAATCCGACCAGTTTTATAACGTTATGCTGGATGCGGAAGGATATCGGGCAAGACGAAAGGAAACGCTTGAAAATCTAGCTAAGCGATTAGCGGAAAAAGCGATTTCTTCCGGTAAAGAGGTCAAGCTCGAGCCTATGCCTTCCTATGAACGGAAGATTATTCATTCGGCTCTTCAAAACCATAAAAAAGTCGTAACTGATTCTGATGGAAATGATCCACGTAGACATGTGGTCATCCGCCCTTCCTGAAGAAGTTACATTTACATTGAAAACTTCTGCCAATCATCGTTGGCAGAAGTTTTTTTATGGGATTTTTTGCGAAAATCCAGTATTATAGAATGGTTCTTTGGGATGTTAGTGTTGATTTTTTGCTAAGAGACTTTTTAAACTAAAATGCCGGTTACTGTAAGACTCGAGATATTGGGTGTAGAAAGGAGAGCTCGAAAATCTCTGCATAATCTCCTTCTAATGAACAAGGATCATCTTTCATCCATTCTGAGTTTTAATGGTTGTCTTACGCGAAGAAACCGTATTTGAGGCAGATGAAGTATATCCCCTCTCTCCCATAACAGGGTCCGTTCATTAGATATCGTTGAGGTGGAGGAGGAAACGACGAGACTCCCGCGGGAGAAGGAGCTAGGCGAGACCCCACAGGGAGTGGTAACGACTGAGGAGGCTTGCCAGTTCCCCGCAGGAAAGCGAGTTGTTTCTGCAGCCATCCCTTCTCTATATGAAGTAACGAACCAAAAATATCTTGAAACTGAGTCTCCAAGTAACGGGAGCTTTTCTTTAATAATCTAATGGAGAATTAAATTAGCCAGTTGAATAATGAGTTATACACATGTGGATAATGTAATTAAAGAAAAAATGGCTTTGACAGGTTGTTGATATCTTTTCAATTACCGGACAGATATGATATTCTATTAAGTTAGTGACTACAATAAATTCTACTTTGTGGATAAATATAAAATAGCAACATTAGGAGGTGAGCGCGTGTGGAAACAGATACGATAACTGCCATATCTACCCCTATGGGAGAAGGTGCCATAGCAATCGTTCGACTAAGTGGTCCTCAAGCTGTCTCTATAGCTGGAGATTTGTTTCGTGGAAAGGATTTAAACGAAGTCGACTCCCACACGATGCACTACGGTAAAATAATAGATCCTGATACGGGAGAGACAGCAGAAGAAGTAATGGTTTCCGTTATGCGTGCGCCTAAGACTTTTACGAGGGAAGATATCGTTGAAATTAACTGCCACGGTGGACTTGTTTCAGTGAACCGTGTCCTTGAAATCGTCTTAGCGAGTGGAGGACGTCTGGCTGAACCTGGTGAATTTACGAAGCGCGCATTTTTAAATGGCCGAATAGATTTGTCTCAGGCAGAAGCCGTAATGGATTTGATCCGTGCGAAAACGGACAGGGCTATGAACGTTGCTTTAAAGCAGATGGATGGACGACTATCGAACCTTATTCAGCAGCTAAGACAAAAACTGCTTGAAACCTTAGCCCACGTCGAAGTAAATATTGATTACCCTGAGTATGATGACGTTGAAGAAATGTCTCATGAAATGATGGAGCAAAAGACGAAAGAAGTCCACGAGGAAGTTTCGAACCTTCTGCAGACCGCCCGTCAGGGGAAAATTTTACGAGAAGGTTTGGGAACGGCTATTATCGGCCGGCCTAACGTCGGAAAATCGTCCTTAATGAATACACTGGTGCACGAAAATAAAGCGATTGTGACGGAAGTTCCAGGAACGACTCGTGATGTGATTGAAGAATATGTCAATGTTCGCGGAGTTCCGCTTCGTCTGATCGACACGGCTGGTATTCGGGAAACCGAAGATATTGTCGAAAGAATAGGTGTTGAACGGTCCAGACAAGTATTAGAAGAAGCCGATCTCATCCTTCTTGTGTTAAACTATGGAGATGAGCTGAATGACGACGATAAGCAGTTATTTGAAGCCCTTCGTGACATGAATATTATTGTTATTGTTAATAAAATGGATTTGGAACCAAAATTAGATATCGATCAGGTGAAAGAATTTGCTGGAGATAACCCCGTGATCTCTACCTCATTAATTCATGAAAAAGGTGTAGATCAGCTTGAAAATGCGATTGCAGATACCTTCTTTGAAGGGGAGCTGGATGCGGGAGACATGACTTACGTATCCAACGTACGCCACGTGCAGTTGCTCAAGCAGGCCAAGCAAGCCCTTGAAGATGCCCAGAACGGTATGGAAATGGGAGTACCGCTTGATATGGTGCAGATTGACGTCACAAGGACGTGGGAAATTCTTGGTGAAATTATCGGAGATACCGTACACGAAAGCTTGATCGATCAGTTGTTTTCACAGTTTTGCTTAGGGAAATAAACAACAACAAAGGAGAGACAATAAATGACTTATGATGCTGGGCATTATGACGTAATAGTAATCGGTGCCGGTCACGCAGGGGTAGAAGCTGGTCTTGCTGCAGCCCGCAGAGGCGCCAAAACGTTAATGCTTACTCTCAACCTTGATCTGGTCGCTTTCATGCCGTGTAACCCTTCGATTGGCGGGCCGGCAAAAGGAATCGTAGTCCGTGAAGTGGATGCACTTGGCGGCGCTATGGGTAAAGTAATTGATAAGACGCACATTCAAATGCGTCTGCTGAATACAAGAAAAGGTCCTGCCGTACGAGCACTGAGAGCTCAGGCGGACAAACCACTATATATTAAAGAAATGAAACGAATTCTAGAAAACCAGGAAAACTTAACTCTTCGCCAGGGAATGGTGGAGAAGCTTCTTGTTGAGGATAATGAAATTAAAGGAGTCGTTACAGAAACAAAAGCGGCTTATTATGCTCCAACCGTGATCGTAACGACGGGAACGTTCATGCGTGGACGTGTCCTGATTGGAGACCTTTCCTACGAGAGTGGCCCGAATAACCAGCGTTCTACGGTTTCTCTTTCCGAGCAGCTGGAAGAACTCGGCATTAACATGGTCCGTTTTAAAACGGGTACACCGATGCGGGTAAACAGCCACACGGTTGATTATTCCAAAACGGAAATTCAGCCGGGCGAAGAGGAACCAAGGTCCTTCTCTTATGAAACAACTGAGTTCATTACGGATCAAATTCCTTGCTGGCTGACTTATACGAACGAAGCAACTCACAAAATTATTGATGATAATTTAACCCTGTCTGCAATGTACTCGGGAGCGGTTCGTGGTACTGGACCTCGTTACTGCCCGTCCATTGAAGACAAGATTGTACGTTTTAATGATAAACCAAGGCACCAGATCTTCCTTGAGCCGGAAGGTCGCGATACAGAAGAAGTGTATGTACAGGGTCTTTCCACTTCTCTGCCTGAGTATATACAGAACGAAATGATGAGAACGGTACCTGGCCTTGAGAATGCAGAAATCATGAGGGCAGGCTATGCCATTGAGTACGATTCAATTGTCCCGACTCAACTATGGCCAACCATGGAGACGAAACAAATTTCCGGACTGTTTACCGCCGGACAATTAAACGGAACTTCCGGCTATGAAGAAGCGGCCGGTCAAGGGCTGATGGCAGGGATTAACGCAGCTGCGAAAGCACTGGATCTCGAAACGTTAATTCTCGACCGCTCAGAAGGCTATATCGGCGTTATGATTGATGATCTCGTGACCAAAGGTACCGATGAACCATATCGTCTACTCACGTCTCGTGCAGAATTCCGCCTGATGCTTCGCCATGACAACGCAGATATACGTCTGCTTGAAAAAGGATACGAACTAGGATTAATTCCTGAAGAACGCTATCAGTGCTTCCTTGAGAAAAAGCAGCGAATCGAAGAAGAGAAAGCTCGCTTAGATAAAGTCATTCTGAAGGAAACAGAAGAAGTTCAGGCTGTCATTGAAGAAGCGGGAGGCACCCGTTTGAAAGATGCGGTACGCGCCATTGATTTACTGAAGCGTCCTGAAATGAAATACAGTCATCTGGAACGTCTAACCCCTAGTGAGGTTTCTCTACCAGAAGATGTGAAGGAACAGGTAGAAATTCAGGTAAAATACAGTGGTTATATTAAAAAAGCGCTTGAACAGATTGAACGTATGAAGAAGATGGAATCGAAGAAGATCCCTGAAAATATCGATTACGATGACATCCACGGACTTGCAACAGAAGCCCGCGACCGTCTCAAAGAAGTAAGACCGTTATCTGTGGGGCAGGCTTCACGTGTCTCCGGAGTTAACCCGGCTGACGTGTCTATATTACTTGTCTATATCGAACAAGGAAAAATCGCTCGCGTATCGGGTGAATAAAACGAAAGGATGGAAGCATGGATATCAACACCTTTCTCGAATCGCTTAAGAACCAGGGTATTGAATTAAGCGAGCATCAGCAGCAACAGTTCCACAAGTATTTCGAAATCCTTGTGGAATGGAATGAAAAAATGAATCTCACAGCGATTACGGACAAGGAAGGTGTCTATCTTAAACACTTCTATGACTCGTTGACCGCTTCGTTTTATTATGATTTTACCAAGCCCTTAAAGATTTGCGATGTCGGGGCCGGGGCAGGGTTTCCGAGCCTGCCGCTTAAAATTGTGTTCCCGCACTTGAAAGTGACGATTGTCGATTCGTTAAAGAAGCGGATCACCTTTTTGAATCACTTAGCCCACGAATTAGGATTCGATGACGTGGCCTTTTACCATGATCGTGCCGAAAACTTTGGGAAAAACGCAAAATTCCGCGAAGGGTACGATCTTGTCATGGCTCGAGCCGTAGCTCGAATGTCCGTACTGAGTGAATTATGTCTGCCATTAACCGCTAAAGGGGGTCATTTCATGGCGATGAAAGGACCTAACCTGGCCGATGAAATGGAAGAGGCAGCCGTTGCTATCCAAATGGTCGGAGGAGAGGTGGAAAACGTGCATACGTTCACCCTTCCGGAAGAGGATAGCGAAAGAAATATTGCGATTATTGAAAAGCGCCGGAAAACACCTAAGAAATATCCGCGTAAAGCCGGTACGCCAAATAAAGCACCGATTCAGTAATGAAATCCCTCTTGCACTCTAACGGAGCAAGGGGGATTTTTTTGTCTCATGATTTTAATAAGCGGGTAGAAGGAAAGAAGAAGGGGGACGCCATGATGAAAATTGTTGTATTATCGGACACTCATATGCCTAAAAAGGGGAAGTCTCTACCGGAGAGATTTGTTAAGGAACTGCCTTCAGCTGACGCGATTATCCATGCCGGAGACTGGCAGACGAAGGAAGTGGTGGAAGAACTAAAAGGATATGGACTGCCCGTGTACGGCGTTTATGGAAACGTAGATGGGGAAGACATTCACTCCGTTTTTCCTTATAAGCAGACGATTAATCTGAATGGTTATCGAATCGGTCTGATTCATGGACATGGAGAGAAGAAAACGACAGAAAAAAGGGCGTTAGAAGAGTTTAAAGATGAAGAAGTGGATCTCATTATTTTTGGTCATTCTCATCTGCCTCTGACCCGGTATATGAACAAAGTAATGTTGTTTAATCCAGGTTCGGTAACCGATAAACGGAAGCTGCCTTATTACTCTTTTGGAATACTGACCCTTGAAGAAGAAGTCCACGCCGAGCATATCTTCTTCTCATAGAAATAGTAAAGACCCCCTCTCATTAATTCTATGAGCTGGGGGTCTTAGGCTGGCAGGTAGGACAGTAATAACACCGCCTGGAAGCTGCCTTATATTTAACGATTTCGGTGCCATCTATGCGGCACGGCTGACCTTCACGGTTGAATACCCAATGTCGATATTCATATCGCTTGGCTCCCTCCGCTTTTAAACGATGGGCAAGCTCGAGATCATTGGTAATTCCTTTATTCTGATAAGAACGCCATATGAGTTCTATACAAGTGTCTGCTGCCTTATTAAGCTGCTCTTCTGTACAATCCATCGGCCTGAGGTCAGGATGAATGGCGGCGGAAAATAAAATTTCACTCCGCAGATAATTTCCTACACCTGCAATAAAGCTTTGATCCAGTAGTAAAGAACTCCATTTCCTTCTATGGAATCTCTTCTCCTTGAAGCGGTCGATCAGTTCCTCACGAGGAATGGAGTCATTGAGAAGATCTGGACCGACTTTGGCTATAAATGGATGGTCTTCTACTTCCTCATCTCTTAAGACTTCAATGTCAGAAGCACTGTATAACAGGGCAGACTTCTTCTCATTATGGATGGCAAGCCTTAGCTGCCGGTTGGTCTTCGGATAATTATAAGCATTCCGGACGTACCATTTTCCGTAAAGCTGGTTGTGAGAATAGATGGTGTAGCCCTGATCAAATCGAATCAGCATGGCTTTTCCGCGCGTTTCCACACGTTTGACCATAGCTCCCTGAAACATGTCTTCATAATCCTGAAGCTGCTCAAAAGCAAAAGATATATCAAGCACAGGGCGGCCGGTCAACGCTTTTTCCACGTGATCAGCCGCCCTTCTGATTTCTGGACCTTCTGGCATATACAGTTCTCCTCTCTTCTTTTGTTTATTGTGTAAAAGAAGAGAGCTTTTGGCAAGAAATAACGCTTTAGCTGGAGGTGTACAGTCCGCCGTTAATGTGAATAAACTGACCGGTCATGTACGTGGAGTCATCGGAAGCAAGCAATACATAGCTTCCTACGTGTTCAACCGGCTGTCCTGGACGTCCCATTGGTGTGTTGGTACCAAACTGTTCGACCTTATCTTCTCCAAAGGTGGAAGGGATTAATGGCGTCCAGATTGGACCAGGAGCCACTCCATTCACGCGGATTCCTTTATCCACGAGCTGTTTAGCCATGGAACGAGTGAATGCCACGACTGCCCCTTTGGTTGCCGTATAATCAACGAGGTGCGGATTCCCTGTATAAGGGTTAATGGAAGCGGTATTGATAATAGAGCTTCCTTTTTTCAAGTGAGGAATTGCTGCTTTTGTCATATAGAAAATGGAATGGATATTCGTTTTGAATGTGCTTTCCCACTGTTCTGCTGTAATATCCATTAAATCATCGGTAGGGTGCTGCTCTGCTGCATTATTTACTAGAATGTCGAGCTGACCCAGTTCATTGACTGTTCGTTCAATCGCATCTTTACAAACAGATTCTTCCCCGACATCTCCAGGAATAAGAATCGCGCGGCGGCCTTGCTCTTCTACTTGCTTTTTCGTGTATTCCGCATCTTCATGTTCCTCAAGATACGAAATCGCCACGTCTGCACCTTCTTTGGCATAGCCGATGGCTACAGACCGGCCGATTCCGCTGTCTCCTCCAGTAATAAGAGCCACCTTGCCGACTAATTTGTTTCCACTTTGATAATCTTCATCAGCTTGAAGCGGCTGAGGATCCAGCTGGCCTTCTACTCCTGGCTGTTTTTCCTGCTCTTGTTTAGGCTGACCTTGCGTTTGCTTTTGTGAACGATCCATATTGAAATCCTCCTTTTGTTTTATCACTATAATATCGTAATTATCTCATTCCACAATTAGGAAAAAGATAAACAAATGAAAGGAGTTCTTCTACCTTCTCTAGAAGATTGCTTATATGGATTCACAAGCAGCTCTTTTATCGTATTCTGTCGATTTGACGGAAAGTTGTGGAGTGATCAAGGTCAAGAATCAGGTGAAGTATTCTAATCTGGCTTCAGGAAAATACTGCTCAATATATCCGCCCAGTACTTCCTGCATTTCTTTCTGTTCATCTTTCTGGTAAACATATTTTCCGATTCCATAACGGCCCCATTTGTATTTTCGCTTTTCTTCGTCCATTTCAAGCTTGGTCATCGGATAATTTTTTTGAATAACACGCTTGGCAGGCTTGGTAAAACGGTGTTGAATCAGTTCGAAGGTAAGATCTTTTGTTGCTTTTTCCGGAAGCTTATCATACAGCTTCTCAAATAGTATCCGATAGCCTTCTTTCCAATCCTCGTACAGATAAATAGGGGCAATGATAAATCCTAAGGGATAGCCAGCTTCCGCTACTTTTGCGGCTGCTTCAATTCGATCATCCAGACGGGATGTACCCGGCTCCAAGTATTTGATTACATAATCCGCATTCATGCTGAACCGGAAACGTGTACGGCCATTGTGTTTTGCATCAAGCAAGTGATCGACGTGTGCAAATTTGGTTACAAAACGTAAGCGCCCATGCTCAGACTGACCGAAGTATTCAATCGCCCGCTTTAAGGTGTGTGTGAGGTGGTCGATGCCAACGATATCAGAGGTACAGGAAGCTTCAAATCTCGTTTCTTCCGGCGCCCGTTCTTTCATATAGCTTTCTGCCGCTTCAAATACTTCTTCGACATTTACATACGTACGGATATAAGGTTTACTGCCCATCGTGGTCTGTAAGTAACAGTAATGGCAATGGCCCATACATCCTGTCGCAAATGGAATGGCGTATTCTGCGGAGGGTTTGGAGGTATCAAATTTTAATGTTTTTCTGACACCGACCACCAGCGTGGATTTTGCCATTCGGTATTTCTGAAAATCGTTTTCTCCTGGTAAATTGCGGACTTGGTTATGGGAGGTGGTCTCGCGAATTTCAATACCCATATCTTCAAATTTTTCTTTCAGTTCTTTACCTAACGGATATTTCAGGGCTCCGGGTTCGATGTAAACGAGTTCGGGTACAAATGGCTTTACCACTGCAGTCCCTCCGGTTCAATCCCGCCGCCAAATGTATCATGATAGGCGCGTTCAGCTTCACCTTGAGAGGCATAGACAGCTATCTCAGAATCCAATGGGAAATACGTTTCATATAGAAAAAGAGCTAAATCACCTGGGTTTTCTGGATCTTTTACTACGGCTGCTTCCTGTACATTGGCCACATCATACGTATGCGGGTTGCGATAGATGACGTATACGATATCTCCCGCACGATAGTTGGGTTGTTGAAATTCCATAACCACACCTGCTTTCCATAGTTTGTGTTCATTTTTCCACAAAACCTGAAATTTATTAGACAAGTTGGATTTATTTTCTCAAGTTATCTAAATATAATGGTGTTTCTATCTTAATTAATTTTCGAACAGAGTTATGACGCAATAGGGTCGGATACTGTACTCAGCTTTGAGATAATTTTGTTCCGTTGCTAATATAGCAGAGGGGCTGGCTACGGAAACAACTCGCTTTCCTGCGGGGGGACTGGCAAGCCTCCTCAGTCGTTAACACTCCCTGTGGGGTCTCGCCTAGCTCCTTCTCCCGCGGGAGTCTCGTCGTTTCCTCCGCCATCCTATGATCGAGGGAGTGAACGGACCCTTCTATAAGAATCGTTCTGGATCAGTTTTAACCCCTTATATATCAGGGGTTGTACACTTAAATAATCAATACTTCAACTTGAATTAAAAAGGAGTTTTTTTGTTATGAATTGGCCGTTAACGACCGAGCGTTTGAATTTACAACCGTATGAAATCACTCAAGCAGAACGCGTATCGGAGCTTGCAGGTGACAAAGCGGTTGCAGCTACTACCTTCGTTCCTCATCCATACACCCTTGAGGATGCCCAAAACTGGATACGAACCCATAAAGAATGGATCAAAGAGGGAAAAGCATATCCTATGGCTATGGTATTGAAATCGACAAATGAACTGGTGGGAACGATGACGCTGCGAGTGGATCATAAACATAAAAAGGGTGAGCTTGCTTATTGGGTTGGACGAACTTACTGGGGAAAGGGGTATGCCTCAGAAGCGGCTGCTCGCATGGTTCAGTATGGATTTGAGACCTTGAATCTGCACAGGATATGGTCTGCAGCGATGAGTGAAAACCCGGCTTCTACCAGGGTGATGCAAAAAGTTGGACTAAGTTATGAAGGAAAGTTGAAAGGCGATATCTACCACTGGGGTGAATACAAGGATATTGATGTTTATGGCATGACTGCTCCAGATTACCTTAAGTAGTATAAAAACAAAGAACACTCTTTACTGACTATATACTTAACGAAATTCGAAAGTCAGAAAGAACGCAAAACGGGAATAAACGATTTTTGATTATTTCCCAGGAAATGTAGAACCATCATTCTCACTCTTAAACGTAAATACTACTCGTAAGTTGTTATTTTATGTCTTCATGTAATAGAGAACTATTTTTACGCTGTAACGCCAAAAAGCTAATATGAACCCTCTCGAGGAGGAGGAAATGCATATAGAAAGACTATTCATGATATATGAAAGGTTTCATACATCTAATATATAAATAGGGGAGGGAATAACGCTTAAGCTTTTAAATGATTATTAAGCTGGGCTGCTAGAACCATATAAAAAACAAGGAGGAACTTACTCAGATCCTCCCTTTTTTTTACTGGGACTTTAATGTTAGCCTGCACTACGGACTGCTTAGGTTTATAAATTTAGGGAGAGCCATTCCTAAAAAAAGAACCCCTCGTATTAGAGGAGTTCTTTTAAAATTGATTATTTGTACATTAACACTTTTCCTACAGTACCGTCTTTACTTTGACCGGTTACACGGAACTTCAGACCGTACTCAGGAACGTCGCGTCCTGCATCTACTAATCCTTCGTTCAAGTAGTTTTCGCTGTCATCAAACAATGGTGTGCGTTTAGTGAAGTTATCTTTGATGGTCGTACCTAAGAGATCATTATAGTCAATATACATTTTGTCTGTTTTATCTAAACTGAAGGCTGCATCGTGAACCTGATAGCGTGTACTCGCTACTGTTCCATCACTCCAATTAAGGGTGTGCTGATCTGCATCGACCACGCCTACAAAGCCATTGCCCGGGTGAATACCTGTCCAGTTTTCACTGTATTGCTTATCGATATACCAAACCACTAGCCCATCGTCGAACGTCATTAAGCTGTCACCACGGCGGATGTTTGCAAGACCCTCATCAACACCATTGTGGCTGCGCCATTCCAGCAGGTAGTAATGCTCGGAACGTTTAATCCCATTATTTTTTGTGAACCCATCCAGATTAAACTGAGCTTCACCTTCAGCATCGTCGAACACGACTTCTTCTCCATCAACAACAACGGATAGATCATCAGCGTACAAGCCAGGATTTGATACCGCACCATCTGTAACGTACTCAATCGCTACTTCGACTTCTTCTCCTGCATAGGCAGACAGATCGAACGAAGCATCAATCCAGCCATCGGATGAGCCAGTAATTCCATTACCGTTATTGGAATCGTTCGGGTTTTCATTTGTCGTAATATCACTAGCAATTGGCTCTCCGTCAACCGTTACATACGCGTAATCCCAGTCTTTCTCAATGTCATACCACGTTTTAAAATTAAATTCTGCAGAGGTGGCGTTTGTTAAATCGACAGTGGTAGACATAGAATTATCAAGATCGTCCGCGCTTCCGGAGAAATATTCAAACTCCCCGCTTGCCGGCTCGTTAATGATCGTTTCTTTTTGCGGCAAATTAACTTTCACGGTGTCGTTATTTGTTCCTTTGGTAACAGCTTCATCAAGAAGCACTTCTTTACCTTGTTGATTGATGTCTTCTACATTAAATTCTGTTCCAGATAACCAGTTTCCTTCTGTACCCTCATTATCTACTACAGCAGAAGTTTGAAGCATTTCTTTCATGTACGGGCTGAATCCAGTCGGCATCGTACCTGGGATATCTCCTGCCCAGCTTCCGCTCGACATAATCGACCAGTAACTGACAGGTTCGCCAGCACCGGAATACTGAGTATCGTATTCATCAGGCAGACCTAAATCGTGGCCAAACTCGTGAGCCATAACCCCTACGGCTCCGTCTTCTGGTTCAATTGTGTAATCGTAAGCTGCCATAGAACCGCCCCAATAATCGACCGTAGCTTCGGTACCGCTAATCGGAGTCACTCCGCCAAGATTCCAGCGGTGAGACCAGATTGCGTCAGAACCTAGCGATCCTCCACCTGCTTCTTCACCCACTCCGGAGTGAATAACCATTAGGTGATCAACGAGGCCATCCGCTTCCAGGTAGTTTCCATCACCATCTAAATCATAACGATCCCACTGGTCGTAATCGGAAATATTAACAGTTGGATCGGCTGCTGCTGCAGCAAGTGCTTCTTTCACAAGTCCGCGAGCATTAACGTCACTACCATCTTCTGTTGGGTAGTTGCCGCCATAGGCTGCAGCTGGTTTGCTTGCTGTATACCAGCCTGCTACTTCCCCTTCAACAGAGTAACTGCCGCCGGATTGCTGCTCATAATATTGTTTCATAGAATCGTAGATTTCACCGTCTGGACCTGCCCAGCCACCTGTACCGAACAGCATGTCCTGATAATGGTCTGTTGAATAAGCATCTTCGCCTTCATAGTACATATCCGTTTCATCAGCTGTCATCGAGTTATGAGGCTTGTCCGGATAATCGACAAGCAAGACCAGCACTTTGTCCGTACGCATCTCTCCGTCATAAGCTTCTTCCTTTACCGAAGCTGGTGCATTTTTCTTCGCTTGACCCAGTTTATTTCCTTCTCCATTGGTTAAGCTGTTGTTTTTCATTTCGCCCTGAAGCTTTTCTTTCGCTTCTTTTGCTTCGTCGCTTAATTCACCTTTATCTTTCTTAGCCGCTTCAGATTTTGCTTTTAAGAATTTGTTTAACCCTTTTTGAGCTTCTGAAGGACTTGCATCTGGTGCAATTTTCCCGTCCTCTTTCAACATCTCAATTAGCTTTTCATCATTCGCAATTGCGAGATCAAAAGGTGATCCCTCGTGCGAATGTGATTTATGTAAATCTTCGCCTGCATCTTGATTTACTGTACTTGCACTCGCGCTCACGGGCCCGAAGGCTAATGTAAGAGCTAGAGCAGATGTGATAATTCTCCCCATGTTCTTCAAATTAATGTCTCCCTCCACATTTTGTAAAAATAAGCTACATTTACAAATCTACCAAAGTTACAAAATTAATCAATATATTATTTTTAATTTTCTAAAAATAATGAATAGTGCCCAGAGGCGAATTTAAAGCGTTAAAGTGTAACAGAAAAAAGACTGTGAAAATAGCTTAAGAAAAGGTAAAATTGCAGATTCGTAATCATGTGATGCTATTTTAAAGTAATAAATCGGTGGGTGAAGTTTATATGTTAATCTCAAACGAGTGATTGTGACTTTTATAATGTATACTTAAGTCCTACAATAATTACATAAAAAAACAGCCCTTCCCTCAAGAAGTGACTGTCTTCTATTAAAAATGAATAAATTTCATCTATTAACGCTTGCTCGTTTTGGCCGTATTGGTATGGCTACACCGAGTAAAGCGATAACAGCACAGGCTAGGAACATAGGTGTGAATCCAGCAAGTGCGATTCCACTTACTGTCGTGAAAATAAGCAAGTCAAAACCTGAATCAAGGAGCGATAGCAATGAAATGGTTGTTGCCCGCACGTTAGATGGAATTAGGTCATTCGATAGTTGCGAATAAATCGGATATCGAATGGCGCTCACTAGTTTTAAGACGAAGATCACTCCAAGAATCACCCAGAGGTACGTGTTAAATAAAGCAGCAAGGGTGAGCCCTGCTACGGCAAGGATTCCTGTGATCAACAGTAAATGAACACGGTTCATTTTACTGGTCATCCATCCAATGGATCGCGAAGCCATAAAACCTATGAAACCTGCGATGGCATAGACGATTCCAATCCAGTACACCGGCAGGCCGGCATCGACGAGCAGCTTTTGATCGAATTTCTCAAATATCGCTGTAGCGGGTATAAATACGAGCGATATGTTCATAAACATCCATAATACTTGAGGGGTTTTCCGGATGGCTTTTACCCCTGCCCATATTTGTCGGAGCGGCGGCTGTTGATCCCCTTCTTGCTGGGGCGGGTTTTTGATCGATAGCAGTAAAAAGAACTGCACCGTCATAAAGGCCAGACTTAATCCAATCAGCAGCTGAAATTGCTGTTCCGTTAAATCTTTAGCGATAAAAGCCCCGATAATGACAGCGATGATTGAGACGATAAACGTAGCTGAACCAATTTGCCCGATCGCTTTATCCATAAATTTTTCTTCGTTCGAAAGTTTCAGAGATTCGTAAATAAGGGCTTCATCTGCTCCACTAAAAAAAGTAGCGGCAAACCCAGTTAAAAAACTGCTTAGGAAGAACACCCAGGGTTCAAAGGCGACGAGTAATAGACTATGACTGACTATAGCAAGTACCGATCCTATTAAAAAAGCGGTTTTTGGTCCGTAGCGGTCAGCCAGTACCCCGGTCGGAATTTCCCCGGCAAGGACTCCGATGCTGAAAAAGGTTAAGACAAGCAGAATTAAGGACTCATCGAGGCCTCTTTCAAAGTAAAAAAGTGTAAGTACCGGTTGGATGAAGCGCACGCTTCCAAATAACTCGGCCCAAAATAAAAAACGAATGTTGTGAGCGGCTAAAGTATTCTTTTGCAAAATATAATCCTCCTGCTATACAGTAATTCGTCTGATATAGGTGCAGGAGTAAAAAGCTTGCAGCGATTAGATCAATGATTAGCTTGCTTTCACCCCTGTCTCTGAATGAGAAAATATGATGAAAGTTTTTTGCATGATTGGTTCCTCCCTGGTTCGTTTTAATAAAATTCAGTTCCCCTTCTGGAAAAAACTTCTCCTTTTAAGCAGAACCTTCAAAGATACATATTCAGCAGGAATACGTTTATTCCTGCCTGACTTTAAAATCAGCTGGGCAACTCCTGCACGTTAATTTTACAGCTATCGTTTGAAGGGGAACCCAGGAACAGGTAAGCTATAAACAGAATTGTTTTTTAGGAAAATATATCGACGAATTCTGCTAATAACAACTGGGTTTTTAAGAGAAATAATCCTTATTGAATGCCTTGATCATCTGGCAATCTGTGCTTTTTCGACAACGGGAATGAATAATTCTTCTTTCCTTACGATACTTTTACTAGAATAAATATGATAAAATAGATAGAGAGTTAAAACGGCATATATGTGCGCAGCAGCCGAAAAGCCTGCGGCGCTTTTTCTATTTCAATTTTTAAGGAAAATAATAATGAGCATAAGCTCGATCGTATAAAGGTGGTGTCTGATCGTGTTACATCCTTTTGGTCGTTTGTTCGGATTAGGGGACAAACCGGAACAGGAATCTGAAGATAACAACAGTGAAGAAGGCTACAGTCCTGATGAAGTTATGCAGGTACCCGTAGCTCATATTCAGCCGAACCGTTATCAGCCCCGAGCGATTTTTAACGATGAGAAGATCAGCGAACTTGCCCAGACGATACATACGCATGGGATGATTCAGCCGATTGTTCTCCGTCGGATAGATGAGGAAGATTATGAACTGATTGCAGGAGAGCGCAGATGGCGTGCCGTCCAAACGCTTGAGTGGGAAACGATTCCTGCGATCATCCGTGATATGAATGATTCCCAGGCGGCGTCTGTCGCTCTTATTGAGAATCTGCAAAGGGAAGAATTAACGGTAATTGAAGAAGCTATGGCTTATGCCAGACTGATTGAACTTCATGAACTGACGCAGGAAGCCCTGGCCCAGCGGTTAGGAAAAAGCCAGTCAACGATTGCCAACAAGATGCGTTTGTTAAAATTGCCTGAATCCGTTCAACAGGCGATTATGGATAAAAAAATTACAGAGCGCCATGCAAGAGCCCTTATTGGAGTTAAAGATCCTGAAATGCAGGAAAAGATATTGACTGAAATCATTGAAAAGCACCTGAACGTAAAGCAGACGGAAGAGCGAATCGCTAAGCTGAGCGAAACTAAACCGAAAAAGAAAAAGCCGACTCTTAAAGGTGTCAATAAAGATATGAGGATTGCCATGAATACGATTCGGCAGTCGCTCACGATGGTTTCGGATACAGGGATCGACTTGGAAACCGATGAAGAAGATCACGATGATTATTATCAGATTACGATAAAGATTCCTAAGAAAAAATAATGGACGGTTCTACCCATCTTGCCTTTCGCAGAGATGGGGCTTTTTTTAACTCTGCACCCCGTTTTTTCAATATAATGGTAAAATGAAAGAAAAGTAGAATCAGATAAAGGTTATCCATCTATCATTCACCGTTAAAGCCGGCTGAGTGGAGTTTCAACTTATGGCAAGTCCGCGATTTTGCATAAACTGCAGTCTCAAGGAGTGGAAATCTATTTAGAATTAGCAAAGGAAGTGATCGTGAATGGCGAAAGGGTCAGGTAAAGAGAATCAAGCAGTGTCTCAGGAAATGGAGCGTAAAGAAGAAGAGCAGATTCAGGAAATTCCGGTCCATGAATGCCGCCCTAATCCGTATCAACCCAGAAAGCATTTTACCGATGAAGCCATCCAGGAATTGAAGGAATCGATCGAGGAGCATGGCATTCTTCAACCCCTGATCGTAAGAAAAAGCATTAAAGGTTTTGAAATTGTGGTCGGTGAACGAAGGTTCCGCGCGGCGAAGCGTGCGAATCTGGATACGGTCCCGGCCCTGGTACGTGTTTTGACAGATGAACAGATGATGGAACTTGCCCTTCTGGAGAATTTACAACGGGAGGATTTAACCCCGATTGAAGAGGCGAAAGCCTACCAGAATTTAATGAATGAGCTTTCTTTAACTCAGGAATCCCTTTCCAAAAGGTTAGGAAAAAGCCGTTCTCATATTGCTAATCTCGTCCGGCTGTTATCGCTCCCGGTAGAAGTAACGAGGAAAATAAATGATGGCACATTATCTATGGGCCATGGTCGGGCACTGCTTGGATTGAAAAATCGTGAGCAAGTGATAGCTCTTGCCGCACGGATTGAAAAAGAAGCTCTCAATGTTCGTCAGGCGGAGCGGCTGATTTTTGAAAACAACAATAAAGATCGGACTGAGAGAAAGAAAAAGTCTGCTAAAGATATTTTTATAAGAGATCGGGAAGAGAGTCTCAGAGAGCGTCTAGGCACGGAAGTTACCATTCATAAAGGAAAACAAAAAGGAAGAATTGAAATAGAGTTTATGGATGAAGATGACCTGGAACGTATCTTACAGTGGTTTGATAAAGACTCATAAAGCAGACCTGGTGAAGGAGACCGGGTTTTTTTGTTGCTTATAAACAATTGTGTTTCACGTGAAACAAATAATTATAGGAGAGAATCTTATGGTATTATTAGGTACATTTGTGAATGGTTTATGTATTATTATTGGTACCCTTCTAGGGCTGTTTTTCACTAAGATTCCCGAGCGCTTTAAGGAAACTGTCATGAGCGGTGTAGGTCTGGCTGTTATATTGATCGGCCTTCAAATGGCCTTTGAAACGGAAAACATCGTGATTGTGCTGTTGAGTTTATTAACGGGAGCGATTATTGGGGAAGCGGTACATTTAGAAGATAAGCTTGAGTACATAGGAAGATTCATTGAACGAAAGTTTACCAAACCCGACCAGGAATCCAGTATGGCGCAAGGGTTTATTACGGCTTCCCTTATTTTTGTTATAGGGGCTTTATCCGTCATAGGAGCCCTGGACAGCGGTCTTCGTAATGACCATGAAGTTTTAATAACTAAAGCCATTATTGATGGGTTTGTATCGCTCGTTTTAACGTCAACACTTGGAATTGGTGTTATTTTTTCTGTCGTTCCGGTTGTGTTATATGAAGGGTCTATTGCGTTATTAGCTACTCAGATTAACCGGTGGATTCCCCAGGATATGCTGGATTTGTTCATCATGGAAATGACAGCTACCGGGGGGCTGCTGATCGTGGCTATCGGTCTTAACTTATTAAAATTAACGAAGATTCGTGTAGCTAATCTGTTACCCTCCCTTCTGATGGTCGGGGTGATCTTCTATATTTATCAATGGTTCTAAAAGCTGCTGATAAGTCTTTATAAGGCTTGTGAGTAGCTTTTTTTATGGATGAAGAACCCTTTACTTCATGGTTTTAGGCAGACGGTTGATGGTGCCCTTGAATGTAGTTACGGGTGCGGATTCCACTGTATGTTTCACACGTTTAGCATCTGACAGCTGAATAGCTGCTGCTACTTTAGCGGCCATCTGCATGACCGTATGAAGACGAGTATTTTGTAACACGACATGTTCCATGAATCCGCTGACATTGACCATTCCGCTAATATGCAGGTCTCCTATAGGGGGCAGATCCTTTTTTAAAGCGGATCCCGGGGAAATGGATCCTTTCCCAAGCACTACAGAACCTACCGACGCAGACTTACCTAAACACGCATCTACCGCCAGGATATAGGGATGGTTGTGGATTCGTTTAATCCGGTTCATTTGTTCAATTAAATTAAGGGCATGCAAAGGTTCTTCCAGCGTTCCATAGAGATGAAAAGTTTCCAATGTTTGCTGCTTCAGCATCGAACCGACAAGTGGTCCAAATGCGTCTCCTGTGGAGCGGTCCGTTCCGATACAGGCAATGACGATCTTCTTGGAAGGAGGCAGCCATTCTTTCAAATGCAGACTAAGGGTCTCACTCATTCCAGGATCCTCTGTCTTGAGACGTCTTTCTTCCTTTGAGAACTTGTCTTTAAAATTCATAGCTTCTCCTCCACACACATAGTAGTAACAGTATATAAGGTTGTCCGTCGTTCTATACGTGGCAAATACATAGAGGTGGAGGATCGTCCATGATAAAAGCTGGAGTTAAGTGGATGTTTTTGATTGTAGGAACAATGATTGGGGCGGGGTATGCTTCAGGAAGAGAGCTATGGCAATTTTTTGGACAGGACAGCAGCTTGGCTATCTTTTTGTTTTCCATCATGTTCATTCTATGCTGTGCCGTCATTATGAAGATCAGCTTTAAGAAGCAGAGCGGCGATTATTTACCTGTTCTGCGGGCTATTGTAGGGAAACATTTAACAGGAATTTATGATTGGATGATTATCATTTACCTATTTACGATGACCGTTATTATGCTGGCGGGAAGCGGAGCTACCTGGCAGGCCTTTCATTTCTCCTATCGCTTCGGCGTCATGGCACTTGTCGTACCTATGATTCTTTTGTTTGTATGGGACGTAAAAGGGATCGTTACGGTAAACAGTGTCGTGCTTCCCTTATTAATTACCGGTCTTGTAGTCGTTTTAATTATTTTCATTAATGATCAGCAGCTTGAACTGTTTGGTCATCTTCATGAGATAACCAATTGGATGTCCGCTTTTCCATTTACTGCTCTTAATATCCTTCCGTTGATTGCTGTGCTCGGGGCTATAGGGAATCAGGTGAAGCATAAGGGCGAGATTTGGATTGCCAGTGCAGGGAGCGGGGTTATTCTTGGGGTCATCTCTTACCTTTATAATCAAAGTTTAATAGAGATTTCAGATGAGATTATGCTCTACGAGATTCCTTTGTTCGCCATATTAAAACACTATCCGTATGAGATGATGCTGTTTATGTCTGTGATGCTCTGGATTGCCATTTTTACAACGGCTGTATCTGGTACTCTCGGACTTGCCACCCGCTTCCGAAATTATTTAAAGCAGCCTCTTTGGATTGTGGCGATGGCGACTGTTGCTGTGATGCTTCCCTTTACATCGTTCGGATTTTCTACGCTGGTGGAGTACTTATATCCGCTGTATGGAATTCTAAATTTATACGTCCTTTTCTCTCTTCTTATTTATCCGTTACGTTCGCGATTCAAAATTCGCTGAAAACCTGTTAAAATGAATTTCATATTCATAGTCGTACAGGAGGGGAAGCATTGAAAGCGGACGAAGCTGTGCAGGAAGCTTTAACCAAATGGGAGGAAGCAGTAAATTATGTGACGGGACCTCAATTATGGACTTCTCTAGGTTTGGGAGCCCTGAAAATCATCTTTATACTGGTGATCTCGTTTTTAGTGATCCGCATAGGAAAGCGAGTGATTTCTCAGTTTTTTGAAAATCGGCGGCGGGGACCTTTTAAAATTACCCAGCGCCGGGAAGCTACATTAAAAAAATTGGTGATCAACGCTTTGACGTATGTGGTGTATTTTGTCTCGTTTATTATGATACTGGAAGCTTTTACCTTGGATGTAGGGGCTTTACTCGCAGGTGCAGGTATTGCCGGACTAGCGATCGGCTTTGGAGCCCAGAACCTGGTTCGTGATATCATTTCCGGATTTTTCATCATTTTCGAAGACCAGTTTTCCGTAGGTGATTATATTCGGACATCCGGGGTCGAAGGTTTTGTTGAAGAGGTGGGAATCCGTACGTGTAAAGTCAAATCCTGGACAGGTGAGGTTCATATCCTGCCTAATGGGAATGTCACGCAGGTTACGAACTTTTCCATCCATAATAGTGTCGCCGTGGTGGACGTAAGTATTGCGTACGAAGAAGACATCGCCCAGGCCGAGCAAGTGATTTTGGAGCTCATGAAAGAGCTGCCTGCTCGTTATGAAGCAATGCTTGATGTGCCAGAACTTCTAGGGGTACAGACCTTAGGTGCTTCCGATGTCGTTATGAGAATAATCGCTGATACCCAGCCGATGGAGCATTGGGCGATGGCTCGTGCAATCAGGAAAGAAGTGAAAACCCGTCTCGACGAAAAAGGAATTGAAATTCCTTTTCCACGCATGGTTATGTATTCTCGAGAAGATGACAAAACTTTACAAGAAGTTAATGAGTAAAATAAGGAGGGAGCTCCATGGCAGACAAAAATTACGAGTTGAATGATGTCGTTCAAATGAAGAAACCTCATCCGTGCGGAGAAAACCGCTGGAAAATCATCCGTATGGGAGCAGACATCCGCATCAAGTGTGAAGGCTGCGGCCACAGTGTCCTCATCCCGAGGAAAAAGTTTGAATCTAAAATGAAGAAAAAGCTGGAACCTTCCGAACAGTAAAATTTGTTTAAGCCTTGAAAAGCTCCCTGAAATAGGTGGGCTTTTTAATTTTGTACGGATAAGTTTAATCAAACCTGAAAAATGGCTAGAATGAATTTAACAATTAAGAAGGAGCAAGCCTGGGCTTTTGCTTTTCCACAGGTTGTTATTTTCAGACACAGTATCTATAATTGATATGACTAGCATGCATGTATGTAAATCCTTAAGGAGTGAAAGTCTTATATGGCACTAACAGCAGGAATCGTAGGTTTACCGAACGTAGGAAAATCTACGCTATTTAACGCAATTACACAAGCAGGAGCTCTGTCGGCCAACTATCCGTTTGCCACAATAGATCCGAACGTAGGGATCGTGGAAGTACCGGACAGTCGGCTGGAGAAGCTGACCGAGCTTGTGAAACCGAAGAAAACCGTTCCTACCGCATTTGAATTTACCGATATTGCCGGCATTGTTAAAGGGGCAAGTAAAGGTGAAGGACTTGGTAACCAGTTCTTATCCCATATCCGCCAGGTTGACGCAATCTGCCACGTAGTCCGTGCGTTCGAAGATGAGAACGTGACGCACGTGTCAGGTGAAGTTGACCCCATCACTGACATTGAAACGATTAACCTGGAGTTAATTCTTGCCGACCTCGAAACAGTTTCCAAACGAATGGACAGAGTAGCTAAGATGGCTCGTCAAAAAGATAAGGATGCTGTAGCGGAGTACACGGTCCTTGAGAAACTGAAGGAATCATTAGAGGAAGAAATCCCCGCTCGCGCTGTTGAATTCAGTGATGATCAGGAAAAAATCGTGAAAGGCCTTCATTTGCTCACTTCTAAGCCCATCCTCTATGTGGCGAATGTCAGTGAGGATGAAATTGGTGAAGGCGATAATGAAAAGGTTAAGCAAATCCGTGAATTTGCAGCAAAAGAGAATGCAGAAGTTATTGTCGTCTGTGCAAAAATTGAATCCGAGATTGCTGAGCTTGATGGAGAAGAAAAAGAAGAGTTCCTTGAGGATCTTGGTATTGAAGAATCTGGCCTTGATCAGTTAATTAAAGCGACGTATAACCTTCTTGGGCTGGCGACTTACTTTACGGCTGGTGAGCAGGAAGTAAGAGCCTGGACCTTTAAAGAAGGAATGACAGCTCCACAGGCTGCCGGAGTCATTCACACGGACTTCCAGCGTGGTTTCATCCGTGCCGAGACGGTTTCGTATGAAGATCTCGTTGATGCAGGCACCATGGGTGTCGCCCGCGACCGCGGCCGTGTTCGTTTAGAAGGCAAAGAGTATTTAGTGAGAGATGGTGACGTTATTCACTTCCGTTTTAACGTATAAGCGAGGATCCTTCCGTTTGAGTATTGTATTTCTTGGACAACTTTGTTATAATACTACATTGTGAGTAATTAAGAATAGATTACTCCTTGCTCCTGTCAAGAATAGGAGCCGTTAAGTCCATAAGGAGGTGAAAACGGATGAGTAGAAAATACGAAATCATGTATATCATCCGCCCAGATATCGAGGAGGAAGCTAAAACAGGAATCATTGATCGTTTCAGCAATATCCTTCAAGATAATGGCGCGGAGGTAGAAGAAGTTAAAGAAATCGGCAAGCGTCGTCTTGCTTATGAAATTAACGACTACCGTGATGGTATCTATGTAACAGTCGACTTCAACGGTACACGTGAAGCGATTAATGAATTCGACCGTCAAGCGAAGTTCACGGATGATATTATCCGCCACATCGCAGTGCGCGAAGATGACAAATAAGGAGTGGTTCTGATGTTAAATCGTGTCGTATTAGTCGGCAGATTGACGAAGGATCCTGATTTACGCTATACGCCAAACGGAGTGGCCGTCGCCAACTTCACCATTGCAGTGAACCGACCATTTTCTAATAATCAAGGTGGTCAGGACGCAGATTTTCTTAACTGCGTGGTTTGGAGACGTGCTGCAGAAAACCTAGCCAACTTTATGAATAAAGGCAGTCTTGTAGGAGTGGACGGACGTTTACAGTCCAGAAGCTTTGATAACCAGGAAGGCAAGCGTGTATTTGTAACGGAAGTAGTTGCAGATAGCGTACAATTCTTAGAATCCAAAGGTAATTCTTCCCAGGGTGGAAGTAATCGTGGAGGCTCAGGATACCAGGCAAATCAGAATCAACAACCATCTGGAAATAATTTCGGATCGAACAACAACAACAATAACAACAATCAACGAGATGAGGATCCATTCGCAGATAATGGAGAGCCCATCGATATATCAGATGATGATTTACCATTCTAATTAAGAAAGAGGTGAATGCGACATGGCACGTCGTGGACGCGGAAAACGTAAAAAGGTGTGTTTCTTCACAGCTAATGGAATTACACACATCGATTTCAAAGATGTTGATCTACTAAGACGTTTCGTTTCTGACCGAGGAAAGATTCTTCCTCGCCGAGTAACAGGAACTTCTGCTAAATATCAGCGTAAATTGACTAAAGCAATCAAACGCGCTCGTATTATGGCTCTATTGCCTTACTCTACTGAATAGTAGCGTTAATAAAAACCGTGAAGTCTATTTTAGACTTCACGGTTTTTTTGTATTCAGGAAAGCTGCATAAGCGCACGCAGTTCATCGCGATTGGAGACAAGATCTGCTAACGTATAACCGTCCAGAACTTGAAAGAAAGCTTGCAGCGCATCTTTCAGGACATGTCTTAGCTTACAGGCAGGTGTAATTACACATTCGTTCGTCTGGCAGTCAAAGCACTCCAGTAAATAAAAATCGTCCTCCATGGAGCGGACAACTTTTCCAATGTTAATGTCTTCAGGCTTATGGGCAAGCTTAATTCCTCCAGAACGTCCCCGCACCGTATGAATAAGCTCTAATTTATTTAATTCATGGATAATCTTCCCTAAGTGATTTTCTGAGATGTTAAATACCTCGGAAATCTCTTTTTTATTAGCAAGCTGACCTTCTTTCTTAGCAGCTGTGAAAATTAATACTCTCAGAGCATAATCCGTATATTTTTTTAAACGCATAGGTCAACCCTCACTCTTCTTTTTTGTTCTAGATATTTCCGTGTTGATTTACAGTTAAGTTTCCGGGTGATTCACTTTCCGGCCCGGCGCGTCAGAGTTGTGACGTAGCCAGCTCTACTTCTATTATGGTTACGAATCCAAGATCTCTCGAAACTGCGTTTTACAGAAAACGGCCCGATATCTTAATAAGGCTTTTTATGAAAATTCAACATTATCGTTTAACAGAGCGTTTTTTTAATCTTACCATAGCAGCTAATCCGATGTCTTATTTTCAGATTTTTATAGCCCATTAACGAAATTGTCATAATTGATGTATTTATAATACACCTTTTTTATGTATAATAAAGATATATTATAAATACATCTTTTACGGAGGGTTTTATATGTCTACTCAAACCAATCAATTATTAAATGACCATACGATTAAAGTGATTAAATCAACTGTACCTGTGTTAGAGGAACATGGAGAGGCTATTACGACACATTTTTATAAGCAGCTGTTCTTAAATCATCCTGAATTGAAAAATATTTTTAACCAGACCCATCAAAGAAAAGGAGACCAGCCCCGTGCGCTGGCTAACACCGTTTATGCGGCAGCTAAGAACATAGAACACCTCGAAGCCATTCTGCCAAGGGTTAAACAGATTGCTGAAAAACACCGGAGTTTGAACGTCCTGCCTGAACACTATCCAATTGTAGGCGAATATTTGCTGAAAGCTATTAAAGATGTTCTTGGAGATGCGGCGACTGATGAAATTTTACAAGCATGGGGAGCAGCCTACGGAGTTATAGCTGACGTATTTATTAAAGTAGAAGATGGTATGTACAAGGATGTACGTCGTCAGGAAGGCGGCTGGACAGGATTCCGTGATTTTAAAGTGATTAAAAAGAAAGAAGAAAGTGATGTGATTACATCCTTTTATCTACAGCCGGTGGATGACCAGCCGCTAGCTGATTATAAGCCTGGCCAATACTTAACAATTAAAGCTGAAATTCCCGGAGACTCTTATGATCATTTACGTCAATATAGTTTGTCAGAGGCTCCAGGCCACCCGTACTACCGGATTAGTGTGAAAAGAGAAGAAGCAAGTGAAGAGGTGCCAGACGGGATAGTATCTAACTGGCTGCACAAACAAGTAAGCGAAGGTGATATTATTCCAGTCAGTGCACCAGCTGGGGATTTTTATTTAGATGCAGATAGCGACAAGCCGCTCGTCCTGTTGAGCGGGGGCGTGGGGCTCACACCCATTATGAGTATGGGCAGAGCTGTTCAGGATATGCAGCCTGAGCGGGAAGTGTATTTTATTCATGCCGCTCAGAACGGATCGGTTCATGCATTTAAGAAGGATATGCAGACCATGGGGAATAAAACGGTAACTAAAATTATTTATGCTCAACCGACAGAGGATGACCGTCTGCACCAATCGTTCGATAAAGAAGGATACGTGGATCTTCCATGGTTAAAAGAAGCGGTCCCTCAGGACAGCGAGTTTTACTTCTGTGGTCCTGAAGGCTTTATGAGGGCTGTCAATCGAGCCCTTAAGGATTGGGATGTAACCGAGGATAGCATTCATTATGAATTCTTCGGTCCCCAGGGAGTTCTGTAAGTTTTATTGACCAGGTATTAGCTTTCAGCTGGAGCGAGTCGTTGGTCTAGCCGGTTTACGAGATTCATAAATCCGTGGATAGCTGGCCCGCTCAGAAGAGTGATGAGAATGGTCCCCACTCCAATGGCACCGCCAAAAAGAGCTGCAGCTATGACCAAAAGTACACTGATGAGTACACGGGAAGTTGTGATCGTCCATCCTGTCAGCTTACGGACAACCAGCATCATTCGGTCAAAAGGATTTGGCGCAAAATCGGCCTGAAGATTGATCGCAATACCTGAGCTTGCAAATAAAATGCCGGTTAGTAAACAAAGAATTTGAGCCATCAGGTTTGGTGATAATATCAGGTCATTTGACCGTATGATCCATAGCCATATATCAATTCCGATACCGGTTAAAAGTGAGGTTGCGAGCGCCAATAGTTCAGGACGTTTCCGCTGGGCCGCTGCATTGAAAAGAATAATCGTGAGACCGACCACGATTTCCCAGCTGCCGATGGTTAAACCAAAAGACCGGTATAACCCAACAAGTAGTGCGTCAAATGGAGAGGTGCCTAAATGTGATTCAATGGTCAGGGCAATGCCTAATGTTAAGAGAATAATTCCTAAAGAATAATATAAACCTCTTTGCCAAATTCGTAACATAAGCCCTCTCCCTTCTTATTATCCAACTTGTTGCTTTGATGCTAGTCACTATAACGCTCAGAAGCTCATGTTACAAGAGATTTGCACGTAAAAAAGGCCAGGAGGCATGCCTCCTGGCCTTTTCACTATTCTGATTAATTTTCTACGTGAGCCCATTTGAATTCAAATTCAGGACCGGTGGAGGTGGTGAATACCCCTTTAATGTTTGGTCTGAATAATTGAGCTTTCGCATCTTGATAGATTGGAGCAACAGCTTGATCTTCTTCTAGAAGTAGTTTCTCAGCTTCCATGAACGTTTCGAAACGTTTCTCCGGCTGCTGTGCATATTCTCCGTTGGCTTTTTCAATAAGAGAATCGTATTCTTCACTTGAATAGTTCATATTATTGTTCTGTCCATCGGTAACATACATGTTCAAGTAAGTGTTAGGGTCTACATAGTCAGGCCCCCAGGTAGCAGCTTCCATTTCAAATTCAGAAGCACTATCACGACGTACACGTTCTTTAAATGGTACTTCCATAACATCAATCGTTAAGCCATCCAGCTTAGATTCCAATTGGTCTTTATAGTAGGCCAAAGTTTTCTTCGAAGTTCCGGTATCGTCCCCGAGAAGCTCGATCGTTACAGAATCTGTTCCTAAAGCCTCAAGCGCTTTATTCCAGTGTTCTTTTGCTTTCTCTTCACTCGATTCTACAAGGGAACCTTGAGCTTCGCGGAAATCTGTTTCACTCTCAGGCATAGAAACAAAGTTTGAAGGTACATAGCCTTCTGCAGGTACAGATCCATCATTTAATATGACACTGACAAGATCTTCCCTGTTAATCGCATAGGAAATCGCTTTACGAGCATCGGCGTTAGCCAAGGCCTCATTTGCTTCCTGGTTAAATTTGAAGAAGTACAAGTATGGTTTTTCAACAACTTCAAAAGCTTCGTTACTACGGTACTGATCAACAAATTCAGCATTAAGTTCTGTCTGATCAATTTCTCCAGACTCATACAGGTTGACCCCTGTAGAAATCTCTTTAATTACTTTAGCGTTAATGGTTTCGAGTTGAACAGTTTCAGCATCCCAATAATCTTCGTTCTTCACAACTGTCCAGCCTTCACCATGATTCCATTCTGACATCTTGAATGGACCGTTGGATAATGTATGTTCTGCTTCTGTGGCGAAATCTTCGCCTTTTTCTTCTACGTAACTTTGGTTAATTGGCATAAATGTAATAAATACAGTCATTGATTTGAAGTAAGGTACAGGCTTTTCAAGCTCTACTTCAAGTGTTTTATCATCTACTGCAGTGACACCTAATTCTTCCGGTTCCACTTCCCCATCGCTGACGGCAGTAGCATTTTTAATGATGCCTCCAAGGAAGTACGGTCCATATTCAGAACCTGTATCCGGGTCCACAGCTCGTCTCCATGAATAAACGAAATCGTTAGCTGTTACTTCATCCCCATTGGACCACTTAGCGTCACGCAGTTTAAAGGTCCATGTAAGGCCATCCTCACTAACCGTTCCTTCTTTAGCCATTCCTTCTGTAAGGTTACTGTTTTCATCTAAGCGGTAAAGACCTTCCAATGTTTCGCCGGCCCATTGGAATCCAACTGAATCGGTAATTAAGGAAGGATCCATGCTTGGGATTTCACTTTTTGCTGTTACGGTAATGGTTTGATCGCCCGAAGCGTTCCCTTCTGAGCTTTCTTCTGTGTCATTTCCACCTTCACTAGACTCTGATGAGTTCTCATCGCCGCCACCGCTGCACGCTGCTAATACGAAAATGAGCATAAGTGTGAAAAGCAACCAGATTTTGTGGTTTTTTCTCAAGTGTAACTCCCCCTATTTTTTCAAATATATGTACTTTTTGAATTATACAGATAATTATGAATTTTTTCAACGTAATTTTTTTGTAAAACTGAGGAAAAAGCATCATTACTGAAAATTCAAATTAGATTGACAACACTAATTCTTTTGATAGGATAAAGGAATATCATTTCTTTTTCTAATAAGCAAACGACTAATAATAGGAAAAGAGAATAGAATCTGATGAGAAGGGTGGTTCTAGAAATGAACCGGGAATGGGATTTATTGCATACACCGGGTCCGACGCCGATTCCGCCAAGTGTCGATCGGGCCATGATCCAGCCAATGATTGGTCATAGAGGACAGAAATGTAAAGACTTAATAAACAGAATCACTCCGCGCGTGAAGTCAATTTTTGGTACCTCCCAGGATGTGCTTCTGCTTACAGGAAGCGGCACGTCTGCCTTGGAAGCAGCAGTAGTGAATACCACAAAGCCGGGAGATGAAGTCATCGCTGTGGTTGCCGGTTCTTTCGGTGCGCGCTTTGCGCAGATCTGTGAGTCCTACGAGCTGAATGTCCATCGTATTGAATTGGAATGGGGAAATGCTGTTCAAGTTTCTCAGGTGGAAGAAGCGCTAAAGGCTCATCCTGAGACGAAGGCGGTCTTTCTGACTCATTGTGAAACGTCTACTGGGGTCATGCATCCCGTTGAAGAAGTAGCCAAAAGCGTCAATGAGATCAGTGATGCTCTAGTGCTTGTAGATGGTGTGTCATCTATTGGCGGTGCTCGTATTGAGATGGATCAGTCTGGAATCGATCTCTTAGTGACAGGATCTCAAAAAGCTATGATGCTCCCTCCGGGTCTTGCTTTTGCAGCGGTCAGTGATCGTGCCTGGGAGGTTATTGATGATAATGATCGACCACGTTTTTACTTAGATTTAAGAACCTATAAGAAAAAACTGGGTGACGGCCAGACACCTTTTACCCCGGCTTTATCTCTTTTATTTGGTTTAGAGGAAGTCTTAAATTTAATAGAAGAAGAAGGTCTGGACGATGTGTTTGAACGTCACCAGCTCATGAAAAACATGACGCGCGAAGCTTGTAAAGCTCTTAACCTTCCGTTGCTGGTGGACGATGAGAGTGCTTCTACAACCGTTACTTCTATTAAACCTGCTACCTTTAATGCAGAACAATTCAGAAAGCTTGCGAATGAAGAATTCGGACTTATGGTGGCTGGCGGTCAGAACCATATGAAAGGTGAAATTTTCCGAATTGGCCATATGGGCTATTGCCGTCCGGCAAACGTTCTTCAGTATGTAAGCATTTTAGAAATTATATTGAAACGATTGAACCATGATTTCAAACCTGGGGCTGGCGTTGTCGCTGCCCAGGAAGTTTATCTCAATCACACCAGGGAGGGAAAATAATGTATCGCGTGTTAATCTGTGACCCTTTAAGTGAAGAAGGAATCCGTCCTTTATTGGATGCGGAAGATGTGGAAGCTATTGCAGATCCTTCTCTGAGCCATGAAGAGCTGCTTGAGGCTGTAAAGTCTGTGCAGGCTATTATTGTCAGAAGCCAGACACAAGTAACCAGAGAAGTGATTGAACATGCCGAAAACCTCCAGGTGATCGGACGTGCTGGCGTTGGCGTGGACAATATTGATCTGGATGCGGCAACAGAGCATGGTGTAGTTGTGGTAAATGCTCCTGATGGAAATACCATTTCTACAGCAGAACATACGATGGCTATGCTGATGTCTCTCGCGCGTAATATTCCTCAAGCCTATCACCAGTTACAGCAAAAACGATGGGAAAGAAAGAAATTCGTCGGAGTCGAGCTTAAAGGTAAAACGCTCGGCGTGGTCGGTTTCGGCAGAATCGGAAGAGAAGTGGCTCAGCGCGCTAAAGGGCAAAGAATGAAAGTCATCGCTTATGATCCATTTCTTAATCAGGAAAAAGCCGATAAAGCCGGTGTAGATCATGGAACTCTTCAGGAAGTGCTGCAGCAGGCAGATTTCTTAACGGTTCATACGCCTTTAATGGAAGAAACCAAGCACTTAATTGATCGTGAAGCCATTCAGCTGATGAAACCTGGTGCCAGGATTCTGAACTGCGCCCGCGGCGGAATTGTTGATGAAGATGCTCTTTATCAAGCTCTTCAAAGCGGGAAAATTGCCGGTGCGGCGCTTGACGTGTTTGAAGAAGAGCCGGCAACCGAGCACCCTCTTCTTTCTCTTACAGAAGTCATTGCTACCCCGCATCTCGGAGCAAGCACGATAGAGGCTCAGGAAAATGTTGCGACCGATGTAAGTTACGACGTATTAGAGCACTTAAGAGGCGGAACCGTAAGAAACCCTGTGAATATGCCTTCCGTTTCTTCAGAAATGATGGAACAGCTCTCTCCATATTTCAAACTGTCGGAACGCCTTGGTGCTTTCTTGTCCCGTGTAGTGGAAGGAACGCTTGAGCGCGTAAGTGTGTATTATTCAGGGGAACTGACAGACGTTGATACCACCCCGCTTACCAGAATCGCGGTTAAAGGAATTCTGCGCAGACACATTGGACAGCGTGTGAACGACGTAAATGCCTTTAAAACAGCTTCTGATAAGGGAATTGTCATCAATGAGCAAAAGTCGACGTCAACCAAAGGGTTTACGAACCTGCTTACTGTCGAGATTGAAACGGACCAGGAGAAACGAAGTATCGCAGGTACTTTGTTAAATGGTCTTGGAGCCCGTATTGTCCAAATGGACCAATACTCCATTGACGTAGTTCCAGATGGGAACCTGATTGTTATCCACCACAGAGACCAGCCGGGCGCTATCGGACGTGTGGGAAGTCTCTTATCCGAGCACAATATGAACATTGCTACCATGCAGGTAGGAAGAACCAACCAGGGCGGAGACGCTGTTATGGTTCTGACCGTGGACAAAGAAGTGGAGTCTGAGTGTCAGGATCGACTGGGCGAAATTACGGATATTAATAAAGTTCAGTGTTTAACTCTATAAAATAGAATCTGTTCCCGGGGACCTGGTCTCCGGGGATTTTTTATTTAGATGTTGAACGTTAATTAAGAAACTTATTAAACTAACGGGCCGGATTGTGTGAAGACTTGATTTCGAGATATTGTCTGGAGAAAGGAGCTCCAGGGAACGGCTCGCTTTCCGCGGGCATGTGCTGAGCTTCCTCGGGCTTAACAGCCCTGCGGGATCTCACCGATCATGTTCATCCCGCAGGAGTCTTCCCCGTTCCCTTCCGCCCCTTTGCGTTTATGGAGAGCTCGAAAATCTTTCCATAATCGCCTTCCCCGTAGGAAAGCGAGTTGTTTCCGTAGCCGCCCTCACCGTTTTTTGGCAACGGACCCGAGTTATCTCGAAACTGAGTCTTCAAGTAATGGGAGCTTTTCTGTTAGTACAGATCTCTAGTCCTATAGAATCATAAAAAAGTTTAGTCCGTCTTGTTTTTGGTAACAGAAGAGTAGCTGAACTCTCTACATAAGAGAAAGAGGAGGAGATGAATTGACCAAGAAATATGATGCTATTGTTATCGGGGCGGGACATAATGGACTAATCTCAGCCATCCAGCTGGCAGAAAAAGGGTGGAAAGTACTGGTCTTAGAAAAGTCGTCGAAACCCGGGGGTGCATCTAAGTCCGGAGAAGTGACGGAGCCTGGTTATGTTCATGATTTATATGCGATGAATATTGGTTTGTTTTTAGGATCGCAATTTTATCAGGAACACGAAGAAGAAATGCAGCGCTTTGGTTTTGAACCAGTAGTAAATGATAAGCCTTACGCCAGCGTTTTTCCTGATGACACAGGGATAGGAGCCTACCAGAATCGTAAGGAAATGTTCAAAAGTCTGGCCTATCATTCGACCGATGATACGTATGCCTGGAAGGACCTGAGCCATTATTATGATCAAACGACTCCTCACTTTATGCCGCTCATGCAGATGGAACTTCCCTCTTATAAAGCCTGGAAGCATGTGTTGAAGTCTATGAAACAGCTTAAGTTAAATGGATTGATGGAACTGGGAAGTCACTTGCTGCAATCCCCACGCGAATTTGTGGATCACTGGTTTGAAAGCGATAAAGTAAAAGCAATGGTGGCCCCGTGGGGACTTCATTTGGATTTTGGTCCTGATGTATCTAACGGAGCGGTCTTTCCGTTCCTGGAATCCATTTTAAACCAGCGAAATGGCATGGCTTTTTCTAAAGGCGGCATTCAGAAAATGATTGATAGCATGGTCAAAATGCTTGAAATCAGACTGGGTGAGATAAGGACGGAAACATCCGTAGAACGAGTACTCGTCGAAGGCGGTCAGGCATATGGAGTGGTCCTCGAAAATGGAGAGGAAATGATAGCCGATAAGGCTGTCATAGGAAATGTAACACCGACCCAGATGGTGAACCGTCTGCTAGACGTAAACGAGGTTCCAGATCACTATCTTCAAGAAGCGGAGAGTTACCGCTATGGACCAGCGACGATGATAATCCATCTCTCCCTGGACGAACCTCTCCAATGGAAAGCGGGAGAGAAATACTCAGAATTTGCTTACGTCCACATTGGTCCTTATGTAGAAGACTTAGCAAGAACTTACACGCAGGCTATGAATGGAGAGCTTCCTGACAGTCCCCTGCTGATCGTCGGACAGCCGGATGTTATGGACGACACCCGCTCTCCGAAAGGGAAATCAACGCTCTGGATCCAAGTGAGGGCCTTACCTTCTAACGTGAAAAAAGATGCGCTGGGTGAAATTGAAGCAGATGACTGGTCCAACATAAAAGAGGCTTATGCGGACCGGGTTATAGAGAAGCTGTCTGCCTACACGCATAACAGTAAGCGCGCCATTCGAAAAAGGACCGTACTTTCCCCTGCAGATCTTGAAGGGGATAACCCAAACCTTGTCGGAGGAGATAGTGTAAGCGGAAGTCACCACATCTTCCAAAACTACGTATTCCGGCCGGTTCCAGGATATTCTCGTTACAACACACCGATTGATCGCTTATATATGGTAGGAGCTGCAACCTGGCCTGGAGGTGGATTGAACGGAACCTCTGGCTGGCTGCTTGCTGATAAACTATAAGAAACGCGCCCTGGGAGAAAATTCTTCCAGGGATTTTTATATGATGTGCTTGAGAATGCCTGTTGTTAACTTTTTCTCATTTCAAATTCAATGCTTTGACTTTCAACAAGCAACTTGTTAAATTAAATTCCGACCTAAATTATCAACATTAGAAGGAGACCTGATTTTATGTCAGAGAAAAAAGAAACCCCCTCGTCATCTCGAAGGATGTTGTTTCGAATATTAGATGGTATTGAGTGGCTCGGAAATAAGCTTCCGTCCCCACTTTTGTTATTTGCAATTTTGGCCCTCATTGTTGTTATTATATCGGGCATATTTTCTTCTGTTTCCGTGACGAACCCCACCACAGGGGAAGTTATTCAAGTTAAAAACTTATTTAGTCTAAGCGGTCTGGATTACATTTTTAACAGTGCCGTTGAAAACTTTATAGGATTCCCGCCGCTTGGAGCGGTACTCGTAACGATGCTCGGGATTGGTTTAGCGGAACAAACTGGATTAATTAATTCTTCTTTAAAAGGAATTGTATTTTCTTTCCCTAATCGATTACTTACGGCAGCACTGGTATTTGCCGGTGTCATGTCCAGTGTGGCCGTCAATGCCGGGTACGTAGTTCTTCCACCTCTCGGCGCCGTACTTTTTCTAGGGTTAGGCCGTCATCCGCTAGCCGGTCTGGCTGCAGCGTTCGCTGGTGTATCAGGAGGATTTGGAGCCAATCTGGCCCTCACTTCCACCGATGCCGTTCTTCAGGAATTAACCGTTGAAGCCACACGAACGCTTGACCCTGCCTATGCGGAAACGATTACCGTAACCATGAACTACTTCTTTGCGGCGGTTTCTGTTCTGCTGGTGACGATCGTAGGTACGCTTGTGACAGATAAGATTGTTGAACCTCGATTAGGTCGTTATGAAGGTGGAGAAAACGACGAGATCAATGAGCTTACCTCTCTTGAAAAAAGAGGGATGCGTCTGGCTGGTATAGGATTCCTATTTACGTTTCTCTTAATGGCCTATCTATCGTTTGGACCGCTGCGCGGTGATGGGGCATACATTGATTCACCATTCTTTAATGCCCTGGTCTTTGTTATTTTCCTTTTATTCCTTGTTCCAGGTCTGATTTATGGAATCGTGGTAAAAGAAATTCAAAATGACAAAGATCTGACGAAGCTGTTAGGAAAAACAATGGCCAGCATGAGTGGATATATTGCCCTGGCTTTTACGGCCGGTCAATTTATTGCTTATTTCCGTGAAACGAACCTCGGAACGGTGATCGCTTTTAAAGGAGCGGATTTCTTAAATTCCACTGGATTCGATGGAATTGGTCTTATCCTGACGTTCCTGGGGCTGACTATGGTTGTGAACTTCTTTATTGGAAGTTCTTCAGCAAAATGGACGATCTTAGCCCCAGTGTTTGTTCCGATCATGATGAACCTTGGCTATTCTCCTGAGTTTACAACGCTGCTGTACCGGATTGCAGATTCAGTGACGAATATGATTACGCCGCTGCTTCTTTATTTCCCGGTAATTATTGCTTTTGCTCAGCGTTATGATAAGAAACTAGGTATTGGGACATTGATTTCCATGATGATTCCTTATTCAGTCGCATTCCTACTAGCTTGGCTAGTTCTGCTGCTGGTTTGGGTACTGCTAGGTATTCCGGTAGGACCAGGAGCTCCTATCAGTTATTAATAGGATGAGTTACTATCATGAAGAAAGCAGACTTCCTTCGAGAGGAAGTCTGCTTTCTTATAGGCGCTATAATATCATAGGTAATTACCATGATTAACATATTAAACTAACAGGCCGGTTAGTTGAAGGCTCAGTTTCGAGATATCTTGGAGAGAAAGGGGCTCCAGGGAACGGCTCGCTTTCCGCGGGCATGTGCTGAGCTTCCTCGGGCTTAGCAGCCCTGCGGGATCTCACCGATCATGTTCATCCCGCAGGAGTCTTCGCCGTTCCCTTTCGCCCCATTGCGATCATGGAGAGCTCTAAAATCTTCTGCATCAACACCTTCCAATGAACGAGGAACACCTATAATCACACTGGTTTTTACGTGTGTTTAAGTGTAGGAAACCTGTACTATAAGCACTCGAGGCAGATGTAGCATGGCTCCTTTCTCCTATAGCAGGGTCCGTTCACAAGGGCTGGTTGGGCAATGAGGAGACTCCCGCGGGAGAAGGAGCTAGGCAAGACCCCACAGGGAGTGAACGACTGAGGAGGCTTGCCGGTTCCCCCGCAGGAAAGCGACTTATTTCCCAACCAGCCCTCCTCCGTTTAAACGTAACGGACCCATTTATCTCGAAACTGAGTCTTACACAAACGGGAGCTTATCTGAAAGAAGGAACATAAATATTTATCATCGATTAATGAGCCGAGTAGCCTGATAAAAAAAGAGCCGGTGTCTCCGGCTCTTTTTGAATTTCCTATTTATTTGAGAGGATGGACGGAGGCTTTACGGTTAGTAAATACGTGAACTTCTTCATATCCAGCCGATTTTGCCAGCTCCACAGCCTCTTCATACCGGTGACCTACATGATCCGGTTTATGAGCATCGGAACAGAGAACGATTCCAACGCCGGCATCTTTACAAATTTGCAGCAGTTCAGGATCCGGGTACATTTCTCCAACTGGTTTTCTGAGCCCCGCTGTACTAATTTCAATACACGTACCTGTAGAAGCCAGTGCTTCAGCTGCTCGTTTATATTGTTCACGCAGGAATTCTTGGTCATCAGGACGGTATCCAAACACTTTAATGACATCAATGTGACCGACAAAATCAAATAAGCCGGACTCTGCAAGCGTAACGACGCGGTCAAAGTATTGGCGGTAGACTTCATAAAGATCTCGTTTTTCGTATTCGTCACGGAAAGTAGCAAGGTCAATCCCCCACTCATCAATCCAGTGTACGGAGCCGATGACATAGTCAAAAGGATGCTCAGAAATAAAAGCTTCCATCTCTTTTTCCTTGCCGGGCATATAATCCATTTCAATGCCCATTTTGATCGTCAGTCCTTCCTTTTCAGCCTGGTCGAACATATTCTGATAAGTACTGAAGTCGAGCGTTCGGCGGTTTTCCACCCATGGATTTGAGATGATCGGCCTCGTCTCTTGAAAAAAGTAAGCGTGTTCGGAAATGCCCAATTCTTGTATTCCTTCTGCTTTCGCTTTTTCAATGTAAGTTTTTAAATAATCGACCTCAAGGTTTCCGGTTTCGGCCATGTGTACATGATAGTCAGTCCGCATGATCATCCTCCTAAAATTCGCAATATTACATTTAATCATATCAGACAACAGACATTTCTACCAAAATCGTCACTTTCTATAAGAAGAATGAGAAGAATAGGAAAAACGATGTATGTTAAAATAGATAAGCTAGTATAGAAATAGAGGTGTTTCTGGAAATGAATGACACAAAAAGAATTACGGAAGGGGCTTTAATGACAGGCGTTTATCTGCTATTGTTATTGGTAATTATTTTCATGCCAATGGTAATCGCACCTGTCCTGCTGTTTACACTTCCTGTTCCTTTCATATTTTATAGCTACCGGCATAACTGGAAAGCAGGAGCTTTGATGTTTACAGCTGCCTTACTGTTCACCCTGCTATTTGGACCAGCTTTTTCGATGTTTACTTTATTAGCTGGAGTGGGTGGAGTGTTCCTGGGGGGAGCTCTTCACAATAAACAATCTTCCTTAGAGGCGTGGGCTTTCGGATCAATCGGCTTCAGTATCGGCGCAGCCAGCATTTACATGATCTCTCAGTTATTGTTCGAGGTTAGCTGGGGGGAGCAGATCCGCAGCAGTATGAACGAAGCTTTAACCAGGACAGATACTATGCTTCTTAGGGTACTTGGAGGCGAAAATACGGAGGAGCAATTAGAACCGGTACGTGAAATGATTGACTTTTTGCCCGATATTATTCCAAGTATTCTGGTCATGATAGGGATTGCGTTTGCTTTTATCAGCCAGTGGCTGACTTTTAAAGTGATTAATCGAGTGGAGCAGAAGAAATTACGTTTTCCTCCATTTAAAGAATTTAAGCTGCCGACCGCAGTTTTATGGTATTACTTCTTCGCATTGATTTTAACTTATTTTCCAACGGATGAAGAGGGATTGCTCTACTTGGGATCGATCAACGTATTCACGTTGGCCGGCAGCCTGCTCGTATTGCAAGGGTTCTCTTTTATCTTTTACTATGCAGAAGTGAAGAAATGGTCAAAGGCCATACCAGCCGTAATTGCCGTGATTTGCCTTTTACTTCCACAAATCTTACTGTATCTTGTGCGAATCTTAGGTATAATTGATATAGGATTTTCTCTTAGGGAACGGATAAAAGGAAAGAAATGAGCTCGTATAAGATGGTAGGAGCTGAATGGAATGCCTAACTTTTTTAAAAAGCCAACGATGAGCGGACACTTATGGATTATTTATGTGATTTCCTTGGTGTTGCTTGCCTTTATTTGGTATTATCAGTGGACGCTTGGGATGATGATGACGCTGTTTTTAGCAGCCTCTATCTTCTACAGTGTCCGAACTGAACAGAACATGATTAACGAAACGGAAGAATATATATCGACTCTTTCCTACCGGGTGAAAAAAGTAGGGGAAGAGGCGCTGCTTGAGATGCCTATTGGAATTATTTTATTTAGTGAAAACTATAAAATCGAATGGGCTAACCCTTATATGAATAGGTTTACAAAGGATGACACCATCGTAGGTAAATCTCTCAAGCAATTATCTGACCAGTTAATTGCACCTATTAAAGAAGATGAGAGTGAAGTCTGGATTACGGTAGGTGACTACAAACTTCAGACGATTATTAAAAAAGATGAACGGTTGCTCTATCTATTTGATCGTACGAAACAAACAGAGATTCATAATCTTTATAAAAATGAACAAACCGTTCTGGCGATTATATTCCTGGATAATTATGAAGAAATTACGCAGGGAATGGATGATACAGCCAAGAGTCATATAAACTCGCAGGTCACTTCTATTTTAAATAGATGGGCTGGGAATTATGGAATCTACTTAAAGCGTACCTCTCAAGAACGCTTTGTGGCTGTCATGAATCAGGAAATTCTGAAAAAATTAGAAAAAGCCAAATTTGAAATCCTTGATGATGTCCGTGAGCTGATTACAGATCAGAACGTACCTCTCACGCTGAGTTTCGGTATCGGTGTTGGCCCAATCAGCCTCCCAGAACTGGGAGAACTTTCTCAGTCCAGCCTTGATCTTGCTCTCGGTCGCGGAGGTGACCAGGTCGCGATCAAGGATGATACAGGAAAAGTACGATTCTATGGCGGTAAGACGAATCCTATGGAAAAAAGGACGCGCGTTCGTGCCCGTGTTATCTCCCACGCCATGAAAGAATTGGTGCAGGAAAGTGAAAGAGTTCTAATAATGGGGCATAAATCCCCTGATATGGACTCGGTCGGGGCTTCCATCGGGATTTTGAAAATTGCTCAGGCTAATGATAAACAGGCAGCAATTGTCCTTGATCCGAACGATATTGATACGGGTGTTCAGCGTATGATCGAAGAAATTGAGCAGGATGAAGAGCTGTGGCAGTACTTTATCCCGCCGGAAGATGCTATGGAAATGGTGACGAATAACACGTTGCTGGTCGTGGTAGATACGCATAAGCCTTCCTTAGTCATGGAAGAGAAATTACTTTCGAAAACCGAGCATGTGGTCGTAATTGACCACCACCGCCGGGCAGAAGAGTTTATCTCTGATCCTACACTTGTCTATATGGAGCCATATGCTTCCTCAACAGCGGAATTAGTGACGGAATTGCTGGAATATCAGCCTAAGAAACTGAAACTTTCCATGCTTGAATCTACTGCCCTGCTTGCCGGGATTATTGTCGACACGAAGAGTTTCACGCTGCGGACCGGATCACGGACATTTGATGCTGCTTCTTATTTGCGGTCAAAAGGAGCTGACACGGTCCAGGTGCAGAAGTTTATGAAAGAAGATCTGGATGTTTATATCCGGAGAAGTAAGTTGATTGAGCGAGCGGAAGTGTACCGGGACGGAGTAGCCATATCAACCGGGAATAAAGGGGAAACTTATGGCCCCGTCATTATTGCGCAAGCTGCTGATACACTCCTTACGATGAGTGGTGTTGTTTCATCCTTCGTTATATCCGAGCGTAAGGACGGGCGTATTGGAATCAGTGCCCGTTCTCTAGGTGATATTAACGTTCAGGTTATTATGGAACGAATGAACGGAGGCGGCCACTTAACGAACGCCGCTACTCAGCTTGAAGACACAACGATTGAAGATGCGAAAGCATTGTTGCAAGATATAATTGACGAGTATTTTGAAGGGGGAGACACAGAATGAAGGTAATTTTTAATCAAGATGTAAAAGGTAAAGGGAAAAAAGGCGAAATCAAGGACGTATCTGATGGCTATGCCCGCAACTATCTTCTTAAAAATAACTTAGCGGTTGAAGCGACGAAAGGAAACGTCCAGGCTCAAAAAGCGATTGATGCCAAGCAGGAGCAGAAAGCCCAGGAGGAAATCGATGAAGCCGAAAAGCTGAAAGAAACCTTGAAAGATATGGAAGTCAAACTAACGGCTAAGTCCGGCGATAATGGTCGTCTGTTCGGCTCTATTACAAGCAAGCAAATTGCTGAAGAATTGAAGAAAGCTCATAATATTAAAATCGACAAACGAAAAATTGAACTGGATGACCCGATCCGTAATCTTGGTTACACGAATGTACCGGTGAAGCTTCACCCAGAAGTTACGGGTACGATCCGTGTCCACATCGAAGAAAAATAAACGACCTGACTATGATCTGAAATTTCGTTTATGAAGCATCTATTATGAGCGCCTGGCCTTTTAACCCTCAGCACGATTGGAACATGTGTGTGAAGCAGTGAAAGGGTCGGGTGCTTATATTTTGTTTTGAACCAGAGGAGGAACAGCTAGTGAGTGAAGTATGGAATGATCGCACGCCGCCCCATAATATTGAAGCTGAACAGGCGGTACTGGGTGCGGTCTTTTTAGAACCTGAAGCCATGTCCACTGCCTCAGAATATTTGCTGCCCGAAGACTTCTACCGTGCCAGTCACCAGCGGATTTTTGAAGTCATGATGACGCTGGCTGATAAAGGGGAACCAATTGACCTGGTAACGGTGACTTCGGCTTTATCCAATAATAAAGTTTTAGAAGAAGTGGGAGGGGTTTCCTACCTCACCGACGTGGCGAACTCTGTACCCACGGCAGCCAATATTACGTACTATACGAAGATTGTCAGCGAGAAATCAACGTTAAGAAGTTTGATCAGGACAGCGACGAACATCGTAACCACCGGGTATTCAGAAGAAGAAGATTTAGAGGATGTCCTGAACTCGGCTGAAAAAGATATTCTGGAAGTTTCCCAGCGAAAAAATTCCAGTGCTTTTAAAAGTATTAAAGACGTATTAATCGATGTTTACGATAATATCGAACAGCTTCACAATCAAGAAGGCGGCGTAACCGGAATTCCCACAGGTTATCGTGATCTTGACAATATTACCTCCGGTTTTCAGCGAAATGACCTGATCATCATCGCAGCCCGTCCTTCTATGGGTAAGACCGCCTTTGCTTTGAACATTGCTCAGAATGTGGCTGTTCATACAGAAGAGAATGTGGCGATCTTCAGTTTGGAGATGGGAGCGGATCAGCTTGTTTCCCGTATGCTGTGTGCGGAAGGGAACATTGATGCTCAGCGGCTTCGTACAGGCCACATGGAAGCAGAAGACTGGAATAAGCTGACCATGGCAATGGGTAGTTTATCGAATGCCGGAATTTATATTGATGATACCCCTGGTATCCGTGTTAGTGAAATTCGCTCCAAATGCCGACGGTTAAAGCAAGAACACGGTCTTGGTATGATCCTTATCGATTATCTTCAATTAATTCAGGGAAGCGCTAATTCCAAGGAAAACCGACAGCAGGAGGTTTCTGAGATTTCACGTTCCTTGAAGGGGCTCGCGCGTGAGCTTAACGTTCCTCTCATTGCCTTATCACAGCTGTCACGTGGTGTGGAATCCCGTCAGGACAAGCGTCCAATGATGTCTGACCTGCGTGAATCAGGGTCGATCGAGCAGGATGCCGATATCGTTGGCTTCTTATATCGTGATGACTATTACGACCAGGAATCTGAGAACCAGAACATTATCGAGATTATTATATCCAAACAAAGGAATGGCCCTGTCGGTAACGTCGAACTTGCCTTTGTGAAGGAGTATAATAAGTTCGTAGATTTGGATCACCGCTACAGCGAAGCAGACATTCCTCCGGCCTAATTGTTATAATAAAAAACCCCGCCAGAAGCTGATCACCAGCTCTGGCGGGGTTTTTGTATGGGTGATATTTCCACCTCAGGTCATCCATATATTGGAATGAATTACTTTAGCCAATGATAGATGGCTTGGGCTACGCCGTGGGTGTCGTTGTGAGCGGTTATAAAATCACTAGCTTCTTTTACTACGTCTTTCGCATTTTCCATGGCCGCACTATGGCCGGCCGTATGAAGCATGGAAAGGTCGTTGGGACTGTCTCCTATAGCAGCGGTCTCGCTGATTGGAATACTTAAATGGTCAGCCAGCTTTTGCAGGGCGAGTCCTTTGGACGCATCTTTATGCTCAAACTCAAAGTTATGGTTGGCTGAACTGACAAGGGTAAGGTCAGAGTTCGATTCAAATGTGTGCCAGCCTTTGTCCAGCTTTTCCTGTTCAAATGAGAAGGCCAGGATATTGTAAACGGGTGATCCCGACTCTGTAATATCCTTATATGAATCAACATGATAAAACCCGGTTTGGCTGAATTGCTTTTCCAAAGCTTTTTCAAGCTCTTCTAAGTCAGCCTCTGGATTAGCACTCTTGATACGATCCATTTCTATTTGTAAGAGGCGGCGTCCATTGTGAGGGGTTAAGATGGAAGAATCACTGAATACCTCATAATAAAATTGCTCTTGCTCCAGCCAGTTTAATATGGTGTCCGCGTCTTTTTCCTTAATTGGTACGGAATCGAAAAGTGTGCCGTTCGGGCGGTGTATGGTAGCTCCGTTTGCCCCAATTACCCAGGTGGCGAGGCCTGTATGAGCAAACACTTCCCGGACATCAAACTCAGCCCGTCCAGTAGCGACCACCACTTCTACTCCTTGCTGCTGCGCATGTTTAATAGCTTTTATATTCTCTTCACTAATCGTGTGGCGGCTGTTTAAAAGGGTGCCGTCTAAATCAATAGCAATTAACTCCATATGTCTTTCTCCTCCTCGGTTACAAGCAATTCTACTTGATTGATTTCCAGCAGTTCGCGAAAATTCTCTTCAGGTATGCGATCCGTAATCATAACGTCAATATCTTCTAATGTAGCGAACTGAAAGAATTCCGTGACTCCGATCTTAGTGTGGTCGGCTAGCACAATTACCTTCCTGGCTTGTACCATCATCTTGCGCTTTACCATTCCATCCTCTTCATGTCCAATGGTCAAGCCGCGCTCTGATATACCTACTACACCTATAAATGCCTTATCAACGTGATACTGATTCAGTTTGTCGATGGTAGATGTTCCATACAGGAAACCATGATCTTTATGAAGCTGCCCGCCAAGAAGATGAATCCTGAGATGATCTTTACCTGATAGAATCTCAGCCTGGTGAATAGAATTCGTGATGACGGTCATTTCCATGTCTTCCAGTTCTCCTGCACATGCCTGCACAGTGGTGGAAGTATCAAGAATGACGGTATTACCTGGTTCCAGGAGAGAAGCGGCACGTTTTCCAATTTCTCTTTTTTCACTAGATACGCTATGAAGACGGTGCTGATAGTTTTTAATTTCAGGGTTGGTTCCAGGTGAAATCGCTCCACCTCTGGTTCGGACAATCGCTTTTTTATTTTCTAATTTAACTAGGTCTCTTCTGGCGGTATCTCTGGATACATCAAATAACTCACAAATTTGATCCACGGAAATCCGCCGATTTTCGTTTATGTAATCCACGATTTCCATCAATCGTTCTTCCTGATACATCGATTCCCTCCCTGCTTTCATTATATAAGTCATCATAAGTCAAGAATGGTAATATTTCAATCTTTATAAGTAAATGTAAGCATTTATAATGAAATGTGGTTTGTGATAACCGAACTATTAAATGGATTATTTGGTTTATTGTTCGGGAATTGCGTTGACTTGCAAGGATATCATTGGTAAACTGACGGTGGAAATAATATAAAACAAATTTTTGGCGGAGGTGCCTTATGTCGTCAGTAGTTGTAGTCGGAACCCAATGGGGAGACGAAGGAAAAGGCAAGATAACCGATTTTCTATCACAAAATGCCGAGGTTGTTGCACGTTATCAAGGTGGAAACAATGCCGGGCATACGATCAAATTTGATGGCGTTACTTATAAATTGCATTTAATACCTTCTGGAATCTTTTTTAATGATAAAACTTGTGTGCTGGGCAATGGAATGGTCATTGATCCTAAAGCGCTGCTAGAGGAACTGAAATACTTACACGACAAAGGAGTATCTACAGAAAATCTTCGAATCAGCAATCGCGCGCACGTAATTCTTCCTTACCACTTGAAACTCGATACCCTGCAGGAAGAGCAAAAAGGTGCGAATAAAATCGGCACCACGAAAAAAGGGATTGGGCCTGCCTATATGGACAAAGCTGCACGTATGGGCATACGTATAGCTGATCTGATGGATAAAGAAAGCTTTAAAGAAAAGCTTGAGCAGAATCTGGAAGAAAAGAACCGTTTGTTTGAAAAAGTTTATGAAACGAAACCATTTACGGTCGAGGAAATCCTCGAGGAATACTACGATTATGGACAGCAGATTGAAAAGTATGTGTGCGATACCTCCGTTGTGTTGAATGACAGCCTGGATGAAGGCCGCCGCATTCTATTTGAAGGGGCTCAGGGAGTTATGCTTGATATCGATCAAGGAACCTATCCTTTCGTTACCTCTTCCAACCCAATTGCCGGCGGGGTCACGATTGGTTCCGGTGTCGGCCCGTCTAAAATCAAGCATGTAGTCGGGGTGTCTAAAGCCTATACGACGCGTGTAGGAGACGGTCCTTTTCCAACTGAACTGGATAATGAAACGGGTGATCAAATTCGTGAAGTCGGGAAAGAATACGGCACTACGACGGGCAGACCACGCCGTGTCGGCTGGTTTGACAGCGTAGTGGTTCGCCATGCCCGCCGTGTGAGTGGTATTACAGACCTTTCCCTTAACTCAGTCGACGTATTAACGGGTATTGAGACGTTGAAAATTTGTACCGCTTATAAGTACAAAGGAGAAATTATGGAAGAATTCCCGGCCAGCTTGAAAGTACTCGCTGAATGTGAACCGGTGTATGAAGAAATGCCGGGCTGGACAGAAGATATCACCGGTGCGAAAACATTGAGTGATCTTCCAGTTAATGCACGCAATTACATTGAACGAGTTTCACAGCTTACGGGAATCCCTCTTTCAGTATTTTCTGTGGGACCGGATCGTAACCAAACCAATGTTGTACGGAGTGTTTACAGCGAATAAATGATGTTTCAACGCCTGGCTTGTCTAAGTCAGGCGTGTTTTGCTTATGATATGAGGAGAAGGAGAGTGTTTCACGTGAAACAAATCTGTGTATTTGCGGGCTCAAGTGCCGGACACAACCCAGCCTATACGGAAGAAGCCAAAAAACTCGGAAAAGCATTTGCTGAAAAAAATATTGAGCTGGTATACGGTGGAGCTAAAAGTGGTTTAATGGGTGTACTTGCCGACAGCATACTTCAGCTGGGAGGAAAAGTCACGGGAGTCATGCCTACGGAGTTATTTGACCGTGAAATCGTCCATACGGAACTAAGCGACTTTATTGAAGTGAACACGATGCATGAACGAAAAGCAAAGATGAGTGAACTTGCTGACGGGTATATCGCACTCCCCGGCGGGTTTGGAACGTTTGAGGAATTATTTGAGACCGTGAGCTGGGCTCAAATAGGACTGCACAAAAAGCCAGTGGCTTTATTCAATATTGAAGAGTACTATACCCCTGTAAAACGATTAATTGAGCATGCCATTGAGGCAGGGTTTGTTCCTGAAAGCAATCGGAGCATCGTTGTAGATTCCTCTGACCCCTATGAACTTTTAGACAAGCTGAACACCTATCATTCTACTGATAAATAAAAAAAGATCAGCGGCAGCGCTGGTCTTTTTTTACACATTGATGGTTTTTACAAATGAAATTCCCAGGTAGCGATACGTCACATTAATACGTTCAATCGGGGTATCTTCTGTGATGCTTAAACCATAGATTCTGTCAGGGTGTTCAGAACCCGCTTTTGCCTGCTTGGAGAATGGTATCGGAGCACTTTTGGGTTCGAGTGTAATCGTCTCATAGTCTTTCATTCCGTATTCTTCTTCATAAGGCTGATAAGTATCTGTAATAATAAAACCTTTAGTAGAGTTACTGACCTGCATGCGTACTTTTGTGGGAGCTTCATTTGCATTGATCGAAACATCGGTAATATGGATGTTCCCTAATAAATTTTTGTTTCCGAGGGCGACAATAACCGATAACTTGTCGCTAGTCGTTCCAATTGAACCCTGCGTCAGGGGCGGGTTCATTTTTAAGTAGCCGAGCAGTCCAATTATTAAAATTATAAGTACAAAAGAAATAGAGCGTATAATTTTCTTCAAGGGATCCCTCCTTCCTATAAAGTAGTTTTATAAAATTATATGTGTGTTCCCATAGGTGATATGAAAAGCAAAATACGTCTGGTAAGAAAAAATAGTATTGCGCCTGATATATGCATATGATATGATGTTAAACGTCGCAGTAAGAAAGCCATCATGGTCCGGTAGTTCAGTTGGTTAGAATGCCTGCCTGTCACGCAGGAGGTCGCGGGTTCGAGTCCCGTCCGGACCGCCATTGCTATTATAACACGTTGAAAGTTAGAAATTTAACGAATAAACGTGAATAGTTTTTGACAAATAAATGCTTTTTTACTTCATGGACTTGACGAAATCCGTCCCATTGCGAAGGTATAAGTAACACTCTGGCTTGACGGCTGGTGGAAACGTCGAAACCCACTTATGTGGAGTGACAAAAAGAAAACTTTATAGTACGGCTCGGTAGCTCAGTCGGTAGAGCAACGGACTGAAAATCCGTGTGTCGGCGGTTCGATTCCGTCCCGAGCCACTCTCTTTAAAAGTCTGCGATAAACTCGCAGGCTTTTTTTGTATAGTGAAATTATTCAATTCTTTCTTCTGTTACTAATATTTTCATATAATTAAATGAAAAGAATGGAATTTTAGTATATTTTATAATGTTTTTGGGCATACAGAAGGCGGAAATATTAGCATTTGTGCCTGGTTTTGGTAAGTATATGATAAGAATATTACATTTCCCCTCCCCTATTTTATTAATAATTTTCATATGATAGGTTTATTAAGTGAAAATATTAATAATAATGATAATAAAAGAGATAAATAGATTCACAGGGGGAAAGGAAATGAAGAAAGATAGAAAAGCGGTTATGACAAAGGCCGCTTTTACAGGAGTGCTGGTATTAAGCTTAACTGTAGGAACAGCTTATGCAGAGAAGAATATAAATACGGTTTATCAAGTATATGTCGATGATGAATCCATCGGAACCGTAGAGAAAAAGGAAGACATTCAGTCCTTTATCGAAGATCGTGTTCATAGAGCGGAAATCACATATAGCGAAGAAGATCTTAAACTGAACGAAGATATTACCTTTAAGCGTGAGAAAAATCTTTCGTCTGATAGCAATAAAGCGAAAGTGCTGGAACAATTAGAGGAATCAATTTCCGTTTCAGCTGAATCCGTTCAAGTAAACATAGATGATCAAAAGGTCGCTTACCTTTCTGGCAAGGAGGAAATAGAGGAAGTTAAACAGCGGCTGAAAGAAAAATATGTGGAAGAGGAAACTCTTACTCAATTAGAGTTCAAAGATTCGAAAGGTAAACCAATAGAGAAGGAAGAAGGTGAATCTGGCATTTTATCGGTGGAGCTCAGTCATGAAATTAAAGGAGAGAGCTTGCACGTTCACCCTTCTCGCATTTCTTCGGTCTCGCAAGCCGTGCAAAAGGTGAAAAATGGAACTGTAGTGGAAGATAACGGTGAAAGCCTGGGAGGAAATAAACCAGTTGAGGGGAAAGTATCTGAACCCCTGACCGAGGTAGTTGTTAAAGAAAAAGACGTTCAGGAAAAACCCATAGAGTCCTCCCGAAAGATTGTAGAAACCAACGATCTATTAAAAGGTGAGACAGAAACGAAAAAAGAAGGCAGCGATGGAAGAAAAGAAATCCATACCCTGATTACCAAAAAGAATGGAAGCGTGGAAACGAGAGAAACTTTAAAAGAAGAAGTGGTGGAAGAACCTGTCGAAGAAGTTATTCTTAAAGGAACGAAAATCATCCCTTCTCGCGGTACAGGTACTTTCGCGTGGCCCGCAGTTGAAGGAATGATTACGAGCCATGTGGGTGAAAGATGGGGAAGGTATCATAAAGGGATTGATATTGCAGGGGTGGATGACCGTACAATTAAGGCTGCCGATAACGGAGAAGTCGTTACGGCTGAGTATCAGAGTGGGTTTGGCAATAAAGTCGTGGTTGATCATAATAACGGATATGAAACGATTTATGCTCATCTTGCTTCGATTGATGTGGAGGTAGGAGAAACCGTCCGAAAAGGAAACAAACTAGGTGTTATGGGAACCACGGGAAATTCCACGGGCGTTCATTTGCATTTTGAAATTCACAAAGATGGAAAACTCGAGGATCCAGCTTCATTTTTCTAATATCACTGTTACATTTTGCGCGATGTTGCTAAAGAAAAGCTCCCGTTTGTGTAAGACTCAGTCTCGAGATAATTGGGTCCTTTACTAAAATGGAGATGAGGGTTGTTTCCGTAGCCAGCCCCTCTCTTTATTAGCGGCGGACCCAAGATATCTGAAAACTGAGTCTTACAGTAACCGGCCCTATTGTGTTATGAAAAACCAATAAGAATTTTTAAGAGAGTATTTTAGTTAGAAACCGCTATGGATCCTGGTCATAGTGGTTTTTCTGTAGAAATAAATTATTTTTTCTGAACACATTTTTCATAACTTTTTATTAGAAAAAGACATTTTTCCATAAATAAGTTAAAATAATAGATGGTATAGAAGTCGAGGAAAGGGATGTGACAGTGTATGGCACTGAAGATCTTAGTTGTAGACGATGAAAAGCCAATTGCAGATATATTGAAATTTAATTTAGAAAAAGAAGGATATGAGGTCGTGTGTGCTTATGATGGCGATGAAGCCATTCATAAAGCAGACGAAGAAGACCCGGATTTAATCTTATTAGATATTATGCTTCCGAATAAGGACGGAAACGAAGTCTGCCGGGAAGTGCGCAAGAATCATAATATGCCAATCATTATGCTGACAGCCAAAGATGCTGAAATAGATAAAGTCCTGGGACTTGAAATGGGTGCAGACGATTACGTGACCAAACCATTCAGTAATCGCGAACTGATTGCCAGAGTAAAAGCTAATTTGCGGCGTCAGCAGCAGGAGCCGGAAGACAGCTCCCAGCAGCCTAAAGACATAACAATAGGAAGATTATCGATTCATCCAGATGCTTATACAGTGACGCGGGATGGCTCTTACATTGAATTGACCCACCGTGAATTTGAATTATTACATTACTTAGCCCGTCATATCGGACAGGTCATGACGCGTGAGCATTTGCTGGAGACCGTCTGGGGCTACGACTATTATGGAGATGTAAGAACCGTAGACGTTACTGTGCGTCGACTGCGTGAGAAGATCGAAGAAAATCCAAGTAATCCCGTCTGGATCGTTACCAGACGCGGAGTTGGTTATTATTTAAGAAATCCAGAGCAGGAGTAGTGTTTTGATGAAGAAAGTAGGTTTTTTTCAGTCCGTCAGACTGAAGCTGATTCTCGTTTATATTCTGCTTCTTCTATTAGGCATCCAAGTGATTGGTGCCTATTTTGTTGATAAGCTGGAAAATAATCTGACGGAAAACTTTACTAATTCGATTGAAGGACGCTTAAATTCACTCACCTATAGTCTCCAAAATGCCTTTGAGGCAGAACGAGGCGAGGGTGACCCCTCTTTACAGGCAGAAGTAGAGGGTCTGATCAATGAATTTAATGGTTCAGATATCAAGAAATTACAGGTGATTGAAAAGACAGGTCCGAATATCATTGCCTCGTTTGACAGCGGTAGTGATGATAGCGCAAATATCGGAAAAAAAGTGACGGATGCCCGAATCACTAAAGTATTTATCCTCGGCGAGACCGATCCGCGAACCGTACGGCAGGATGGGACAAACTTGTATGTAGGAGAGAAACCCATTACAACGGAAGCCGGGGAAATTGTAGGGGTTCTCCACTATCAGGCCCGCATGAATGGCATCTATGAACAAATGCAGTCGATTAATAGTATATTTGCCAAGGGTACCCTGCTTGCGATAACGGTCACCGCCCTGCTTGGGATCCTGGTGGCTCGTACCATTACCAAGCCTTTAACGGAAATGAAAGAGCAGGCTCAGATTATGGCTACCGGCGACTTCTCCCAAAAGGTCGATGTAAAAGGTAATGATGAAATTGGCCAGCTCGGTCTCACGTTTAACGACCTGAACGATAAACTTAAGTTATCCCAGGCGACAACAGAAGGAGAACGGCGGAAATTAAGTTCTGTTTTGTCGAATATGTCAGATGGTGTCATTGCTACAGACCGTCTTGGAGCTATTGTGTTAATGAATGCGCCAGCCTCTAAGCTGATCGGCCAGACGATTGAAGAAGTCCAGGGGCAGTCTTTAATCGATGTTTTCGATCTTGGCGACCAGATGGAGGATATTTCCGAAGTCGAAGAAGCAGGATCGATGATTATTGACCTCAGCAGTGAAGATAAGCACCTGCTGATCAAGGCTAATTTTTCAGTTGTAGAAGATGAGAATGAAGAAATGGACGGGTTTATTTCGGTAATTAGTGACGTTACAGAGCAGGAGAAGGTAGAGCAGGAACGCAGGGAATTCGTGTCTAATGTTTCCCATGAACTGCGCACACCGCTCACAACTATGCGGAGCTACATTGAGGCCTTAAACGATGGAGCCTGGCAGGACCCTGATATTGCTCCTAGATTCTTAGATGTCACACAAAATGAAACCGATCGTATGATTCGCTTAGTCAATGATTTGCTGCAACTAACGAAGATGGATCATAAAGAAACGACCTTAATGAGAGAGCGTGTCGAATTTGTCGGCTTCTTTAATCAGATTATTGATCGATTTGAGATGAATAAAGATGAAAATATGGAGTTTGATAGAAACCTTCCTAAGAAAAACATGTACGTATGGATGGACAAAGATAAATTGACACAGGTGTTGGATAATGTCATATCCAACGCTGTAAAATATTCACCCGAAGGCGGCACGATTCATTTTGATGCGTATTCTACCAGGAAGCAGCTTCGTGTGAGTGTGACTGATGAAGGGATCGGTATGCCGGCAGATACAGTAGATAAAATCTTTGACCGGTTTTACCGGGTAGATAAATCGCGAGCAAGAGAAATGGGCGGAACCGGTCTTGGCCTCGCTATTGCCCGGGAAATGATTGAAGCCCATCACGGTAAAATATGGGCAGAAAGTAAAGAGGGTAAAGGGACCTCGGTACACTTTACACTTCCGTTAATGAGTCAGAAGCGGAGGGGAAATTCATGAACATGGAAACAATGAAGTCCGTGATTTTAGTTATATTGATTGCTTTCAGTCTAATATTAACTGTCGCTCTATGGAACTATCAGCCAATCGGTGAGGTCGTTGAAGAGGGACAAGAAGTAATTGACACCACACAATTAGACGGTGAAGAAAATGATTTAGTCAGCCTAGTGGAGCCGGAGCAGTTCGTTTTTCACGATTTAGGGACTTCCTATTCCTATGAAGATCCGGCAGAAAAAACGGCAATGTACGACAGAATGAAGCAATGGGAGCTTTCGAATGTGGACGAAACTCCAGAACAGCCCAGTTTTGATGAGGATAGTCATGTGGTGGAAGCTATTTTTTCCGAGAAGCTTCCTCTAAAAGTGCTTCAACATATCTTTACTGTAAGTACAGGAGAGCTTTCAGAGACCCAAGTATTTAACAGGTTGTTTTTTATCCATGGGCATGAAGATAATTCTTCCTCTTTTTATCAGGTTCTGGCCGTAGATTCGACGGACGACGTAGCGCCTGCTAAGCTCAGGGCTACCATTGATGAAGACTATGGAAGCCAATTATTTAATGAGCTGGAGGACAAGAATGACTTAATCGAGCAGATTGCTTTGGATGGTTCAATCTCCCTTCTGGGGAACTCTGAGATTGAAAGTACGATTTATCTTCCTGAAGGTCGTGTGACTTATCCAGAGGAAGTGCTGCAGACCACTCCGATTCCATTGGTTCCGATTCAAAACGATCTTTTTCCACCTAATGCCGTGGTTTCATCTTCATCGATTGATGGTCATCGACGTCTTGCTACGACAGACCGACGATTGGATGTTCTGGATAATGAAACCAGACTTAAATATGAGTACATGATTCCTAACCGTGCTAACCCAAGTCCATTGCTTGAGTATGATTTATTAAAAAGCAGCATCGATGATGTGAATAACCACGTGGGCTGGACCAACACGTTTTATTTGGACAGTATTTCTTCGACCATGGAAAAGGCAACATACCGCATGCATTTCAATGGACTGCCTATTCTATCAAGCGAAACTAATGTAGAAATCATGTCCATGAAATACGAACAAGGCGAGATCCAGGAATATATTCGACCGCTTGTCAGTTTTGAACGTTATCCTTATGACAACACGTCCACGGACGAGCTCGCTTCCGGAGAAGACGTGAGGGAATTCTTAACGAACACGGATAAATATAATTTAGATGAAGTGGAAGACGTTAAGATTGGGTATCAGTTAAAAGAGCAGCGTCCTAACCTTGCTTATTCCCTTTTTCCTGGATGGTTTGTTAAACTATCGGGAAGCTGGGTCCCTCTGGAAATGGAAGAATTAAGCCAAAATGAAGAAGTATCCTAGGAAGGAGAAGGGTGTAAATGCAATGGGGACAAATTAAAGTATTATTTATCCTTAGTTTTTTAGTTCTGGATATCTTTCTCCTTAATCAGTTTATGGAAAAGCAGCAGGCCTCGGAGCTTGGTCCGATTGCTACAGAAAACTCCGAGAACTTTGAAGCGGAGCTTGAAAGTAACAACATTACTGTCTCCTGGGATAACGTTCCAACCGAAGTGCCGTCTGTTCCTCAGACCATTTCTTCAGGTAGTGAATTTTCAGAGGGGATTCTTTCACAGATCCAGGAATTAAGAGAGGGAGACGAGCAAACGGTTGCGGTACAGAATAACAGTGTTTTAAAAAGCGAGCTCAACGAACCTGTTGAAGTTACGGAAGATAATGTAGTGGATCAGGTGAACAGTGTGGTCCCTTTTGGTAATCAGTATGAATATTGGAACTGGAACAAAGAAGAAGGAGTCATCCTGTTTTTTCAGAAGAAAAATGATCATACCATTTTTTATAATAGCGCAGGCTTCTTAATGCTTCAGGTTGAGGACGGGAAAATAACAAATTATATTGCTACTTTGTTATCTTTCTCGGATGGAGAAGAACAAGCTCCAAGCTCTGGCTCTAAAGAGACGCAGCTGATCCAGCCGCGTAAGATCATCCAGAAATTAATGGAGGAAGATCATTTAGCCTCGGGAGATGAGGTTACCAGTATGTCAGTGGGGTATTATAACAGCTTTTATTTAGTACCAGGCGAGGAGAATGGCCCGCAAGTATTTGCCCCAACGTGGAAAGTGACGGTAAACGGAGAGAAGAACCTGTTTGTCTATGCGATGACGGGTGCGGTTATAGATGAGAAGGAGTCAGCATTCATCGAGAAGATTAACAGCTCCTTTAATTTAAGTGTGAATAATACGTCATCCCCTCTGGTGGATAATGAAAAGAATGAAGAGGCAGAAGAGGCTGAAGGAACAGAGGAAACAGAAGAAACAGAAGAAACAAACAATGGAGTGTCTAATGAATGACTTTACGTATGAGTGTACTCGCTTCAGGCAGTACAGGTAATGCTTTTTATATAGAATCTGGGGAAGAAAAGATTTTAGTCGATGCAGGATTAAGTGGGAAGCGTATCGAAAGTTTATTGCAGCAAGTGAATATTGATCCGAATGACTTGTCCAGAATTTTAGTTACGCATGAGCATAGCGACCATATTAAAGGGTTAGGAATTATGGCAAGACGTTATAATCTTCCTGTCTATGCGAATGAAAAAACGTGGCACGCCATGGAAGGGCATATTGGAAAATTGTCATTAGATCAGAAGTTTCATTTTAATATGGAAGAAACGAAAACGTTCGGCAAGCTTGATATAGAATCATTTGCAGTCTCGCACGATGCCGCGGATCCTATGTTTTTTACCTTTCATCAGGACGGGAAAAAAGTAGCCCTCGTCACGGATTTGGGCTATGTATCTGAAAGAATCAAAAAAACGGTGGAAGATGCCGACGCTTATATTTTTGAATCCAATCATGACGTAAGTATGCTCCGCATGGGACGATATCCGTGGAATATAAAACGACGTATATTAGGAGATTCCGGTCACGTCTCTAATGAAGATTGCGCTCTCGCCTTAACTGATATCCTGACGGACCGCACGCAGCGCATCTATCTGGCCCACTTGAGTCTGGACAATAATATGAAGGACCTGGCACGGATGTCCGTGAGAAATATTCTGGAGGAACGGGGATTCCATATTGGCTCTCACCTTGAGCTTCATGATACGGATCCGAAACAGGCGACTCCTATTTATGAGGTATAATAGCGTTTTATTTTTGGTAAAACAGGAAAGAATACGTGAGTAGATCATAAACGAGCGAAGAAAGGATGGGTGAAGCCGCGTGGGTTACTATGATGACCACTCCCCAGCTGCCCAGCAGAAGAACAGTCGAAGGCGTTGGGTCATGCCTACCATTGTAGGAGTGATCCTTGGTGCAGTTTTAATCTTGTTAGCACTTCCAGCTCTAGTTCAAACCGAATTACTTCCTTATGAGATTACCATTCCTGAAGATGATAGCGGACTGGTCGAGGGTGACCAGGGGCTCACAGGAGATACGACGAAAAATGTGAAACTAGATGTGACTTCACAAATTACAGATGTTGTAGATAAAGTAACTCCTTCAGTCGTAGGCGTGGTTAATCTTCAGTCTCAGCAGAATTTCTGGGAGCAGAATGGTTCCAGTCAGCAAAGTAATGTAGGGTCAGGTGTCATCTATAAAAATGAAGATGGAACGGCCCATGTAGTGACCAACAATCACGTAATTGAAGGGGCCAGTGAAATTGAAGTAGTCCTTGCCGATGAAACGAGAATTAAAGCTCAGCTTGTCGGAAGTGATGTGTTTACAGATTTAGCAGTACTTAAAATGCCTGGCGATCAGGTGGAGCATACGATTGAACTCGGAAGTTCAGAAAATCTTAAAATTGGAGAACCGGCAATTGCGATCGGTAATCCATTAGGACTGCGCTTTTCCGGATCGGTTACGCAGGGAATCATCAGCGGCAAGCAGCGTGCGATTCCGCAGGATTTTAATGGTGATGGCTTAGAAGACTGGCAGGCAGAGGTTATTCAAACGGATGCGGCCATTAATCCAGGAAACAGCGGAGGAGCCTTAATTAATATAGAAGGACAATTAATTGGGATCAATTCTATGAAGATTGCTCAATCGGCTGTGGAAGGGATAGGATTCGCTATTCCGATTGATACAGCCAAACCAATTATTGAGGAACTTGAACAATTCGGACAAGTGAACCGTCCTTATATCGGTATCGAAGCTTATGGCCTCAATGAAGTTCCAAGCTCGGAGTGGGAAGGTACGTTGAATTTACCAGAGGAAGTTGAAGGCGGCCTGTATATACGAAGCATTAAGCAAATGTCCCCTGCAGCAAAAGCTGGATTGCAGCCACTTGATGTCATCACTTCACTTGATGGCAACAAAGTGAAGGATATTATTGATCTTCGGAAGTACTTATATAATGAAAAAGATGCCGGAGATGAACTTGAGATCACGTACTACCGTGATGGTGAAAAAAATACGACTACCGTCACCCTTGGTTCACAAGAATAGAACGTATAAAAAGAGGTATCCTTAAAAACATAAACTGTTGAGGATATCTCTTTTATTGTCGAAAAACCTCATAATTTTGTCCACAGCCTGTGAATAGTGTTCTGGATAAATAGCATATATGGTGGCGAACGTAAATTCTACTACCATATACCCTTCCCAAATTGTGCATATGTGGATAGTTTTGTGGATAACCTGTTCACATCCGGGGAAAACCTGTGAATATTAGAAAATTAACAATAGTTGTGCATAAGTCTGTGGACAATTGTGGGTAACTAAAATCGTTAGTTACTTTTTTCCACATGTGGATGACTTTTGACTCTTATTTTGTGAAATGGGTGTAAGGATAATGAATCCTTCGTAAAGATCGTGAAAATAAATGAAGAGTAAATTTATACTGTTGTTGTATTTGGACTCCAACTTCTCTAACGATTTACGAAAGTGTGGATAAGTATTATTTAGGCGTTGATAGTCGAAACTTCTTCCTGTAGTAACGAGTAAATCCAAAAATCAGTGGAGTCAGGACGATCGTAGGTAAAAACCACAAGAACATGCTGATCGATGAAATGTTTAACAAGCGCGGGGCCCCGAACACAGTGAAGGCGGTAATGGTGGCGATGGAACATCCGATTAAGTTGCCAAAGTGTTCAAAATACCAGTCATTTTCGTTTGTGGAGGAGTAAGCCAGTATTTAAGCTGTCCATAACCTAAAAATAGTCCAATTACCGGGAAGTACTGTAATAATGGAAACTGATTGACCCATCCAATCACCATGGTAAGAATGGAACTGAAAATGAGTGCGAATGAGATTCCTGTGTCCAGACTTAACAAACTTCTTCTTTTGGTCCTTCGCTTGAACCTCAGCACCCGTATTCCATTCCAGGCGGTTGACGCACTGAGAACTGCTATAAATAGCAGAAAGAAGGCGAAAGATTTTTCTGCCGCGTTTCGTGAAGCATCAAATCCTATTCGATAAATCCCCATATAAAAAGCAGTAGCTGCTACGATCCCCATGGCCCACACATATATCCAGCCTACACGTCTATGAATCATTCCCCCTTTTTTTGTAACTAAAGGAATCCAAAACATAGTAAGCGCCGTAAACCCCGCCAGAATATGAAGATATAATAATACTTGAAATGAACTCATTCAATAGTCCCCTCCCTGTTCCTGCTACTTTATTTATAACATAAGAAGCAGGTCAATCGTCTTAGTAATTCATATATTTCCATCTCCCTGAATTGTTTCGTACAATAACAGAAAAGGAGGAGATGACATGATTGATCTAAGGAGTGATACCGTAACGAAGCCTACCCGTGCCATGCGTGAAGCGGCCTTCGAAGCTGAGGTGGGGGATGATGTATATGAAGAGGATCCCACTGTGAAAAAACTTGAGAATCGAGCGGCTGAACTTACGGGGAAAGAAGCTGCTCTTTTTGTTACGAGTGGTACACAGGGGAATCAAATCTCTGTGTTGACCCATTGCCAACCTGGGGATGAAGTTCTTATGGAAGCAAATGCTCATTTATTTTTATATGAAGGAGCTTCCATGTCTGCACTGGCCGGTGTTCAACCGAGGACACTGCAAGGTACAAGAGGGGCGATGAACCCTCATGAAGTCAAAGCAGCAATCCGGCCGGATGATATTCATTTTCCTGAAACAGGGCTGATCTGTCTGGAAAACAGTCATAACAAGGCCGGGGGAGCGATTCTTCCTTTAGAAAATATGCAAGACATTCATCAACTGGCCCAGGAATCTGGTATTCCAGTTCACCTGGACGGGGCAAGATTGTTCAATGCATCGGTAGCTTCGGGAATTCCTGTGAAAACGTACGCTGAACAGACGGATACGATTCAGTTTTGCTTATCGAAAGGGCTGGGAGCTCCCGTGGGTTCCATCATTGCAGGATCTGAGGACTTTATCCAAAAAGCGCGTAAGTGGAGAAAACGTCTCGGCGGAGGCCTGCGTCAAGTAGGGATCATTGCGGCTCCGGGACTTGTGGCATTGAATGAAATGGTCGACCGGCTGGCGGAAGATCACGAGCATGCTCAGCAGTTAGCAGAAGGATTAGGAAATATAGAAGGGCTGGAAATTGAGAATAACGTGGATACGAATATTATCTTAGTCAATGTGGAAGGACGGGGAAAGACTTCGCATGAGTTTCTTGAGGAGCTGAAGAGTGAAGACGTTCTTGCTGTAGCGTTTGGACCTCACACGGTGCGGTTTGTTACCCACTATGATGTCTCCCGTGAGGATATCGACCGCGTCATCGACAGAGTAAATCAATGCTTATAATTCTTAAAATGTACATATTGAGCGGTTCTCCATCATAAGGTGAAGTATGAGATCACCTGGAGGCAGTTCATCAGTCAAAAGAGGGACTCGAAAGTTAACACTTTGGAGGTGAGTTCCATGCCGGAACTTGAGACTGGTCAAAGTACGAGTAAGAATCTGTCCGCCGCCCAGCATCACATTTTCGCTGAAATGTTTCATAAGGACCGCTTTGTGGACGGTATTCCGTTGGATGAACTCAGTAAGCATGTAAGAAAGTCTAAATCCTATAAAAAATCCACTAAGCGAATGAAATGACCTCCCCTCACCCTTTGGAGAAATCCAGAGGGGTTTTTTTAATTGTACAGAAATACACAGTAGTAAAAAGTTTTATTTTCAGTAAGTAAGGGCGGATCAGGGTCCTAATTTCTGTATAAAACGAACAATAGTAGAATTATTTTTATTTTTGTTCGTTTTTTAGTTGAATGTGTGGAATGAGTCTGCTATATTATCACAGTACCCAATTACATAGCCCAACTCGTATATTCTCGGAAATAAGGTCCGAGCGTCTCTACCCGGTTCCCAATGAAAGAACTGGACTACGAGTTAAAGTACACCCATGATCGGCTGGTTTCTTATTCTTTGGTTTAACATTCTTGAGCCGTGGTGTACTTTGACTTTGTAGGTCTAGAAGGTAGAGAATCATCTGCTTTTCTAGGCCTTTTTCTATGGACGGAGTAAGAGAGTGCGCACGGCGTATGAGGGTTCAGAAAGCTATTCTATTCGTTAAGGAGAGATTCATTTTGATGAAAAAATACGCACCACTCGCTATTATTTCTATTCTATTCGTATCGTTACTTGCTGCATGCTCGTCGTCCGATCAGGCCGCGGCCGAAGATGAAGAAAGTAAGCAGCAGCCTATTATTGTTCAAGGCCCAATGCCGATTGAAGCGGAAAATTTCGCGGAACGCTTAGACAATGTGGAAGAAGAGAAATCAGGATCATTCGTTTTTTATAAAGGGACTGTGAATGATTATCCTGTGATTGTAGCCAAGACCGGAAAAGGGATGGAAAACACAGCAGCCGCTACGGCCATCGCGATTGAAAAATATGATCCGGCCGCGATTATTAACCAGGGTACATCCGGCGGACATGATCCGAACCTGCATGTCTATGACATCGTATTAGGTGAACGAGTTACGAATATTGGATCGATGAAAACAGGAAACAGAGCAGACGGGGAAGGAATTGCGCCGAAAGAATGGATTCCTATGGATCTAATGGCATCTGAAGGAAGTGCAGGAGAAGATCCGGATGCAGAAAACATTCGCTACTTTGAAGGGGACGAGGAACTTCTTGCCGCTGCTCAAGCTGTAAAAGATGTTCACGAGAAAGGAAAAGTGGTTGAAGGTACAATTGGATCGGCGGACGTCTGGAACAATGAAGTGGACCGCATCCAGTGGTTCCATGAGAAGTACGGAACTTCTGTTGAGGAAATGGAAGGGGCTGCCGGCGCGCAGATCGCCAAGGAGTATGAGGTGCCTTACTTAGGTATTCGTATCCTTTCCAACAACAAAGTGAACGGTGGAGAGTATGATCCGAATACAGCGGAAGCAAACCAGGCTTATGTATATGAAGTCGTGAAAGAATATATTTCTAAGCAAACAGGCGAATAAAATAGGAAAATCCCCCGGTCAAGCTGCTAAACTGACCGGGGGATTTTTTGTATTCTTCATATTTTGTTACAGAGCTGCTTGCAGGCCGGCTTTATTAATAAAGTTCCACGGCTGGTTAAAGTGCGGTTGGAAGAAGAAATCTACATAGCCGAGCTCCTCCATCGTCATGCCGCTCTGGATGCAGACACTCATCGTATTAATCGACTGCGTCACGTCCGCTTTCGAAATAACCTGTGCGCCTAGAATCCGGTGAGTGGCCGGATCAAACGAAACTTTTAACTGTACGTTTTCAGCGGTTGGCATAAAGCCTGGGCGGTGCGTATCTTCTATTGTGATGCTTTTCACATGAGTGTTTAACAGTTGAGCGGATGTTTCCGTTAATCCGGTAGATGCCATATTCAGGTCATAAATGTGCAACCCGGAAGTCCCCTGCGTCCCGACATGCTTCACGGTCGGCTGCATCAGGTTTCTCGCTGCTAAGGTCCCCATGCGCACCGCGTTTGTAGCGAGTGGAATGTAAGCATGTTCGCCTGTCGGGTTATATTTAACCGCGCAGCAGTCCCCGGCTGAGAAAATCGCTGGGTCACTCGTCTGCATGTACTCATCCACTTTGATCGCTCCGTTTGGCAGCATATCCACTTTTCCTTTAAGCAGGTCGGTATTCGGGCGGAAGCCTACGCACATAATTACAAGATCAGTTTCATACTCGCCTTGATTAGTGAAAACTTTCGTTACGGAACCTTCGGTACCTTCAAATCGTTGAACCGTTTCGTTCATGGCAAGCGTAATGCCGCGGTCTGTGAAATCTTTCTCTACGATATCGGTAAATTCAGGATCTAAATATTTATTAAGAATCCGGTCGGCGCCGTCAATTAAGGTTACTTGTTTGCCGGCTTTTTCGAAAGCTTCAACGAGTTCCACTCCAATGTAGCCGGCACCTACAACGGTGACGCGTTCTACGTCTTTGGTGCGTTCAATAATCGTATTTGCCTGAGTGAAGTTTTTGGCTAATAATATATTGTCCAGGTTGATCCCTTCAATTGGAGGGGTGATCGGCCAGGAACCAGTCGTCATGACTAATTTATCATAAGCATCGTGAACCGTTTCCCCGGTGACTAAATTCGTCGCCGTAATGGTTTGGTTGGTGGTATCTATACCTTCTACATCGTGCTGCATTTTCATCGTAACTCCGAGTTTCTGTAGCTCTTCCGGAGAGGAATAGAACAGTCCTTGAGGATCTTTAACCACTCCGCCTACATATAGAGCCAGTCCGCAAGATAGAAAGGATACATTGTCATTTCGCTCATAAACCGTAATGTCAGCGTCAGGGTAAAGATTTGCCATATTTGTAACCGCAGCCGTTCCTGCGTGAGTACTTCCGATAACAGCAATTTTCATGATGAAATCCTCCTTAAATGTTGAATGTGAAATAATTCACATAACCAACTATGAATCTATTATATAAAGGTTGAGAGGAAATAGCAAGAATTTTGTTCAATATTTCACATAGTAGTGCGTGGTATTTTTTGGATCCTCAGGTCATCCAAATTCTGGTAAATCCATAATCTGGATGACCTGAGGTGCCAGATTATTCCTGCATGTGATACATTAGAGGGTAGACGATATTGTGGGGGAGGAATGGGGATGGATGTGAAGTTTCAGACGGGTGCGAATCGGTTTAACTACCGGGCGGCGGGCATATTAATCGAGCAGGATCATGTATTACTACATAAACAAGTGGGAGATGAATACTGGGCGCTGCCTGGAGGAAGAGTCGAGCTCGGTGAACAGGCAAGAGACACGGTTGTCAGGGAAATGAAAGAAGAGCTTGGGTACGACGTGCACGTGGCCCATACATCGTGGATTGCAGAGAATTTCTTTCACTATGATGGACATGACTATCATGAGCTTGGCTTTTATTTCGCTTTAAGTTCTGGTCGGTCTCATTTTCAGGAAGGGCCTTTCCACGGACTGGAAGGGGAGCGGCTCATTTATCAATGGATTCCGATTATGGAATTGAACAAAATTATCGTGCAGCCTGAATTTCTGACTTCTGGACTGCGCAGGCTGCCTGGACATACGGAGCATGTGGTTGTTGAGAATTAACCGATGAAACGCATGGCGAATACATTTTAAATTCAGAAGGGCATATTTTTTCTTCCTTTTCCAGAGAAGATGATCTCTCCGGGTGATCCGGCAGCTTAAACCTCTGCCCTAATCTTGTGACCGGGAGCCTTTTGTTCTAAAATGATTTCAAAGCTCGTACAATAAGGGGCAGAAAACTTCCGGAGGTGACGAAGTGAAGAAACGATTCCTCACTTGGACACTCATACTATTTGCGATTTATGGCGTCCTTATAGGTCTTTACTTATTTCAATGGACCGAGTTTGGTGTGCCCGAAGCTTATCAAGGTACGGCAGCTGACCCGGCCACTTTTATGACGGCCAAAGAGCTTGCGCAGAGTCAGGACTTTTCCCGTTACAAAAATTTTCTTTACTTTGTCAGTCTGCCGCTCGAGTGGATCATTTATTTAGGTGTAATGATTTTTGGAATATCCACGGTTTTTAAGCAGTCCAGCGAGCGAGTGTCTCGTTTCTCGATCGTACATATCCCGGTTTATGTTCTGCTTCTTTCTACATTAACCTGGATACTTACGTTTCCTGTTGATTACATCAGCCGCAGGCTTTCACTCAACTATGGCATATCCACGCAGACGTTTTCCGACTGGATGAAAGATGAGTTAATCAGCTTCTGGGTGGGTTATATCATTATGGCGCTGCTCATTACGGTTTTGTACATGTTGATGAGAAAGTTCGAAAAACGCTGGTGGCTGTACGCATCGATACTAATGATGCCGTTTTTAGTGTTCATGATGTATCTTCAGCCGGTGGTAATTGATCCGTTATACAATGAGTTCTCAGATCTAAAGGATAAAAACTTAGAAGCAAAGATTCTGAACCTCGCGGATGAAGCGAATATTCCGGCGGAGCGGGTCTATGAAGTGAATATGTCCGAGGAAACAAACAGTATGAACGCTTACGTGAACGGAATTGGGTCCAATTTAAGAATCGTTCTTTGGGACACGACGCTTAACCGCCTGCAGGAAAAAGAGGTGCTGTTCATTATGGCGCATGAGATTGGCCATTATGTAATGCATCACCTGTACTGGAACCTGTTCGGAGCGGTGGCTGCCGCGTTCATTGGACTTTATCTGGCTTATCACCTTATGAAATATTCAGTACGTAGGTGGGGAGATAAACTCAATATAAAATCGGTCTCGGATATCGCCGGACTACCGGTGCTCTTCATCATTCTTTCATTACTAAGCTTTGCAGCAACACCTGTCGAGCTTGCGATCTCGAGAAACGCGGAAATGGATGCGGACGTGTACGCGATTGAAATGACGCAAAATCCTGAAGCTGCGGTCGGTGCCTTTCAGGAACTGACGGTGAACGGACTTAGTGAAGTAAATCCTCCAGCTCTAGTGAAATACCTGCGTTATGGTCATCCGACGATGATGGAGCGCATTCATCTTCTTGAGCAGTATCAGCAAACTGAATAAAGAGAACCACCAAATAATCCCACCTCAGGTCATCCAGATTATGGATGACCTGAGGTGGGATTATTTGGATCTACGCCTTTCGGGTTGACACTGTATTGTAAGCGCTTTATTATGGTGTGTAACGGGTTACATGTAATCGAAATTTAATAAAGCCTTTATTTTTTTCATGAATATGTAACGGGTTACACATATTTAAAAAAGAAAGCAGACGATGTATATGCCTACGATTAAAGATGTTGCCAAACTGGCTGAAGTGTCTACAGCTACCGTCTCCAGAGTATTGAATGGGAACGGATATGTTCACAGTGAAACGAAGGAGCGCGTGGCTGAAGCCATCAAACAACTGAATTACCGGCCGAATGATGTGGCGCGTATCTTATTTAAAGGACGATCCAAGATGATTGCCCTATTTGTGCCGGACATTATGAACCCTTACTTCCCTGAATTAGCACGCGCTGTAGAAGATATGACCAACCAGCATGGCTTTACCTTTGTGCTATGTAATACGGACGATGATCTGAATAAAGAAATCACGTATTTAGAGGCGTTAAAACAGAAGTCGCTAGATGGAATTATTGTGGTTTCAAGCACGATGACGGAAGAGTACATCCAGAATATCGATGTCCCGGTCATTGCACTTGACCGAATCCTGCATAGATCGATGGCCTCGGTTACGGTAAATAACCGGGAAGGCTCCAGACAGGCGGTCCAATATTTAAAAGATTTAGGCTGCCAAAGAATTGCTCATATATCCGGTCCGGAGCAGGCGAGCAATGCCACTCAGCGCCTCGAGGGTTACCTGGATGTCGTTAAAGAAGAAAGCTGGTTCAAGGAGTCCTACATTGAGCCTGGCGAGTATCACTTTGAAGAAGCAAAGAAGGCCACAGAAAGACTTCTCACCAGACACCCGGAAATTGATGGGCTGTTTGTAGCGAATGATCTCATGGGTGTGGGCGCGATCAAAGCGGCAGAGTCGCTGGGAATAAAAATTCCCGATCAGCTCTCTGTGATTGCTTTTGACGGAATTACCCTTGGCGAAACAACCACTCCGACGTTAACGACCATGGCTCAGCCGATTTACAAAATAGGAGCCAGAGCAGCAGAATTACTTATCCAGCAAATAGAAGACCGGCATCATGAAATCCATTCAGAAGAATTCACAGTGGAACTAATAGAGAGAGATTCGACGAGACGAAAGGAGGACCATCCATGACAAAGAAACCTAAGGTAACGGTAATCGGAAGCATTAACATGGACCTAACCGTTCAGACGACAATTATGCCAAAGCAGGGAGAAACGGTCCTCGGGGACAATTTCGCAACCTATCCCGGCGGAAAAGGCGCGAACCAGGCGGTGGCGGCTGCCAGACTCGGCGCTGATGTCCAGATGCTTGGAGCTGTTGGTAACGATGTATTCGGTAAAGACCTTGTTCATCATCTGCAAAACCAAGGAATTGATACCTCAGCGATTGCCAGGTCTGAGAAGGAAGCGACGGGAACTGCGACGATTATCCTTTCGAACCAGGACAACCGCATCATTGTAGCAGCGGGCGCAAATAAGGAAGTCACGCCTTCTTATATTCAGGACCATCTGGAACTGATTAAAGAGAGTGATATCATTCTTACCCAGCTGGAAATTCCGCTCGAAACGATCACCTATCTATCCGATCTGAAGAAGGACCTCGACGTTCCTATGATCCTGAATCCGGCACCTTATCAGCCGCTGCCCGCATCTGTTATTGAGGCCTTTGATTACCTTACGCCTAATGAAACAGAAGCAGAGCTGTTCAAAAAAGAGTTACAGGAAGATCGGTCGGAGGAGAAGTGGATTACCACAAGAGGATCAGAAGGCGTCACCATTTATAAAGATGGAGAATTAGCCACGGTGCCAGGCTACGAGGTTCCAGTGGAAGATACGACAGGGGCAGGAGATACATTCAGTGGAGCTCTGGCTACTCAGCTGGCCAAGGGTCTTACCATAGAGAAAGCCGTGCAAACCGCCAATGCCGCAGCCGCTCTTTCAATTATGAAAAAAGGGGCACAGAGCGGCATGCCTGATCAACAGCAGGTGGAACAGTTTTTAAGAGATCAGGGGGGTTCATCATTATGAAAAAGCACGGCATCTTAAACCGGGAAATCGCTTCTATTCTCGCAAGACTTGGTCACACCGATACGATTATGATAGCGGACTGCGGGCTCCCGATTCCTGAAGAAACCCGCTGTATCGATGTTTCTCTGAACCTTGGAACCCCTGATCTATTAACCGTATTGCGTGCCGTTACGGGCGATATGAAAATCGAAAGAGTAACGCTTGCGGAGGAAATTCAAGCCAATAATCCAACGGTGCATGAGCACATCTCCGATTGTTTAGCGGAGATTCCGAAGTATTACACACCCCATGAAAATTTGAAAAAGCAATCCAAAGATTCAAAAGTGATTATTCGAACGGGAGAGGCTACACCTTTTTCAAATGTTCTATTACAATCCGGAGTCATTTTTTCATAAAGCGAGGTGAATAACATGTCTGAGCAGCCCTTTGTAGTCATGAACGATATTGATAAATCCTTTTCCAGCAACAAGGTTCTTAAAAAAGTGAACTTTTCCGTGAATCCAGGCGAAGTGCACGCGCTTATGGGTGAGAACGGGGCTGGGAAATCCACACTTGTTAAAATACTGACGGGCATTCACGCAAGAGACGGAGGTACCATTCAGGTAAACGGCGATGAGATCTCTTTTTCCAATCCTAAGGAAGCAGAAAAACAAGGGATTGTGGTCATTCACCAGGAGTTGAACATTATTCCTCATTTAACGGTCGCTCAAAATATGTTCTTAGGAAAAGAAATCACCTGGCGCAACACCGGGATTCTCCAGAAAAAACAAATGCATAAACAGACGCTGGAGAATTTAAAAAGACTGGGCGTTACGTCGATCGATCCGAATGAAAATGCCGGAGACTTATCGGTGGGTAAACAGCAGATGATCGAAATAGCCCGGGCCATATCGACGAATGCCAAGATGATTATTATGGATGAACCCACGGCGGCCTTAACGGACCGGGAGATCGAAAGCCTGTTTGAAGTGATTGATTCTCTTAGAAAACAAGGTGTCAGTATCGTTTATATTTCTCACCGAATGGAAGAGATCTTCAGAATTTGCGACCGGATCACCGTCTTACGAGATGGCGAATATATCGGAACGGAAGAGGCATCCGGCACTTCGTTTGAATCCATTGTAAAAATGATGGTCGGCCGCGAGCTTGGTCAGAGATTTCCATCCCGAGATGAAGTGAATGGTGAGGTTATTTTTAAAGTGGAACATCTCGCCAGAAGCAAGTGGTTTGAGGATGTCAGCTTTGACGTACGCGCAGGAGAAATTCTTGGAGTGGCCGGGCTGATGGGTGCCGGTCGTACCGAAATTATGGAAACGATTTTCGGTGCCGTAAAGAAAAACAAAGGGAGCATCTACTTGAACGGCAAGCTGTTGACCGTCAAACATCCGAGTGATGCGATTAAGGCAGGTATCGGATTTATCACTGAAGACCGTAAAGACGAGGGACTCGTACTGAATTTGTCCATTCGTGAAAATATCGCGTTGTCAAATATGAAAGCGATTTCTAATAAAGGGTGGATCAATTCTTCCAAAGAAAACGAACTGATTGATGACTTAATGAAGCGGCTCCATGTCCGGACCACGGGTCGGGAACAGGAAGTGAAATCGTTAAGCGGGGGCAACCAGCAAAAAGTGGTCATCGCAAAATGGCTGGGCATCCAGCCCAAGGTCCTCATACTGGATGAACCTACCCGCGGCGTGGATGTAGGAGCGAAGAAGGAAATCTATCACATTATGAACGAACTGACGGAGCAGGGAGTAGCCATCATCATGGTTTCATCGGAATTGCCGGAGGTCCTCGGCATTAGTGACAGGATTATGGTCATCCATGAAGGAACAGTATCTAAAATATTTAATCGTGGAGAAGCCACCCAGGAAAAAATTATGCAAGCGGCGACGGGGGGAGAGTCAGGATGAAAAACATGGTAGTCAACAACTTTGCTAAATTAGGTCCATTAATCGGACTTCTGCTCATTATGATCATCCTTGGTTTTGTAAGTGATAGCTTTTTCACGTTAGACAATTTATTGAATCTACTTAGACAGGTATCCATTAACGCGCTGATCGCGTTCGGAATGACCTTTGTCATACTGACCGGAGGCATTGATTTATCGGTTGGTTCCATTCTGGCATTCGGGAGTGCTCTTACAGCCGGAATGTTATCGAGCGGCATGGATCCGCTGTTGGCCGTGTTTATTGGTCTCTTGGCAGGATTTGCGATGGGAGCTTTCAATGGTCTGGTAATTACGAAGGGAAAAGTAGCTCCCTTTATTGCCACACTGGCTACGATGACGATCTTTCGCGGGGCAACCTTGGTTTATACGGATGGACGTCCAATTACAGGACTTTCCGATAGCTTCACTTTTGAAATGATTGGAAGAGGGTATGTGTTTGGGATTCCTTTCCCAGGTGTACTAATGATTCTCATTTTCTTCGTTCTATTTTTAATCCTGCACAAAACCGTTTTTGGCAGACAAGTCTATTCCGTTGGTGGGAATGAAGAAGCTTCGATTCTATCCGGTATTAAAGCCGATCGCGTAAAAATCTGGGTGTATTCCCTGACAGGAATGCTGTCCGTCCTTGCCGGAATCATTTTGACCAGCCGCTTAAACTCTGCCCAGCCTACGGCAGGATCCATGTATGAGCTGGATGCCATTGCGGCTGTTGTACTTGGAGGCACCAGTCTTGCCGGCGGACGAGGCTTGATCAGCGGAACCTTAATTGGTGCTTTGATTATCGGCGTTCTGGATAATGGATTGAACTTAATGAACGTGTCATCCTTTTATCAGCAGATTGTCAAAGGCGGCGTCATACTGCTCGCTGTGCTGCTTGATCGAAGGTCTAAATAAATAGACATGATGTTTTGGCTTAAGCAAGATGACATATAAAAAAACAGGGAGGAAGAAAAAATGAAAAACTGGATGAAATTATTTGGCCTTTTTGCTTTATTGTTGTTGGTCGTCGCTTGTTCCACAGAACAGCCGGGAAGCTCTTCCGATGATTCAGAAGGAGACAGCGGGGATTCTGGTAGTGGAGATGATACCACGAAAATTGGTTTGTCCATCTCCACGCTAAACAATCCGTTCTTTGTTTCTTTACGTGACGGAGCTGAAGCTGCTGCAGAAGATGCCGGTTATGAAATTACTACGGCGGACGCTCAAAACGATGCAGCCACACAAGTCAGTGATATTGAAGACCTGTTACAACAGGATATCGACGTATTGCTCGTGAACCCGGCTGATTCTTCAGCGGTCGTCTCTGCGATCGAATCGGCCAATGATTCAGGCGTTCCTGTAATTACGGTCGACCGGACAGCCGACGGCGGTGAGGTCGTGACTCACATTGCTTCTGATAACGTCGCAGGTGGAGAAATGGCAGGAGAATTCATTGCCGAACAGCTAAGTGAAGAAGGACAGGTTGTGGAGCTTGAAGGAATTCCAGGTGCTTCTGCCACACGTGAAAGAGGAGAAGGCTTCCACAACGTAGTAGATTCTATGGATGGCATTGAAATTGTCGCTAACCAATCCGCCAACTTTGACCGTTCAGAAGGACTAACGGTTATGGAAAACATTCTGCAAAGTACAGACAGTCTCGATGCTGTCTTCGCTCACAATGACGAAATGGCCCTGGGAGCGGTGCAGGCTCTTGAAGCGAATAACATGCTGGGAGATGTAACCGTTGTAGGCTTTGATGCTACTGATGACGCCCGCGCCGCTGTTTCAGAAGGAAGAATGGACGCAACCGTTGCCCAGCAGCCGGAACTGATCGGCCAGAATGCGATCGATGCAGCAGGCAAAGTCGCTAAAGATGAACAAGTCGAAGAATTCATCCCAGTCGAACTCCAACTCGTAACCGAATAAAAACAGGATAAGGTAAAAACTACCACCTCAGGTCATCCATATTATGGATGACCTGAGGTGGTTAATTATGGATAAAGGAAAAACGTGATAAAATAGATACAAATCGTGTGACGGACGGAGGATGAAATCTTGAAAATTAGTATTGTAACCGTAGGAAAATTAAAAGAGAAATATTTAAAACATGGAATTGAAGAATATGTGAAGCGGCTTGGCCCGTATGCCAAAGTGGACATTATTGAAGTCCCTGATGAGAAAGCTCCAGAAAACCTGAGTGAAGCGCAGATGGAAGAAGTGAAACAGAAAGAAGGGGAGCGAATCCTGTCTAAGATCTCCCAGGAGACGTATGTGATGACGCTTGAAATAGAAGCGAAACAGCTGACTTCTGAGAAGCTTGCCAGTCATATGGACAGCCTTGCTACTTACGGGAAGAGTAAAGTGGCATTTGTGATTGGCGGATCGCTTGGACTGAGTGAAGAGGTGCTGAAGCGGAGTGATTTTAGTCTGTCATTCTCTAAGATGACGTTTCCACATCAGTTGATGCGGTTGATGCTGGTGGAGCAGGTTTATAGGGCATTTAAGATTATGAAGGGTGAGCCTTATCATAAGTGATCCATAGAGAGGCAGACAACTTATAAAATAGCACCGAAACAATGAAAAAAGGCCACCAATATAGAGGTGGCCTTTTGGTTTATGCAGATAATCGTTCTTCTTTCTGTTGTGATTTCTTCAATCGGAACGGCGCTGTAATCAAAGCTAAGATCAGGAACAGCCCCATGTATCCAATCAAAGGATAAAAGAACGCGACAAGCTCCGTGAACCCTACGAAGCTTAGACCGAAAGCTACGGCTCCAGTAATAAGCACAAATTTCTTGTGATTGCTTGTCCCGACTTTTGTATAACGAGCAGCAAAAGAGAAGAACATGCTGACAGCTGTATTGAAGACCATCCCGAACAATACAACGGAATAGAACATCCCTAATACGGGGGATAGGTTATCGACGAGAGCAAGAAGCGGCATATCATAGGAAGCTACAGTATCGACTTTAGAGAAAATGGCCAGGTGACTGAGAACAATCATGATTCCGAGCCCAAGGCCACCAAGTAACCCGCCAATCGCAGACGTCCGCTCGTTCTTCTCGTTTCCTCCCATTAGTAAGGACATGGATGCCCCCACGGCTACGTTAAAGGAAACATAATTAATAGCGGATATAAACCAATTCGATAAGGCTGAAGGCTGTTCGACAGCTGTAGCATTTAAATCACCGAAGGACTGGTCCATCGTAAACAGACTGTAAACAGATATAATAATGACGGTCAAAATTAAAAATGGAGTAATGCTGCCAATAACATTGACAACTTTGTCCACGTTCATCATGATGGTTGCCATAACGATAACGCTCATAATAATAACCCCTACAAGCGGAGACATACCGAATTGTTGACTGGGAATGGATCCCGCTCCTGCGATCATGACCACTCCGACACCGAACAAGGTCAGAATGATGACGTAATCTACAATCACTCCTAAATATTTGTGTCCACTTACCTTGTATATCGCTTCCTTATGCGAAGTGGCCTGTGTCCTTGTGCCGAGTTTGACTAGCATCATCCCCATGTAGGCGAACAAAGCGGTTGAAATAATCGTCCCAATCGTTCCTAAGTATCCGAAACTCGTAAAGTATTGAAGAATTTCCTGGCCCGATGCAAAGCCGGCACCGACGATGATTCCTATGAAGGCGCTTGCAATTTTAAGTACTTGTTTCATGAATGGATCCTCCTATGTACAGTAATGTCTCTTGAGCCTTCCATTTATAATGAAGCGTTTTCATATGGAAGAAGTCTCTTAACTTTATCATGAATGCGTTTTCAAAGATTTGGTGGAATCTACAAATCCACTATCTTATATTCGTTCATTTTGACAAAGATTTCAATAGAAAGAATGGATTGTGTATGTAAAAAACCATGATAATATAAGGGTATCCACCCCATAAGGAGTATCACTATGAAACCATCACCGTATTTGACGTATTCATATAAAGATTTCATCGATTCACCCGAAGGACTTGCCGATAGCATTGCGGAGGTCTTAGGATGTCCGGTCACCATTGAAGATGCTAATCATTGCATTGTCTCCTACAGCAAACACGAAGAGAACGTGGATCATGCACGAACCGCGACCATCATGAGACGGAAAGTACCTGAGCATGTGATTAACGGATTATGGAAACACGGGTTTATGGCTAAGCTTTTCGAAAGTGATGAGCCACTCGTTGTTCATAAAATTGACGACATCGGCCTCGGTGATCGCCTGGCTATATCTGTTCGCAAAGACAACGAAATCCTGGGCTTCATATGGGCGCAAACGAATGACTCCGCCGTTACTTCCGAGCATTTGGAAGAAATGAAAGAAGCGGCCCAGTGGGTGAGTCACTATTTACTTAGACAGCAGGCTAAGAAGAAAAAGACAGACGAAAGCAGCAAAGAATTTTTCTGGCAGCTGCTGACAGGCTCTTTAACGAATCCGTCTGAAATTAAACGGATGGCCAAAAAGTATAAGATGAACTTGAATGGCCAGCTTTGTGTAGCGGTCTTCGAATTCACGGAAGACATGAGTCAAGCGGTTGAACGACACGCGTATTATTTAACGGAAACTCTTCATCAAACGCGGGTGGTGAACCGGATATTCGATGATCGACAGCTTATTCTGCTTGTCCGAACCGATAATAAAGAGGATGCGAATGAGATGAATCAGACGTTCATTCGTGAATTCATACAAAAAATGAAAGAGCGGATTCACTTTGAAGATTTAAAAGGGGCTTTCGGGTTGATTTACGAATCGCCATCATTCATCAGTGACAGCTATAAGCAAGCATTGAAAGTTCTTAAATTGAAGGAGCAGTATCCCACAGGTCTAAATCATGCCGACAACTACCAGGACCTGGGTGTTTATCAATTCATTAATGAACTGGCAGCCCTCCAAAAAAAAGAAAACTATAAAAATGATGCGCTTAACCGGATCAAAACATACGATGAACGCCAAAACTCCATGTTGCTTGAGACATTGAAAGTCTTTCTTGAACATAACAGTAATGTCCACCAGGCAGCTGCCCACATGCATATTCATACGAACACACTGAACTATCGCTTAAAACGGATCAAGGAAATCGGAAACATCGACTTCAAAGATGTGAATCAAAAAACGATGCTTTATTTAGATCTATTGATTTATGAAAACGAACAGGAGGATTTGTGATTTTACACAAATTCTCCTGTTTATTTTTTCAGTTTCTCCTAAATAAAATGTTCAGCAGAAGAGCTATACTTTTCTTACATACAATTTGAAAGGTGGACTCCCCATGATTATCGGAATTCCAAGAGAAATTAAAAATAATGAAAACCGCGTAGCTATTACGCCTTCAGGTGTCGTCAACCTCATTCACGCAGGTCACAAGGTTCGTGTCGAAACCCATGCAGGTACAGGCAGTAATTTTACAGACGAAGAATATCGTGATGCTGGTGCTGAGATTGTTGAAACCGCTTCCGATATCTGGGCGAATTCTGAAATGGTCATGAAAGTGAAGGAACCTCTACCGTCTGAATACGGATACTTCCGAAAAGGACTGGTTCTATTTACGTACCTTCACCTTGCCGCTGAGCCTGAATTGACGAAAGCATTAGTAGAGAATGAAGTGACAGCAATCGCTTATGAAACGGTGGCTGTCGATCATAAATTGCCGCTTCTTACTCCAATGAGTGAAGTAGCAGGCCGTATGGCTACCCAGGTAGGAGCGCAATTCCTGGAAAAATCCTTCGGTGGAAAAGGTATCCTGTTAAGTGGCGTTCCTGGTGTTTCACGTGGAAAAGTCGTCATTATTGGTGGCGGAATCGTTGGAACCAACGCAGCAAAAATGGCGATCGGGATGGGGGCTCACGTTACCATCGTCGACCTGAACCCGAATCGTCTTCGCGAGCTGGACGACCAATTCGGGTCAGATATCCAAACGTTAATGTCCAACCCACTAAACATTGCAGAAGCCGTTAAAGAAGCAGATCTGGTCATCGGTGCTGTGTTGATTCCAGGAGCTAAAGCGCCGAAAATTGTGACGGAAGATATGGTCAAAGACATGAAAGAAGGCTCTGTCATCGTTGATGTAGCCATAGACCAGGGAGGCAACTTTGAAACGGTCGATCATATTACGACGCACGATGACCCGATTTATGAAAAACACGGCGTCCTTCATTATGCTGTTGCTAACATCCCGGGAGCGGTGCCACGCACATCTACCATCGCCCTGACGAATGTAACCATTCCTTACGCTCTGCAAATCGCTTCTAAAGGCGTGAACCAAGCAGTTGAGGGGAATAAAGCAATTGAAGCAGGAGTGAACACGGCGAATGGTCACTTGACGTATGAAGCCGTAGCGCGTGATCTTGGTTATGAGTACAAACCAGTTCGTGAAGCACTTCAGACAGTCACACACGTATAAGTTAACCTGCTCCTCCACAACTGCTGGAGGAGCTTTCTTTATAGGCAGGAGGAATAACCATGACGAACTACCGCCCCACATGGGCCGAAGTTTCCCTGGAAGCTCTCAAACAAAATGTAAAAGCGTTCAAAGATTATATTAGTCAAGACTGTCAGTTGATGGGGGTGGTCAAAGCAGATGCCTATGGCCATGGACTTATCCCGTGTGCAACATCAATGATTGATTCAGGAGCCAACCGTTTAGGTGTGGCTATTATTGAGGAAGCGATTGAGTTAAGAAAAGCAGGCATAAACGTACCGATCCTTATTTTTGGCTATACCCCGAGAGAAGCAGTTCAGGAAGCCGTTAACCATGACCTTACTCTGACGGTGTTTACAGACGAAATTATGGAAGAAGTAATCCGTGCAGCAGAAGAGAAAGAGAAGTCAGTGAACATCCATATCAAAGTTGATAGCGGCATGCATCGAATCGGACTAAAAAAGGGGGAGGATGTCCTCCAGCTCTTAGAAAAAAACGGCTCTCCTTACGTTCATGTAGAAGGGATTTTCACCCATTTTTCCGATGCCGATAATGAAGACCCTGATTATACAGAACGGCAATTCCACCACTTTTTGTCTGTCGTGGAAGAGGTAGAAAATGTACATGGGAAAATTCCCATCACCCACTGTTGCAATAGTGCTGCCACCATTACCTTTCCTTCTATGCACATGGATATGGTGAGAGTGGGCATCAGCTTGTATGGCCTCTATCCCGGTGAGCATATGAGAGAATGGATTTCGCTTCAACAGGTGATGAGCCTGAAAACGAAACCTATCATGATCAAAATGGTCTATCCCGGCGAGCCAATCAGCTATGGAAGATCCTACGAACCAGAGCGGCCAATAGAAGTGGCAACCGTCCCCATCGGCTACGGAGACGGACTGCCCCGTGCCCTATCCAATAAAGGCCATGTCGTCATCAACGAACAGAAATGTCCGATTGTAGGGAAAGTATGTATGGACCAAACAATGATTGATGTAAGTTCCGTGGAAGAATCCAATAGAGATGCAGTCTACACATTTTTCGGGGAACCGGGAGAAGGGAACATATCCCTTAAAGAAGTCGCCGATCAGCTTCAGACCATTCATTACGAAATCACATGCCAAATCGGCCAGCGTGTACCAAGGAAAAATATTTAAAAGCATAGAAGCAGACCAGGTCTTACATTCATTTCCTTTCAATGGCTGTGTCATTGAGGGGACGCTTTTCTTCTTTACTAACCTATTGGAGCACCGGGCGTTTAAGATTATGAAGAATGAACCCTATTACAGATAGTGGTAAAGCAGAGGTTTGAAGTCGTGCTTGATAATGACAGGATAGATAAATAATAAACAAAGTTTCAGGCTACCTCCGTTTAGATAAAACTAGAGGTGCCTGAAACTTTGTTTTTTAATCAATCCCGCTTGCTATTCTACCTTGACCTTGATTTTATCAATAGCATTATACCCATACCCCTTCTTATTCCAAAAAGGTACAGTTGGTTGGATTCGGCCATATGAGTCTGTTGCTTTTGACATAATCATATAGTTGCCTTTCTTTGATACCGTCCACTCATAAGACCAGGATTGCCAGGCATAACCACCACGTCTAGCAGGCTCTAATTTCGCATTTTTCCAGGTACCCCCACCATCTACACTTATTTCTAAATTTGTAATAAAGCCTTTACCTGACCAGGCGATCCCTTTTATCAAATGCTTACCCGTATTTAAAATTTCCATATCTAAAGGCTTTTGTATAGTTGAGTTTACATTGACTGTAGTAACAGGGAAGGCATCTTTATTATTTTCTTTATTTGGATAATACATATAATCAATGGATTGAAAGGGTCCTTCGAAGTGAGAACTTATAACCCTAATCTGCTTGATCCATTTAACAGAAGCCATGGCATACCACTGTGGAACAATTAGCCTCAGTGGGTATCCATGTTTAAAAGGAATAGGCTGGTTATTGTACTCATAGGCAATAATGGTATCAGGGTGGAGCGCCTTCTCAATAGGCAAACTTCTAGCGTAAGTGAAAACCTTATTTAAATCAGTTCTGTCTCCAAAATCATATCCTTCTACAACAATTTCTTTTGCTCCTTCTCTTATCCCGGAAAGTTCAAGCAGCGACCGTAAAGGGACCCCCTTCCAATAGCCCTGGCTGATCGCACCCTTTTCCCATTGTTCTCCAAATACTTTTGGTTTGAACAGGTTCCGTTTATCTCCGGAACATTCAAGGACAACTGGTATCGTTTTTGAAGGAAATTGAAGAATATCCTGCATGGAGAGCAGGATGGGGGTGGATACCATCCCATTAATCGGAAGATAATAGTTTGAATAAGAAAGAGTTGGATAAGGAAAGTGGTTCCGCCTATAAAATAATTTATGATCCACAATATCAGTCTTGATAAATTGGATCGGTGTCTCCTGATTTTCTGGTATTAGGCTACGTGTCATTAAGTACGGATTCGCTTTATGGTGGTTTGAACGGTCCATAAATTCCTCCTATTGAAAAGTTCATGAAGTATGTATATGATTCTTGCCTTCTAATTAGGAGACTTTGAGCAAATTAAATGAATGGATCTTTTGCCTAAAAGACTTAGGTAACACTATTTAGTGAACAAATAAAAAAGCGCAGCTTCCTAATGGAATACGGCGCTGTTTTTAATAGGGTGTTGGACTAGTTCAGACTTAGCGAATACACCTGAGCTTTTGAAATGGGATACATTTGGTAACGAAACCTTAGAAGATTTAGAAGCAGTGGCTTTTTAATTTTATTTTTTCTCAACCTATAAAGTTTTTTCGCAAAAAAACAGCAGAAGAAAAAGAGTCCTATATGATGTGAATAGGACTCTTATATATGATTACCCACCTATATATTCTATATATCCCTCATTGTCCTCTGTAATCAATCCTTTTTGGATATTCAGATCAAGGGCTTTCTGTACATACTCTTCTGTTTTAGAACTGGTCCTGCTGTAACCAAGCTGTTTGGATATCTCCCGGATTAAGTCAGCCTTAGGCAGCCGAAGAGCGGTCTTCATAATTTGAATCACACCATTGGAATATTCAATGCTACTTATGTCTTCTAAATTCCTTCGATGCCTATTTTTTACACGAAAGTCACTGTAGGATGAGCGTTGTTCCACATCCTTCCATAGGAACTTCCCATTTTCCTCAGTGGTTTCGTAAGCCATCAGTCCAATTAAATTGTCCTGTATGACTTTTTCCAGCATAGCCCCACTCCTGGTGAACCCCCACGCCTTTATAATTGTTTTGGATAACTTCGAGTAACTAACAGGTGCTTCATTTTTTATGATGGTTTTGATCTGCTCTTGGATAATAGGCTTGCCTTCAAGTGTGTAGAAATAATCATTGGATATTGTTACACCCTCTAAAACGGTTGGCTCATAATAGCTTGCTTGTTGTTTAGGAACTGTGGGTATGGCAAGGTTACTAATCTTATTCTGTATAGTTTCTTGCATGGGATAAGTTTTTTTCGGTTTCTTAGTCTCTGGAGGCAGTTTTTCTATTTCGTGAAGTTGTGCTAGTAACTCCTCAATTTGTTTTTCCTCGTTATGCCACCATTCGACTGACCATACTTTGATTATATGCCATCCCAATTTCTTTAGCATCGTTTCTCCCAATTTAATACGGTCCCGGGTGGCTGTGAAACTTGCATACCGATGCCCATCAACTTGTATGGCCACAAGGTATTTCTCTTTGTTATTCTTGTCCACTACTGCTAAATCTACTTTATAGTCACTGCGGCCAATGTTTGTTTCTACTTGGTAACCATGGTGTTCTAAAGCCTCTTTTATTTTTGGAATAATCACGCTAGAGTTTGGTTTATTAATCTTCGTTTGGTTTCTGATGGGGGTAGGAATTTTTCCTCTATTTGCGAATTCCATAAATGATCTCAGACTATGAACGCCTTCAGCATTAGTCTTAGATAGATTGATTTTATCAGGTTCCATTGAAGCATAAATAACCATTTCTTTTTTTGCACGAGAAATTGCAACGTTAAGGCGGCGCCATCCACCATCCCGGTTTAACGGACCAAAGTTTAAGGATACGTGACCTTCTTGATCAGGTCCGTAGCCCACAGTGAAGAGAATAATATCTCGCTCATCCCCTTGGACGTTCTCCAGATTTTTAACAAATACTGGTTCTTCCACTTCATCTGAAAAATACTTCTCGAGGGTAGGATCTTGTCTAAGTCGCTCATCAATCAAATCTTCAATCAACGTTTGCTGCGGCTGACTGAATGTGACTACACCTATACTTTCACCTTGTGTCTCCGGGTTTGTAAGCCTTAGAAAGATTTCATTGACGATTGCCTCAGCCTCAACCTTATTCTGTCGTGTCTTCCCTCGGTCGTAGGTACCTTCTACATTTACAAATGACACTCGAGAATGGATATCATCTATAGAAGGGAAGGTAACTAATTTATTGTCATAGAAGTGGCTATTTGAAAAGGATATTAAGCTTTCATGTTCACTTCGGTAATGCCACCTCAAATGCTTCTGGGGCAGCCGTACAGCAAGACTATCATCAAGAATGCTTTCCATATCCTGTAGATTAAAGTTTTCCTCTTCCTGCTTTGTACCAAAAAAATCTGTGGGAGGTAATTGTTTAGGGTCGCCTACGACTATGACATTCTTGCCTCTTCCCATGGCCCCAATCGCTTCACTTGTTGGAAGTTGAGATGCTTCATCAAAGATAACTAAATCAAATTTAGGGAAGGCTGGGTCTAGATATTGAGCTACCGATAATGGACTCATTAACATGCAAGGTTTAATTTTGGGAAGAAGGTTTTTAACCCTGTCAAATAACTGACGAACGGCAATGCCTCTTCCCTTACTTTTGATTGCCTTTGAAAGAATGCCCGGCTCAGAGGTTTGAATAGAGTTGTTCATTAAATTCGGCACGCGAGCCATTAACTTAACATACACCTCAAGTTTGGTGAGCTCACTAAGCTCTTCATCAAATGTATGAAATTTATTAACTTTATTCTCAAAACTTATCTTTGAAAACTGGGATAAATCTTCACTTGCAGAGATTTCTCCATCAATCCTAATACGGTAAAATGCATAGAGATAAGAAGATACAAGCTCATCATTTTCCAGTCTTCCAGACAGATAAGGCTTCGTTACATTCCCTAGTCCAAATTCTTCAGCTTTCTTAATAACAGCAGCAAGCTGACAGTTATCTTTAAGCAGAGGTAACGACTCCATGAGATGAAGAGCCTTATTTCTGCTAAAGTTCGCCCAGTCAGGTTTAGCAGGCTCATGGATATCTTCAATGAGTAATTCTTTTTCAATTGCTTCCCAGTGATTCATAATAACTTGAAATCCTTTTGTGTAATTTTCCATTTGTTCTTTTAACTTGTTGCTTGAAAAATCTTCTTTATGAGCATGAAGGTTTCTGGCATTGTTAAAGAGCCATTCCTGAGAAGGTTGCAACTCTTTAATAGCCTCTCGTACATCGGTCATCCATTTTACGGCTTTTTCAATACCTCTCCAATCTCCATTTCCTTCACCTTCATCCCACAAATTTGGGAAGTGTTGATTCATAATATCATTATGCTGGATTAGGATATCCTTTTTCTCCTGTATATCCCGGATCGTCTTGATAATTGTTTCTATCTCATCCGTTTCAATTTTGTCTTTTGCTTTCAAGTATTTCTTAAGTTCTTTTTTTATTTTCATTTTTTCCAGCATTTCTTGAATGAACCAGCTGTTCTCAGCTAATCTAAAGTTTTGCAGGAGAGTTTCTGCATCTATCTTTAAAATCGAATTATCAAAGCGTTCTTCTATCTTACCTCGAGCTTCATCATGAACTTCTCCTGCACGAATGACCATAGTAATCTCTGATATAACACTCTCAAACTGTTCCTCACCGATAAGTTCTAATTCAGCATCAGGAATATCATGGAGGAAAGGAATAATCTTATAGATGAACATGTACCAGCTATGGTCTTTTAGGCTATGAGACAAACCAATGTCAGCTAAACTCCTATCTAATGAAAGAAGCTTTTCCGTTTCAGTTTGAATGCCATTCAACTCTTTCTTAAGGGTATCATGTAGGCTTAAAGAATAATGCGTTTGTTTGATTCCCAGCCAAGGATTTTCTTTTACTCCGCCGCAAGCCTTACTGATCACTTCTAACTCTTCTATAATTTGTTTAGTGCGTCGCAATTTAACTTCTTCCATTTGCATAACTTTTTCTTTTTCAAATTCAATTAATTCTTTAGGAGCTGAAATAGTTGAGTAGATCTCAATCATTTCAAAAATACTCTGCCCAAGTGAAGTTCGGTGGTGAAGTTCTTCTACATACTTGTTTAACTCTTTCTTTAAAGCTTTCACTTCCTCAAATTTATCATCCCAGTTAGTTCCTTTGACTTTCTTGTGAAGTTCAAAAGATCTTTCCAGCTGTTTAAGAATATCTTTCTTCTGTCCTTTATTGGAGTGTACCTCCAGACAAAAGTCACCCAGGCCAATAGAAGCCAGCCGGTTGTGTACGACATTGAGAGCAGCCATTTTTTCCGCCACGAAAAGGACAGACTTTCCTGTGGCAAGCGCATGGGAAATCATATTAGTGATGGTTTGTGATTTACCTGAGCCTGGTGGACCGTGTAAAACAAAACTCTTGTTCTTACTTGTTGCCAGAATAGCTTCTTTCTGGCTGCCATCCGAACTTAATGGAGCATATACCTTTGCTTCTTCATCTTCTTGCCTTGTCAGAGAGTCGGTAAAGGACTCATCTTTATTATGAGTATAGTTTCCTTCTATCAGACTTTTAACTATCTTATTTTCCTTCAATACTTCTGAGTGATTGACAAGGTCATTCCACATAACAAATTTGGAAAAGGAAAAAACGCCGATGCTAGCACTCTCATGCACATCCCAATTCTTCATTTGCATAATAATTCTTCGCATATTAGTCAGTACTTTTCTTACATCTGCACCATGGTCGTCTTTTGGTATATTGTAGAGCATGGATGCATCAATACCGAAAGTTTGCTTAAGGTACTCAATCAAAGATATGTTTATCTGTATTTCTTCATCACGAGCCCTAATGTAGTAGCCCTTCTTTGCGGAAAGCCTCACAAGGTCTACAGGGAGGAGCAGGATTGGAGAATAACGTTCCATGGATGGAGATTTAGGGTCATGCCACTTTAAGAACCCTAAAGCTATAAATAACGAGTTGGCGCCTGTTTCTTCAAGTGTGTTTTTGGATTTTCTGTAAAGTTTAACTAGTTCTTTTTCTAATTTCATTTCAGAATGAAGCGAGCGTAATCTATTATTTTTAACATCCTCTGTTAAGATTTTGCTGTTCAATAATTCTTTTTGGTCTTTAAAATCTCTAATATTATTTCGCCACTCGTTAGGCAAAGGTTCTATGAACACTTTCTTGCCCATAGCCAGAATATCCTCAATCTTGTCAATATCAGAGGTAACCACAGGAATTCCTTGGGTTTGAATACGATAATTCAGTAGGTTATTACGTAAACTCATATCAATTAATTTATTCTGCCAATAGGTGATCTTATCTTGAGAATCATCTGTCTGAGCAGTGAGTTGCTCATCTTCCGGGATGACCTCAACTTTTTCAAAAGCAAAATTGCTATTAATTCGTACAGGCTCTTCTGGCTGCATATCCACTTGCATATTAGCATCAGGGCTGAATTTCAAAGAGATGGGTTTAATTTGTCCGATTCTACTTCTGTGAACGTCTACGAAAAAATGGAAGTAATAGGGTTTATTTAAACTGCTTTCTGCAGCATGAACCGCGCTATTAAAAGTTGAAGTTTCATTGGTGAGATAAGTTGATTCCACGGCAATAACTTCATTTATACCACCCGCCATACTTTTGGTTAGTATGCTTTTATCATCTTGATAACTCTCCGGAGAGGTGAATTCTTTTAGCCAGAAAGCTGGATAGGCATGGCCCTGGAAAAATACAATGATAGGGTGAATGCCTATGGCTTCTGCACATGCCGCATATAATAGTGTTAAATCAAGGCAAGTACCTAGCTTGTGTTTCTTAATCATGTCAGCAAATCGTATTTTCTGTCCCTCTGCTTCAAAGCTTGCAGGAGGGTTTGCGTAAGTAATTTTATGTTCCGAGATAGCGGAGTAGATAGCTGAGAGTTGTGCAATGACACGATTAGGATCTCCGCTTTGGTAACCATCCATGGAAGAGATTCCAGTATTCTTCTGCATAATTCCCGCTGCCTGCTTTATGATTTCCATAATAAAGGGTCTATTTGGTGTTACAAAGCTCGATATAATTTCAGGAATTACACTAGAACCCGGCCAACTATCGAATGACAAAATATCAACAGGCAAGTTATTCTCATATGCTTCTACGTCGCCAATTTCTATTCTTATGCTGAAATAACCTTTCATACTTTCATCGAGATTACTAAGGTACTCTGCTGATAAATGGATATCCGGATTAAGTTCGATAGGCTCTTCTGGATTTATGGAGTCCAAATAAATGGTTCTGGTTTCAAAAAATGAAGGGTTAGAGGATAGAACTACTTTAATATCGTTATGTTTTTCTTTACTAAGATTTTCAAGCGTTAAACGATTAATAAATGGGACATGGTTCTGTTGAAGCGCAAAACATACTCTCTCATCATATTCGCAATCACAGGATATAAGTTTTTCCACTAATTAACCACCTCATGTTTAATAAGTTAGGTACTAATTACTATTATACCAACCTGGCTGAGTAATTTGGTCAAAAAAAGTATAATATTGTAAATGTTCATATCTCCCTTGGAGGGTTTAGTAAATAAGACGAGTTATTTCAATTTAAGTGTTTTACGAGGGTAAGAGAAAGAAGCAGTGATGAGATGTGATAAACAACTTCTCATTTTAGTTGGTTCCACTAAAGTTACGGTGATTCTTACTATAAATAACTTCCTGAGAATACACTTCTTAATTTTTAAATATGTTCTGTAAAACAGACGTTATCTTTTAATAAGGAATTGGAAAAAGCTAAAACGAAGTTCTCATATCGGGTCACGATATAAGGTTTAATTCAGTTTTTTAAAAAGCCTTCGTGAAGCTGATGGTTTTAACCGAACCACATATAACATAGACCAATCGTTTATAATAATAATGTATAATAAATTGCAGGGTTAAAGCCTTCCGTTCCATAGGGGGTTTAACCCTTCTCTTGATATAAAGCCATGATTCTTCTGCTTTTATTACTAGTGTAAGCGCGCTTAGATGCGCATTTATTTTAACTTTGGAGTGATCTTCCATGTCTCAGAAACCTATCTTAAAACTAGAAGAGGTAGGCAAGGTCGAAGGGGATAAAGTTTGGTTTCACCCTTTCACCTTTAGCCTCAATCAAAGCGAAGTAGCAGCGATTCAATGCGACCATATTGTGGGGAAGGTGTTGTTTCACATCTTGACCGGGCACGAAGCAGGAACAGGGCGGATTTCTTACTTTGATCAGTTCCTTCCTTCCGGTTGGAAGCGATATAGTCATCGGATCGGGGTGGTGTTCCACGAGGAAGAGGTATATGAACGTTTAACCCCTTATGAGTATTTGAAGTTTTACCAGCAGGTTTACGGTAAGAAAGCGGACATTCATGAGTTATTACATAAAGTGAATTTATCAGCTAAGAAGCCGCAACGTATCAAAACGCTCAATTTTTCGGAAAGGAAGCGTCTATCCTTGGTGAAGGCACTCGTGCATCAGCCAGAGCTGATCATTTTAGAAGAGCCAGATCAGAACATTGATCTCGAGAGCAAGGTGATTTTGAGAAGATTGATTAATGAGCATCAAGCAGAAGGTGGATCGGCTTTGATTATAACGAGCAATATGGAGAGTGCGGTAAATATAACGAATGAAGTGTATCGCTTGAATGAAGATGGATTAAAGAAAATGGATGTGCAGGAGCCGGGCGAGGAAGAGGATGAAGATGAGTTTGCAAATGACTCAGACTCAAAGCAGTCTGGGACAAGTTCCCATGTCCATTTGGAGAGGATCCCTGCAAAGGTAAAAGAAAAAGTAATTCTTTTTGATCCTACAGAGATTGATTACGTGGAAAGTGTCGATGGTACAGTTCAGCTGCACGTAAAAGGTGGGGCGTTTCCGTGTACGATTACTTTGCAGCAGTTATCGGAGCGGCTGGAACCATTCGGGTTCTTCCGCTGCCACCGTTCCTATATTGTGAACCTCCAGAAGGTTCGTGAGGTGATGACATGGACGAGAAACAGCTACAGCTTAATTCTCGATGATCATCATAAAAGCAATATTCCATTATCAAAAGGAAAACTGCAGGATTTAAAGAATGTATTGCGTATGTAAGTAAATATTTCCCGGGAAATTGTCGGGACAAGTCGTTTATTCGCTGCTTTAAATTCTCTTTTCGTGCTTTTTTAGTCTTCCATTCATAGTTTCATAGCTCCATTCATCCGGTGATTGACTCCTTCCATGCTTGATTTAATGCGCCGGTGATCAGTTCCTCTTAAACTGAAGTCATTCACTTGCGAAAGCAGGAAAGGGGAATTGGATATGAGCGAGATTATTAATGTCTCGAATGTTCATAAAGAATTTGATGGGAAGCGGGCATTGGATGATTTGTCGTTCTCCATTCAATCTGGAGAAACGTTTGGCTTCCTGGGACCAAGCGGATCTGGTAAAACGACGACAATTAAGCTGCTTACGGCTCAAGAGGGTTATCAGTCCGGAAGCATTCAAGTTTTTGGGAGAGCTGTAGAAGATTTGAAAGACCCTAAGCTAATGAGACGCGTTGGTGTGTTAACGGATAATTCCGGATTATATGAACGATTAACGGTAAACGCGAACTTACAATTATATTGTCAACTGTACAGCGTTCCTTATAAGCGCATTGAAGAGGTGCTGCATGAAGTGGGATTGACAGGTGAAGAATCCAAGGTGGTTAGCAAGCTGTCGAAGGGGATGAGGCAGCGGGTGATCCTGGCACGGACAATTCTGCATAAGCCGGAATTGTTATTTCTTGATGAACCGACATCTGCCTTAGACCCTGTCAGTACGGAGCGGATTCATCGCATTTTACGTACCTTAAACGAAGAAGGCACAACGATCTTCTTAACGACGCATGATATGTATGAAGCGGAAAGGATCTGCGACCGTGTGGCCTTTTTAAATAAAGGACACATCCAATTGCAAGGCCCTCCGCGGGAATTGCGGGTGAGCCATTCGAATTCTTCAATAACTCTCTTACTGAAAGATGGAAGAGAACAGCTCGTCGGCAACGATCATGAAGGAGCGGAACACATTCGTGAAGTGATTGCCAATCAACAGCTGGCATCCGTGCATTCCAATGAGCCAAGCTTAGGTGATATTTTCGCTCGTGTTACAGGAAAGGAGCTGTTCTAATGATTTCCATCAAACGAATTCAAGCTGTGGTTATTAAGGATTATCGAGATCTTTTAAAAAATGCCTATATGCTGTCTACGGCTGTAATACCGCTGTTCTTTGCTTTCATATTCAGTCAGGGAGAGGGGATGGAGACAGCAGTTGTCTTTATGCCCATTACCCTTTCGATGGTGATGGTGGGTTCATTTATCCAGGCAGGCGTGATAGCGGAAGAAAAAGAGAAGAACACGTTAAGAGGGTTGCTCCTTTCCCCATTGAACACCTCAGAAATTTTCATTGGAAAGAGTGTGCTTTCAGCTGTCTTAAGCATAATTATGGTTGTTGCCGTCATACTAATCGGTAACATCCCCATGCCTGATCAGACTCTGCTCGTCACTGCAGCGATACTCATTAGTCTCGTTATATTTATCAGTATTGGAACGATTCTTGGACTAGTCTCTCGAACGGTAATGGAGACATCGGTGGCGGGAATCCCGGTTTTATTTATTTTTGGTATGGGGGATGTTTTCCGCACGATGATTGAATCGGAATGGCTCATCAAGGTGTTAAGCTATTTGCCAGATAAACAACTCGGCCAGCTGCTTCAACAGTTGATGAATGGCCAGTCAGTTGGGGAGCATTTCCTAGTGTTAGCTCTATGGGCGGTTCTCAGCGTGATCGTCACCATCTATATATTCAAAAAACGTCGGTTTGATTAAGGAAGAGATGATAGAAGAGCATAGAGCTGCAGTGGAATCATGACTGCAGCTCTATTGTTATGGAGGCTTAAGAGGGGGATGCATCCTTCTTCTTTCACTTCCAAGCCGAGAGTGTAATTATCAATCCAAATTCTCTTTAGGCCGTTCGTTATGCTTTCTGTTTTTAACCTCGGTAAACAGGTTGTCGGAGTTACCTGATAGAGTTGCTGGTGCTTCATTTCCGGGCTTAGCCTGCTGGGCTTCAATCAATGATTTCAGCATTTGAATATCCTCTTTCGTCGCATAATCCTTATCTGGCTTCAACATATACCCTAGCTGCCCATTTGATTCTATGGTCGCCCATTGTACATCAGAAAAATGCTTAATGTTCTGCTGTCTCATTCGTACTTCAAGCATATCAACGGTTAACCGCAATTTTTTTAAATTGGCTTCATTAATCTGGCCGTTTTCGACGACCAGCAGTGATTTTCCGTAGATGAAGGTTTCCAGAGTATTGGATCTTAATACCACATACTCAATGGAAAGAAGCGTAAGGACCATGAGAAAGGTAATCGCCATGGTGATCCAGATGTTCCTGTCGCCAACCGGTTGAATAATCAAGGATCCAACCGCGATCATCATGACCGTCTGCGCTACTGTAAGCTGGGAGATGGACTTTCTGCCGGCTAACCGCAAAATAAGGACGCCCCCAACGACCACGACAATGGCTTTCCATATAAAGTTGAAATCCATAAATATCCACCTCCCGAGCTATCCATTTGGTTTCGTGTGTTTTTTCTTTTTCTCTACATTCTCGATCGTTTTTCCCGGGGGAATACGATATAACCTGCTCTTAAGTCCATATATTTTTTGAGAAGGCCATAGTCCGTGGTGTCCTGAGAAGAGATAGCTGACTAAACAGGCCACTAAAAAGAACTCTAACCCTTTTCCGTCAAACATCTCCATGGCTAAAAGGAAGGCGGCCAAAGGGGTATTGGCACCTGCACAAAAGGCGGCAATTAATCCTAGCGCAGCGAGAAAAGATAGAGGCAAGTCGATAAAGCCATGTAAAGCATTGCCTAATGTGGCCCCAATAAAAAATAGAGGGATCGCTTCGCCGCCCACAAATCCGCTTCCCAGAGTGACCGCAGTAAATACTAGCTTGGCCAGAAAAGCAAAGGGAGGGACTTCTTCCTGGAAAGATTGTTCAAGCATCTCTAATCCCCGGCCGTTATAATCCTGGGATCCCACGATGAGGGTTAATCCTACAACGATCAGCCCTCCAACGAAGGCTCTTTTCATATGATTTTTCTTGAAAAGTTTCTCAGAAAAATTCTGTATGCCGTGCCGCAGCTGACAGTAGCAAACACTGATCAGGCTGAAGATAACAGCTAATAGAATCACCTTCATAAAGGTAATCATCGATACTTCCGGTACGTTTTGGATGATGAATTCTTCATGTTCATGCCCCCAGGCGGCTGTCGTTACATAGTGGCCGACGAAGCTTGCCGTAAGACAGGGAACGAATGCTTCCAGTCTCAGTTTTCCTAATGCCGACATTTCCATGCCAAATACAGCCCCGGTGATGGGTGCCCCGAAGGCAGCGCCAAAACCAGCGCTTATTCCGCTCATTGTTAACGTTTTTCTGTCGAGTTTATTAACCTTAAAGAATTTGTTGATCGCTGCAGCTACACTTCCGCCCATTTGGACAGCTGCACCTTCTCGTCCCGTTGACCCACCAAGTAGGACGGTTATAAACGTGCCGAGATAAACAATCGGACCCATTCGCAGTGGCACTTCTTTTTTACCGTGAACGGAGTCGATCACGAGATTGTTTAATTCAGCCGTGTCATTCAAGGTGTTATTCAAAAATACCTTGCCGTAGTTCATATAAAGGTATCCTATGAGAACTCCTCCAAGGGGGAGGAAGTAGATCAGCCAATCTCTTTCTAATCGAACCTCATCTCCAAGATAATCGTTTGTTTCTAAAAGGAAAGTGGTTGCCGAGCCAACGATTAAACCAATTAGGCCTCCAAAGAAAATCCATGAACCAAGAATTGAAAAGAAGTTTTTGTACTTTAGAAGCATCAACCATTCACCTCATTTCCAGTCTGGTGGGAATGTTGGTTCTAGTTTTGCCTATTGGGTTGGAATTATGAAAATAAGGGTGGAAGAACTGATGACTGCAAAAAAGATTGGCGAGGATTATTTACGTAGAGGTTATGGAGACCATTAGAGGAGATACCTATTACCGGACGTTCGAAGCCTACAAAAAAAGCTCCTTAGGTATCCCGAAAAAGGGAATTCCTAAGGGGGCTTTTGAATGGAAGCTAGCTTCTGGACTATCTTAAAAATCAAGAGGGATGATGCACCAAGCCACTCCCAGAACCTTTCCTGTCAAGCTCCCATAGAATACAGCAAAGGGGAGGAGGGATTATCATAAACGAAAAGAACCTGTTACAACGGCTCATAGCCGCCGGACTCGAACTCATGATCGCCGGCTTTATTGCCGCCTTATATACGCAATGGCAAGATACCGGCCGAGGATTCGATCCGAACCCGATATTCTGGAAAGCTTTCATCATCACTCACTTCACTTTCTTACTCGCCATTCCACTGTTCGCAAACGGAAGGACACTGGGGATGCTGCTGATGAATTTGACGGTCACATCTAACAACGGAAAGAAACCGAACTTCTTCCAAATCATCTTGCGCGCGGTGCTCGGATTCGGACCAGTCATTCTCACCAACGGGCTGTGGTACTTCGTTTCTTTGATTGCCTGTCTGGTCGATAAGAAGGGACGTGGCTGGGGAGAAATGAGCTCTTATACCACCGTAAAACGAAAGGAAGAGCCTTTTGATTAAGTACTGATAAGGATCAGTGCTTTTTTGTGTTTATATAGAAGAAATTTCGGTTCATGTATCTTATCAGCAAAAAAGCTCCTCAGGTCCCCCAGAAAAAGGAAGGCCTTGGAGCTTCACGATTTTAATTACTAGCTTCGTGACTGCCGTAAAAATCTAGGATAAGAGACTAAAGCAAGCACTCCGCCAGCCACACCTGCAATAATCAGGATCAAAAGGTGCAGCCAAATATCAGCAACCCCGCCTCCGGAGAGAATAATCTCCTTATACCCCTGCAGCGCCCAGTATTGCGGCAGGGCTTTACTAATGTTCTGAACGACATCAGGCATAAACTCGACCGGCATCCAGAGACCACCGAGGAGCGCCCCGCCTAAAGCGAGAATCTGCGTCATCGCTATCCCCATATTTTCCGTTCGTACAATAACGGCCATCGCCATGCCCCATCCGGTCACAATAAACGCAAGCGCCAGGGATAAAAGAATGAGAGCAAAGGGGTCTCCAAGCGGCAGATCATAGACCACGACACCAAACCCAAACAGGACCGTGATTTGGACAAGCACGATGATCATGAACGGCAGCCACTTGCCAAAGAAGTATTGATGGATCGAGAGGGGAGTGCTGGCAATCCGTGCGACCATCCCGCGCTCTCGATCTTTTACAAAAACAATGACCATGGAAATCATAATAAAAAAAGCGAACATGATTGTGTAGCCCGGGATAATCTGCGTCACCACTTCTTTATAGCTCGTGCTCTCATCACCGGAGAAAATTGCAACAAAAGCCACAATAAATACAATCGGGAGAACAAATGTCCAGAACCACAGCCCTTTATCCTGGACCGTCTTTTTCAATTCAGTACGAGCAATTGCCCACATATGGATTTCTCCTTTTCCTAAGCGTCTCTTAACTGCGTGCCGGTTAAATTGAAGAAAATATCTTCAAGACGCGGATGATAAAGCTCCAGCCTGCGTGGCTCCAAACTATTCTCGCGACAGTGCGCCACCAATTTTTCCAGAGTGAGAAGCGGCTCGTCACTATTCAGTAAATAACCGTTTCCTTTCGCTTCCGCCTCTCCAAAGGTTTGCAGCATCCCAAGCTCAATGCTCTCTCCAGCAATAAACAACGAAGGCTTCGCATACTTCTCTAACAACTCTTCCATCCGGCCGAACTCCATGAGCTGCCCTTTATCAATGAGGCCAATGCTGTCACACAGCTGCTCGACCTCCTCCATATAGTGACTGGAGTAGATGATCGTGCTTCCCTCAGCCTTCAGTTGATGAATAATCGAAAAAATCGAATTCCGCGACTGCGGATCAATGCCGACGGTCGGCTCATCCATGATGACGATGCCCGGTTTATGCAAAAGCGCACAGCCGATGTTCAGCCGGCGCTTCATACCACCTGAGAACGTCACGACTTTATCCTTTACCCTTTCGCTTAAGCCGATCTGATCAAGCACCTCATCCATCCGACGCTGCAGCTCTTTTCCTTTCAGTCCATACAAGTTGCCAAAAAGGATCAGGTTGTCACGAGCGGTCAGCGTATCCTCCAGGCAGATCTCCTGAGGAATATAGCCGATCTGCTGCTTGATCTTGAGGCGGTCCTTCGAAACCTTCCAATCTCTCACATGGATGTCCCCATCAAAATTAAGTAAAATGCCGGATAAAATCTTCATAAGCGTCGACTTGCCGGCTCCATTCGGGCCAACGAGTCCAAAGCATGTGCCTTCGTTGATAGTGAAACTGATGTTGTTGAGTGCTTGCAGTGTGCCGTAGTACTTGCTGATGTTTTCTACCTTGATCACAGAACTGTCTCCTTTCCCGTTATCAACCCAATTGTAATTAACTGTCTCTTATACGTATGCTCAAGATTATTAGTTTCATAATTTTAAGAAAATAGAGAAGATACTTATTCTTTCTAAAGTGTTTCGCGACAAGTAGGTAAGGACTCTGGAAATTAAACGAAACAGATGAATTCTTATAATCTAGATAGCCATAGAGGGTGGAATTATACTTATAGCAAGAGTGTATTGAGAAAGGTATTGAAGAAGAGTGCTTTTAGTTTGTCATCTTTTTTTATTCATAAAAAAGAGAGAAAAGCCCGAACGGCTTTCCTCTCCTGTAAAAGGACCTTACCTAAGATACCGAAAAACTTTCCTCTTCGTTCACACCATCTTTCTCTGTAAACTCATCAAGCAGCGCACGTACTTCATCAGTAGAATTTGTACTCATCAGCTCATTCCTCAAGGCACTTGCTCCGCTAAATCCTCGGACGTAAATCTTAAAGAAGCGGCGAAGCGGTTTGAAGATCCGGGGCTCCAGTCCTTCAGAATACTTATCATGAAGGTCGAGCTGCAGTCGCAAGAGATCGAGCAGTTCTTCACTGGTATGCTCTTTCTTCTCTGTTTCGAAAGCGAACGGGTTATGGAAGATCCCCCGGCCGATCATCACCCCGTCCACACCATATTTCTCCACGAGTTCAAGTCCCTTCTGACGGTCAGGAATGTCCCCGTTGATCGTCAGAAGCGTATCAGGGGCAACTTCATCACGAAGCTGCTTGATCTCTGGAATGAGCTCCCAGTGAGCATCGAAATTACTCATTTCCTTTTTCGTACGGAGATGGATGGAAAGGTTCGCTATATCCTGTTCCAGGAGGTGCTTCAGCCAATGCCGCCATTCCTCCACCTCTGTATAACCGAGACGGGTCTTCACACTTACGGGCAGTCCTCCGGCTTTGGAGGCATGAATGATTTCCGCAGCAACATCTGGACGACGAATCAATCCACACCCTTTACCTTTGGCTGCAACATTCTGTACAGGACAACCCATATTGATATCCACGCCGCGAAAGCCCATTTCGGCTAGACCAATACTCATGTCCCGGAACTTTTTGGGATTGTCTCCCCAAATATGGGCGACAATCGGCTGTTCATCTTCCGTGAAGGTTAGACGCCCCCGTACGCTGTCTTTTCCTTTTGGATGGCAGTAGCTATCCGTATTCGTAAACTCTGTAAAAAACACGTCAGGTCTCGCTGCTTCACTCACGACGTGACGAAAAACGACATCCGTTACTGCTTCCATCGGTGCCAGAACAAAAAACGGTCGCGGCAACTCATGCCAAAAATTATCTTTCATACTATATCTGAACCCTTTCCTTAAGGGAAACCATGTTCCCAAAATTAAAAAGTAAAAATGTTTCTATCATATCCATTACCAATAAGGCTGGATTTCAACCATTATATACTTTAATGGTATCAAACGAAAAGTGCAAGAGAAGTACCAGTCTTGTTTTGAGGAAAATCTTAATTGAAATGGATGATGTAGCCAACACCAATGTGGCTCAGTTGATAAGGTAGTTGAAACTGTGAAGTGGATTGGAAATAGATGATGAGATTTAAAATACAGAATCAAAGTATGTGAAGAGAGTTAGGATTACGTGATTTTTACAAGGAATAGAAGTGGTGGTTCAAGGTGCAAGGGAGGGCGAATCGACTTATCTTTAGACCTGTTTAAATACCTCATATTAAGTATGGATCAAGGAGCCTGATCTATACAAAAAGATGGGTAAATGATGCCCTTCTTTAAAAGTAAGCTCCAATAAAAACTAGGCTGATTTATAAAGGAGAGATCTACTTAATATCATATTGTAATAGTTCCTTATCTGTATATAACCTTAATTTAATATTTCGTCTCGAAAGTTTTTACCGTAAAGGACGTGTTACGTTATTTATTGAGTTTTATCAAGCGAATAAATGTATTGCTATGACTAAATTTTTAAGCCATCACTATAAGGTAAAGGCTACCAGCAAGAAGGAAGTGGTTCAGGGCATTTTATCATCAATTAAGGACTGAGGTTTAAACGAATATTAGTATATAAACCTATGCCTTAAAAGTTTGCCAGCCTCTTTTTTGGTATAGGTCTTTTGTTTTTTGTGAATTTAGTTTCTAGTTTCTGCGCAAAACTTCTCATTAGGTGACAAATGCTTATATAAAAGCAAATATTATTAATTAAATAATTACTAACTTATACAAATGGTGGTTTAGGAAATTAGGAACTAATATGTTTTCTATAACCTTTCATAAAACCTTCGAACTTTTTCCATCATCATCCGCGTTCTCTCTACTAGAAACTCATCATAATTATTGGCAGTCATTGAAAATATTGATTCAGGAACGCAATTCATCTTCATATTTTCTTTTAGCAATGTTTCATCATTTATTTCTCCAAATTACAAACTCATTATTAGCAATTTGTTATTTAACAACTTCCATGTACTTTCCCGGTTTCTGGTCCTTGATCGCTAAATTAACCGCCTGTTCAGTATAGACATAGTTCGCGATTTGATTATAATGGCGACGGTTATTATATCCATTATTTTGTATACGCTTTTTAGTGAATACATGATGTACATCTCCGCGTTCTTCAATTAATTGGTTAAAATAATAATAGTTTTTGAAAAAGAGAAAAATTTTGGCGTCTTCATCTGAGGTGTTTCCATGGCAACTCCTCAGATGAAGACGCCTTTATTTAATATAGCGCTGATCAATGATGTGATAAAATGTCTAAAAGGAAAAGATGTAATCGAAATTCATATTGCTTAAAAAAGAGGTGCTTTAAGGGTGAATTTAGACAAAGACCTGGTCCTTATAAACGGCACGGACAAAACAGATCAAGTTTCATTTTGTAATTTTAATAATGGCAATTGGCATATTAGGTTTAAGAGGTCCAATAAGGTCTACAAATATAATGAAAATAAAGTAGTTTGGTATCGTGATCCTAAAAGGTTGGAAACAGCTTCTAAAATAATATATAACAATAATCAACCTATAAATGGAATTAATGATATTTTGGTTTTCGAAGCCCATGTACGATTGATTTTTAATAGTGGTTTCAAAAAAACTTATTCCCGAGAATCTTTGACAATAGATGAGGATAGCTTATCAAATCAAAACGCGATTATTTGTTTTGATTACTTAAAAAAACTATCTCAACAGATAGATTCTGAAGAAGAGCAAGGTCGGAAATTATTAAGTAAACAGTATGATAGTTTAACGCCTGTCAGTTCCCAAAGTGTTTTATCCGCTTATTTAGAAAGAAAACCACTAAAAAGTGAATCTAAAAAAGAAAGTGTAATTTTTCCTTTTGGATTTAATGCTAGCCAGAAGTCAGCTACTATAAATGCGATGAACGAACAGCTTAGTATCATCGAAGGCCCCCCGGGTACAGGAAAAACGCAAACGATTCTTAATATTATTGCCAACGCTATTATGAATGACAAAACGGTTGCGGTTGTTTCGAATAATAATTCTGCTACATCCAATGTACTTGAGAAATTGCAAAAGTATGGAATTGATTTTTTAGCTGCTTATTTAGGGAATAAGAATAATAAGGAAAAATTTTTCTCTGAGCAGAGTGGGGCATATCCTAACATGGATCATTGGGTACTAGAGGATACCCAAGTCCAATCCATTAGAAGAAAGCTAGAGGAATCCGAACAAGAACTGAACCAAATGCTAGAGTTTAAAAATAAGCAAGCTTCTCTGAAGCAATCATTATCTTCAATTAAAACAGAGTATAAATATTTTAAAGACTATATTTCAAATACAGAACTAGAACTTTTACAAATAAAATCCTATTACAAATTAAGTTCGGATAAAGTATTGCAATTATTAATTGAGTACGAGCGATCAATACAGGATGGGAAAATTACATGGAGGCAAAAGTTATTTTACCTAATGAAGTACGGCATTTATAACTTTGAGCTATATAAATACTCCTCAGAGAAACTTATTTCTAACCTACAAAGGCTCTATTACGAATTAAAGGTAAAAGAATTGGAGACTGAAATAAGTAGATTAGGTAAGAAGTTGAAGAATTATGATTTTGATTCTGTCATGAAACAGTATAGTGCAGACTCTATGAAGTTGCTCAAAGCAAAGTTGGCAGCCACTTTTGGAAAGAAAAAGAAAAGGGTTTTATTCGATGAGAAGGCTTTGTGGAATAATTTTGGTGATTTTTCTAAGGAGTATCCTATCATTTTAAGTACCACTCATTCCCTGAGAAACAATGCACCTCAAAACTATCTGTTTGATTTTGTCCTTGTTGACGAAGCTTCGCAAGTGGATTTAGTAACTGGCGCATTAGCTTTATCTTCTGCAAAAAAAGCGGTAATCGTAGGAGATATGAAGCAGCTTCCTAATGTCATTACTTCCGAGATTAAGAAAATAACGACAAGAATATTTGAGGATTTTAATGTTGATGAAGGATACCATTACGCAAAGCACAGTTTATTATCATCGGTAGGGGCTGTATTTAAAGATGCTCCAAGAACGCTGCTAAAAGAGCATTATCGATGCCATCCAAAGATTATTGGTTTCTGTAATCAAAAATTCTATAATAATGAGTTAGTAGTGTTGACAGAAGAAGAGGAAGAAGACCAACCTTTAGTAATATATCAGACAGCCAAAGGTAACCATGCCAGGGACAAAATTAACGAAAGGCAAATAGACGTAATTTTAAAAGAAGTACTACCACAACAAAAGATAGAGTTGAGTTCTACGGGGGTAATTTCGCCATACAGATTACAAGCGGATACAATCCAAGATACACATGGACACTCTGAATTGGAAGTAGACACTGTCCATAAATTTCAGGGAAGAGAAAAAGAAACAATCATTCTGACTACGGTTTCTAATAAAGTCAAAGCAAATGACTTCGTAGATGACGCTAAACTTATAAACGTAGCTATATCACGTGCAGAGGAAAAGCTAATTGTCGTAGTAGCCGATGGGGGCGATCGTTGGCACGGAACGAATATAGGAGATTTAATTAGATATATTAGATATAACAATTTTCAAGTTATAGAAAGCAAAATTCATTCCGTTTTTGATCTTCTCTATAGTAGCTACTCAGACAAATTATTAAATATAATGAAAAAAAGTAAAAAAGTTTCTAAATACACTTCAGAAAATTTAATGAATGTAGTAATCGAGGAAGTGTTAAGTGATGAAAAATTCATGAGCTTGGATTTCGTTCTCCATCAACCACTTCGAATGTTAATTCAGGACTCTGAAGGACTTACAAAATCAGAACGAAAATATGCCATGAATCCATTAACTCACACAGACTTTGTTATATTTAACAAAATGGATAAAATGCCCCTACTAGTGGTAGAAGTCGACGGCCATGCTTTCCATTCCGAGAACTCTGAGCAGCTTAAAAGAGATCAAATGAAAGACCAAATTTTACAAAAGTATGGAATTCCAGTAATTAGAATGAAAACGACTGGTAGTGAAGAAAAAGAAAAATTACATAATAAACTAGTGGAGATTTTAAGGTAAGAGCTGGTAGAGGTGGAATTCCTCTCTTCCGGCACTCTATTAATCCTTCAAATCAAAATAAAAAAGAAGAGAATGCCTTTGTTAACAAGAGGAGTCGTTCTCTTCTTTTTTACTTTCAAAACATGATTTCATCGTATAGTGTTAGTAATAACTATGGATTATTTTTGAAAATAGTCGATTGAGTAGAAGTGACTAAATAAATCAGTCTAAATATGAATTTCATGGCATTAGACATATGGTTCCTTAGGGTGTATTTATAAACTTGATTTTGAGGAGAGTTGGACCAGTGAATAATCAAGTAGATTTAGAAAGTAAAGACAAGCTTCACTCGATATTAACCAAGATTACAAATGAATATTTAACAGAAAAAAATAAGCAATTTAAATCCAATTCATTGGGGCAATTTGTTCGCACTAATGCTCCAAAAATAATTAACTCGCTGGACTTTATCGATCAAGACCGCTTTATAGTGAAAGGTTCGGTGGGACAAGGAAATTGGGCCCAAATCCCTTGGATTACTATCTTAGATAAGCATGTAACAACAAGTACACAACAAGGCTACTATTTAGGGTACTTGTTTAGTGAAGATATGGAGAGGGTCTATCTTTCATTCGCTCAAGGAATCACAAAAGCGTCTAAAGAACAGCTCAAGCACATCCGGGCAGATATTAGAAGCACGATTCAGACAGATCGTTATCTTACTTCTTCACCTATACATAAAGATGATGCTATTAATATCGGGAGCAGCTCCAAGGGAAAGAGCTATGAAGAGTCTACGGCACTGTATATTGAATACGTCCCGAACTCCTTGCCTTCAGAAGCTGACCTACGACAAGATTTATCGTCCATGATTGATATCTATGATGACTACGTCCGCGTGCAGAGTGAAAGTGTAGAGGAAAATGATACAGATCACAAGATAGAGTGGTCAGATGAAAAAATCATCGATCATATTCATTCTTACATACGAAATCAAGGGTTTTACTATGAATTAGAGGATGTGAAAAATTTGTTCCTCTCGCTCAGAACAAAGCCTTTTGTGATTTTATCTGGTATTTCTGGAACAGGGAAAACAAAGATCATAGAGTTATTTTCCGAAAGTTTAGGAGCAACAGAGGAAACCAAGCAATTTACTTTAATTCCAGTAAGACCCGACTGGAGCGACGGCTCTGACCTTCTAGGCTACACCGATATTAGAGGAACATTTCAGGAGGGACCGTTAACCTCTGTGATTAAGGAAGCGAGGCTACATAAAGAGCACCCTTACTTTGTCGTGCTAGATGAAATGAACTTGGCGCGTGTGGAGTATTATTTTAGTGATTTTCTAAGTGTGATGGAAAGCAGGAAATGGGTGGATGGAAAAGTTCAGACCCTCCCGATTATGAGTAAAAACCAAGCGGGGGAACGGCTAACGATCCCGCCTAATTTATATATTATTGGGACAGTGAATATGGATGAAACCACTCATCCGTTTAGTAAAAAGGTATTAGATCGTGCGAATACAATTGAATGGAACGACGTTCATTTGGATACCTTGTTTTTTCTTGAAGAAGAGGAAGGACAACAGGAACAGGTAAACCTTCCGAATCAACGGATACAATCAGAATACCTTCGTTTGAAAGACGCCTACTCATCAAATAAAGAAACGGTGGAACATGTAACGAAAGAGTTAGTTCAGATCAACGATATCCTTAACCCCATTCAGGCACATGTGGGTTATCGTGTCCGTGATGAGGTTTGTTTCTATACGATTTATAGTCGCTATTTAATGACTGAGGATGAAGCGTTAGACTTTCAGTTTTACCAAAAGATTCTTCCGCGACTCACAGCTAGTCATGGACAAGCTTTTCAAGTGTTAATGAAGTTATTTACTTACTTTACAAACCATACTTATGAAGAAGGTTTATCATCAGATCAGATCGAGGACATACTGGGCCAGGCACGTTTTCCGAGAAGTGGTCGAAAGGTTTATGAGATGATCCGGCGAGGTGATTTAGATGGATTTACTTCCTTCTGGAGCAGCTGATGAAAGAGAACTGATTGAAATAGAGACGGACTCGTTTTCCCTCTACATTAAGGGAAAGCCGTACCACAGTCGTTATGAGAGTTTGAAGCAATACAAGGCTATTCAGCCCTATGAATCAATGTACTTTTCAGTAAATGGAGAAGCTATTGAATCCGTTAGAGTGTTTGATGTGCGTGAAGAGAGGCTCACGGATCATACGAGTGTGCCGCCTTTATTTTTTGAAAATGGAGTTTATCAACTCGTGGTAACGCCTAAAAAGCACGATTCATTAGAATTTGAACATGAACACCCTGCCTTAAGGAAAGCTGTCAGTAAGGTAGGGAAGCATCCTCACCAACTATTAATGGGGAATTTATCCTTTACGAATGAAGTAGGGTACACCACTTTCTCTATACGTAGTGAAGGGAAAAAGAAGTTGGATGTAACTTTGGAAGTCTTTCCTTCTAAGCTGTCGTATAAGGAAGATTACCAAAAGCTCTTAGAGGAAGTGAATGAGGAAGTTTATAACTTAGCCTATCATTTCGTTAAGAAAACCTATTTGGGAGCTACCACAACGCAAGCGGCCGACCCCTCTTGGGCAGAATTTTATCGTTTAGTAATGAAATACTTCCAACAGTTTACAAAGGCCGTTACACAAGTTGAAAAGCAACCACATCACCAACTGAAGAAAGAACATCGCTTAGTGAGAGGCGACCAGCTTAACAGGCAAGACACGGTCGGTTTGAAATATCTGCGTAAGCGTCCTGGTCTATTTGTGGAATCTCCTAATGGCATTCCCATTCATGAAAGGAAAATGATGCCCACGAAAGGAATAAACGTTCAAAAAGAACCAACCTACGACACATTAGAAAACCGCTTCGTCAAATGGATGATGGTTAGGTTATCTCATAAATTAAGTTCATTAAAACGAAAGATGGAAGAGAGAAATCCCTTTGATCAACAAAACCCCAATCAAGATAACATAAAAGTAGTCGAAGATATGGAATCCTCTATCCAAAGAAAGCTTGCCTCTTCCTTTTGGAGAACCATAGGAAAGCTTGATCGCTCTGTCATGACTCTTGTACTACAAATGGCACCTGGATACCGAGAAGCTTATCAAGCTTATCTGACGTTATCCCGTGGTTTAGTTTTGCATGGAGAAGTAGCGAGAATGTCTGTCAAAGATGTGGCAACACTCTATGAATATTGGACGTTTTTGAAGTTAGGGCAAATTTTAGCTTCAAAGTATAAGATGATTAGTCAAGATATTATCAGAGTCAATCGTGAGGGTCTTTTTGTAACGTTAAATCAGTCGAAGTCGGCGAAAAGAGTCTTTCGTCATCCTCATACGAACGAAAAGATCACCTTACATTTCCAAAAGCATTCAGGAACATTGCCAACGGTAAGGCAAAAACCAGATTCTATGTTAAGCATAGAAAAAGTGGGGAAAGATCATGCTTACGAATATGTCTTTGATGCCAAGTACCGCGTCGATTTTGCTGCAGAAGGAAGTTATTATGGACGGACTTACCATAGTCCTGGTCCACTTGAAGAAGACATTAACACCATGCACCGCTATAGAGATGCGATAGTAGAAAATAATGCTAGCGCCTATGAGCGTAATACGTTTGGGGCCTACGTATTATTCCCTTGGGGCGAAGAACATGAATACGAAAAACACGCCTTTTACCAAAGCATTCAAAAAGTAAATATAGGTGGTTTTCCTTTTCTACCTCAATCAACTGCATTAGTGGAGCGTTTCTTAGACCGATTAATAGAGTGCTCACCTAAACAGTTACAGGAAGAGGGAATTTTGCCTAAAGGGACGCTTGAAGAGTGGAATTCTAGAGTGAAAGAGAAAGTATTAATCGTAAAGGTGAACGGTGAACAACAGTTACGGAACATCAACCAGTCAGGCCAGATGTCTATTCCGGATTCGTATTTGTGTAAAGGCTGGAAGGAAGCAAGCTACATAGCTTTATATAAGCCGAAAGCTATCTTTGCAGAGGATGGTGGAATTTATCAATACGCAAAACTACGCGATTTAAAAGTAGATTATCAACGTGGTGGAATCCGTCTATACATGGATACTTGGAAAAGACTCAAGCATTCTATTAAGCCAGTGGGCTATGGGATTAGTACCTCCACTTTGACTACTTTACCGAATTTGAAGGCAGCTGAAGAATTACCTCAACTCTATATGAAGAGTGCTATGGAAAGGCAGTTGTGGGAAGTGTTAAGAAGGTTTTCTAGAGATATTCGTATGGACCTAGATTTTACAGAGCTCGAAAAGGCCGGCAAGGTCACCTCTTTCCGAACCCTCACTAGTGGAATAACGGTAGAGGTGGAGGAATCGGTTGTTAATGTACGATCCGATAAGGGGAGCATGGCTTTTTCTTATGGGGATGTGGTGCACAACGTGAATAAGGTGTTCAGGGAAATAGTGAACCTTCAGTCGAGAGGGTAATGACGCTTTCCTTCGGTTCCTTGATAGTAGATAAAGTGCCTGTTCCCATGAAGTTAATAGTGGGGTAGGCACTTTTACTATCGTTATGTAATGAGAATAATTTTATATCTCCCATATCATTCTACACTCCTTTTATTACCATAAGTATATCAAATGTGTTGGTAAACCTTTCGTGGTTTGGGCATCTATTTCCATCTGCTCCCCTTACTACCTTTTTGTAATTCATCGATTAGCTACCTGGAAATATAAAAGGAAAAAGACCTCAAACGTAGAATAAATTATGTATTTAATATTTCCGCTATGAAGGGCTTCTTATGATAAAGCTAAAGTATGATAATAGGCTCAGTGATTTATTTACTTTACTTGAGAGAGATTCGTGTGTTGCATGAAAAGAGTGGAGTTTTTTATTGCATAAAAGCGAAGAAGCCTTGTTTTCAATAGAAAGATATTAATGGATCTGGAAACTCAGCATTAGGCGGATTATACGATATATTTATACTCGGATTAAATGGATGAGGAAGATGAGGATGGATAAACGAGAATATCTTGTAAGAACTTTTTCCAGAACGAAAAAGAAAGATTATGAGAATTATATTTTAACGGCCCTTTGGCACAAGGTGGATAACTTGAACTTAAAACCCGTCAGCCAGCAGTATGTGAAAAGAGAAAATAGCTATGCTTTAATGGATCTTTACTTCCCACAAATTCATGTAGGGATTGAAGTGGATGAAGCGTTTCACAAGAATATCCGCTCTCAAGATGAGCTTCGAATGGATGATATTCTTTCTGCTGTCAAAGAAGATGAACTGGAAGACTTCCTAATTCTACGCATCGATGCGACGCTCCCGATTAATCAAATACACGAAAGAATTAACGAGTGTGTTGAAATCATTAAGAAGAGAGCTGAGGCCCGGCCCTTATACTGGCTTTTGTATGAAGAGGAATTAGAATCGTGTAGATCACAGACACACTTATCAATTCATGACAAAATCGCATTTCAGGATATCAAGGATATTGCCAATACCGTATTCGGCAAGAATGCAAAAAGGTATCAGCGTAGCTACTTCCGTATAGGTCCTCAACTATGGCTATGGTGCCCGAAGTTATCGATTGTCAAAGAAGGCAGCAGGAAGTCGGCTGCGGCAGGGTGGCTTAATGTTTTGGCAGATGACTGGACGTATATCGATGAATCGCATGAAGACGAGGAAATCGTATCAAAAAGGAAGGAAGCGTATAAACGTGAGGTTCAATCGGGAGAGGAAAGAGCGGTTTTCGCAAAGTATAAAGATAACCTCGGCGTTCATCGTTATAGATTTGTTGACGTGTTCAGAATCGCTGGTGTTTCTCCGGAGGACAGTCGCTTTATCCGGTATGAAAGGGTAAAAGAAGAAATAGAGATCGTCCATTGAATATGACCCTCTAAGAGTAGAGTCGCATATGCGTTACCATTATACAAACTATACTGCCACAACCCAGTGTAATAGCGGCTATGGCAGTACCCATTCTTCAAAGTCTTTGTTCTATTTAAAAATTTTAAGTTCCAAAAATATCTCCGGTTACTATGAAAACCGCTAAAAATACCAAATAACCTAAACCAACCAAAACACTCACCGTACTGAGGAGCTTCAACATCCCTTTATCCTTAATCAGACCGACGATTCCAAAAATCATTCCAATTAGGCCGGTTACCAGGGTGAACAAGAAGATGGCAAAAGTAGGAAGGTTAGGCTGTGAATAAAACAGAACAAGAATTAAGGCTAATCCTAAAGAGACCCCGCTTATCAATATGGATATACCACTAGATTTTTTCAACATAGATAATCCCTTCCTCGCATCCTTTATTTTCATAAAATCGATAATAATTATATATTCCCATTTAGGACAAGGAGAAAAACAAAATAACTCTTACACGCGAGAAAGGGAAGCATTTTCCGCCAGCCTTTCATAAAAAACAGCCCGCATGATTGTTTCATGCGGGCTGTTTTTAACTTTTATCTACTTGAAACAGAAGGTAAGTACTGGGGTCATCCTCTTTTTCTTGCTGTGTTTTTCTTATTAATTCTTTAGTGTCATATTGAATTTGGCACATGAAGAGTAACACGGAAAGGATAAACATGGTCGAAGCTAAAACAAAGTAGGAGGTGGAATGAGTGCCGTTGATGATGTAATTATACGCATCTCCGCCAACATAAGCATTTTTAGGATCTTCGCTATCATCATCCTCAAGCAAATAGGACTCTTCACTGTCCGGGTTATTATAATTGTGCATGCGGTCAAATCCTAAAGTAAGAAAGGTGACGCCGGTAAGCAAAAGTATGAAGCTGAGATAAGTAAAAATTTTTATTTCTTTCATAAGCAAAACTCCTTTTATGTAATGAATTTTCTCTATGGAATATCTTAATAAGGTTTAAGTGTATTTATTCCATATAAGAAGTTGACCTTATCAGGATCCCTGATTTTACTAGGTTATTTTTCTTAATTATCCAGAAAATGAGACTTCATAATTGCCCTTTTCAGTGAAGAGGAGTACAGTGACACCATATTGAAAGTATTTGTAGGAAAGGTGGTAGGAATCATGCAAGAAGGATATGTGAAAGTCAATGACGTCAATCTTCATTACGTCGCAGAAGGAGAAGGCGAACTCATGCTGTTTCTCCACGGGTTCCCTTACTTCTGGTACAACTGGCATCACCAAATCGAAGAATTCTCGAAGGATTATCGTGTGGTCGCGGTGGATATGAGAGGGTATAACCTTTCCGATAAGCCGGAAAAAGTTTCTTCTTACGACATGTCGGTCCTGGTCGAGGATGTGAAGCAGCTAATTGAAGCCTTCGGGGAGAAGGACTGCATTTTAGTCGCCCATGACTGGGGCGGAGCGGTTGCGTGGACGCTTGCGTATACGGAGCCTGAATATGTGAAGAAACTGATCATGTTTGATGCGCCTCATCCGTACACGTTCAGGCGTGAACTGAAAGAGAACCCGGGGCAGCGGGAAGCGAGCAGTTATATGGGCTATTTCCAGCGTACCGACTCGCATGAGAAGCTGCTCGAGAACAATGCGGAGCGGTTGAGAAAAATGATGACGATTCCTGGCCGAAGAAAAGGGTATTTGACCAAAGAGGATGAGCAGAAGTACATAGATGCCTGGATGCAGCCGGATGCGATGAAATCGATGCTTCATTATTACCGGGCGGCTTCGTTCTATCCGTTCGAAGAGCATGTGAAACAGCCGCTGGATCTGCCTTATCAAATGTTTGAGTCACCAACGTTTATTATCTGGGGCGATGCGGATCCTGCTTTTGAAAACAGCAATCTGGACGGGGTGGAAGATTATGTCCGTGACCTCACCATTCATCGTATGGAAGGGGTCAGTCATGCCCCGCATCATGAACAACCGGAAAAAGTCAATCGTTATATGCGCGAGTTTTTAGAAGAAAAGAAATAAGCGAAAGGGCGGTCCTCACGGAGAGGGTCGCCCTTTTTTCTATTCAGAGACACATATCCATACCTCTCCATTGGTTACTTCGGCGTACACATCCCGGTCGCAGCCGATCAGGATATAATCAGCTTTCAATTCTGTGGCCTCCTGCGCTCCTTCTTTCACTTGAATCGTTTCACCGTCTCGTTCTTCAATCTCTCCGTAGTTTTCTACATAGTAGCCGTTTTCGTTCCATTGTTCTAACGCCATATTGTTTTGCGAGAAGGTGATCTCCCCGTCTGCAAGCGTAAATAATGCTATTAACACACCTGTGAACACGATTGCCCATGATACGTAGCGCAGGCGGTCGATTTTCACCCGTGGCAAGTCAAACTTGCCCTTCGAAATAGCGATCGATAAAGCTACGCCCCCCGCCGCAATCAGGATCGCTATCACCAGCCAAATCCATACCGTTCCAGTTGATCCGTAATCCCGTAACAGTTCTTCCACACAATCTCCTCCCTATTTTTATAAACTTCCCCTTTAGTAGTTTGAAGAAAACGTAAAAAGACCTATTTTTTACAAATAAATAGGTCTTCATTCATATTATTTCCTCGTATTCCTCGGGTGGAGAGGTACTTTCCACGTTAGGAGAAAATAAATTAGCAGGCGGATCGCCCGCTTTGTTCGTAATAATGTTTTGACCAGGACAAAAGAATTAGAGTAAGATGTAAAGTAATAGATTCGATCACCACGAAGCTCTCCAAACTGATACATAAGGGGCAAAGGTCATGGAATATTTCGTGCAATTTCAATTGAACATGTTTGCGATGATGATTCTTGCAGTGCTCTTTATCATTATGAGAGCGAAATCGAGAGTGAAGAGTTTCAGTAAGAGACTTTTGAAAATGATTATGGTGGGAGCTGCTGTTGCGATTGTCTTTGAGCCGCTGACGTGGATATTTGATCGAAAACTCTTCTTCGGTGCTTATTTCCTCGAGTATTCTACCAACTTTATTCTATTTCTGATCGGACCGGTGCTCGGCGGTCTGATGCTTTCCTATGTCGATTACCATCTGTTCAGAAGCCCCTCACGTATTTATAAGAGAATGTTTTATCAGCATATGAGCTTACTGACCCTTCTGATTCTGCTGGTGAATCTTATTTACCCTGTCTATTTTGATGTTGCACCTATTACCAATCGGTTCAGCAGCGGCGATTTCATGGATCTTCACTATGTGGTTTTAGCAAGTATTTATATCGCTATGTTTGTGATGGTGATTAGACACCGTACTAAAGTTCCTTCCTCTGTTCAGTTGATTTTCCTTATTTTCTTCGCCTTGCCGATTGGCGGCATGATCGTGCAGCTATTTGATTCGAAGCTGTACTTCTCCTGGACGTCGATTGCGCTTGTCGTGCTTGTGGCTTATACGTTTCTAGAATCAACGACTACGGAACAGGATTTTCTGACGAAGCTGTATAACCGGCAGAGCTATGAAACCTACCTTCAGCACCTGATTGAAAAAAAGTGTTCGTTTGGAATTGTTTTGATCGACTTGAATGATTTTAAACACATTAACGATGAATATGGCCACTATAAAGGGGACCAGATTCTAATTGAGTTTGGACGGGTTCTGAAGGAGGCCTTTCCTAACCAGGCATTGGCAGCCCGGCTGGGCGGGGATGAATTCATCGTCCTGGTAGAGAACGGCAGTGATATTGATCCTTATGTGACCAGCATTCACCGTTTGCTTGAAAAAAGGGAAGACCCTTTACTTAAAACCTTAAGCTTCAGCTATGGGTTTCAGGATTATCAAGAGGGGATGTCGATGGACGAGCTATATACGTCTGTTGATAAGAAAATGTACAGTGATAAGCGTGCACAACGATCGATGTGAGCAAGCAGAAAAATATGTAATCGTTTTCTATGATGACAGTTCTGCACCTGTTCTCTCCCAGGGGGATCAGGTGCTTTTTTTAATACTGTAAATCGAGAGCAATTAGAGTTATCATAATGGAGGATTTGAATAAAAAGGATGCCTCCTGCGGCATTGATGTATAGAAAGAAGGATTCAAGTTGTTTAAAGACAAAGCTATCATTATACCCATACAAATTGCCATGTTATATCTGATTTATTTAGCCGGCAAAGGGATTCAGAACCTGTTTGACCTCTTCATCCCTGGCAGTGTGATCGGCCTCTTGATCCTGTTTACGTTACTGTCTTTAAAACTGGTGCCGGAATGGATTCTGCAACAAGGAGTCTCATTCATGGTCAGGCACCTGCCTTTCTTTTTCATACCGGCGACGGTTGGGATCATCAGCTATGCGTATGTATTTAAAGGGAAAGGAATGCTGCTGATTGTGATTGGACTCTTCAGCACGGCGCTCGTCATGGCACTGGCCGGACGGGTGACCCAGTGGATGGTGAAAAGGAGGGAGGAAGCATGAATCCTGCGCTTGTGGCTTTATTTATGATCGGCTTCACGATTGCTGCCTATATCGGCTCTCTCCATCTTTACCGAAAGTACCGACGCATCTACACGACACCTGTGATTGTCGCGACCGCGGTGATTATCGTGTTCCTGCTGCTTTTTCATGTTTCATATGAAACATACATGATAGGCGGCAAGTGGATTGATCGTCTGTTAGGTCCAGCGGTCGTGGCGCTTGCCTACCCGCTCTATCAGCACCGGGAGATTCTTAAGAAAATGCTCGTTCCCATCATGACGGGGACAACGATCGGAGCGGTGGTCGGCATCAGCTCTGGTCTCTTGCTTAGTAAATGGGCCGGCTTCAGCACTGAGATCATCCATTCGATTGTGCCTAAATCGGTCACGACACCTGTCGCCATGTCGATCTCTGAATCTACTGGCGGCGTGATGCCGCTCACCGCCGTATTTGTGATGATCGCCGGTATCGGCGGCATGCTGATTCATCCACTCGTCATGCGTTACAGCGGTCTGACCCACCGGATCGGCCGGGGCGTCGGGATGGGAAGTGCTTCCCACGCGATCGGCACGGCGGCTTCGATGGAACGGGATACGCTGGAAGGATCGATTAGTACGGTGGCGATGATTTTGAGCGCGGTCATTGTCTCGATTATCGCGCCGGGACTGACGCTGCTTCTATTGTAATAAAAAGAAAGCTCTGATCCATTAAGGGTCAGAGCTTTCTTTCTGGGTAGTGGGATTAGGATTAATCGTATATAACGGCCTTTCCTTGTTCGCGCAATTTATTAATAGAGGACACCATATGATTGATTTCTTCCTCGGAATGCCTTTCCCATGAACCGAGTTCAGCTACAATTTTCAAAGGCGATTTAGACCTGTAAGAGCGTGTCGGGTTTCCGGGGAATTTTTTGTCTGTTACGTTCGGGTCATTTTCAAAGTCGCCTAATGGTTCTACAATGTAGATTCTTTCCTTAGATGAAGATGATGCTAATTCAGCGCCCCATTTGGCAGCTTCCAGCGTGGCCGTGAAATAAATGTAGTTCGATTTCTTGTCCTGGTAATTGGAGCGGTATTGCGGTTGTAATAGGTCACCAATTTTTAGTTCGGCTTTTGTACCATGAAAGAAAGGACCATGATCTAAGACATCTTTTTTGTCATTCATATGGATACACCTCTCAGGTTATTTGACTTGTATATAACAGTATAGGGCAGGGTGACAAGAAAGAGTAGTCTATAATTTACTGCCAAACCGCGGTATAATGGAAGTAGAAAGAAGGATACCGTCCGTCTCGTGCAGAAGCAGCGTTCCATTAAAGGGAATTTTTCATAAAAAAGGGAACTCAAACATATTGAGTTCCCTTTTTTTATAGATTGTTAGTTTTATAGAATGCCAACCGGTGATAATAGTGTGTAGATAATAATCATCGCGATGGTTGCTGCAATTCCAACTGGATATAACAGCTTCCATGGCTTCATATCTACTTTTGCTTTTTCTTCTAAATAGAAATCTTCGTTTCTTGGATAGAGCTTTCCTATTATTAGCATAAGCGTGGAGCATACCACGAATAGAATACCCAGAATATGAAGGAAGTGTAAGCCGGTATCCCACACTAACTGTGTCGTTGCGTAAGTGGAGATAAATACAAACAACGCGATCTTCGCGGCAATGGCCGGCACTCGTTTGGTCAGGTAACCGACGATCATAATGGTGAAGATCGGCACGTTATAGAATCCATTGACCATCTGCAGGTATTGGAAAAACCCTTGTGGTACTAAATCGATTAATGGCGCAATACTGATCGCGAATAATGCGATGACTGTACCGACGTATTTCCCTTTACGAACCACTTCTTTATCAGAGGCCTGCGGTTTGAAATAGGGCTTGTATATATTTAACGCAATCAAGGTAACGGATGAGTTTAAGGCTGAGTTAAAGGAAGAAAGAATAGCCCCGAATAACACCGCAGCGAAAAAGCCTACTAAAGGTGTTGGCAGAATCTCATTCACAAGTCTTGGATAAGCATTGGTTGGTTCCATATCAGGACCGAACATATTGAAAGCGATGATCCCTGGTAAGATAAGAAAAACGGGTCCCAGCAATTTTAAGAAGGCCGCAATCAGAACACCTTTTTGCCCTTCTTTTAAACTTTTAGCTGAAATGGCCCGCTGCATAATATGCTGAGCCGTGCCCCAGTAAAACAGGTTCACTAGCAGCATCCCGGTAAACATAGTACTGAATGGGACGGGGCTGTCAGAATCGCCGATGGAATTCATCTTCTCCGGAGAGTTTTCCAGAATGGTCGAGAAGCCGGCGCCAATAGAGCCATCGCCTAGAACGAATAACCCAATAACCGGAATCATTAACCCGCCAAATAATAGTCCGATTCCATTAATCGAGTCGGAAACGGCAACCGCTTTCAATCCTCCGAAAATGGCGTAAATGGAGCCGACAATTCCTATAGCTAATACGGTCACATATAAAGAGGGAAGCCTGCCTATGCCAAGAGCTTCCGGGATGTTGAATAATCCATTCATGGCAACGGCTCCGGAATATAGTATCGGCGGTAATAGATTTAATATATAGCCAAATAAGAACAGGATCGTGACGATCTGCTTGGTACCGAAGTCATAACGGTCTTCCAGAAAGTCCGGAATGGTGGTAATGCCGCCTTTTAAGTATCTTGGTAAAAGGAAAAAGGCTACGATAACTAGCGCAATAGCCGCTCCTACTTCCCACCCCATCACCGCAATGGTGTCAGAATACCCTTGAGCGTTCAGCCCAATTAATTGTTCCGTTGACAAGTTGGTTAGCATTAAAGAACCTGCAATCGTCCACGCACCTAGACTCCTGCCCCCTAAAAAGTAACCATCCTGCGAATTCAAATCTTCTCTTCTCGTAATATAATAAGAAATTAAAGCAACTAAACCAGTGAAAAATAAAAACGATATGACCGTAAATAGATTCATATTTTTTCTCTCCTTTTATTTAGGGTGGGGACTTTCCTTTGGTCTAACACAAGCATGGAATCTGTATCTAAGACTTACATAAATGCGTGGGGTGGCAGTCTATTTACTGAACAACTTATGGACATATTGAATGCGGTTACAAAGTAGTTTATAAAATAATTTAATTAATTCTATGCTAAGTTAACATACGGAGTCTTGTAATAAAAGGTATAATGAAAAATTTGGGTAATTTTCAAGTATTTTATGGGTAACTTCGTTAAATTACTTTACTTTTAGGGTGGGAAAATCCTCAAACAAAAAAAGGATTGCAAAACGACACCAATGTCGATATAATAAAATTAACAAAACGACACTAATGTCTTTTTAGTGAGAGGGGCACTTACATGCAGCGTTTATTGAAAAACAAAGGGTACATCACCTTGATGTCCGCCCAGGCGATCTCAAGCATCGGCGACTGGCTCAGCATTGTCGCCATCATTACTCTGGTCGGCTTGAAGTGGGAAGCTTCACCTCTTGAGGTTTCATTCGTATTTTTATGCTTAGCGATACCTATGGCGTTGTTTGGCCCCGTTGCCGGTATGGTAGCTGACCGTTTCAGCCGGAAAACGCTTATGATCGTTTCTGATGTCGTCCGGGCGGGTTTGATTCTCCTTTTAACCGTCGCTTCATCACTTTGGATGGTATATGCCACGCTCCTCGCGGTTGGAATTTTTTCCTCGTTGTTCATTCCAGCGAAAAACGGGAAGCTGAAGGAAATAGTGGCAGAGGAAGATATGAAGGGGGCGATGTCGATCACCTCGATGATCGATTCGTCGACAAAAATTCTCGGTCCGCTGGTGAGTGGCTTGCTTGTCACTGTATTCGGTGCCCAGCAGGTGTTCATGATCGACTCAGCTACCTTCGCGATTTCAGCGGTTATCCTGCTGTTCATTCCGAACGCCGTCCACCATAAAATCTCGAAAACGGAATCTGCGCAGGAGTCATTCAAAAAGGAATTCGCTTTAGGTTTTTCTTTTATCAAATCAAGCCGCTTCATGCTAACGGGTTTAAGTCTTGTGGGACTGAGCCTGTTGATCCTGCAAATGGCCGATTCACAATTAATCGTCCTGATCAGAGAACTGACCTATGCCTCTCCTGATTTATTCGGGTACCTGGTGACAGGTTCTGGTCTCGGTATGTTCACAGCTGGCTTTTTACTAGCGAAAAAAACCGACTACAACCCTTACCCACTCATGCTCCTCGGGGTTTGTGGAATCGGCGCGAGCTTTGGCATGATGGGAGTCCTTGCCCATTACGACTTAGGCTATTCGATCCTTTGGGGGCCGGGGCTGGGATTCACGGCCGGCTTCTCGGCGAGCCTGATTTTCGTTCCTTTCCAGGCGACCGTCCAGGTCCGCACGCCTGTCCATATGACGGGGCGCGTGTTCGGCGTTCTCAACAGCGTGATGACAACGGCAACCATCATTGGCCCGCTGCTTGGAGGGTGGATCGCGACGATCATCGGCGTGATTCCGACGTTTACGATTACGGCGAGTCTTCTCGTCCTGGTATCACTGATTGGATTTTTAACAAAACGAAAAGTAGAGCGAGGTAATGCAGATGTCTCCACGAGTAAGCAAAGAACACCTGAAGCAACGACGAGCTGACATTATGGAGGCCGCAACCAGCGTCTTCATTGAGCATGGCTATGAACATACGACGATGAAGCACGTCATGGAAGCCGCCAATGTCAGCCGGGGTGGTCTTTATCAATATTTTGCCAACAAAGAGGACCTTTTCGAAGCGATTCTTGAAGAAGGGATTAATCAGGAAGCGGAAGAGTCCGATTTTTCTCTTGAAGAATCAGCATCACAGTACTGGACGTTACTCATGAAGCTGATGTTCGGGGAAGATGGAAGTCCGGATGCAAACATGGACCCACTTGCCCCGAGCAAGCTCGAATTCTTTATCACCGGCCGCAACAATGAACGGCGTCGTACCTATGGGGAAAAGCGGTACGAAATGGGAGTGAGCATTTACGCTGAAATTATTAAGTCCGGTCAGGAATCCGGAGAGTTCAGCGCCCGCTATGATAGCGAATTGTTAGCGAAATCGATCATTACGTTTGTCGATGGTTTGGCGCTTGACCACGCGATTCTGCCTGAGGAAAAGGTGAGCGTGAAGGAGCAGTCGGAGTTGTTTGTCGATTATTTAAAGATGGCGCTGGATGTATCCTCCTCTTCATGAGGGGGATTTTTTTGCTTGGTGGTATTTGCTTACGGTCCTAGTGAACCTTTTGCATATGGAGAACGTTAAAAAGGGTTTTCACGTGAGAAAAGCGAACCTATCAAGTACTAAATAATTATCCAGGAGGGATTTTATGCGGTTGGGTGCTTTTTCTATAAGTTTAAGCGTGAAAGACATTCATAAATCGAAAGCCTTTTATGAAAAGTTAGGATTTGAAGTATTCGGAGGTGACATTACTCAAAATTGGCTTGTGATGAAAAATGAAAACAGTGTGATTGGTCTATTTCAGGGGATGTTTGAGGACAACATCATAACGTTCAATCCTGGCTGGAATCAAAATGCAGAAGACGTGAATCCATTTACAGATGTGCGGGAAATCCAGAAGCAGCTGAAGGAACAGGGGGTTAACCTGGTATCTGAAGCTGACGAAACGACTGAGGGACCGGAAAACATTACGATGGTGGATCCTGATGGGAATCCGATCCTGATCGATCAGCACCGATAGTTTTATGGATTTTTATATTGAACATGACAAAGGGAAGTTGCCACGGGTGAAAATCTGCCTTGTGGTCATTCCAAAAAAACACGTCCAAGTCACGTGTTTTTTTATTCGACTGCAGCCCCAGGAACTAAGCAGCGGACCCATTTTTACCTTCAACGCAATGTTTACTTCATTTTTCCAAAGGGTAATTTTTAGATGTGTTACAAGAGGATTACAAGGAGAAAAAAAGGGAGAAGTACAGCTAATGAAGCAAACGAGACAAATCATTTTCGTTCTACTACTCAGTGTGACGTTTTATCTGACGTTTTTCAGCGAGCAGCCCTTCTTCATCAGGGCATTGGCCGCCGCTGTTTATTTAATAATCGTACTGTCTGTCTGTTATGTATTGATACTGGAAAACCGCTCGCCATACAAAACACTTGTCTGGATCTATGCGATCTTATTTTTTCCGGTAGCTGGTTACATTTTCTTTATCTATTCCGGTCAATTACAGGTCAGAGGGCATTTATTCGATAGCAAAAGAAGAGATAATCAAAGGTATTTAGAGCCCTTGATTGATAAAAACACTTCCAGTGGCTGGAATCAGCTGAACAGGGAGGAGCAGTTCATATCCAATCGGATTGAAGAAGAAGCGGGTTTTCCCATTAATTTTTCTTCCGAAGTATCCGTTTTGAAAGATGGGGATGAGACGTTTCCTGCTATTAAAGAACGTTTAAGGGAAGCGAAAGACTACATTCATATGGAATATTACACCTTTCGTGATGATCAGATCGGTCAGGAGATTATCGATATATTGAAGGAAAAAGCAGAGCTTGGCCTTGAGGTTAAAGTGATTTTTGATGCGGCCGGCAGTATTGGGATGTCGGGACACGCGAAGCGCAGCATGAAAAAATCCGGTGTCGAAATGGCTTGTTTTCACCCTATAAAAAGTGGTTTTTTCACCCAGAAAATTAATTTTCGCAACCACCGGAAGATTTTTGTGATCGATGGCGACACAGCCTTTGTCGGCGGCTTGAATATTGGTGACGAATATTTGGGACGGGACCCTAAGATAGGTTTCTGGCGGGATACTCATTTGAAGGTGGAGGGCGAAGCGATCCGGAGTCTCGAGACCATTTTCATGATCGACTGGTCCTACCTGAAGGATGAAGTATTGGATCTGGATACGTACACGCCTGTTCAGAATACGGAGGAGCTTTCTACCGGGGGCGTACAGATATTGAGCAGTGGTCCTGACGCTAATCGAGGGATGATCAGTGAGCTTTATTTCAATATGATTGCGAATGCCAGGCATTCCGTTTGGATTGCCACCCCTTACTTCGTACCCGATAAGGACATTCGGACTGCCCTGTCCTTGGCAGCTAAAAAAGGGATCGACGTTAAACTGATGGTTCCCGAGATCAGTGATGGTTTTTTACCGAAATACGCCACGCGGTCTTATTTTGGCAAGTTTCTCGATAAAGGAATCGACATTTATCAGTATGAAAAAGGGTTTATGCACCAGAAAATCATGATTGTAGATGGTCAGTCTGCTTCGATCGGAACGGCTAACGTTGATTTTAGAAGCCTGAATTTAAACTTCGAAGTGAATGCTTTCCTGTTTCGGACTTCTAGTGTCACGAGCCTGATCGATAACTACAAACAGGATATGGAGCACAGCCACAAGGTGGATGCAAAAGCCTACCGTAATAGAGGGATAGTGGTTCGAACCAAGGAATCGTTTGCTCGTTTATTTTCCCCTGCCTTATAGTAGTGGCAAAATTAACTGTATAGGAAAAGAGCTTCCATGAAAGTGGAAGCTCTTTTTTAAGTAGGGTGTATTATGAAAGAAAAAACTGATCTCCTAAGACCAAAATGGTGGGGTGTACTGGACTTGAACCCACAACCTTCCGCAGACAACGGATGGCTCTGTTCCGATTAAATTATAAAACCAAATAATGCTCTCCTACGGTTTGAACGTAAGGTTAATCGATTCTTAGTCATAGACTATTTGAAAATCTATCTATCAACCAAATCTTCCTTTATACGCAAGGATCTTTTTCATTGCTTCTTTATGAAGCTTTGCCATTTTTGAATTAGCCAAAGTTTCTTCTGAAAAATGAGTAATGCCACGCTTGAATTTTTCTATTCGTTTGGGATCTTTAGCCATTTGGCTTGATCTCCCTTCTCCTTTGTTTTTACTCATTCTATTCAAAGGACAGGAAATCTATACAAAAAAACAGAATGCTTATTGAGGCATCCTGTTTGTACTCTATCGATTTAGATACGACATTACTTTTTTATTGAGTCTTTCAAGTTCTTTGGTCGTTTTACTTTTGGAATGCTCCGATAACGTAGTCACTTGTTCTTCCCTGGAGAAGCGGGCATGGCGATCATTAGCACTTTTCACAACTTTACCTCTTATTTTTGTTTTTTGAGGAAGTTTGATATTCATAGTAAGCCCTCCTTTTACAAGTGTTCTTACACTTATTATAACACATAGTTAACGATACAGCTGATACAGGTTGGTTAGATTAACGATATGAAGAGCGTCTATTTCTAATACTTCCCCGTGTTCACTCTTCAGAACTATTAAATATTGCTCTTTCTTGTTGATCACGGGAACAATCATGCTTTCTTCCTCTATTAAAGATACCACTTCATATTGAAGCAGGTAATCGGCATATTCCTCTTTATATTTTCCCATCTCAAAATTATGAGTGGCTTCAATGGTGTCCAACTGTCTTAAAATAGCTTCATATACAGGTTGAACTTTTTCAAATTCATATTTTTCTTCTTCACTCATTCCTTCCCATCCAGGATTATAATCAGGCGGAGACACTTCCAAGGGAGACACTTGAACAGATATACCATAAAGGTCTGTGTACTCTTTTAGGTACTTTTCTATATCTCTCGCGCGACTTAGCATCGGAAAGTAATCCTCGGGAAAATAGTTATGTGCATTTTGAATCATGGCTGACATAGTTTCAACCCGTCGGTAATTTGCTTTTCTCACCTTTTCATATGTCAGAATAATGTTTTGCAAATCGTTATGGTGTTCAAACTCTGCTTTCCATAGCTTCATAATGCTTGGAGTTAGTAATAACGCTAAATCCATAAATACTATGACAGACGTGAGTGTTAAGATAAACGGCCAATTAGATAGATGTGTCTCTCCCACCAACAGTCCTACAGCGAGACCACACACAAAAAGAGTGTACAAAGCCTTTCTAATTTTCGGTAAAGAAAACCAATATTCCTGCTGATCCCATAAGAAAAACAGATAGTTTCCTATAGTAAAAACTAATAACGCCCCTACAAAAAAATTAAAAGCCACGTAACCCTCTCCCCTCCATTTTAAAGATCTACTGATTTGCCTGTTTTACATATCAGCTCCGCCTCCTAATGTGTTGAAAGATATTAAGGTAGAGTATGTTCTCTTATTTTACCATTCCAGAGGTTGGAACTCTGTTTAAAAAAACAACCCTATCCATAAGAATGATAGAGTTGTCGAAGCAATAGGACTCCAGGCTGTCCGTTCTTTTAAGAGTCTAAGGCTTCTTATAGAACGTTTATGACAAGCGGTTCATCACCTTCCTATTAGAATTTGTTAGTTTTTGGGTGTAAACTGTCATTGGAAGGGTTTTGACTATTCATTCGTAGAAAAAGAACGCATAAGCAACATCGATCTATTTTACTTACCCACTCCCTTGAACGGAAAAAAGAGAAAGAGAAGGTGGAAACCAAATTGAAAACACGCAGCTTAGGTAAGACAGGAATTCAAGTGTCTGAGGTTGGTTTTGGAGCGTGGCAATTAGGTAATGAGAAAGATTGGGGAAAGATGTGTCTGTCATTATTCCCGGAGCGAAAAATATTCCGCAATTAAACCACAATCTGATGGCAACAGAAGGTGGCTTGCCCACGCAGATGGTTAAGGAATTAAAAGATTTTTGGGAAGAAGAAATCAAGGATTCCAGGCTAACGTGGTAATGGAGGGGATTGGGAATCCCTTACCGTATAATTAATCCTTTTTTTACCAGTTATAAATCATGTATAATTGTTAAGGAAGCATGACTTTTTCACTGTTAAAGCGTTATCATATAAGTAGCTAGTAATTTATTATTGGAGAGGTGCGACTGAATAAATCCCGCAGCTTCTCTGCAAAACTCAGGAATAAGGATGGTTAACAATGACCAACAGAGAAACGAAAGACGTCATCCTGATCGGCGCCGGCATCATGAGTGCCACATTAGGATCCCTTCTGAAAGAATTAGCACCCGATTGGAATATTAAAGTGTTTGAAAAGCTTGATAAGACAGGTGGAGAAAGCTCGAACGTATGGAATAATGCCGGGACAGGCCATGCGGCACTTTGTGAACTCAATTACACAAAAGAGCAGAGCGATGGATCGGTTGATATCAGCAAAGCGATTAAAATCAATGAACAGTTCCAGATTACGAAGCAGTATTGGTCCTATCTCCTCAACAAAGGCTACATCGATAACCCGGAAGAATTCGTGCGCTCCCTGCCTCATATGAGCCTCGTTCACGGGAGAGACAACATTAACTTTTTGAAAAAGCGTTATGAAACGATGACCGACCATCCACTGTTTAAGGGGATGGAATACTCTGAGGATCCGGAAAAGCTGAAGGAATGGATTCCGCTCATTATGAAGAACCGCACCCTGGATGAGCCGGTGGCGGCGACTCGCATGGAAACCGGAACCGATGTGAACTTCGGAACCTTAACCGAGAAGATGTTTGATCACTTGGAAAGCCAGAATGTACAACTGAACTATAATCAGCGCGTGGACGATGTGAATCGTGCGGATGATGGCTCGTGGATGGTAAAAGTCCAACATATGGACAGCCATCAAACAGCGCTTCATTCGGCTGATTTCGTCTTTGTCGGCGGTGGCGGCGGCAGTCTGCATCTGCTGCAGAAATCAGGTGTGCCTGAAGGAAAAGGCTTCGGCGGTTTTCCGGTAAGCGGACAGTTCATGGTCTGTAACAATCCGGAAGTGGCTAAGCAGCATGAAGCGAAAGTCTATGGCAAGGCGGCAGCAGGTGCTCCTCCGATGTCCGTTCCTCATTTGGATACTAGATATATCGATAATGAGCAGTCGCTGTTGTTCGGTCCGTTTGCCGGCTTCTCTCCGAAGTTCCTGAAAGCGGGATCGCTCGCTGATTTATTCACGTCCATTAAAGTGAGTAATATCCTGACCATGCTTGCTGCAGGTGTGAAGGAAATATCGCTTACGAAATACTTAATCGGCCAGGTCCTGCAGACGAAAGAACAGCGGATGGAAGCGCTGCGCGAATTTATCCCCGATGCGAAAAGCGAGGACTGGGATTTAGTTGTGGCAGGCCAGCGTGTGCAGGTGATTAAAGATACAGAAGAAGGCGGCAAAGGAACGCTGCAGTTCGGTACAGAGCTCGTTAATAGTGCCGATGGCTCGATTGCGGCTCTGCTCGGTGCTTCGCCGGGTGCCTCTACGGCTGTCCATGTCATGATCGACGTGCTGGATCGATGCTTCCCGCAATATATGAACGAATGGGAACCGAAGCTTACAGAAATGGTTCCTTCTTACGGAAAATCGCTGAGTGAGCACCAGGATCTGCTGAACGAGATTCACAGCTCCACTGCGAGAACGCTTGGGCTGAAGGAAAAAGAACCGGTCCACCAGTAAGTTGGTGATCACACAAAAAAAGGATGACTCCTGATTTGATCAGAGGTCATCCTTTTTCTATTGATTATTCAAAAGACTTCGTGCCTAAATAATGGTCCTGCCAGTAGTCATTCGTCAGATCGGCGTATTCAATGCCGTCACTTCCTGCGTGAACGACTTTGTTATCCCCGACATAAATGCCGCTGTGAGAAGCGCCCTCTACATCATAGGTGCCTTCGAAAAAGACTAGATCCCCAACTTCCGGTGAATCAACGAATTCTCCGTTATTACTCCAATTCGCACGATGGGTACGGGATAGGTCGATTCCGGCTTGCTCATAAGCATATTGAATGAAGCCGCTGCTGTCGAAGCCGTCTGGTGTGGTACCGCCCCAGACGTAAGGGACACCGATGAGATCTTCGGCAATGTCAGCCACTTCGCTGGATTCGGAATCCACCTGACCGGAAGCGGATACTTCTTCCTCAGGTTCTTCTTCTGTTTCCTGCGCTACGTCATCTTCATTTGGCTCTTCAGTAGAGGATAGCGCGGCCATCGTATTCGGTCCGGCTAATCCATCGACTTTGAGACCCTGGTCTGCTTGAAACTCTTCCACGGCATCTTCAGTAATCGGGCCATAAAGGCCGTCCAGGCTATATGTATAATAACCAAGCGATTGAAGTTCGGTTTGCAGCGCCTCTACGCTTTCACCTTGATCTCCTTTATGAAGAAAGGAAATTTCTGAGGACGCACCAGCGTCACTTTCCTCTATTTGGTCTGGATTCGCCTGCGCAAACACACCTTGAGTGGCCATAGGCGAGAGGACGATGGTTGCGGCCACGGTGGACGAAACCACATATTTTCGTACGGACAATCTAGATTTTTCGTTCATTCAAACTCCTCCTTGTTGTTAATTCCTGCGGACGTTGGACAATAGAAGTTTGAAAGATGGTAGTTATTGTGTATCTGATTTATGTACTTCCTGTCGTTTTGAATCGATGTGTGTTGAATAGTGCGTATCTTTCAAACTAATCCTTAGTCTAACAAAGAATATCTCCAAGGAGGTTTCAGGAACATTAAGCTAAGATGATAATCATTTTACAAATATCTGCCAAATATTACAGAAGCGGAGGAGTCACCGCTTAGCTTGTTTTAGTAGAGATTACCGTGGCTATCTGCATAGACGGATTGGATAATGGTACGCCGAAAAGGCTGCTGGGCATAGCTTCCGTGAATATTCATCGTCATATTATACATACCTTCGCCGAGGTCAGGTACCTCGAAGGATCCGCTTGCCTGACTGGCTTCCCTATCGCTGAACTGCAGCTTGCCATTTTTGTAATAATCGATTGTTACATCGGTTTGGAATTCTAAGTTATGAGTTTTGATGGTTACATGCCTGTCCTCATTGGAAAGCGCCGTGCTGAGTAAAGCGTTAAGAGGACTTGCAAAGCTGACGTTTAATAAGTAATGCTCCTTCTGAACAGAGCTTGCTTCCAGTGTCCACGATCCGGATCCAGGATTGTGAATGGTGAGGGTATGATGATACGCTCCTTCGAAAAAAGCCTCAGCATCTTGACCTGTTGTGAAATACGGATAGGTACTCCGCTCAGGATCGATAAGGGTTAAGTGAGAATCCGCCTGATCACTCAACCAGTTGACGGTCATTTCATGAACTCCTTTTTCCACATAGATGGTTTCGTTCGTCGTACCGGTAAATGCTCCTCCGCTCACGTAATTGCAAGCTTCGGGATTCTGCACTACATGGGCTGTGTCTGCGGCCTCGCGATTCGCGAAGAACGCTGCTTCTTCTTGTAAAAACGGCTTAAATACGTCGAATGTCGAGGACCCCTCTTTAATCGTCGTGTGATTCCATTCCCCGGCCTGGATTTCAGTCGCATATTCTATCCGCGAGCTTTTCACCGTCACGGCTCCGTCATTGCTGCCGTACGCGCGTAAGTATAAGCCGCCCCAGTATAACGAGCTGCCAAACCGTCCCCATTTCGTGCCGGCCAGGGTATAAATCGGCGTCTCATACACATTCGGCTGGCTGTCTGTTTCGGAGCGGAAGCGGTTCATGTAGCCGGTTTGCAGGGAGTAGGTGGCTTCATTTTTGCTTCCGAGTATATTCGCGAGCCAGCTGCCCCAGCGGCTGTAGGCTAAATCCGCTAATTGCGAACCGTAATAAGGAGTGGCCAGGGTAATCATTCGTTCGATGTATGGGTCGGCACCATAGTGAACCAGAGCGACCTGCGTATCGAGACCGCCTTTACTGTGGGCGACCACCACGATTTTTTCTCCAAAATGCTGGTAGATGTCTTTTATTTTTTGCGCCAGCAGAGCGCCGTTTTCCCACATGCTTCGGTCCGGATAGACATCGATAAAGGCGGTTTCATAGCCGCTCTCGTAAGCGGTCACGTACATATCATTGCCTTCATACCACGTGTCAGAGGACCGGTTAAACCCATGAATGAACAGGACCGGGCGCCTGGAACCGGATAGGTTCTCTGGTGTATCCCCGAGATACCACTCCCCGGGATTGCCAGAGGCTTTGTTTTGAAAAGGTAATGAATCACGTCTTTCGGGGTTTGGTCTCATCTTGATCGGCCTCCTTATTGTCATTTCAATATTTTTATAAAAATTAAAGGGAAGCAGCAAAAAATTAATGTGGCTGCCCCATCCCTGATACCGCGATGGCTGTATAGATCATAAACGCTACAGGTAACGCAAGAATGAGAGAAAGCCCCGCTATCCATTTTCCAAAGCCTTTGCTGACAAATAAAGCAATGAAGGCGGTTAAAGCAGCCAGGGCTAAAAGAGTAAAAATGGTCGTCGCAGGCTAGCTCATATATTCCCCGGGCGGCTCGCTGTTGAGAAGAGTGTTAAACAATAGGATGGCTGCGATATTAAAGAGGATTGATATCCAGCTAAGCCAGGTGATTTTTAGCGAAAACATGTTCTGGATAGAGTCAGTGGATTTAGAATCACTCATACGATCACCACCTTTTCCGCTTATTTTACCATAAATGCCCATTTGTTTTGCCTGGGGAAAGGTAGTGGTAAAACGAGGGGGAATGTTAGGGAGATGGAGGGAAGTGCTTCATTGTCTGCTGATTCTTCAAGAAAAGAGCGGTATGGTTGAAGGACTCAGTTGCGAGATAAAAGGATTCGCTTCGATTGTTTCATGTTCAGGTTAAATCCATTTCTATTTTTTAGTAGGGAATTTTATCCTTTTGTAGAATAATACAAGAAGGATGTCTTGAGAATGAGATTTATTGTTTCTAACCTTAGAGAAAGGGGCGAGTCCAATAGCACAGTTTTATGGGTACTCCAATAGATTTAAAGAATACTTTAAGGAAAATAGTACGCTCTTTGAACAAACCCTTTTATCCGAAGCGGTGAATGTTAAAGATAAGATAGATGAAATTATGCGGGTGGGAAACATCGATCTTGTTAACAATGCGCATACATTAGTCATGTATATCATTAATGGAGAAGATGAATCTTTAAAAAAATTCGCTGAACAAGAGGGAATTGCCTGGGCCACTCACTCCATTGATCTATCGTTCAAATTAGAATGGGTGCATTCCATACGCAGAACATTGTGGCTGTTTATTGAAAAATACTATAAGGAAAGCGAATTTGAGCAAATGAAGGATTTTTTCGAGCTGGAAACTGAAATTAACAATCGAGTAGATGACTTTTTGAATACCTTCTTCATTCGGTATTCCGTCTATAAAGATTCACTAATAAAGTCTCAGCAACAGTTGGTTGAAAATCTTTCTGTACAAATTATCCCTATTAATGATTCCATTTTCGTACTTCCATTAGTCGGCACGATGGATACTAAACGTGCAGAAATCCTTCAGGAAAAAGTGCTAACCAAGGTTTCAGAATTAAGAATAGCAACACTGATTCTGGATTTATCCGGAGTCGCCGTAATGGACCGAGAATCAATCATTGAATTAAAGAAGAGTATTGATGGTTTAAATATGATGGGCTGCAAAACGGTCATTACTGGTTTAAGGAAAGAAATCGTACGAGAGGTTATGAGTGCCGGACTTACATTTAATTATCAGACCGAAACCTTAGCTACTCTGCAGCAGGCGTTAAGCAAATATTTCCTCCCGCAAATGGATTAGGTAAAAAGAATGTGAAAGTGCCTGCCCCCTTGATCCTTAAAGGTCAAGGGGGCAGGCAACATAGCTTGAATATCTATATTAAAGTTTTGTGAATCCACATTGATAAACTATAAAGTGCGGTTAAGTTAGTTGAAGATTAACTCTAAGATATCTCTAATTTAACTCTTACCGTAAAGGGAGCGTTTGCTTAATAATGGGATCGCCCCTGTTACATAAGAATAGATTATTTAGCTTTTTAAACTTACCGAGCAAAATTTAATTAAAATTAGGCTGCTTTACATAGTCAATCAATGGATTTTTTAAAAGAGTGCTGTATCTATCGTATAGGAGGGAGGTTCAGCTGATGAAACATGTAGTAGGGTTGTATATTGTTATGGCAGCCATGGTATTTGTTACTTTAACGAGTGAATTTATTTTTAAAAGTGATTATTCGGCTATTGCAAGTTGGTTGATAATCATGTTGTTTCTTCTTGGAACTATATTTTTTGTGAATGCAAGATATTTTTTATTCAACAAGTATAAAGGTTAATTCCAATATACTTGTTTCATTCACAATAAGATAACTGCCAGGGGGGACGGCACAAGATGTTCATTTTCCTATTTATAGCTGTTCATATATTGATCGGCTTACTGTTGATTTATTCCAAGGGGAAATTACCAAAACCAATAACTACGTTTTCTTTTGTCTTTCTCAGTATGAGTTTCTTATATTTCGGATCAATTCTGTTAGGATGAGCAAAATTATTTCAGTACTGAGTTTTCCTATATTGGGGACAACCCTATACTATCTAGTGGCTATGGATAAATAGGATTTACGCTCCGTATGAAAATGGGGGCGAGAGAATATTTTAGATAATCAAACGAGCCACGTTAACTGGTGGCCCGTTGTAAATTCTCTTGAGAAGATTCTTTATTAGTAAAAAACTTGATATAAGCTTTTGATAAGAACCAACCTACCAAACCGCCAAATACATTTAATATAAAGTCGTCTATATCTATAACTTTATTAGCGATTCCTGTAGCCAGGTTAATAATCAGCTGGGTTAATTCAATCGTAAGAGTTATAACAATTAATAGTAGCAGGGATTTAAAAAAACTTAAAACCTTTCCTCTAAGTAATCCAAGTAGAATATGTAAGGGGAAGAGTAGAGCAATATTACCGAATACTTGTACATAATTTCCGTAACTTAAGGCTTGCGATATTGTCTGAAAAGGAACTAAATTGTAAAAGTCGCTAGAAGCGAGGTCCGGAAACACTCCTTCTTTAAAACTGACCGTTATTGGTAATAACGTTAACTTAATTACTGATACGACATAAAAAATTGTGGCCCCGAAAAGAAATAGTTTTTTGAAGTTCTTCTTTTTCTTTTTAAAATGTAAATACAAAAAGGTTATCCCGCAGATAACTATGAAAACTATTAAAAATAAAGGGGGAGTTAAATCATAAGAAATTCCCAAGGGTTGCATAAAATCTCCTTTTCATTTATTTCTATTCCATTATAGACGCTTTATTAAATCGATTAGGAATTATTATTCATAAGATTAAACATAATTGTATCCAACATCTGGTGGTGAGTTCAACAGTAAAATAAAGGTCATCTTCTTGTGAATAACACAGTATAGACCGGTCAATTTTTTGTTTGTAAATCAGAATATCTCGAAACGGAGTCTTACGTAAACGAAGGCCATTGCTTAATAAAAATGTAGTAATAGTGTTCAGAAGAAAAGATTCTCATAGGGGGACTGGAATTATACAATGGATAAGAAATTAAGAAAGTCTTCTTCAGATAAATCAATTGCTGGAATTTGTGGTGGAATAGCTGAGTATTTCGGAATATCATCTTTTATGGTGAGGCTATTATTTATTTTTTTACCCTCTAATTTACTAATCTATATCATTTTTGCTAATACCCTTTCAGATAGTCCTCCGTCATTATAGACTCTAAAAACGATATTACTTATTCGAACATACCCTTATTACATAAGCATAGGAACGCTCATGAATGTAGCTTTCTACGAGGCAGGGAAGTTTAACAAGAAGTAGAGTTTATAGGTATGGTGGTAAAAAGGGGAGGAGTGTTGTTCTTGAGAAAATCTTTAAAATTAATTTTAGGGATGTTTTTCTTCTTTGCGCTGATAGGTTGTATCGCTGAAGATTATGATGTTGGAGTTCCAACTGCTCATTTATATATAGATGCTCACTACCTTAGTCAATCTGTACAATTAACAGAAGCGAATATCAGTTGGTCTTCCTCAAACGGGAAAGTAGAAGAAACATTCGATGATATCGAAGAATATGGACGATCCCAAGGTGAAATAAAGGTTTTCCCAGGGCAAGATGCTTCTTTAGAGTTTAAAGAGAATAAAGAAAATGGCGGAGATATTTGGTCGGCCCCAACTATCACAGCTGTTCTATGGAAAAATGGAGAAAAAATCAAAATCGATATGAATGAGTATAGAGAATTCAGGTTCCCGACTGAAGAAGGAAATTACATTTTAGAAGCTACGTTTAAGGATGAAAGTAACACTGCTCAATATGTAGGAAACATTGTTATTAACGATGATACACATGCTTCTCGCTAAGCGAATAAACCAGTCTAATAGAATGTTTAAACGAATTTTACTGTTTTACACAGATGAATAAACAATTCTTCCTTAAAATAATTTGGAATCGAATTTTCCTGTCTTGGCGGCAAATCTAGAATAAGAAATGCGCTGTTTTTATGTGAAAAGATCATTTTAATGAATAAAGGGGATTTATACGTATGACTGAAATTAAAGAAATAGGGGCTTTATGTTCTTTAGACGAAGAAGGCTACATCATAAACCAGTCTGATCACAAAAAAATCAATAATAAATTTCTGGAAGTCATCCGGCTTATAAATGAAAGCTGTCTTTCCGCATTACCAAAGGAAATCCACAGCATTTACATAAGAGGTTCTGTGCCAAGAGGGTTAGACATTGAAGGGGTATCGGATGTGGACGTAATCATCGTAACATATTCTAGTCCTGAAGAACTTGACCTGAATTGGGTAGAGGAGACGGAACAATTTATTAATCAGAAATTCTCTTTTATCAACGGTGTAGAATTAGGATTCAACCCTTTAAGTGAGTTTGAGGAGTCGGAATACTGCTCCATGATTCCTTTTATTCTAAAAACCTATGGCATTTGTGTTTATGGCGAAAATCTAATAAGTAAGCTCCCTGATTATAAACCCGACAGCTCCTTGGCGAATGAACATCTCATTCACTTAACACCTCTCATGGATAAAGCCAAGCATGATTTAAAAGGAAATGACGACATGGAGGACATTAAAGATTGCTGTTCATGGATCATGAGAATTATGGTGAGGGCTGGTGGTGCGCTTGTGATTGTTCAAGAACAGTCGTATACAAGGGATCTATTCCCAGCCTATGAATTATTTTCGAAGCATTATCCCGAAAAAGAGCAAGAGATGAGAACAGCGCTTTGGTACGCAATCAACCCTTTATCAAATTCAGAAGAAATATTAAATTTCTTGGAGCACTTTGGAATTTGGATAGAGGAGGAAACGGAAAATTGGCTTGACGTTTATAATCCAAAAAGAGAAATGCATCTACCCCTTTGATAATAGAGCTACTCTCCAGGAGTTGGGTTGCAAATAACAAAGTTATCTCAAAATGAATTCTTTTAAAAAACGGAGCTATAAAATAATATATCCAAAAAGGACTTCCATAAAATAGGAAGTCCTTTTTTAGGTAATATCGATGCTGAACTTTACCAGAACCCCCACATAAAAACGCCTGCCTATCCCGGACAAACGCTGCTCCTTAATAATGGATAAGCTGAATCGTATAGGTGCCGCGATCAGTCACCAGGGAGAAATGGTTCTCGCCAAACTGGTACTGCGTAGAGTCTTCCAATGGAATCTCGTAATACGTAGATGGAAGTGGCTGAACATTAAGGGCATCCGTTTCTGTTCTGCCTGTACCGTGCAGGTGTAAAGCGTGCATCGGCTCATAATCATCCATTCTTCTCGTATCTTTCGAATAATCAATGTGATCTAAGTTCATATAAACGGTGTCCTGGTCACGAAGTTCATGCTTCGTAATTCGGATGGTGTTCCCGCTCCATTGCTGCAGAAGCTCGTTAAATTCTTCAATCGATAAGCTGCGCTCGTCCATAATGATCCCTCCTGCTTTTAGAGTCTCCCAGCCGTAAAAAAATCATGCGCTTCTTTAAGACCATAAATGGGTAAAGCAAAATTATTTTGTCGTTCCAAAATATGTGCTACACTCCTCAAATGCGAAATTTTATCACTATAATATTTTGACAATTCAAAGGATTTTGCAGTTAGGAGATGCAGCATGAATATTGGACAAGCTTTTATACAGGAACCAATGGCGATTTTTGCTTATTTAATCGCGATTGTCGGCATTGTTTTTATGTTATCTACCGTAAACATTAAGCCGATTAAAAAATTCTTCGGCTATCTTCCGCCGTTGATCTGGATGTACTTTTTACCGATGCTTTCAACCACTTTCGGAATCATTCCGCAGAGCTCTGATTTGTACAGTTTCATGAGCACGTATATGCTTCCGGCTGGTTTGCTTCTGTTAATGATCAGTACAAACGTTCCAGCGACCTTCAAGCTTGGAGGCAAGGCTGTGCTTGTGTTCCTTGCTGGTACAATTGGTGTCGTTGTGGGCGGACCGACTGCCTTCGCCCTGTTTCAGGGAATTCTTCCTGAGGAAGCCTGGCGCGGAGTCGGGGCACTCGCAGGAAGCTGGATTGGCGGGTCTGCCAATATGGGCGCCATGATTGAAGCCTTCCATACACCCGACGATATTCTGAGTCCGATAATTTTAACCGATACGCTGGTCGGCATCGGGTGGATGGGTGTTATGATTTCATTTGCTAATTTCCAGGATCGCTTCAACCGTTGGAATGACGCAGACAATGCTCAGATTAAAAAAGTGAACGAGGAAATTGCGACGGATGTTCAGCGTAACGCTAAGCCGCTTCAGCTGCCTCAGCTGTTTGGTATCATAGCTGTCGGTTTCGCCGGATCCTATTTGGTTCGGTTGTTCGCGGATTTATCCTTTATTCCAAAGTCTGATGTGATGAACACGTCTACGTGGACGTTCCTTATTATTACAGCCGTAGGCATTCTTCTATCCTTTACGAAGGTACGGAATCTGGAGTATTACGGAGCGAGTAAAATCGGCTACCTCGGGATTTACTTATTCTTAACGGCGATCGGTTCCCAGGCCAATCTGATGGATATCGTTCAGGCGCCGCAATTTATTTTAATGGGAATGGTCTGGCTGTCCATCCACATTATCTTTATCTTCGCCGCCGCACGACTGCTGAAAGCGCCGCTTTTCTTCGTAGCAGTCGGGTCGCAGGGGAACATTGGCGGTACAAGCTCGGCACCTATTGTCGCATCTGTATTCCAGCCGGCTCTTGCGCCTGTTGGCTTACTGATGGGGATTCTCGGTAATGTCGTCGGCACTTATGCTGCCCTGCTTTGTGGTCAGCTCGCACGGATGATTGCCGGCGGTTAATTCTGATTTATTAATGGCCATGTAGATTAATTAGAGCGAGAACATATATAGTATATAATATCCAAATATGAAAAAGGTCTTTCCGAGAGAAGCAGGAAAGACCTTTCTTTACTATGATTAAATTAATGTAAAAGTAAATTCAGCTTTTAGAGGGTGCTGTTATTTAATAAAAGAGGCATCAAGCTCTTTGTATGGGCGCATTAAATTTATAGACTTCCATTACATTCTTAACGGTTTCTTCGATAAGAGAACCTGCATGTTCACTTAAAAAATTTAGAGTGGAAGGGGAGTTAGCTATACTAAAAAACGCTTGAATCCCTTGATTTGCTAAAATTCTATACCCTTCGCTCAAACTTCCGGAGATACAGATAACGGGAATCCCGTACTCTTTGGCTTTTTTTCCAACACCCATTGGAGCCTTCCCGTATGCGGTTTGCTTATCCGTCTTTCCTTCTCCCACTATTATGAAGTCCGTATCCTTTAATTCTTCCTCAAAGCGAATAGTGTCCAAAACGAGGTTGATCCCTGGTACTAACGTGGCCCCAAGAAAAGCCATAAGTCCTCCGCCTAGTCCTCCGGCTGCTCCAGCACCCTTTTCGTACATAATATTTTTATTTAGATATTTCTCTATTTTAAGACCAAAATTCTTTAGACTTTCGTCCAGTTCTATAACCATTTCTTTAGTGGCTCCTTTTTGAGGACCGAATATGGCAGATGCACCATCTGGACCGCACAAGGGATTGTCCACGTCACAAGCGACCACAATTTCTGAAGACACTATTCTTGGATCCAATTGTTTCGTACTTATTTTATCTAAATATTGCAGTGCTTGACCACCTGGAGGTAAATGTTCCCCGTCCTTATCCAAAAACTCCACACCTAAAGCCTCGGCCATCCCAGCGCCCCCATCATTAGTGGCACTGCCTCCGATACCTAAAATAATTTTTCTGCATCCATGATCAAGAGCTCTCTTTATAAGTTCTCCTGTCCCGTAAGTTGTGGCTCGCATAGGATCTAACTCGTTTTCAGGTAGTAATGTAATCCCTGAAGCTTGAGCCATTTCAATTACAGCGGTATGGCCGTCTCCTAATATTCCCCATTGCGCCTGTACTTTTCCACCCAGTGGTCCAGACACTTCGTTGGTCCATTTAGTTCCATTTGTAATATTTATAAGGGAATCAACTGTTCCTTCGCCTCCATCTGCCAAAGGAAAAGACTTTATTTCGCAGGATGGAAAAACATGTTTTACACCTTTCTCCATGCTTTCAGCTACTTCCAAAGCAGATAAACTACCTTTATATGAATCAGGAGCCAATAAACATTTCATAAATTCTGTCCTTTCCAGGCTTATTTACTCTCACCTATCGATTATCAGTATTATCAACTTTCTATAGCGCCTTAAGAATTTCATTCCTTGCTCTTTTTCTATGGGACTGCATGGACATTTGGGCAGCGTCACCATCTTTAGCTCTCATACAGGCAACAATAGCGCGGTGTTCTACTATAGATTGAAAAGGTAACGGTCGTTGATTGATTGTAATAAGACGGGCTCGATATAATTGATCAGCATGAACATCTATAACGTTAGCGAGCCTTTCATTTTTAGCAGAATTGATAATTTTAAAGTGGAATAAATTATCAAGCCTGGCCCATTCTTCTAAATCTTTTTCATTGAGTGCTTTTGCTTGATGTTCAATCAGTGAATCTAATTCAGTTAATTCATCTTCGCTAATGGTATGGGTGGACAGCTTAGCAGCTAAACCTTCAAGCATTTCTACGACTTCATAAATATCAAGCAAATCTTTAGCTTCTATCGGTTCTATTTCAAACCCTTTTCTAGGAATGAGATTCACGACCCCTTCGGTCTGCAGACGAATCAATGCTTCTCTGACGGGAGTACGGCTCATTCCGAGAACTTCCGCAATTTCTCTTTCAAGGATTGTCTTTCCCGGCAGTATGATGAGATTTCTAATAGCCAGTCGAAGTATTTGATAAGCCCGCTGAGGCAGTTTCCTCTCTGTGACATTTTTAATGATGGGTTCTAAATCTTTTTGAACCTTTTGGATGTCGATTGACGATTCTGTGTTTTTCGCTTGTTGATCTTTCATAGTTCACCACTTCACCTTTTGTCTTTCTAACTATTATAACAATAGGAAAAAATAAAAGAGGGAGGCCCCTCTTTTATTTTGAATAGGATTAGACCTTCGCGTACCTTTTCGAGATATGGGATATTATTGAATCGGTTACTTCTTTAGTTGTACTACTGCCTCCAACATCAGCTGTCAATATTCCGCTTTTGGTGGTAGAGCGTATGGCATCATTAATGAGCTGGGCTTCTTCGGTGTGTCCCAAATGTTCTAACATTAAAGCAGCACTTCCAATGGTTCCTATTGGATTGGCTATTCCTTTTCCAGCTATATCAGGAGCCGAACCATGAACGGATTCAAACATACTCGGGAATCGTCCATCAAGGTGAAGGTTTGCGCTTGGAGCTATGCCAAGACTACCTGCTAGAGCGCTTCCTAGGTCAGATAATATATCCGCATGAAGGTTAGATGCTACTACTACTTCTAATTCCTCGGGGTGCAGCACAAATCGTGCCGCCATAGCATCGACAAGCCATTTATCAGTTTCTACTTTAGGATAGTCTTTACTTACTCTTTCAAACACTTCGTCCCATAAGACCATGCCGTGTTGTTGAGCGTTACTTTTCGTAACACTGGTTACTTTTTTCCTTTTTCTTGTCAGGGCTAATTCAAAAGCGTGCCTAATGACTCTTTCGCAGCCTTCTTCTGTAAATATGGAGGATTGAACGGCGACTTCTTTACCTGGCCCTCTACCGGTGAAATTTCGTCCTCCAACACCTGAATATTCCCCTTCCGTATTTTCTCTTACTAACACCCAGTTTAATTCTTCTTTATTTGGATGGTTGAGCTTTCCTTCTATGCCCGGCAAAAATTCAACGGGTCTAATGTTCGCCCATTGGTCAAACCCTTGGCAAATAGCAAGTCTCAGTCCCCATAGGCTAATATGATCGGGGACAGAAGGGTATCCAACAGCCCCAAAGTAGATAGCATCGTGATTCTTAATTTGTTCTAATCCATCTTCGGCCATCATTTTTCCATTCTCTAAATAATATTCACAGCCCCAAGGAAAGTAATCGCTTTCAAAAGTGAATTTATTAGATGTTTTTGAAAGATGATCTATGACGCGTAGTCCTTCATTTATAACTTCTTCACCAATTCCATCCCCTGGTATTACGGCTAGTCTAAAATGGTTTTTAACATCCATACATAATTCCTCCTAATATATTTTGATTTGATTAACTATTTAAAATATTAAGTAATGTATACGTAAAAGTCAATAAATTATTTGTTTTCTTATTATATTTATAATTTTTAGAAATAATTTGACTTTAATGTATACGTAAAGTATTATTCAATCATGAAAGCGTTATCAAAACGGAGGAAGGATGGATTAAACAAATGTATTTTCAATTAGTATGGGAACAAATGTGGCGTTGGGATTATAGGCTGAGACGTGATATAAGGAAAACTACATCTTTTTTATTTTCTAAAGCTTCATCCAGTGCGACTGTAAGAGAAGACATCAATTCTTCTCAAGATGAAGCAGAAGCTAAACCCCCTAAACCAGGAAATTATTCAACATCTCAAAAATTAGGTTTGTTTCTGGGTCCTTTACTATATTTGTCTATTATTTTGCTAGTTCATCCAGAGGGAATGAGTGAAGAGGCTGTACAAATGCTCGGTCTTATAAGCTGGATTGCCACTTGGTGGGTGACCGAAGCTCTGCCTATACCGATAACCTCATTGCTTCCATTGCTTTTGTTTCCAATTACCGGGGTTATGGAAACGGGTGAAGTATCAACATCTTATGGAGATCCTTTAATATTTCTGTTTGCCGGTAGTTTTATGATTGCTCTTACAATGGAGAAATGGAATCTTCACAGGCGAATTGCCTTAGCCATAATTGCTTTTATTGGAAGTAGTCCAAATATGATTATCTTAGGGTTTATGGTGGCTACCGGGTTTTTATCGATGTGGATTTCTAATACCGCCAGCACCATGATGATGGTTCCTATTAGCTTAGCCGTAACGAAGCATGTAGCAGATTCATTAAAGAAAAGTTCAGAAGTGGATGTATCTCCAGGGAATTTTCCGTTTGGTACGGCCATTATGCTGGGGACAGCTTACTCAGCGACTATTGGAGGGTTTGGTACGTTAATCGGAGCTCCGGCAAATACCATCTTAGCTGCAACCGTAAATAATTTATATGGTATTGAGATTTCTTTTGCAAGATGGATGTTATTCGGGATTCCTATGGTTGTCCTCCTTATACCGATCGTATGGTTTTACTTAGTCAAAATCGCCTATCCAATGGATGTGAAAAATATTCCGGGAGGGCGTAAAATAATTAAGCAAGAACTAAAAGAGCTCGGAAAAATGAGTTACGAAGAAAAAGTTGTGTTATCTGTATTCTCCATGACCGCCTTAGCTTGGATTACCAGAAGTGTGCTGCTTGAAAAATTCATTCCAGGAATTGACGATACAATTATTGCTTTATTTGGAGCATTTGTTTTGTTTATTATCCCTTCTAGAAATAAAGAAGGCAGCATCCTGGACTGGGATACAGTGTTAAAACTTCCCTGGGGGATATTGTGGTTGTTTGGAGGTGGACTAGCTCTCGCTGCGGGTATCGTAAGTTCCGGACTTGATAAGTGGATTGGTAACCAGCTCGTTAATTTCAGTGACATTCCATTTTTTATCATGGTTGGACTAATCATAGCTGTAATCACCTTATTAACAGAATTTACTTCGAATACAGCTACCTCCACTATGGTCTATCCAATTGTTGCGGCAGGTGCTGCTGCCTTAGGAACTGACCCGATTATCTTAATGGTGGCCGCTTGTATGGGGGCAACATTTGCATTTATGTTCCCAGTGGCAGCTCCTCCGAATGCTATTGTATTTGCCACAGGCTATATAAAAATGAGTAAAATGGCTTTGACTGGCGTTTGGTTAAATCTGTGCAGTATCGTTTTTTCAGTCATCATTGTTTACTTCTTTGTGCCCATCATATTTGGGGGATTGTTGAACTAAAAATGTATTAAATGCGCATTTGTTAAAGTATTTTATTGAACACCGTCTAAAAAAAGACCTTACGCTTGGATTGATCGACAAGCATCAGGTCTTTTTTTTATCTCCAGTTCTCATAGAGTATAATAAAAACAGATACCATTTTTGGGGGAGATGACCGTGAAAAAAGCCTGGATACTTATAACAGCCGTCCTGCTTGTTCTATTAACTGCCTGCGTACAGGGAGATGTAGCCGTGAAAATTAATAAAGATGGCAGCGGGGAAAGCACGATTACACTAGGAATTGAGGAGGAGGCCTACGACCGGTTCGGTCAGCGTGCAGAGACTATGCTGAACTCCGTGAATGATGAATTGGAAGCTCAGGGTTATACCGTTGAATCCTACACGGAAGACGGATACAGGGGCTTCAGAGCCGCGCGGTCTTTTGAAGATGTTCAGGATATGCAGGTGATTCCTTCGATGGGAGCGGTTAGTGAGACGGGATCAGGAAGTGCCGTAAGTAATGTACCGCTAGATGTGTCGATGGAGGATGGATTTTTTACGAAAACGTACCGTGTAGAAGGGGAATTGGATCTTGAAAATTCAGGGTTACTAGGCGGGATGCAGCAGCTCGTCTCGAATCAGCTGGATCTTACCTTTACCTTGGATTTGCCTATTTCGCCTAAGGATCACAATGCCGATGAAGTCAATGGCAATGTATTAACGTGGAATATCCAAACTGCTGGAACCACAGAACTCATGGTGGAAGCTGCGGTTCCAAACGTTCGAAATATTATTCTGACAGCAGTTCGAAATATTATTCTGACAGCAGTTGGGGTTCTTCTGTTAGGTGTAGTAATATTCTTTGTGGTTCGTAAGCGGAAGCGTACATCGTAAGGAGCCCACACGCCCCCGCCGGGATATCTTCTGGTCCCATTGTTAAGCAAGAGAAGGGGCTGGCTGCGGAGTCAACTCGTCTTGTTCCATCACCCAGACACTCGAGACATAAGCCGATTATCAACGGATTGCAAAACCATCATCCTTTTGATGGTCGGCTTATGCTGGTCGTGTCTTTAGGGGTGGGTTCAGTAAGCGGCAGGTATCGCTGCTTATTCTCGCTCAAGTCCTCTTTCAAATGCAGCCAAATGATTCACCGATGCATCTCTCAGCTGCGTAAACACCACTCGTATATCAGCGGGAAGTGCATAAGTTAAAAATTTATTATACATCGCTATATTGTCAATTTCCCCTCGAACGCCAGCTCCGTAGGCCCTTTTGATATTTTCAGGAGTTACTATGAAGAGCTGGGAGGTGTCTTCAGGTAATGGCACCTGATAACGTGCGAAAAGTGTGTTTAAAGCATTGATGTGACGAAGTTCTGCTTCTTTGATCCGTGCAAATGTACGTACATATCCGAACGTGTTTAAAACGTCTTCATACCTTGCCTGAGCTAAATGTTCATCCTGAATAGCATAGATAAGCATATCAGGAACCGTTAAAGTGGCAGCGTTCATGGCTCCCTGAGCTCCGTATTCCTCGGTATTCTGTCTCTCATCTTCTGATGGTCCAGGGCTCTTCATCTGAAAGGATAAAAACCACACCGCGTGGTTCTGTTCATCAGCAGCTGCACGGCGGAATATTTCTTTTACAGAGGGATCCTGAGCCTGGTTTGCTATATCCAGATAAAAATCAACTGTCTTCTGTTCATCCTTGAAGGCAAAGACTATGCCTTTTTCATAGGAAGCGGGGCATTGCTCTGTCATTTGTGGAGTAGGCTGGCCGCCTCCCGTTAATTGGGTGTACAGTCTGCGAAATTCTTCATAATGCCTTTGTTCATCGTTCCGTATTTCATTTAGTCGATTTTTAATCTGTTTGTCCGGTGCGAGCTGCGCCAGCTTCTTGTAGCAGGAAATCGCGCTGTATTCACCGTTAATCGCTTTTTCAAGATCCTGCATGAATTTTTTTTGCGAACGCATAAGGGCCTGGTGGTAGGGATGGTACGGATAGTAATCCATAATTGATGGTCCTCCCGGTAATTAAAGGTCCATCTATCTTATGCTTTTTCTGTGTAAAGGTTTTGTTCCAACTCATTTTTTTCTAAGTGCTTCTACTCCTGACTTCGTTGGACGGTTTATTCTTCGGCATGCCTTTTACGCTTTCGTCTCACGAAGTACCCGCCTAATCCAAGAATTGCAAGGAACAAACCAGACCCTGAAGCGAGGAAAGCGGTGCGGTTCTTTTGCCACACGCTCTGTTCGGTTACGCTGACCTCAAGTTCAAAAGCACTAAGCACTTCCTTTGCAGGTACATAGATTTCTCCGTCCTTTTCATAGGGAGCTGTCGTGAAATGAGGAGCGGTTTCCAGTTTATCTTCATCACTCGGCGCTCCGCTTCTCGTCACTTTAGCATCTTCTTGATATCGTTCCATATTGAGGCGGTAAGCAGTCTCCCCAACCGTAAAGTTCAAAGATTGGCCGTTATGAAGAAGCGTCCAATAATCCGCGGGTTGGTCAGGATCGCTATCATAAAGGTGAACAGGATACACCTTTAAATCTGTTCCATACATCTCTTCTAAGTCTCCTGCAGCGACCATTGTTGTTTCATCGGTGGTTTCTGTAGGTACTTCGAGATCATAGATTTCTTGATCAATTCGGGCTTGTTCGCTGTTTTTATAAAGATTCAAAGTCTCAAAGGCTTCTGTTTCTTGATTGACGGAAATTTGTTCTTCGAAGAATTGAAAAATCATTTCAAGGACAGCTGCATAGGAATAAGAATGCCCTCCTTGTTCCACAGTGACATACGTCGCATTCTCAAGCTTCGGTATAACGGACGAAACAATGGATCCTGGAGCTTCGCCGTTTCCAATCTGCACTTTAAAAGAAGTCGTCGTATCTGCGGTCCCTTGAACGACGAGAGCAGGCAAGTCTTTGACCGCACGTAAATCATAATCGTTCCCTTCGATATTCACCATCGTCCCCCCACCCGGAGCTCGATCGGTTATTTTAGGTGCGGTTGGAGCCATCGCCTGGAAACGGTCAGGGAAACGCGTCGCAAGCTCAAGTGTACCTCTCCCTCCAAGCGAGTTCCCTGTGATAAATAAATGATCAGGATCGACAGGAAATTGATTCAATGTATAGTCAAAGGATCTCTCAAAACTCTGAAGAGCCTGACCTTGCCTCCATAATGGGTTCTGTGTCCATCCATTTGGAGATAGTAAAATATAATTATAGTCTTCGGCGTAAGTTTCCACTGGTATGTCGTTTTTGATCAGTCGGGACGTAGGAGTATGTTCATTACCTGTCCCTCCATGCAGCATATACGTGAGCCGTGTCTTTTCCGCATCGTAATCCTGCGGCACATATAAGGAGAACGGAACAATACGATCAGCGTCAAGCTTCACTTTTTCACCATTTTCATCCTTGAAATCGTTCCCAGAAGGCATATAGAATGACTTCCATAACCAGCCTGTCTGACGTTTTCCATCTGCGACATCGTCCATATAATCGGCCCATGTATAATCAGGATCAACTTCTTCTAACGCTCCGCCGTGCCAAGTATTGGACGGTTTTGGAACTACGAGGTCATCGATCTTTACTTCTTGATCCGATCGATTCACAGATTCCGTGACATCAGGCATGCCCTCTGCTTGAATGGCCAAATACCCTTCTTCTTCGAAACTCACTTTCCCCATCACTTCCATCATCTCTGCAAGCGGAACGTAATAGTCCCCGTCTTTTACTTCCACGCCTCCTTTAGAAAAAGTAAAAGGGTGCTGCTCCTCGCTTTCTTCAGCATTCAAATCAACAGGATTGATTTCTGGTTTATTTCTTCCTCCCTCCACAGGAAGGTACTCTTCATAATCATACACGCCCGCATCCTTTGCACCGTTTCCAGTCAAATCAAACGTTACATCCCATACTTTTTTCGTATATTCTATGGTCGGTGCCCGTTGACCGTGTCTATCTGTCACAAGCTTGTCATAGACCGTGTGACGAATATGAAGCATGTCATCCGTAACCTCATAATCAAAGTACGGATCGTACAACTTTTTCAACTCCTCAAGCTGGATCATGAGTGAACCATCTTCGCGGATTTCATAGGCATGATCTAATTCATACATCGTTAAAGGATCGTACGCTTTTACTTTCACAGTAGGATCCAGGGGGGAGAAAAAGTCGAAAAAAGCGACTTGACGGTTTCCTCCATCTGTTCTGAAAAACCATGTCGAACGATCACTGGAAAAATCGACATAGGAATGATCAGGCAGTTCTTCTGCCGCGGCTGATTTATGGCTGCATACATCATAGACCATTAAAACGGCCGCCATAAGCATCACCGGTTTAAGTAAATTTTTCATTTTCATATCTCCTTTTTTATAGTAGGAAGCAAAAGTCCATAAATGATTTTGATAATCATTATCAACGTATAGGTTTAAAAAATCAACACTTAAATTAGAAAGGGGTTCTGTTACCGTTTGATACTAAGAGGTTCATCAAAACGAATTGCCATTAGTAGAGACACTCTATTTAGATGAGGAAGGTCTTATTAAACGAATGCTATCCTATTCTATAAAACTCGGTTTCGAGGTATTGGTTTACGGTGAAGGTCTTCCACGGATAGCGAGTGACGGACTCGAGCTTTGGTAATTGTACACATTCATTTTTTGGTTACCAAAAAAAGCAGCTTCCATTTTTGGAAGCTGCTTATCTGTTTAGTTCTCAGAAGAAACCATGTCAATAAAGTGTGAGAGAATACGAGCCGTCAATCCCCAGATCACTTTATCCTCATACTTGTAAAAGTACTCCTCAAACTGGCGGGTCTGCCAGTTGTAATCCTTGCCACCCTCGATCAATTCAAAAGGGAAATTTTCCTTCGGTTTTGCCTCAAACCCAACGTGATGAATTTCGGGTTCGGTTTCCATTAAATAGGATAAGGGAACCGTAAATACATCACCGACTTCATCTGGGTTCGGGTCAACAGCGCTGTAAGGCTGGTTAATGTAGCCTGCATAAGGATATACAATCATCCCAAACGGGGAAACCATGTAATCAAGGGGGTGAACGTGCAGCAAATCCCGTTCAGGTATGCCCAGTTCTTCCCTTGTTTCCCTGAGGGCTGCAGCTTTTGCGTCGGGATCCTGCTGGTCAATTCTGCCGCCGGGAAAACAGATCTCACCGGGCTGTCTTCTCATTTTATGAGAACGAACTTCAAACAGGACGTGTGTTTCATTGTTTTTCTCAATAAGCGGTAGCAGAATAGCGAATTTCACGAAATTTTTACTTCCAAGAATGGACGGGCTGTGCTTGCTGACTTTATGGAGTAGATTTTCCGGATCCATAACTTCACCTCAAACTTTCTCTATCTTTACTATAACAAATGAACAAGCATCCGTAAGTTGGAAACGCTCAAGTTCATCTTCAAAAGGAGTGGATACATGTGAATCAGAGAATTGAAATTATCAAAGGTGATATTACTAAAATGGAGGTGGATGCGGTGGTGAACGCGGCGAACAAAAAGCTCGCCGGTGGCGGCGGTGTTGATGGAGCGATTCACCGGGCCGGCGGTCCAGCGATTATGGAAGAGAGTAAGAAGTTTGACGGATGCGAAACAGGTGAAGCGGTGGTGACAACAGCTGGAAACATGCCATCTGAGAAAGTGATTCATACCGTGGGGCCCGTTTGGAATGGCGGCGATAAGAACGAAGCGGACCGGCTCGCGGATTGCTATCGTAACTCCCTGAAGCGTGCGTCAGAACATGGCCTTCGAACCGTGGCATTCCCGAATATCAGCACTGGAATTTATGGCTTTCCGAAAGAAGAAGCGGCTGATATTGCCATCCGCACCGTTCAGGACTGTTTAGAGGACCACGAAGAAATCGAACACGTCTATTTCGTCTGCTTCGACGAAGAGAACAAACAAATTTACGAAAACCGACTGAGCAAGTGAAGGGCAAAGCTGACCAACTAAAATATTCCACCTCAGGTCATCCAGATTCTGGATGACCTGAGGTGGAAATAAATGTATCAACCCTACAACCTTACAGGGCTTCTTTGATGATGCGCTTGTAGTAGAGGACGGAGAGCAGGCTGAATATGGAATAGAGACCTGTGTACAGGCCCATCACGATGAACATCGGAATCCATAGCTCGGTTCCAAAGAAAAACCAGCCTGATTGGACTGCGAAGTAGCTGTGCAGCAGGCCGACGAGAAGCGGGATGCCAAAGTTAAAGACCTGTTTGCCCTGAATGCCTCGCAGTAAATCCGCATTTGTATAGCCGAGCTTTCTTAATATTGTATAGTTCGGACGTTCTTCTTCGCCTTCATCCATCTGCTTGAAATATAGGATACAGCCGGATGTAATTAAGAAGGTGAGTCCGAGGAAGCCGACGATGAACATGATCAGCCCCATGTTCTGTTTCTGGTTCTTGGTAGTTGCGTACCGCGAGTTAGTGCCAACCTCATTGCTGAGTGCCAGGCTTTGGAACACTTCATCTGCTTCTTCTACCTGTTCTTCAGACTCCAGGTTTATGCCAATATATTGGGAGTACTCTCCCTGAATATCAGGGTTAAGGTCTTGCGATAGTTGGTTATAAACGGTTTCATCTACAACCGCAGTGGGCATCCCTCCTCCAGAAAAGTAACCAGAAAGGACGCTCTCCCTTGAAACTCCTAAGAAATTTAAATTAAAGGATTCTTCTTTCCCCTTAAACACTAGCTCTCCTGAGTCTTCCAATTGCATCATTCGCTGGAGGGCATCGTAAAACCCAGTAAAGATCGTCTGGTCCTGCCCGACATCGATCCCTTCAACGGCTGTATCTTTTATTACAGACAGCGTCATTTCCTCAGCATCAAAACCACCCAGATCTTCCATGTTGGCTTCGACAATATCCTCCACATTAATAGCAACCCTTAGCACATCAATCTTCTCTTCGGTGTAAGGAATCCCGTCAAGCTTTTCAGTGAACTCTTCCGCCTGCCCTTCAGTAACAAAGGAAAAATCATTCGGCGCTCCAAGCCCAGCAGAGTTTTCAGCAGAGTAATAAGAAATATAACTTAAGGACAACAGGGCAATCGCAAGAGCGGATACCGTAGTAATAATCGTCAGCAGCATCGCATTAGATTTCATGCGGAACATCACAGAAGACAGAGACAGCACTTCATTAATATTCATATAGCCCTGTTTGTTCTTGCGAATGATATTCGCTACAAACCGTACCGATCCTTTATAAAAGAAGTACGTGCCGATGATGACGGATGCGAGAATAAAAATCATTGTGCCGAACAAGCTGTTCATGGAGGTTGTCGCCCCGGAAAATAGCTGGGAAGAAACATAATACCCCGTGGCAATGAGTCCAAGCCCCAGAATCCCCATAATGATTTCAAATAGCGATATCCGGCCCACTTTGCCTTCAGTTTTTGAAGAAGTACGGAACAGGGAAAGAATCGTCTGCCGCTGAATGAACAGGTAGTTCATTCCCATAATGAGTACATAGATTCCGCCGAATACGCCCAGTGTCTGCACCATAGCTTTAAACGAAAACCTGAGAGTCGCCGCCGTTTCTACATCGGTGATCTGGAACAAAATCATGAGGATCAGTTTTGAGGCAGCAAAACCAAGAAAGATACCCACGATCAACGAACCAAAATAAATGATTAAATTCTCTGCACTAAGAATCCGGAAGATGCGGTTTTTCGTCAGCCCAATTAGCTGAAACATGCCGATTTCCTTACTTCTTCGTTTAATAAAAATATTATTAGCATAGACAAGGAAAACGGCGACAATACCAATTAATAACACCGATGCAGTCCGGACGGCCGCACCGCCTTTCAGCGTCCCTTTCGTACTATCCATCGCCGGATCGTATTGCAAGGTAACAAAAGCGAAATAGAGCGCCACACTGAAAATCAGCGCGAACACATACAAGTAGTAGTTCTTCAGGTTCTTTTTCAGATTGCGGAAGATGATCTGGTTAATATTCATACTGCACCCCGCCGAGCACACCCTGAGTTTTCATAATGTCTTTCAAAAAAGCGTTCCGCGACTGGTCGCCTTTTCGTAATTGCGTATAAATCTGCCCGTCTTTAATAAAAATGACACGGCTCGAATAACTTGCGGCTACCGGGTCGTGGGTAACCATCGCGATCGTGGAATCTCTCTTTTCGTTCAAATCACTGAGTTTATTAAGAAGGTCAGAAGCGGACTTCGAATCGAGTGCTCCCGTCGGCTCATCGGCGAAGATAATGCTCGGTTCGTGGATAAATGCGCGGGCCGCAGATGTGCGCTGTTTCTGACCTCCGGAAATTTCGTTCGGGTATTTATCCTGAACATCGTTAATCCCAAGCTCTTCCGCGACCGCGTCGAATTTCCGGTTCGCTTCTTTTTTCGAAACTTTAGCGATCGATAACGGCAGGAGGATATTTTCTTTCACCGTAAGGGTATCGAGCAAGTTGTATTCTTGAAAAATAAACCCGAGGTGGTGTTTTCTGAATTCCGCCAGCTGTTTGTCTTTCCGGCCGGTAATTTCCTCACCGTTGATCGTAATGGTGCCGTGGCTCACACGATCGATGGAAGAGAGGACGTTCAGCAAGGTCGTTTTGCCGGATCCGGACGCGCCCATAATGCTGACAAATTCTCCTTTTTCAATGCTCATGTCGATTCCCATGAGCACATGCTGTTTCGTAAATTTGTTGCCGTAGCTTTTATGAATTTTGTATCCTTCTAAAATGTTCATCTCGCTTCCCCCTTTATTTGTTAATTCTATTGTATAAATTTCCTGATTCTTTTTCCTTTCAATGACCTAACAATGACCCAGTACAAAGTGACATTTTTGTCATATCGATCACTCATATGCCGGGGGAAACATTTCGCGCGTGTGTTTTTTTTACGTTCAATACAAAAAAGCTTGTAAAAATCGTTGCTTTTTACAAGCTTTTTACCACATTATTGATCTCGTATTTCCACAAAATCATTCCGCTTAGGAAAAACCAGCGTAAACGTCGTGCCCTCTCCAAGTTTAGAGTCCACTTCTATGTTGATGTTCAGGGAGTCGGCAGCTTTATGAGTTAAGTACAGCCCCATCCCGGTGGCGGCATGGTCATGGTGAGCCAACGTCGATGTGAAACCTTTATCAAAAATTCTCGGCAGATCCCTTGCGTCAATTCCTCGTCCGGTATCGGTGACAGCCAGCCTGGTCTGCCCATTGTCTTCGAAGCTGCGTATCATAATTTCTGAGGCTTCGCTGTATTTAACCGCATTGGTGAGGAGCTGCCGGAGCATAAAGGCGAGCCACTTGCTGTCGGATAAAACAGAGGCCACTTCCAAATCGATATCAAAACCGATCCCTTTTTGGATGCACCAGGACTGCAGGGTCTTCAATTCTGAGAAAATGAGCGGCTCCAGTTGAATCTCTTCCATGTATAAATCATTTTTGATAAAAGGCATCCGCTTTTTATGTAACTGCTGATCCAGCAGCAAGTGAATTCGCAGCCATTCGTAGGTAAGCTGGGACCGGGTTTTCTGGTCGCTGATTCGGTCAAAAATCAAATGCATCGACGTGAGCGGAGTTTTGACTTCATGAATCCAGGCAAGCATGTCGTCTTTTTCCTGCTCCAACAGCGATTGATTGTGGGAAGATTCCTTTTTTAACCGTTCCATTTGATCGACCATGCTGGTTTCGGTGATTTTTTCAAACGGGCTTTCCCCATCGGGAATGGTGGTCACATCGAGATTGGCTGCTCGGTCGTCCATCTCTCTGTAAAATCTGGTTTCCTTCTGGTACCGGATAAATAAAAAAATCAGAAACAGAAGCGACGATAAAAACGTGTAATAATACATCGAGCTTAGCGCCAGATTCGTATCTACATAGGCGATGAGCAGCGCGAGAAGCTGAAGAATAAGAAAGAAACCAATCCAGCTGATTTTTTCCAGGAGAAATTTCCGGATCATGATTCGGCCTTTTCGACGGCCGTGTAGCCCTGCCCGACTTTAGTCTGGATCGAATCGCCAAGCCCGAGGTCGGAAAGTTTTTTCCGTAAACGATTCACATTTACTGTGAGCGTGTTATCACTAACAAATCGCTCATCTTCCCACAAGCTTGTAATCAAATCCTCACGGCTGACAATTTTGTTTTTCCGTTCCACGAGTAATTTCAGGATGAACATTTCGTTTTTTGTAAGTTCAATGGTTTGCTCGTTATATTGAACCCGGTTCCGCTCATAATCGATGGTCGCACCGAGCCACGTTTTTAGCACGGGAGGTTCGGCATTGTAATTATACACACGCCGGAGCACGGCCTGGATTTTTGCAATTAAGACTTCAAAGTGAAACGGCTTCTGTACAAAATCATCGGCTCCGAGATTCATGGACATGACCATATCGGTGGGGTGATCGCGGGAAGATAGAAAGACAATCGGGACGTTTGAGTGTTCCCGGATCATGCGGCACCAGTGGAAGCCGTCATACTTGGGGAGCTGGATATCGATAATCACGAGGTGCGGCATGGTGGCCGTGAATTCTTCCATTACTTTCGTAAAATCCGTAATTCCATGGACCTGATAGGACCACTGGGCTAAACGGTCTTTCATTTCTGTAAATAGGGTCGCATCATCTTCGACCAAAAGGATCTTAAACACAAGGTCTCACCACTCTTTTCCATTTTACTGACTAAAGAAAGTATAGCAAACATCGGGGCAGGGGCTATAGAGGTGAAGCGGTATTTTTAACAGGAATATTGTTCAGTTGTTAGATAACCATCCGATGACAAGCTGAAGAAGCACATAGGTAACGAGCACCAGAGCTATATTGACTGGTATGCTGAATGTGTTATATAAGTAAGGCCCCATAATGATAGAGGCCAGCACGAAGATAAAACTCCCGATATCTCTATTTTTTTCTTTATCTGTTCTCGCCGTATTTCTTGGCGTCATGTCTCCATTCCCTCCAAATTCATAAATCATCCAGTAAGGGTCATAATCAATACGAAAAGTAACATCGTTCCTGTTACACACATAAACAGAAAGCCGTTGATTTTCCGATTCTCTTCAAAATAATATCGATACCCTTCTGTAAACACAAAAATCAAACTGCCTGTAGACCATAAGCTGCGAGAGAATCAAAATCTCCACTTACTACATTCATTGTATATAATGAAAAATACCATATTATTACAATATACCAAAAAGAGACGTCCATACAATCCTGCATAAAAATTACGATTGGGGTCTTTTGGGCTTACACATTCACGAATCTTAATTCAAATTTTCTAAAAATGGAGACCTGACTCTTTAAAAGTCCAGCCGTTCCACGTACAATGAATACTAATATCTAATCCTTTGTTCATTTAAAGAATAGATGTACACAAAGACAGGAAAAGGAGATTTGTCCTATGACCCGATCATTAACTACTGTAGAAAGTCGCCTAAGAAAGCAAAAACCAGACAGCGGCCAGATCCCTTTTGGCCGAACCTTTACGGACCACATGTTTGTGATGGATTATGAAGAAAGCAAAGGGTGGCATGAGCCGCGGATCGTTCCCTATGAACCACTGACTCTTGATCCTGCTGCGATGATTTTTCATTACGGCCAAACCGTATTTGAGGGCTTGAAAGCCTATCGTACTGATGACGGTCGTGTACTATTGTTCAGACCTGAAAAAAACTTCGAGCGTTTGAACCTTTCCAGCGAACGTTTGAGCATTCCGCCGATTGATGAAGAAGAGGTCATGGATTACTTGAAAAAGCTGATCGATTTGGAAAGGGATTGGGTGCCGGAATTTGAAGGCACGTCCTTATATATCCGTCCGTTCATTATAGCGACGGAACCGAGCCTTGCCGTGGCTCCTTCGAAGATGTATAAGTTTATGATTATTCTTTCACCGGTAGGTCCTTATTTTTCAGGCGGTATTCGTCCGGTCACGATTAACGTCGAAGAAGAATTTACACGTGCGGTGAAGGGTGGAACCGGAATGGCGAAAACCGCCGGTAACTACTCCTCCGGCTATCAGGCCCAGGAAAAAGCGAGCAAGGAAGGAAATGCGGATGTACTCTGGCTTGACGGCGTTGAGAAGCGCTACATTGAAGAGGTCGGAAGTATGAATATCTTTTTCAAAATCGATGGAGAGATCGTGACACCGGCTTTAAGCGGGAGTATTCTGAGAGGAATTACGCGTACCTCCATTCTTGAACTACTGAAAGAGTGGGGCTGGACGGTGAATGAGAGAAGAATCTCGATTGAGGAACTGTATCAGTACTATGAAGAAGGTAAATTGGAAGAAGCCTTTGGCGCAGGCACCGCCGCTGTCATTTCTCCGGTAGGGGAATTCAACTGGCTCGGGAAGAAAATGGTTGTCAATAACCACGAGATCGGACCGGTAGCTCAGAAACTCTATGATACCGTAACCGGAATCCAGCGAGGCAGAAAAGAAGACGATTACGGCTGGACCGTCGAAATCTAAAAATCTAAGTACCCGAATACAAATACAAATTATTCCACCTCAGGTCATCCAAATATTGGATGACCTGAGGTGGAATTTTTTTGCTCTTTTTTTGGTTATTTCATATAGTTGCGGATGTCTCCGGTTTTTGGATCGACAAGGTACCAGCCGTATGTGGCTGTATGGTTGTCTACATTTTCATAGACGTGTACGAGGTATTGGCGATCCACCATGCGGTCATATTCTACTTTCATAGCCGGTTCGTTCTCCAAATCTTTATATTTCCTGACCAGCTTTTCTGCTTCTTGTTTCGTTACACCATCTGCGATAGGGCCGGATTTATCCCCATTCTCATAAACCTGCACTTCGGATCCGATCGGTAGATTGCGAGGGTTAATACCCGGGTTTAACTCATACAAGTCTTCAAGAGTCACTCCTTTATGAAGGTTCGCAATGCTGTACAGTGTTTCTCCTGGTTCTACGGTGTGATAGATTTCATGTGAATTCTGATCCTCAGGCGGACTGACCCGGACCTCAGAACCAATCTGCAGGTTCCATGGGTCAATACCAGGATTCCATTCAAATAATTCTGTAAGTGTAACTCCCTTGTGAAGGTTCGCAATGCTGTATAGGGTGCTTCCAGGAGTTACGGTGTGGAATTCTTCTGTAGGCACTTCTTCCCGTATCGTTTCATCTGTTTTCACTGTAATTTTAGAACCTGGCTGAATAACATCCGCATCGATACCCGGGTTCCACTTATATAAATCTTCCACGGTCACATCACTGTATTCCTGTGCAATACTCCAAAGCGTGTCTCCTCGTTCAAAGGTCACCGTTGAATTCTCAGCTGATGCACTGCCGGCACCAACCCCAAACGTCATTCCCGCTGCTAATAACGGCACAAGATATTTTGTTTTTTTCATACAGGACCCCTCCTTTAAAATATTTCAAAAGTGTTACATTAATTGTGTTTCGGTTTATTCTGTAATCTAAACGTAAAATTTAAAATTTTTCCAAATTTAATTTGCTCATCTTCACATATTCAGCTTATGATGACCTTAAGCATGCCGATATCAATAAGGAGGTTTCTCCATAGAAACTTTACTTAACGCGCAGGAGGGTGAATAATGAATTTGTTTTCACAGGCTCTAAAAAGAATACTTATCGTCACAACCATTGTTATGTTGTCAGGGACCACTCTTTCCTTACCAGCGACTACGGTTCAGGCTGAAAGTTTAAAACACGAACTCTATCAGACAGAAAAAGGTGAACTGAAGTACTCGAAAGAGATTATACGAGAGGTATTCAAAACACTAAGACGAGAAACGAAAGGCCCGCTCAGTTACGACGAAGCGATTTTACTGATTGAGAACATGAGTAAAGTGGAGGTTATGGATCACTACCTTGCTTCATATGGCAAAAAAGTAGATGCTAAGGAAATTCCTAGAATCGTTAACCAGATTTATTCGATTGACCTTAAGCGAATTTCTGAGCTGGGAGCGGGAAATCAAACGTATCCGGATGAAATTATCCAGGGGGTAAAAGAATCGCTTCCAGGATGGTTAGATGAAGAAGACATTCCGTCACTATCCAAACTAGAAGTGCTCGATTTATACTTAACGTCTTATGGCAAGAAGATCGATGGCCCCGAAATTCGAAGAGTCCTCAATCAGATTTTCGGAATAAACCTGGATGGCATCTCGTCGCTTGAAGGTACAGGCGTCTCTTTATATTCAAAAGACCAGTGGATTTCCCAATATGATCAGGACTTATTTATCGTTCAGACAGGATTAACAGATGTAGATGTGTGGATCTACCCAACCGACTATTTTACAGCTCAAACTGGTTTGGAACAGCTGCCTGAGGAACTACAGAACCGACTTAAAAAAATGGGGTACAGGTACAATGAAGAAGTAGGAGCCCTTTATTATGCTGATCCTGAAGGGAACTCCGTGCCAGATCAATTTAAAGGTCAGACGCTTGGCATACTGATTCAATTCATTCAGAACAATTACCAGGGTTTACTATAGAAAAATGAATAGATCCATAAAAAAATCCCTGTGCTCGATCAGACGAGCACAGGGATTTATTATTTCATTCAGCTGTAAACACGCTCTCTTTGCTGAACGGAAGCCAGGATCGTTTCAATCTCATTGGCTTCTTCTTCTGTTAATGGAAGCAGGGGCAAGCGAACGCCGCCGACCTCTACGCCTTTTCGATTCAAAGCGGCTTTAACCGGAGAAGGGCTTGGTGCAGAGAAAATGGCATGCATGACCGGAAGAAGGGTACGGTGCATAGCTGATGCAAAACTGCCATTCCCGTTGCGATAGGCTTGAATCATGGCCTGCATTTCATTTCCGATCACATGGGCGGAGACAGAAACAATTCCAGTACCTCCAATGGATACAAACGGAAGTGTGTTGGAATCTTCCCCGCTGTACACAGTGAATTCATCCGGTGTACGACTGATTATTTCAGAAGCTGCGTCTAAATCACCGCTCGCTTCTTTTACAGATACAATATTCTCCACTTGAGAGAGGCGGACGATCGTTTCAGGTGCCATATTCACGACACTGCGTCCTGGGATATTATAGAGCATGATTGGCAGAGAAGTAGCCTTGGCAATCGTCGTAAAATGCTGATACATGCCCTCTTGAGTTGGTTTATTATAATAAGGGGTTACAAGCATAATCGCGTCAACGCCTGCTTCTTCTGCTTGTTTGGTTAATTGGATGGAAGCTCTTGTATTGTTTGAACCCGTTCCTGCAATGACTGGAACTCTGCCATTCACGACTTCCACGACAAATTTATACAGACTTACTTTTTCCTCTGTCGTTAATGTTGGGGATTCACCCGTTGTTCCTGCGATCACTAAACCATCAGAGCCGTTGGAGATCAAGTGATTAACCAGGGAGCGAGTTGCGTCGAAATCAATATTTCCTTCTGAATCAAACGGAGTTACCATGGCTGTTAGTACTTGACCAAAGTTCATAACCTCACACCTTTACTTAGATTTTTATACGTTCGAGGTTTGAGGGCTTAGCAGCAGTAAAGCACAAAAAAGCAGCAACGAGGGTTCGCTGCTGCTTAGAACTTTGATATCCGTTCCTGCATTAAGATAGCCCTCCATATAGTCTCCTATATGACAGTTCTGCACCTCTTAAGCATCAGAACCAGCATCGGGAATATGAGATTCCGTCAGCTTCGGCAAAAACCCCTTTCCTCATGTTTCGCAGGATCTCATTCTCCTTCACATGCGTACTCTTGGAATTTGCACCTCTATCCTTACTTCAATAGAATTGAAATAAGAAAATATTTAGTTCCTTGTAACGTATCATAATTTATTTGATAATTCAAGGTTTATATTTGTGGAATTAACTGTAAGTTGTTATAGTTAGGGAGAGTTACGATCCATATATCATCTCATTTATTTCGCAAAAGGTGAAAGATTCCTATAAAGTTTGGCAAAACTGAAGAGGAAGAGTACTTGTGGCTGTAAAAAAATTTTACACAAAAATTCCACATTTAAAATTATGGTGTGCCTGGTGTGGTACCAAAGGCTTTGTGACAGGGCATAGCTATATTACAGATGTTACAATGGGCACACAGACGAGAATGTGATGGATGTACAGCAGGCGGGCACGTGTTACAATGACAAGCATTAGGTATTCGAAAGGGGAATGACATTGAATAAGAAATGGTTATTAAGCTTAACACTTGCTTTATTCATAGCGTTATTAACAGCATGCGGTAACGATGAAGGATCAGGTGGAGACAGCAACAATGAAGAAGCTAAACAGGAAGAATCTTCTGAGAACAGTGAAAGCAGCCAGGAAGGCGAAAGCAGTCAAGAGGGAGAAGGTTCTGAGCAGCCCCAAATGCCTGAGCCGGATTTAGAAGGTGTGCCTGAAGTAGTGGCTACTGTCAATGACGAAGAAATTAAAAAAGAAGAGTTCACTCAGACATATAAGAGCCAATTCCAGCAAGCGGCTATGCAGTCACAAATGTCTGGGCAGGAAGTTGATCAGGAAAAACTCAAAAAGCAGACAGCAGAAGGTTTAGTCGGCCAGGAGCTTCTTGTTCAGGAAGCAAACGAGCGCGATCTTAAGGCGTCTGAAGAAGAAGTTAATGAAACGTTAACTAGTCTGGCTGAGCAAAACGGTCTGAAGTCTAAAGATGAGTTCCTATCTAAATTAGAAGAGCAGGGCATGAAAGAAGACGAAGTGATGTCTCAGGTTAAAACGCAAGTAAAAGTTGATAAACTACTAGCGGAAGAAAACGGCGACCTGGAACCAACTGAAGAAGAAATTAAGAAAGCTTACGATGATGCGAAAGCCCAGCAGGAAGAAGCGGGCGGCGAGCAGCAAATTCCACCATATGAAGAAGCGAAATCAACTCTTAAACAACAGCTTACCCAGCAAAAAGAAGCACAAGCTTATCAAGAACTTGTGAAGAAACTTCGTGAAGATGCAGATGTTAAAGTAAATCTATAAACTCATTCAAAAAAACCAGTTCCAAATCAGGAACTGGTTTTTTTAATGGAATATTTCAACGTTACTTGAACCAGCCTCTCTCCTTAAAGCGTGAGATGGCTTCAATCCGGTTGGAAACTTCAAGCTTATCCAGTATGACGGATACATAATTTCGCACCGTACCTGGAGTAATATACAGCTCTTTTGAGATATCTTTGGTATTTTTTCCCTCAGCCATTAACTTAATGACCTGTCGTTCTCTTTCCGTGAGCGGATTCTGCTCTGTATAGGCGAGATCCACCAGTTCAGGGGAGAAAATGCGCTGACCGTCGATAATCTTGCGCATCGCTTCCGCAAGATCTTCACTTGGACTGTCTTTAAGTAAGTATCCACTGACGCCGGCCTTTCTTGCCCGATCAAAATAACCAGGACGGGCGAACGTTGTAAGAATGATGATTTTGCACGGTTCGTCTGCCAGCTCTTCCGCTGCCGTGAGACCATCTTTCACCGGCATTTCAATATCCATCAGGCAGATGTCCGGCTTAAGCTCGCGCACCAGTTTGCACGCTTCTTCTCCATTACCGGCTTTACCTGCCACTTCCATCCCGTCCTCTAAATCAAGTAAAGCTCCAAGCGCCCCGAGTAGCATACGCTGATCTTCTGCAATGACAATTCGGATCATACAGACTCCTCCTTATTAGACTGCTTGATAATATTTGGAACATGCAGTCGCAGAGTGGTGCCATGAGATGAGTAGATCTCCATACTTCCATTTACGAATTCCAGGCGCTCCCTCATGCCCTGCATACCATTGCCTTTAAAGGGCTCAATGTTATCGGGCAGCCCGCGGCCATTGTCTTCCACGACGACTAAAATCTCTGTACTGGTCTGGGTAATCGTCACTTTACAATGCGAGGCATCACTATGCTTCACAATATTTGTAACGGCTTCCTTCAGACACATGCTGAGGACGTTTTCTACGAGTAAGGGCGTGTTTTCAAGCTTAGGGCTGCCTTCATATTCAAAACTCATTTCAGCTGCTTCTATAATCTGCTGGACACGAATCAGCTCGTCCTCAAGCTTCGTTCCTCTCATATCGGATACCATTTCCCGAACTTCTTTCAAAGCGGTACGGGCAGTTTGGCGAATGTCCTGGACTTCCTCCACCGCTTTTTCGGGTTTTACGGGAATGAGTTTGCCTGCCAGGTCACTTTTCAAGCCGATCATGGAAAGCTTCTGCCCCAGTGTGTCATGCAGGTCACGTGCAATTCTTTCTCGTTCTTCCAGCACCATTAATTGTGAAATGCGCTCGTTGGCATCTTGAAGCTCTCCTTCGAGTTTATGCTGCTTATTTCTATATCTCACGGTAAACGGGAGCAGAATTACACCGATTACGGTAATGACGATAAAAGGAAGATGAGGAAAAATATCATCCACTTCTGTAACAAACGTCATCACTACAGCCGCAATTGTAGTCATCAAATGGACAATATAAAGAGACAAAAAGCCTCCTAAATGTTTAATGTTTCCGATAAAGAAGGCCAGGAATAAGGCAAAGTAAATATAGCCAAACAAGAAAGTCATCACAAGACTGATCGCCATCTCTATACTCACCCAAAGATAAACCATCCGGCTATTGGAAATGAACGATAATCGATAGGATAAGAAAAAGAGCAAAGTCATGAATATGCCGAATGCGATTTCAAACATCGAAGAAGAACGGAAGATGAAGAAAAAGGGCAAAAGGCAGAATATAATCCACACATAAGTGCTCAGCCCTGTGTTTTTAGGTATGATATGGTACCAGCTTTGCATGGAAGCTCATCTCCTTAGGTAAATCCATTCTACTACATCCAATATATATGATAAGCGTTCCTTCTGTCACGAGAGATATTTGGATGTAGAAAAGCCCATTCCATGTAGAATGGGCTTTCAGGGGTATGATTTTGAACTAGTGAACAGGTCATCCGTGGACCTCTATTTGTCCTGGAATTCAGGATATCTTCGCTCTGGAAGTGTCAGTTTATTTCTTTTAAGCATTGGTTTCACATCTTTAAAAGATACAAACGTTTTATTCGCTGTATCATATAACCGGAAACGAATGGATTCAAGACTCGTTGCCAGTGTAATGGTCGTGGCATGCTCCAGTGGAGGAGTATTGTCATGAGCCTTCTCCAGATTGTAGTTCGGTACACGAGGGCTCAAGTGATGGACATGGTGGAATCCAATGTTACCGGATACCCATTGTAATGCTTTCGGCAGCTTATAGTATGAACTGCCGTCTACCGCAGCTTTTACAAAATCCCACTCTGACTCGTCTTCGAAATACGAATCTTCAAACTGATGCTGTACGTAAAATAACCAGATTCCAAGCATCCCGGAAACATAAAGGATAGGAAGGTGAATGATCAGGAAGGACTGCCATCCAATTGCCCAAATGATCAGGGAGTACAAGACGACGATTGCCGCGTTGATCACATACGTATTCATACGCTCTTTTCGCTTCGCGCCTTTGCGGTTGAAGCGGTTAGAGATCAGGAATAAATAAATAGGACCTAATCCGAACATGATTAAAGGATTTCTGTAAATACGGTACGCTATTCTTGTTTTTAGAGGAGCTTTCATATATTCCTCTACCGTCATCACCCAGATATCACCGGTGCCCCGCTTGTCCAGGTTGCCGCTTGTAGCATGGTGAATCGAATGGCTTCGTTTCCACTTATCAAAAGGGAAGAGGGTCAGAATGCCTGTAATCGTTCCGACGATCCGGTTGGCTTTATTGTTTTCAAAGAAGGATTGGTGGGTACAATCGTGAAAGATAATGAATAGTCGTACAACGAATCCTCCCGCAATGAATGCAAGTGGAATGGTAATCCAGATGGACCATGACAAACTTTCGTAAGCCAGGTACCATACGAGGAGAAATGGAAGCAGTGTATTCAATAGTTGGCGGATGCCCGCTTTATTATCAGGTTTCGCGAATCGTGCTACGCTTTTTTTCAACTCTTTTTGTTTATCTTTATTCATAGTAAGACTCCTTTGTTGTGTCTCTTGTATTCTTATCATAGGAAAAAAGCGCATATTTTATAAGACATAAACGTCAGGGTATACCCATGACACTTGTCATGGGTGACAGCCTTCCGGTGGGTTATAAGAAAATGATAAACTAAAATAAATGCGCAAGGGTTTGCGTTAAAAGGTGCTTGGGGAAGCATATATGTGACCAGCAAACCTTTTGGAAAAGAAAGTGTTGAATAGTAAGGGAGTTCAAAATGAAGCAGTTCACTAACATTCTTCTTATTATAATCGGAACGATATCATTGATTCTCGGAGTGCTTGGGATTGTGCTGCCGCTGCTTCCTACCACGCCGTTTTTATTATTAACGGCCGCTTGCTATGTAAGGAGTTCTGATCGTCTTTATAATTGGTTAATGACGAACAAGTGGTTCGGTTCTTATATAGAGAACTACAAAGCGGGCAGAGGAATTCCTGTCAAAGCAAAAGTATCTGTACTCATTATGATCTGGAGCTCTATGCTTTATTCAGCTTTTTTTATTGCTCCTAATTTACTGTTGAAAATCGGCTTTATCTTTGGCGCGTGCTTCTTTACCGTGTTGATTTTATTGACGAAAACCTTGCGGAAAGAGTAAGGAAGAGTTTATTCAGATAGCTCTATTGATTCTGAGCGTGGTTCTTACAGAAAAGCTCCCGTTTGTTGAAGACTCAGTTTCGAGATAAATGGGTCCGTTACTAAAATGGGGATGAGGGTTGGTGGGGAAATAACTCGTCTTGTTCCATCACCCAGACACTCGAGACATAAGCCGCTCATCAACGGATTGAAAAACCACAATCCTTTTGATGGTCGGCTTATGCTGATCGTGTCTTTCGGGGTGATTCCACATTTGAACACTTTCCTATGGGGGAACGGCGAAGACTCCTGCGGGATGAACATGATCGGTGAGATCCCGCAGGGCTGTTAAGCCCGAGGAAGCTCACCACAAGGGATGTTCGACTAAGATCGCCACGTCCTGTGGCAACGTCGAACGACCCTGCGTCGTGCACGGCCGCGGAAAGCGAGTCGTTCCCTGGAGCCCCTTTTCCACACAATATCTCGAAACTGAGTCTTACAGTATCCGGTCCGATTGTTTGATAACTCTCTTCATTTGAAAATACCCAATAAAGCTTAAATTAATATTAAATAGTACTTGTAGTTGTTGGAAAGTCATGGTAATCTTTAACTATATTGTATTGCAAGTTAGTTGCAGTGCTTTTGTTTTGGGTCACTATCTTGTATAACAAGATAGTGAGGTGAGGAGGCACGTGAATTGTCATCAAGTCAATTGCTGAAAGGAATCCTGGAAGGCTGTCTGCTGTCGATTATTTCCCAGGGGGAAACCTACGGATATGAAATGATCGAAAAGCTAAATCAACATGGATTTACGATGGTGAAGGAAGGGAGTATCTATCCACTTTTATTACGCATGAAAAAAGAAGGATGGGTCGAAACCAGCCAGAAGCAGCTGCCTTCTGGAGGCCCGAAAAGAAAATATTATAAGCTCACTGAACAAGGCGAAGTGGAACTTGAGGAGTTTAAAAAAAGGTGGGACACGATCTCAAGCAGTGTCGAGCGATTATTGGATAAGGAGGGGTAGAGTTGGAGCTTTCTAAAGAGAGTGAAGATTTTATTGGTCGGTTACAGGTGTACTTAATGGCGAGCGGTAAAAAGGAAAAAGAAATCGAAGAAATTACAGAAGAGCTGAAAGATCATTTGCATGAGGCTGAACGACGGGGCAAGGGTATAGAAGATGTTGTCGGCAACTCCCCTAAAGAATACATGGAACAATTTTCACAGGAGATGCCATTGGATAAGGGTATGATCTTTAAAGTTATTCCTTTGATTTATATCGGAGCCCTTGCCTACCTCCTGATTGGAGAAATCATGGATGGAGGAGTAGAATTTTCTCTATTAGAGGCTGTTGGATATCCCGTGATTTTTCTGTTCATTATTGGAATTTACTCCTTTGGGCTGCGATATATCAGCAGTAGCCGGCCCGCCAGATGGAAAGAATGGCTGATCTATGGCATAGCTGGGTTTGCGCCCATGGGTTCTTTTGTCGCCCTGGTTTTTTTCAATAACCAATTTAGTACCCCCACGGTTGAATTCGGCACCGCCGGCAATGTCCTGACTTTTCTTTTTGCAGCTGCTGTCTTTATCGGCATGGCTTTATGGAGTAAATTATGGGCCCCGATTATCATTCCAGTTCTCCTATTCGTACCAGAATATCTGATAGGATTAACCGAACTTTCGACATCTACGAAGTTGATTCTGACCAGCAGCTTCATCCTGATCGGTCCGCTGGTTTACTTTTTAATCTTATTCAAAAAAGAAAATAAAAGCTCCACCTAAGAGTAAAGGACAGCTGGACACACAAGTAACATATAAATAAACAGAACGCTTGGACTTTAGTACCCAAGCGTTTTGTTTTGATATGGACTTTTTAATCTAACCGACTATTAACCATTCAAAGCCGTGATCAAAAAACATATCGCTGTGATAAAAGATAATGGTGTCATGACAAGCTTTTCCTTTTTACTTTTCGAAAAAAGGTTCATGATGGTATTCAGGAATAAATAGAAAGCGAAAAAATAACAGGCTCCTATTGCAATGGGCGCTATTAAATCGATCGAAATGACATCCCCCGCCTGTAATATAAACAGGATGGCAGCCAATTGAATCAGGACAGAGATTGCGCAGGCTACTCGCATCTGTTTTGGTAATATTTTATATTTTCCTCCCATGGCAAACTCCCCATAAGGTAAACCTAAAGCTAATAATACGTACAAAATAGCTATTGCCAAAAAAGAAATACTGCCTATCCATGCTGTAATCATAGTATCTCTTCCAATCATTATTTTTACTAAACATTCCTGATTTATTTCTACATAAAGTCCCATTTACCCTTCTGGTCAAGCGAATATCGTTCCAATTAATCTAGTAATTAGCAGGTTGATAACGGCAACGGTCGGTTGTCATCGTGTACACAAGAAAAGCGGTGGGAATTTTCCCCACCGCTTGAAAACGTTTCTTATAGTCCTACTTGATCGACCGCATATTCGGCTTGTTCATCCGTAAATCCATCGCCGACTTTTAATTGCTCAATCAAGCCGCTTCGAGAAAATGAACTTAATTCTAAATAACTTTCGGCTGATTTGACCGCCTGTTCTTTCCAATCGACTTCATCCGCAATTTGATCGACCGCATATTCGGCTTGTTCATCCGTAAATCCATCGCCGACTTTTAATTGCTCAATCAAGCCGCTTTGAGAAAATGCACTAAAATCTAAATAATCTTTTGCTGATTTGACCGCTTGCTCTTTCCAATCGACTTCATTTTCAATATGATTGACTGCGAATTCGGCTTGATCTTGTGTATAGCCATCCCCAACTTTTAATTGTTCGATTAATCCATCTTTACTGAATGCGGAGAAATCTAAATAATCATTCGCACTCTGCACGGCGTTCTCCTGGGCCGTTGTCATTTCCGTCTTTTCTTCTTTTGGTTCATCAGTTGATTCTTCTGTGGTTTCCTCTGTATCGGCATCGGCATTCTCATCGCCGGGGCTTTCATTCGTTTGATCTGATTCGGTTTGCGTGTTTTCCTGGTCGGTTGAGTTATTTTCTGTTGTTGTATCATCGCCGCCTGTCGCAAAGATCGCAAAAATTATAACTATCACGACCACCGCTCCGATTAATGTTAAACACCCTTTAAATAGTTTCCCCATGATGTATTCCTCCTATTTTTATAAATGCATTTTATCACCTTACCATATTTTTTCTAGTTTCTTAATAGTTTATTCCTAATTCTTTTGGAACCTGGAGAATCGGGAGCCGTCCGGATCTTATTAACTTTCTTAAGCAAAAAAAGCAGCCTGTCACGGGCTGCCTTTTCCTTTTAGAGCGGAAGCGCTTCTTTCTTTTTAATCCTCTGAACCATTTCATACGTTTTATACCCGCCGCTTAAATTGATAGCCTGGTATCCGTAGTTCATCAAGGTTTTAACGGCTAGATATCCCCGCATCCCCACCTGGCATGTTACATAAATAGGGTGGTTCTTAGGCAATTCGTGTCGTCTTTCTCTCAGCTGCCCTAACGGAATATTAATAGATCCGTTAATATATCCATGTTCTCTTTCTTCCGGCTCTCTTACATCCAGTAGAACTCCGCCCCAGGCTACAATTTCATCGATTTTGTCGTAATGAACAACGCTCAGTTCCTTATCAACTATATTTGCGGCTACATATCCTGCCATGTTTACCGGATCTTTCGCAGATGAATAGGGAGGAGCATAGGAAAGTTCCAGATCGGCTAAATCTTCAACCGTTAAGTTCCCTTTAATTGCTGTTGCAATGACGTCGATTCGTTTTTCGACTCCTTTGACTCCAACTGCCTGAGCTCCAAATATTTTTCCTGTATTTGGATCAAAGAGTAATTTGAGTGAAAGGGGACGTCCTCCAGGATAATAGGAAGCGTTTGAAGAAGGGTGAACATGGACAGCTTCAAACGGGATTCCGAGTTGTTCCAGTAATTTTGCATTGTTACCGGTAGCAGCAACCGTTAGATCGAACACTTTGGCAACAGAAGTTCCGAGTGTGCCGTTATAAGAAACAGCTTTTCCATGAATATGATCCGCTACGAGTCTTCCCTGACGGTTAGCGGGCCAGGCTAGAGGGACCATCGTTTGAGTCTGTTGAATGTAATCTTTCACTTCGATAGCATCGCCAATAGCATAAATATTCTTATCCTCCGTTTGAAGATGTTCATTGACGATAATCCCGCCCCGCTTGCCAGTAGAAAGGCCGGCAGTCTTAGCAAGATCGTTTTCAGCTCGAACTCCTATAGAGAGTATAGTCAGGTCGCTTGAGAGAAGCCGTCCGCTTTGCAGTTCCACTATATTTCCCTGGTCACGGAAAGCCTTAACTCCATCCTCTGTGATTACATTCACCCCTTGATCCAGAAGCTCCTGGTAAACGATAGCTGACATTTCATAATCCAGTGAAGACATGACTTGATTTCCTAACTCTACAAGGCTGACCTTAATCCCCTGGTGCATTAAGTTCTCAGCCATCTCAAGACCAATGAATCCCCCGCCAATAATGACGGCTTCCTGAGTTTTGCGTTCATCGATCCAATGCTTGATTTGATCCGTGTCGGGGACAGATCGTAAGGTGAAGATATTGGATGCTTCTTTGTATCCCTCCAGATTAGGAATAATGGGTCTAGCTCCTGGAGAAAGTATCAATTTATCATAGCTTTCTTTATATACGGTACCGGTTTTTAGGTTTTTGATGGTCAAAGTTTGTAATTCACGATCGATTTCAACGGCTTCACTTAGATTCCGGATATCTAACTTGAACTTTTTGGACATGCCTTCTACAGTCTGTACCAATAAGGCATCACGATCTGTAATTATGCCTCCAATATAGTAAGGCAGTCCGCAGTTGGCATATGAAATATATTCTCCTTTTTCGAGTACAATAATTTCATCTTCTTCGCTTAAACGGCGAAGTCTCGCTGCTGCTGTAGCCCCGCCTGCTACTCCACCTACAATAATAATTTTTCTGCCCATCATCATCTCTCCTTTATCTTCACCTTACTTAATATTATGTGATGTATTTCACAATGTGAACGATACATTCATTTTACTCCTACTTAGCAGAAAAAACAATATACCCCATCATGTATATTTTGTGACGGTTTAATGGAATTTATATGAATCTTTGGCTGGATGTTAGGAAAACGTTTTCAAACGTGATAAAATAGTGGTGTAAAAGAAATGCTTGAATGGAGGTTTTCCTATGACTAAGAAAATCCTCGTTGCTTATGATGGCAGTGAACCTAGCAAACAGGCAGTGATGGAAGCCAAAAACCATGCTATTGAAACAGTAGACAGAGAAATTCATGTCGTGTCTGTCGTCAAGCCAACTGGTCCATTTACCAATGCCGCTGTCTCCAAAAGTATTGGAGATGAAATGGCTAAGAAGTATGAGAAGGAACTGGAATTCATTAAAGAAGAAAATGAAGATGAAAACATTACGATCGTGACAAACGTGCTTGTGGGAGAACTTGAGAATAACCCGGGAGAAGATGTATGCACCTACGCGGAAGAACAGGGAATTGATATGATTATTGTCGGAAGCAGAGGGCTTGGCAATGTGAAGCGAATTTTCCTTGGAAGCGTAAGTAATAACATCGTGCAGCATGCGACGTGTCCAGTGTTAGTAATGAAATAAATAGGGTAACGCCTTTCCATTTATTGGGAAGGCGCTTTTTTTTGATATTGAGGTGAAAAACTAAAGACGCCGGCTTTTTATAAAGCTGGCGTCTTGTTCAATCAAGTTCTCTCAATTCTTTAAAGGTCAGGAATACAAAGGAGGCAAACAAAGTAACCAATATAGATCCGGCAGCCATGATATGGTGAATGGATATTCCTAAAGAGAGTACGGCGGAGGTAAGGGCATAACTGACAGGGATGAGTCCCATCGACGCTAAGGAAATGAGCCCCATTACACGACCTAGCACCTTTTCTTCGATAATACTTTGAATAGCGGAAATGGAAGAGATATTGGAAATAGAGAGAAAGGTTCCAAATAACCCAAGCATCACCATGCTTTGCCACAGTTCTGCCGTGAAGCTCAGCCCTATAAAGGCGATGCCAGAAAGGACCAGCGTCAGAAGGGTGAGTTTCCCTCGTTTTTTGGTCACGTTTAAACTTCCGATCACGATGGAGCCAACGAGCATTCCACCCGCTAAACCAGCTTCAAGAAAGCTGAAATCCACTGCCGTACCTTCCAGAATATTCTTAACAAATAAAGGGAGCCCCATCGTCATCGGACCAACGATGAAAAGATTTAGAAATATAGTGGCTGAAACGATAAGGGTCAGTAAGCGGGAGTCTTTAACATAGGTGACTCCTTCCCTGAAGGTCTGCCAGAATTTCTTCTTTTTATTGGCCTCCATCTCTTCGTCTTTTTTTGGCTTCATAGAAATAACCAATAGACTGGCTGTAAGCAGCATAGCGGCCGTTACGGCAAATACGATTTCATAATTGCCATAGGCGATGAGTACGCCTGCAAGCATAGGTGCGAGAATAAAGGAGGTTTGGTTGGTCATCTGGATGATAGAATTACTTCGAGTCAGATTTTCTTTTTGAACAATCGATGGAATAATGGCACTCTCAGCTGCCCAGAAGAAGGCGTCTAATATTCCGAAGAAAAAAGCAAACCCGACAAATGTCCACAGGGTAATACTACCGAACAGAAACCACAGCACAAGCCCGGCTAACAACAGTCCTCTTATAAAATCTGATAGAAACATAATCTTCGTCTTATCGTATCGGTCCGCCACTGTACCACTGATGATCATAAACAGAAGGCGGGGGATGCTCGCTGCGATATAAATGAGCCCAAGGGAAGCTTCAAGGTTCAAAACATTGACCACATACCAGCTTTGGGAAAATAAAAAGAACGAAATACCGAAACTGGATAATAGAGCAGCTCCCCATAATAATAGGAAATTGCGGTTTTTAAAAACGGAAGGTGTACTTTCTTCCTGAAGATCGGCCATATGTTGACGAACCTCAGCTTCTTTAACTGATGACATTTTCATCACGCCTTTATCATTGGATTACATTTATTGTATAGCGGATAAGGTAATGCCACGATGAACTGCAGAAGGAATTTAGTTCCGTCTTGAGGCTGATATTGCCAGGTTAATTTGGGGATTTGATATACATTACGGTGATTTTCACAGACACTTACTCAACTAACAGGCCGGACTGTGTAAGACTCCGTTTCGAGATGTTTGATTATGCTGAAGGTCCGGAGGGGGCGATTCGCTTTCCGGCCCTGCACGACGCAGGGTCGTTCGACGTTGCCACACGACGTGGCGTTCTTAGTCGAACCTCTTCTTCGGTAAGCTTCCTCAGGCTTCGCCTTCCGGGATCTTACCGATCATGTTTATCCCACAGGAGATTCATCACCCCCCCCTTCGGACCTAGCCAAATAAGATGCTCGAAACTACTTCATACATCACATGCGACCATGTGATTGTGCAGCTATTTTCAGGATGACGACCCGCAATAGCCTGTCATAAAAGCATTTAATCCAGATTAAGGAGGAGAATCTTTCTCTTCTAGAAGGGTGCGTTTCACAAAAAATGGCTGGGTTGGTGGGGAAATGGCGAGACTCCCTGGGAGAAGGGACTAGGTGAGATCCCACAGGGAGTGAAACGAGCGAGGAAGCTCAACGTTCCCTCATAGGAAAGCGAGTTATTTCCCCACCAACCCTTATCCATCTAACGTAACGGACCCATTTATCTCGAAACTGAGTCTTAAAGTATCGGGAGCTTATCTCTAATAAAATCAATAAATGGATATACCAGAGCCTATATTTTTGTAAACGCATTCATATGATGTGGTAAAATGAGGGCATAACCATATTGTGTAAATTCTAAGGAGGAGATATGTCATGTCGAACTTCGGTAATCAGATTCAGTTCAAGATCTACCAGACGATGCCCGATCCGGATCCAGACAGACTGCCGGTCGTTTATGAAAAGTGGGAAAAACTCGCAAGAGAGGTACTGGAAGATGGACCTTATGATTACATAGCTGGAGGGGCAGGCGGAGAAAGCACGTTGGACGCCAATCTTGAGGCATTCAAGAAGTGGAAGATAGTGCCTAGAATGCTCCGAAACGTAGAAAATCGCGATTTAGAAGTTAAACTATTCGGCCGTACATATGCAGCACCTTTGATGCTTGCGCCTATTGGGGTCCAGTCTATTATCCATCCAGATGGAGAGCTGGCTGCCGCCAAAGCCTCGGCTGAAATGGAGGTTCCTTATATTACAAGTTCTGCTTCCACAAGGACGCTTGAGGAAATTGCCGAGGCTATGGGCGATGCGCCTAGATGGTTTCAGCTCTATTGGAATAAAGACCCTGAAGTAACGGCCAGCTTCATGAAACGAGCCGAGAATTCAGGGTATTCCGCTATCGTAGTAACCCTGGATACACCTATGATGGCTTGGCGTGAGAAGGATTTGAAAAATGTCTATCTTCCATTTCTGGTAGGGGAAGGCGTAGGAAATTATTTATCGGATCCTATATTCCGCTCTCGTCTTGAAAAAACCCCTGAAGAGGACCCGAATTCAGCCATTATGCATTGGACGCAGACTTTCGGAAACCCTGGACTAACCTGGGAGGATCTTACTTTTATCAAGGAGCATACGAAACTTCCTATTCTGTTAAAAGGAATTCTCCACCCTGAAGATGCGAAGCTTGCCTTGGAACACGGAGTGGATGGAATTATTGTATCTAATCACGGAGGCAGGCAGGTGGACGGCGCCATCGGAGCGCTGGACGCGCTGCCGGAGGTTTGTGAAGCGGTAGGAGATCAAATCCCTGTACTTATGGATAGCGGCATTCGCAGAGGGGCTGATGTGGTCAAAGCGCTGGCTCTTGGAGCTGATGCTGTACTTGTGGGAAGACCGTGCATGTATGGACTGGCGGTTGCGGGAGAACGAGGTGTGCGGGAAGTTTTACAAAATATGCTGGCCGACCTGGATTTAACAATGGCCCTGGCCGGAGAAACAACAGCTGTAGAACTGGATAGCTACCCTGAAAATAATTACAGCTTTAAGACCGCACTAAATAAAGGGGATCTTATTACTTTTTTAAAAATCCCTGAAGTCACTTTGATATTTATTTCATTATTCTTCTCTAAGCCGACTGTGGCGATAAGTCGACTACAAAACCTAAACGTTGAAGACTCTTAATTGCCTTTTGTTTTTTTGCTTCTAATGCTTGTTGGTTATAATGGTTTGCCCCTTGTTCTTTGTACATTTCTCTTTTGGTTAATAGGTGGTACACGATCACAAGTAATGTCCGGGCGATGGCAACTCTCGCTTTCTTAG
>NZ_FOOG01000047.1 GCF_900113125.1 Halobacillus alkaliphilus | reverse complement strand
GAAACCACTTAAAACATCACCTGAGTGATGAGTAAAGAGACCATGTGTTTGTGCAGCTATTTTCAAGATGTAACTATCGCCATAGCCTGTATTAAAGCATTTAATACAGATTAAGAAGGAGAACTTTTCTCTCCTAGAAGGGTCCGTTTTTCATAATCATGTTGGGTTGGTGGGGAAATGGCGAGACTCCCATGGGAGAAGGGACTAGGTGAGATCCCGCAGAGAGTGAAACGAGCGAGGAAGCTCACCGTTCCCCCATAGGAAAGCGAGTTATTTCCCCACCAACCCTCATCCCCATTTTAGTAACGGACCCATTTATCTCGAAACTGAGTCTTCAACAAACGGGAGCTTATCTTTAAGAATCAGTTTTGTAAATTACCTGAAATAAAAGCACTAATTCAAGAAATTTTTTTGAATCGAATCATTAATTACGAGCAACTTTTAATAAGAAAGGAGCGCACCAATCTGCGCCCCTCCTTTTTTTACGTTAACTTCTGTTTTACATAACTCTGGATAAAGGCAATGCTGAAGGCACTTCCTCCAATCCATACGATCAGCAGTCCCAAAAGGTTCCACTGAATAATAAACAGCACCCCAAAAACAAACGTTTGAAACAGCATAATCTGACGCAGCCATTCCAGTAATGCTCCCTGCTTCCACTCTTTTTTAATCGGATATAAATCCAGCCATATATTCGTTCGGTGATGATTCCACAGCGTCATCATCTGGAAAGCACTCAAATACAAAAATAAAATAGCGAAGGCAATTTTCATCCATATATTCGGCACGAACCAGATCGCAAGTCCGCCAATAACCATCAAACGAAGATACATTCCTAAATAATCACTGCTCCGGATAAACGTAATCCGGTACAAATACGTGAACGCGCGGCTTTGCTTGTACGTGACCGGTGCAAGCAATGCCCGGACGAGCGAATGACGCTTTTTCACAGTATTTTTCAGATGCGGTACATCGGTGAACATGTTCGCAATGCGGTAAAACGTTCTCATTCTCTGTTGATCTTTTTCAACTAGAAGGTCCCAGGCGAGTCCGGCTTTTTTACTTGAAAGACTGTACGTGTACAGCACGAGTGCAGCGAGCAGAATTGTTACAATACTTGCGTACAGCCATTCTCCCTGGGATAGAAAATAAAAGATCATGACGTTCAAAGCAACTTTTACCACTTGGTCTATGTTCCGGATCCTTGCATTTCTTTCCTTCAGCATCCACCAGTTGGATAGCATGTTCCATATTTTCACCACAAACACAACACCAATCATCACAAGGTAATGACGGCTTCCAAGATCGGGATAGGAGGCAAAATAAAGCGGTCCTAGTGCTGCTGCAACTAGAAGAACTGTGTAAATCTGTATGATAAAGCTGTAATACAGACTTCTCTTAAAATACGTATCAAGCTGATATTCAGCCGGCAGCAGGAAGACCAGGTCAGGTTCTTTCAGCAAGGTTCGTACAGGACTGTAGCTTGCAATCAATCCAAAGGCAATACCCACTACCCAGGCGGTTGGGAATGCTTCTGGGAGGGCGGCCAGCCATTGCTGGTAATAATAAGCGAGAGCCGATAGAAAGAAGAATAAAGCTACAGCAATATGACCGTTAAAGATGTATTTTAAGTAACGGCTTGTCTCTTTCATATGTTCCGAAAATCGGCGGTTCCAAAACTCTTTGGCGTTAATCATGATCGTCTTCCTTTGTCAGCTGAACGTATATTTCGTCCAGAGATGCACCCGGGCGTTTAAAGGATTGTCTCAATTCCTCAAGCGTCCCCATTGCTCGGATTTTTCCATCGTGAAGAATAATGAAACGATCGCAGTACTTTTCAGCCGTTGCTAAAATGTGAGTTGACATGAGCACACCCGCTCCTTTGTCTTTCATATCTTCCATCAACTGCAAATACGACTGAATCCCGAGAGGATCAAGACCCACGAATGGTTCATCGACAATGTAAAGCTCCGGCTCAATTAAAAAGGCACACATAATCATGACTTTTTGACGCATGCCCTTGGAAAAATGAACAGGAAACCACTTAAGCTTCTTCTCCATGCGGAACTCCTTCAATAAGGGATCCAGACGCTTCTTAAACAAATCTTCCGGTACATTATATGCCATAGCTGTTAATTCAAGATGTTCAAATAACGTCAATTCATCGTACAGAATCGGCATTTCCGGTATGTAGCCAAGCTGTTGGCGGTATTCTTCGGGGTTTTTCTCGAATGATGTTCCGTTAATGGAAACTTCTCCATCCTTCGCCTCCATCATCCCAATGATATGTTTAATGGTTGTACTTTTCCCAGCACCATTTAAACCGATCAGTCCAACAATTTCACCAGGCTGTACTTGAAACGAAATCCCGTGCAGCACATTTTTATGGGTATAACCTCCGTGAAGGTTCTTTACTTGAAGTAACGAATTCAACTTGATCCCTCTTTTCATAAGCATACATTCTTATCAAATTCTACCACAATTCCTTCATAACTTGCATAGACGGAGAAAGCATGATGATCTTCGAGGTAACCATTGCTTTTGTGGTACAATATAACAAAAGTTAAAGGAGTGTTGGACATGTCTGAAGCACAAGATTGTATTTTCTGCAAAATCCTGGATGGAGATATTCCATCTGCTAAAGTTTATGAGGATGAAGACGTTTATGCGTTTCTTGATATCAGCCAAGTGACGAGAGGCCACACGCTGGTGATCCCTAAACAGCATTCCAAAGACATCTATCATACACACCCGGATGTAGCTGAAAAATTATTTTCCCGAATACCCAAGATTGCGAATGCCATTAAAGAAACCTATGACCCCATTGGCATGAATGTATTGAATAATAACGAAGCCCCTGCGGGTCAATCTGTTTATCACTTACATATCCACCTGCTGCCAAGATACGGAGATGGAGATGGATTTGAGGCCAAATGGGAAACACATGCCGATGATTACGCACCAGAAGACTTACAAAGTATTGCCGGAGAAATCAACCAGAATATACCTAAATAACAAGGTGATGTTTTGATTTTTAAACATTCCTTTTGGTATAATACAGCTATGCAATCGCAAGCGGCCACGAGGGCACGTTTGGATTGCAAATTATAAAGAGACTAGTTTAGTTGAGGAGAGATGTACAAATGAATACACGAGTTTTAGTAATGCTATCTTTATTTGTTGGAATTGGAGCAGTTCTGCACGCTGTTGTGCCACCGTTTTTTCTAGGAATGAGACCGGATATGATGCTTGCCATGATGTTCTTAGGTATCTTATTATTCCCTAAGCTCCCGTATGTGCTCATTTTATCAATTGCTACCGGTTTTATTTCCGCATTAACTACGACGGTTCCGGGAGGACAGTTAGCGAATTTAATTGATAAACCCGTAACAGGCTTACTCGTATTTGGAATTGTTCTCATAAGTCGTCCTTTACGCCATTCCAAGTGGACCGCATCTGCCTTAGCAGCCGTAGGTACTGTGATTAGCGGAACCATCTTTTTAAGCCTGGTTCTGAATGTCATCGGTTTAATGGATGCAAGTTTTTCCGTAATGTTTCTAACTGTTGTATTACCTACTGCGGCCTTGAACCTTGCGTTCATGGCGATTATATATCCAATTGCTGTTTCCATTTTGAGAAGATCCAGCATCAATGAAGCCCTCCCCGTTTCTTCTCCCTCCATTTCCAAAAGGAATTGAAGGGACAAGAATATAGATTGATAAAATAGGTAAAGGCACTGCAGCGAATGTAGTGCCTTCTGTTTACCACCATCAAAGAAATCTCACCTTTAGGTTATCTTCATCATGCTCTATATTATTTATTATTTTATGTTTGGTTCTTTCGATATAAGAGAAAATAATAAAACAGGAGATAGGAAAGGAGATTTTTTATGCCAAATGGAAAATCCTTAACTTTAGGTTTTATCGTAGGCGGTATCGCTGGAGCTGCTTATACCCTGCTCAGTGCCCCTTCATCTGGACGTCAATTCAGAGAAGGCGCCCGCTTAAAAAGCGAAAACTTAAAAAACACTGTACTAAGTCTACGGGAAGAAGGTATGCAGCTGAAGGATCAGATTGCCCAGACCTCTAAAGAGGGAGCAGATTTGATCAAAGAACTATCGGAAGATGTAAAAACATCTATTGAAAGCTGGAAAAAAACCGTAGAGCCTCACCAAAAAAACATCCAGAAATACTTAGAACAGATTGAAGAAAGTCTAAAAGAGTTGGAAGAAAAGGCAAAAGCCGAGCAGGGAAATGAGGCCGAGGATGGTAATCAACCCAATGATGAAGTGAATAACCATTAAAAAAAATCGGAAGGCAATTTACCGCCTTCCGGTTTTTTTAATGGTTATTATTCATCTGCTTTTAGATCTTCAATGGAATCAACTTCCATATACTTCGGAACAACCAATCCAATTTTAGCACCTTCTAGATTCGCACCAAGGTCTTCCAGGTTATCCTTATGCTGTTCATAAAGGTCACCGTGTGTTGCTGGAAGCCAGGCTGCTACCATGCCGGTCACTTCTCCTTCTGAGACAGCTTCCCACATTGGTCCATTATCAAGCGGCGTAATGGTCACATTAAAACCTTGCTGCTTCATAACTTCTGCTACTACGTTCGTAGAAGCAATTTCTGAATCCCAGTTTACAAATACCAATTCAACCTCTGTACCATCTACTTTTTCAGTGCCTTCTATCCAAGAGTTTACAGCTTCCTGGTTGTTTTCAATCCAGTTTTTCGCTGCTTCGGCCGGTTCAGCACCTTCATTAACTTCTAGCATAACTTCTTCCATATCAGCGGCTGTCCAATTAAACTGATCTAAGATTTTGTAAGCATTTGGTTTTTCTTCTTTCAAACCTTTACGTACCATGGTTTTAATTTGCTCTTCCCCACCGAAAACTTCTTTAGGATCCTTAAGATACTTCAGATCATATTTTGCGAATTTCCAGTGCGGTGTCCAGCCTGTTACAATAATAGGTTCTTCATTCTCAACAGCCTGTCCCAGCGCTGTTGCCATCGCACCTGAAGAGGAAGTAGATACTTCCCATCCGGCCAGATTTTTATATTCTTCTACAGCACTTTGGGCGGACTTAACAACGCCTGCTCCTGCCTCGATACCTGTAATTTCATAGTTCAATTCTTCTCCGTAGTTCACTTCCTCTGAAGTAGACTCTCCACCTTCATTGCTGTCTCCACTTGTTCCTTCAGAACCTTCATCAGACGATCCACAGCCTGCTGCAACAAGAGTCAACGATAGACCAGCTGCTACACTAAGACGTTTCCAATCAAATTTAAACATGTCATACGCTCCTTTTTATTTTTTGATGAGGACTGGCCTTCCAGCCCTCATTTAAAAACATTTATTCACCACGCTGGGTGTTCAAGTTCTGAGTAAAGCGGTCAATAATAATAGCCAGGATTACAATTCCAAGACCGGCCACAAAACCTGTCCCCACATCAGCACGCTGCAGTCCGGTAATAACCGTCTGCCCCAGACCTTTTGCACCGATCATGGAAGCAATAACCACCATGGACAAAGCAAGCATAACGGTCTGGTTAATTCCTGCCATAATTGTTTTCTTAGCCATTGGCAATTGAACTTTAAACAATTTCTGTGTGTTCGTCGTACCAAATGAATCGGATGCTTCAATTAGTTCGTGAGACACCTGACGGATCCCGAGATTTGTAAAACGAACTGTAGGTGGTGTAGCGAAAATAACGGATGCAGCCACACCTGGCACCATTCCGATACTAAAGAAGGCTACCGCTGGGATTAAATATACGAAAGCCGGCATCGTCTGCATAAAGTCCAGAATAGGCGTTAATATTTTCTCAACAGTCCTGCTCTTGGCCATCCATATACCAAAAGGAACACCGATAACGACCGAGATCAGACTGGCGAATATAACAAGGGTAAATGTATTCATCAATTCTTCCCACAGCTCCTGGTTAGAAATGAACCAGAGACCGACAACCGAGAATGCGGTTAAGCCCAGTTTCTTACCAGAGATAAAGAAAGCAATAACACCTACAACAACAATAAACAGCCAAATCGGAATATTCATTAACCAATCTTCAGCAAACATTTCAATAAAGTCGCCAAAGTCATTTTTTATAAAATCAAATAAAGGCTCAAATGTATCAGTAACCCAATCTGTGAAAGATGATACCCATTCGGCCACAGGTATTTTAGGAATCAATTCCATTTAAATTCACCTCATTTCCAGCTAATGCGGCAATTACTGCTCCTCGAACAATAATGCCTTGTAATCTGTCATTCTCAACAACGGCGACAGGAACCGGTGCATCATGGATTAGATTAAAGATCTCTGCCATGGAAGTATCTTTTTCCACTTTCAGAATATCTGTGCGCATAATGTCTTTCAGGTCCTTCTTATCATTTTTAACGGCCTCTGCCACATCATCAGCCATTACGTAACCATGAAGTTTGCGTTTAGCATCGGTAACGTAAATGCTTGAAAGACCTTCTTTACGCATACGCTCAAGTGCTGTCCTTGGTCCATGCTTCTCAATATCAACCGTTTCAGGACGCTTCATAATATGTTCAGCTGTTAGTACTTTGGAGCGGTCCACGTCTTCTACGAATTTTTCCACGTAATCATTTGCCGGGTTCACAAGAATTTCTTCCGGCGTACCAATTTGTACAATTTTCCCGTCTTTCATCAAGGCAATTCGATCTCCAATGCGGAGCGCCTCGTCCAAATCGTGCGTAATAAACAGGATGGTTTTCTGCATAGATTCCTGCAGCTCAAGCAGCTCATCCTGCATTTCTTTTCTAATTAATGGGTCTAAAGCTGAAAAGGCTTCGTCCATAAGCAGAATCTCTGGATCGTTTGCTAGAGCACGTGCAAGTCCCACACGCTGCTGCATTCCACCGGACAACTGGGAAGGAAACTGGTTAATGTATCCGCCAAGTCCTACCATTTCTAATGACTCACGTGCTTTTTTCTGTCTCTCTTCCTTATCGATTCCTTGAACCTCTAAACCAAACTCAGCATTTTCAAGGATTGTACGGTGCGGAAATAAAGCAAATCGCTGGAATACCATACTTAATTTTTCACGGCGGACTTCTCTAAGACTTTTACTGTCCATTTTGGCTAAGTCCTGTCCATCAATATAAACACTACCCTCTGTAGGCTCAATCAGTCTATTAACTAATCGAACAAGCGTGGATTTACCACTTCCGGATAATCCCATAATTACGAAGATTTCTCCCTCTTCTACATTAAAGGAAGCCCGGTTGACCCCTACTGTATTTCCGGTCTTCTCCAATATTTCTTCCTTGGATAAACCTTCATCCAAATACTTGGTGGCTTTTTTAGCCTGCTTACCGAAGATTTTGGACAAGTTCTCTACTTGAATAATCGGCACGTCTATCACCTCTAGTTTTTATTATTATGGTACGTTTATGTTGATATTTTATCCGCACTCATCTTTCCACCTTATAACTGTAACCTATTTGTAATAAATAGTTCAAACTATAAATTCATTTATTTTAGTTTAAAAATTACGTACAGTATAAACTTTACAGAATGATTTGGGTTATTTATTTTAAATTGCTTCAAAATACTCCATTTTACTTACTTATAGTGAATTTTCATTTTTATCCAGATAATAGTAATGTAAGTATAGCAATGAATTGAAGGAGGATCTTATGGTATTAAAAGATCATCAATCACTGGAAGATATTCATACAAAAGTCATAACTGAATTCTCTAAAACCTTAGAAATGTTTGGCTTAACTCCTGCAGAAGCGAGATTATTCGTTACGATCTATATTCACCCTCAACCTATGACCCTCGATGAAATGAGTCAGGCTCTTGGAAAGAGCAAAACCTCCATGAGTACAGGTGTCCGTTCCTTGATAGATCAGGGGCTGGTGGACCGTGTATGGAAAAAAGGGGTTCGAAAAGATTTGTTCCAAGCTAATAAAAGCATCTATAAAAATTTCATGTCTTCCTATATTAATAAATGGCAGACGGCAGCTAATGAACAGGAAACAAATTTAAAAAAAGTAGAAAATCAGCTGAAAAATCGGTACCGTGAGTTTTCTAGTGAGAAACAGATGGAAGAAGCTGATCTTTTATATCAAAGGTTGGAACAAATGATTGGATTCCATGAAAATATATTGAAAACATTCCACAAATTGGACCTCGAATAAGCTTTTATTTGTTATGAGCCACTAAAGAGGACGGAAAATATTCAGATTGTTTTATAAAAATAGTATTCTTGCGCATTATCACTTTCAATATGTAAACAAACCTGTCACAATAGATGTAACCTATACGTAAAGAAGGTGAGATGTATGAAGGAAAAAATTTCCAAGCGAGAAGCTATTTTTTACAGTCATAAAATGGCCCAATTATCCAAGGCGCTTTGGAAAGCCATCGAAAAAGATTGGCAAGAATGGACAAAGCCTTTTCAGCTCAACATCAATGAACACCATATCCTATGGATTGCCTATCATTTGAAAGGGGCCAGCATCTCTGAAATTTCCAAGTTTGGAGTCATGCATGTCTCTACAGCGTTTAACTTCTCGAAGAAACTAGAAAAACGCGGTCTCCTTCAATTTTCTAAACGCGAGAACGATAAAAGAAATACGTATATAGAACTTACGGATGATGGTAACGAGCTTCTTGAGGCTACGTTAAGTGAATATAACCCGGAAGATAATTCTGTTCTTCGCGGTTCACTTCCAATGACGGAAATGTACGGTAAATTACCGGAATTTCTAGACTTATCTGCACTCATAAAAGAAATTTACGGGGAAGAATATATGGAAATTCTGGAACGTTCCTTAGAAAACATTGAAGATGAAGCTACTGTTCAAGAAGAGCCTACTGATCTAGAAAATTTTAAAAATCAACCTAAATCTTCCTAACGTTTTCCCTTCCATGAAGTCACCACTTCAGGAAGGGTTTTTTTGTGTCTGTGGAAATTTTCACAACCTTTTTATTCTTGCCCAAAAAGCAGTCTCTTTTTGAAGCCCCAGCGGCAGTCAATCTCCCCCTTTAGATCTCTTCCCCCTCTTAAACCCCCTGTCACTATGCCTTTCCTATCTTGTTACTTAATTTTTCACAATTTTCCTTCCTTTAGTCTTTCACCTCTCCATAATCCTCTCCAGGTTCAGCCCCACCATGGCGGTTTATAAAGCAATTATTTTTTTTACGAAAAACCTATTGCTTTTTCCTTGTAAAGGTACTATTATTCCAAATGTGCAAGTCAAATAAGAACGCATTACAAATACTAATTTACTATAAATTTTCGTAACTTACTCGCACCAATTACTGCAGTAAAGGGGGATTCTATGATGAATTGCTGGAAATCAGTGAACATCAATAAAGAATTCGGTCTCAATCGTGTTTATCTGATGTCATTTTTAACAGGACTACTTTCCTTTTTGATATTATATCTGCCATTTTCCATGCTGCATGGTACGCATGATATGAAAGATCATGGCTTTCTGCCATTAATTGTTATTTTATTCTTTTTGCCAGCTTTGCATCGTCTTATGCATATCTTGCCTTTAGTACTGCTTTACAAGCGTTTTAGTGTAAAATTCAAGTTCCGAAGAAGAATGCTGCCGACGTTCACTTACCAATGCAAATCTAAACTTTCAAAACAGACATCCATGATGATGGCCTTAGCGCCGACTTTCTTTATTACGATTCCAACACTCATCATGAGCTGTGTTTTCCCTAATTACTTTGCTTATTTGGTAATCTTTGCAGCTGTTAATATTGGATTATCATTTCCTGACTTTCTATATTTAAACTATTTTGCAAGAGCACCTAGAAAATGCGTGATCGAAAACGCTAAAGATGGCTATGATATTTTAATTCGTCAAAGAGAAGCGTAACCCTTGCTATTAAGCAGCTTGCACCCCTGTGTATCAGCTGCTTTTTTATTTTTCACGCCTTTCTTCTGTTCAATTACTGGAAATTTTGATAGAGTAGTTTCATAGGGAATAAAGGAGGTACATCGTCATGGCATTCGGATTCATCTTGTATGCGCTCGTTATTTTATTCGTATTCAATTCACTCACTCATTCCTTATGCTTGAAAACAAAGATGTCGAATGAAAAGCAAACCCGCGTATTCCGGACTATCAATGTCCTCATTACGATATTACTCATATCTTCATATGTAGAAGTGCTTATAACACTTTAAACAGACAGGCCCGGTTGCCCATACAGCCCGGCCTGTTTTTTAGATTCTGACGGTCGTAATCAGCCTGTCACAAATTTTTAATGAAGAATATGGCAGTCGTGAGTCATTCTGTGTTATATTTACTCATGGGCTGTTAAGAAAACCTCTACGTCAACAATAATAAAATGTTTTATAGGAGTGTACGTGATATGAAGAAAATAGCAATTACAGCGGCTCTTGCAGCTAGCGTATTCACTTTATCTGCCTGTTCTTCCAATGCGGACGAATCAGAAACCGTAGTAGAAACCAGTGGTGGAAACGTAACCAAAGAAGAATTTTATCAGGAACTGAAAAGCAAGAATGGTGAACAAGTGCTTCAGCAGCTTGTGATGAAAGAAGTTCTTGCCGATAAATATGAAGTATCCGATGAAGCCGTTAATAAAGAACTTGAATCCTTAAAAGAACAATATGGCGACCAGTTTGAAACGGTTCTGCAACAAAGTGGTTTTTCCAGTGAAGAACAATTTAAAGAAACTATTCGATTCAGCCTGCTTCAGGAAAAAGCAGCAGCTGAAGATATAGACATTTCAGAAGAAGAAATGAAACAGTATTATGAACGTATGAAGACGGAAGTACAAGCGAGTCATATTTTAGTATCAGATGAAGAAACGGCGAAAGAAGTAAAACAGAAGCTTGAAGATGGCGGCTCATTTGCGGAACTTGCCAAAGAATATTCATCTGACGGGTCTGCTCAGCAAGGCGGCGAACTAGGTTGGTTCGGTCCTGGCAAAATGGCTCCTGAATTTGAAGAAGCAGCTTACGGACTTGAAAAAGGTGAAGTCAGCGAACCTGTTAAAACTCAGTTCGGCTTCCATATTATTAAAGTGACCGACAAGCGTGATGCTGAAGATGTGAAGCCATACGAGGAAGCGAAAGAGGAAATTAAACGTACCCTTGTCAGTCAAAAGGTAGATCAGGCTAAACTTCAGGAAAAAATGAATAAAATGATGCAAGAAGCTGAAATTGATGTGAAGCTTGACGAATACAAAGATCTATTTAAGCAGCAGGCAGAACCTGCCCAAGCTGAAAGCGGCTCTTCAGAAGAGAACAGTTCTTCTGAAGAATAAATCTTTCTTCAACGAAAAAAGTCCCTGATGTGCGTGCACATCAGGGACTTTTTCATATTTCAACTTACATCATCACTTTTCTGTGTTGATTACGTCTTTCTTTTTCTTCTTCCATGCGCGTTAAATAAACTTGACCTTCCAGCTCAATATGCTGCTGTTCTAGATGATGTTCTGCTCGCATTGCTCGCAGTGCCATATAACCGCTTATAAATATAAACACAATACAAAAGAAGACCCAAATTGGAATTCCGAACAACATGGTTGTTTCCTCCCTATTCCATTTGTATCCATTCTATGAGCAACGTTTGAAAAATATGAACAAGCTTAGATATCCACTTCTATTTATTCTATTAAACTTTCAGGACAAGCCCTAACTATTCTACTTATCTTCATAGGAAGGTTTATAAAACGCGCGCTGTTCCATTGGATAAATCTTCTCGGTGAACTCACCCGGAGCTGTTTTTTTCAAAGCCCTGTCGAGCATATTCATTCTTGCATCCAGCATATCAATGTGATGTAAAAGCTCGGCTTCTCTGATCAAAGGCGGCCTTGGACTACCCCACTCGCTTTTTCCGTGATGGGAGAGGATCATATGCTGCAGAACCGTGACCTCTTCCCCTTCAATCTGCAGGTCATTAGCGACGATACGAACTTCTTCTGCCATAAGCGAGATATGGCCAACTAATTTTCCTTCTGTGGTATAAGATGGGGCCACGGCATTGGAAAATTCCTTTATTTTGCCGAGATCATGCAGGATAATTCCAGCGTACAGCAAATCTTTATCAATATCTGGATAGAGCTTACTCATTTCCTTCGCTATGTTCAGCATGCTGACAATATGATGGGCGAGTCCGGATACATATTCATGATGATTTCTGACAGCCGCCGGATAACTGAGCAGATCCTCCTGGTACTGTTTTACAAACTGGCGTGTAATGCGCTGAAAATTGGCATTTTTCATTTCGAAGATGGCTTCTGTAATCCGCTCCATCAACTCTTCCTTCTCCACAGGTGCTTTTTCAATAAAATCGTTGTGAAAGACGCCATCTGTCGGCTGGGAGGGACGAATACTGTGGATTTTAAGTTGAGGTTTATTGCGAAACTGCCCTACTTCCCCGGTCACCTTCACTAGTTCTCCCTGCTGGAATACCCTCTCATCTTCTGAGCTTGCTTCCCAGAGTTTTGCATCAATTTCGCCGGTCTGATCTTTAAGCAGGAGGGTTAAGAATGGCTTACCATTGCTAGCTACTCCTTTAACTGCCGTTTTAATCAATAGAAAGTAGTCAAATGAATCTCCAATTTGATAGTGTGCTATTCCCTTTTTCAATCCTCCCACTTCCTTTCTTTATTATTTTACAAAGTTTGGTCAACGTTTATTTTCATAAGCCGATTGTTTCAGTATAGAGCTGGATTGTTGAAGACGCAGTTATGAGATAATTTGAGTCCGTTACATAGGAGGAGAAGGTGGGAAATAACTCGTCTTGTCCCATCACCCAGACACTCGAGACATAAGCCGTTCATCAACGGACCGAAAAACCACCACCCTTTTGATGCTCAGCTTATGCTGGTCGTGTCTTTCGGGAGGATTGCACATTTGAACACTTTCCTACGGCCCTACACGACGTAGGGCCGGGAAGCGAAATCGCCCCCCTCGAAGTACCTTCCGCTCAACAAATGTCTCGAAATCCATTCTTTAACTAATGGGAGCTTTTCTTTAATAGTCAAGACGAAGGTTTATTAGATCGTATAACAAAGAAGCTGGACCCTTTTCCTCAGCATGTGGTTTTTAGCTAATGGAATGGTAGGCCAGCTTCTGTCTGTTCTTTATTTCTTTTTTTCCCGCTGATTAATCTTTGGAACATATTTAAAAATTTCACCGGATTCCACCACATGAATAAATTTAATTAACCAGCGGTAATAATCCTGAGCATACTCCAGTCTGAAAATGTCCTGATCAATTTTCTCCTGAAGTTCCTGATCATCTGTATTCTCTTTCAATTCTCTCAATTCTTCAAGAGCTTCATCAGCTTCTTCAATATTAGTTTCAGTATGATGTTTCCAACGGCTGCTGAACAAAGAGGTAAATGACTTGTACCAGTCTTCCTCTGATTTATACAAGTCTTTGCGTACCCCTTTTTTAAAAGATGGTTCCACCATCTTCATATCCGAAAGTGCCCTGACGCCAGTGGACATACTGGTCTTGCTCATTGCCAGAGCTTCTCTCATGTCATCCAGTGTCATAGGTTCCTCCGCAAAATATAAAACCCCGTATAAACGGCCGATAGAGGGAGTGATCCCGTACAAACTCATGTTTTTAGCAATCACTTGTATGAATTGTTCAATTGTCTCTTCGTATTTATTCCATTCTTCATTGTGTGTGTTTGGCAATGGAAACCCTCCATTTGCTATTTCCTCTTTATAACCTTAAAACATTTTATCACTAATGACAGTACTTTGCGACCTTATTCCCTATTTTACTAAAGTTTATGCTCCTTTACCTTTTGGAAACTACTGGCAAGGTCGCTTCTCCATGTAAAAAGAATTATCTGATGGTCATTAGACATCTCTTCTATGATCTCCAGCATGACAGGGAGCCGCTGCTGGTCAAAATGTACGAACGCATCATCTAAAAGGAAGGGAAGTCGGACAGTTTCGGCCATTGTTTTTCCTAAGCTTAACCGTAAGGATACATATAATTGGTCCCTCGTTCCCCGGGAAAGCTCAAACACCTCATAAACCTTACCTTCATAGTCTTCTATCCTTAACGCTTCACGGTCTTCAAGCAGGTGCACAGCCGCATATTTGCCGCTCGTCAAGCGGGCAAAATATTTTCCTGCCTGCTCTAAAACTTGAGGTAAGTAGGTTTGTTTGTACTTCTCTTTTGTTTTGTGAACCACATGCCCGGCCAGCTGGTATTTAGCCCATTCGATGGCAAGGTCTTTGAGCTTCGACCGTTCCGCTTCGTAATGGTGAACCAGTTCAGAATACTGCCCGGAACTTTCTAAAGTCCTCAGTTTGCTTTTCGCATCGGCCACCTGCTGTTGCAGTTCCCTCTGCTCCTTCTCTTTATCCTGCATCTTTTCTTTGGTTGCATTCCATTGTACCTGTAACTTGGATTCATCGGGAGGATGCTGCCAAACAGCAAATTGCTTCTGCTCTTTTTCAGACATAAGCCGGTGGATCTGCTGAATAAGTGAATGACGCCGAGCATTTTGTTCTTTTAAAGTTTCGGTCTGCTTTAGTCGAAGGTAAAATGCTTCTTCTGAGGGAACCCCAGCTTGATTGAATAGATCCTGACGCTTTTCATAGTAGACATAAAGTCTAGCGTTGATTTCTTTCAGCTGTTGTTCTGTCTGTGAGAGTTGTTCGTTTACGGATGACAGCTCGTTTTGAAGCTGCTGATGCTGGAGCGCCCAGTTTCTCAGCCCGCTCCACATCTCAAGTGCCTCTTTGGATTCCGATTCCCAATTCAGACGCTCATAAAACCTTTTCAAGTCATGAAGAACCCCACTGATCCATTCCTCGTGTTGTTTAATGGATTGATCCAGCTTTTCAATTTCCGACCACTTCTGCTTAGCCTGCGTTAGCCAGTGGTATAATTTCTCCCAATGATCAATAGACAGAGACGTTAAAAATGGATAGAGAGTTTCTTGTTCCTGTATTCCAGCTTCAAGCCTATTTTTCCGCTGATTCAGGTGTCTCTTTCTTTCTTCCAAGCGTATTTCCTCCTGGCTGACGTTACGCTCCTGATCCTCCAAATGGGCACGCTCCGCTTTATCCTTTTCGTGCTCAGACAACTTTTGCTGAATTTCCGATAAGGAATGGACAGGTGCGGAAGGATGCTCTTTCACTGGTACCACGTTCTGCAAAGATCGATGGCTCCAAAAGGCGCAAAAAGCAGTTATTCCACTCATAAGAGTAGCTATGAGACCAATTAGCATAAGGGAAGAAAGCAGGGCGATCGTCCATCCGGCTGTAAACAAGATCATTGTAAATAGAATCCACATCAGCCGATATACTTTCAATAACTGTGCTGGCGTCTGGTCACGAGAAGAAGCTCCAGTTTGACCGTGCAAAGTCAATTGCTCTGAATAGCTTCTCACTTTATCTTCATCCATCATCTTTTGTGCCAGGGATTCCTTACGCTTGTAAATGGAATGCTTATCCACTTTCAGCTCAGAGTCCCATTCATCCAGACGTGCCTCTTCCTGATCAATCGTTTTCGCTTCCTGTTTTAAGCTGCTCCACGTTTCTTCAATATAAAAAGGAAAAGAATAATCATTCCACTCGTCGTCTTGAATGGGAACATGCATCTGCTTACGATCGTATTCTATTTTCTCCTGAAGCTCAGCTTTCCTCTCCTTCCATTGCTCTATTTCATGAGAGGCACGTTCAAAGCCTGCCTGTTTTTCAAGAAGAGATTCAGCTTCCTTCCAATCCTTTTCTGAAACGAGCTGCTGTTTAATAGCTTGCTGCCTGGATAACCATTCCTCCTGCTTCGTATTCGTTACCTGTTTTTCACTTTCCAATGGAAGAATAGATTCTTTAATCTGCTGATAGCGCTCACGGCCTTCTTCGGGAAATGAACCATCCACATTGACCTCTTGCATTTCAGCTTTCAGTTGATGGAATTCAAGGACAAGTGGGAGTGCTTTAATCATTTGTTCTAAACTATACTGCTCGTTTCTTTTATCTGAGATCTCTTCGCTCGTTTCTTTCACTTGTTCGGTCCATTTTTTCAAGTTTGATTTCAATTCCTGGTAAGAGCGTTCTTCTTTTTCTGCCATAGCCTGTTTCCGATACAGCTCCTCCACTACTTGAAGCTGCTGATTAACTTCCGGCTTACTGCCCTTAGGTTTAAAAAGATCCTGACTCCTTTTATCCAGCCATTTTTCCGTCTGGTAAATCTGCTCCGAGCCAGTTAGTCCTATGTTTAAAAGCACTTCCCCAATCTCACTGCCTCTTAATTGGTTCAGGTTTGTTAAATCCTCGGCATTAAAACTATAAATGGAATCGTACACATCCCGGTTCATTCTGCCAAGCTGGTACTTAAGCCACTCTTCTCCTTCTTCCCTGCCGTCCTGCATACGGCAGACTACTTTGCCGTTCTCTTTTTCATGCAGCCGTTCAATCCCTACATTTCTGTATTCGTCGGTGGAAACGATCAGCTTTCCACCAACCGATCCCCCGCTTTTAGGACGGTAAAATTCACGTTCCTTTGGAGGGAGTCCAAAGAGGATAAAGAGAATAAACTGATAAAGCGTTGATTTACCAGCTTCATTCTGGCCGGTTATGAGAGTAACCTGCTCGTTCTCAAGTTTTATAGAATAATCCTTCCATTTTCCAAATCCGTAAATATGGATTTCTTTAATCTTCATGAATGCTCACCCTCTTTTGTTAACAGCTGATTCAGTGTGAGCGTTTTTGCTGCCTCAAGGATTTCCTGCTTTTCTTCGGCGGAAAGCGCCTCTAAGAATCTGGAAGCTTTCCGGTGGCGGAATAAAGGAGACAAGCAATTATCTAACTCTCCCTCTTCCAGGCCCTTCATTTCTCTAAGCAGCTCACCTGTAAAATGTTGACCTTTCCTAAGGTCTTCTTCGTCTTGAAGAGGCTTATCTTCAATACGGACCCGATCGATCCACACCCAATGATCTTCTTCTCCCTCATCTTCATTCAAAAGTTCTATCCAATCTTCAAGCAGTCCCTCAGCCTGCCACTTCTTAAGACGCCCATGAGTAGAAGTGAGTATAACTTCCAGCATGACGCCTCCCTCATTTCGCTGTGCCAATGATTTTGCTTCATCCAGGACTCTTTCAAGCCCCTGGGGAGACTCCAGATGTTCACCAGAAAGAGTTATAGTATCATACACGAAACTTTGCAAAGGCAGGAATGTTTTTTTCCACTCCCCGTTATCATAATCAATCAGGTAACAGCCTTTTTCGCCCGATTCCTTCCTTGAACGACCCTGGATATTCCCTGGATAGATGATCGGCGGATCTTCCGATAAGAACTGACGCTTATGGATATGACCAAGAGCCCAATAATCCATCTGCTTCTCATACAGTTCTTCTAGACGGAACGGGGCATACACGTCATGTTCGGTATTTGTATCCAGACTTCCATGTAGCATAGCGATATGCAGAGGAGCTTCTCTTTCACGGATGTACTCGTTTACCTTACGATCTGTGACCTTCCTCTCCACGTAGCTGAAGCCATAGAGATTGGCTAGCGCCTCTCCCTTTTTCATATATGTAAAAGCTTCTACATCCTGGGAGGTGAATATATGTACATTTTCTGGAAACTCGATGGGATAATGAGCCCCTTGTAAAAAATCATGATTTCCATAGCTGACATACACATGCACTGCATGGTCGGCCAGCCGTTCAAAGCCTTTTCTCAAGTGTATTTGAGCTTTCAAGCTTCTCATTTCCTCATTGAATAAATCCCCAACGATTAAAACGAAATCTACCTGAAACCGGATAGCGGCATCAATAAGCCGGTCAAAAGCTTCGAAGGTACTCATTCTTAAACGTTCTAACAGCGATTTAGATACATGGCTTTTACTTTTAAACAAACTGTCCAGATGCAAATCTGCCGCATGAATAAATCGCAGCTTTTCTGGCATAGCCCCACCCCTTTCTTCATCTTTTCCTTTATTTTAACAAAGGTATATTTCGAATGCACGTTCGCCTGATAGGTTTAAGCTTAATGTAGCTTTTACAGTTAGCCTGCCGATTTCGCAAAAAAAGAAGCTACTTGCAATGTAAATCTTCTTTTCAAACGTTCAACGAAACCTGCATGATGCTAGTAGTTGGCCGTGCTTTCCAGTCCAGAGGTGTATGGTGCGAACAAAAATTGAAAAACCGCGCTCCCAGTTTGGAAACGCGGATAAATTCTATTTCTCCTTTTTGGAAAGCTGCAAAGCTGTTTTCAAATCCTTTAAGGATGAAGACTTCCCATACATGAGTACTCCGCCGCGATAAATGCGTGCTCCCAAGATGGCAAGCAGAGCAATGGAACCAATTAATATTCCGATCGAGAGCAGTACTTCCCATATCGGTATATCGAGCATCCCTACACGCAGAAACATGGTCAGGGGAGCAAAAAAAGGAAAGTAAGAACTGATGGTAATAAAGGCAGCATCAGGCTGCGCAAGGCCATACATGGAAATAAGAAACGCAGCAATAACAAGCATCATCATAGGGGCTACGATTTGCTGGGCATCTTCAAGCCGGCTGACAAGCGAACCCAATGTGGCTGCAAGTGTCGCATACAGTAAATAACCTAGCACAAAGAATACAAGAGCATAAACGACAGTTAACGGATCCACATTTGTCAGGCCGAAAGATTCAAGCAATGACCCGCTTCCGGAGTTTTTACTTTGCTGAATTCCTAAATAACCAACCAGGATGAAAATCCCGTACTGTGTTAACCCAACCAGTGCAATGCCGATAATTTTGGCAAACATCTGATTTACAGGAGATACACTTGAAATCAGGATTTCCATAACCCGGCTGGATTTTTCAGTGGCCACTTCAGTTGATATCATATTTCCATACATCATCACAGCAAAATACATGAAAAACAGCATAACGTAGACAAGTCCTCTTGTCTGGTTCAACTCTTCCGCCGTTTTCGCACTTTCTTCAAGGGCGTTTAATTCAAAGGCAACAGGAGCAGAAATCTGTTGAAGGACTTCATCATCCACGTTCGCTCTTTCCGTAATAATTTGAACTTTAAGCTGCTGGAGTGCCTGCCTGATCGGTTCACTCGTTCCTGTATTGGCAACCTGGTTGGCATAATAGTCAGCTTGAGGTAGACCATTCTCTGCTTCTTCAAGAACCGTAACGGATTGAAAATCTCCAGCTTCCACCTTCTCTTTTGCCTCTTCCAGACTTCCGCTGTATGTTTCAACCGCTACTTCCTGATTTGTGCCCATTTGCTGCTTAATGGATTCAATCCAATCTTCGTTCTCAGCAATCATCGCAACTGTCTTCTCTTCTTCATCACTACTAAAAGAATTGATAATTTGCTGTAAGTTTGTCAGTCCAAAAATAATAAGCACTGTAATAATGGTGGTAATCAGAAATGACTTTGATTTCACGCGGTTTCTATAGGTGTGACCCATCATAATGAAGAACTTATTCATAGGAAGCCCCCACCTTTTCAATAAAGATATCATTCAATGTTGGCTCTTCCAGGTCAAATGTGCGGACAAAGCCTTTTCCTTGCAGTTCTCGAAAAACTTCCTGTGAAATGTTTTCTGCTTCCACTTCCAGCTCACAGCCGTCCTGCACAGGCTTATATTTGGTAACGCCGGGAATTTGCTCCAAGTATGCGGTATCAAAATCCGCATGGACCCGAATATTCTTTTTGCCAAAAGAACGCTTAATATCTTTCAGGCGTCCACGAACCACCGGTGTCCCATGATGAAGTATACATAAATACTCACAGAGCTCTTCCACGTGCTCCATTCGATGAGAGGAAAAAACAATAGAGGTTCCCGCCTCTTTTAAGTCCACGACCGCTTTCTTCAACATTTCCACATTTACTGGATCAAGGCCTGAAAAAGGTTCATCCAATATGAGCAATTTAGGTTTATGTAACACAGCTGAGATAAATTGAATCTTTTGCTGATTTCCCTTAGACAGTTCTTCAACTTTTTTATTTTTATATTCAGGTACTTTAAATCGATCCAGCCAATAATCCAGTTCTTTTACCGTCTCCGACTTATTCATCCCTCGTAGTTTGGCTAAGTAAATAAGTTGCTCCTGCACTTTTAATTTCGGATACAGCCCTCTTTCCTCTGGTAAGTAACCAATCAAATGGCTTTGGTCATATCCGATCGATCCCTCGTTCCAGGAGATGGATCCTTTTGTTTGATCAAGCAGCCCCAGAATCATACGAAAGGTCGTGGTTTTTCCTGCTCCGTTAGCCCCTAAAAAGCCAAAAATCTGTTTTTCGGGAATCTCGAGCGATAAGTCATCGACCGCTGTAAACGATCCGAATTTCTTAGTTACATTGTCTAGTCGTAAAGTCATCCTCTGCACCCCTTTCCTTCTAATTCTACTACGTAAAGACTACAGTTTAGTTTCATTTAATTAAAAAATTTTCTAGAAGGCAGGAATTTCATTCATCAATCGCTAATGTAAAATAATGAACACTTATTCAGTTCAAGGAGGACACAGTTGTGAAGAAGTATTTTTTAACCGTATTTAAGAGTGATGGCACGAACGTTTTGGATGAGACCTTCCAGGCGGAGAATGATGATGAAGCAAAAAAAATAGGGCGGGAAAGATTAGCAGAGGAAGGATACAGTGAACAGACTCATCGCTGTGTTGCACCTGAGGGGCATCTGGTTCTGTTTCACAGATAACAGAACCAGATGCCCCACTACTGGCTTAAGCTTGTTATAATCGTAACTATCTCACGAAAAAAAGCCGCGCTTATCTGCGCGGCTTTTTTTACTCTCCTTTAAAATTAGGCTGTCTCTTTTCTTTAAAAGCTTTTATACCCTCATGATGGTCGTGGGTCTGCTTCATATCCCACTGGGCTTTTCGTTCCTTTGAAAGATAAAGCATTAATTGATCCAATCCGTATTGATGATAAATCTCCTTCGTAGCGATCATGGATTTTAAAGGGCGCCTACTCCATTTTTTAGCCAGTTCATGAGCTTCTTCCTGCACGGATCCGTTCACAACGATATCCACCAGTTTGTGGTCATAGGCCTCTTTTGCCCTCATCTGTTCTCCTTTCCAGGCAAATTGCTTCGCCTGGTGAGTCCCTAGACGCTGCTGAAGCCAAAAGTGAGCCCCTCCGTCAGGAATAAGCCCAATGCCAATGAAGTTCATTGAAATCGTAGCGTCCGGTTCCGCTACTACGTAATCGGCTGCAAGTGCAATGCTTAATCCAAGTCCTACTGCAGGACCATGAATAGCCGAAACTACGATTTTCGGCATGGTATAGATGGAAGACACGATGGTTTCGATATGATTCATTACCTCGTCATATTGCTTTGCATCACTCACTGTGTCCATCATGCTAAGATCTCCGCCGGCGCAAAAGCCATCTCCTTCTCCAGAGAGTACCACTATTTGGCCTTCATATTCTTTTACCTGTTGAATCGCTTCCGTGAATTCTTTCAGCATTTCTGCATCCAGTGCATTATATTTTTCACCACGGGCTATCTTTAAATGGACGACATTGTCTATTTCTTCAATAAGGAAATGCTTCATTCTCAAACCCCTTTATAAAAATTCTCTGTCTATATTCTATTTCTCCATTTGTAAGAATTTTCCCTGCACAAAACGACATAAAACTGGTGTTAGAGACATAAGTTTTTTGGAGATCTCCACTCCCGCTTCTATTACTGAAAACTCCAATAAAAAAAGCCACCCTCGAGGAGGATGACTTTCCTTATTACTGCTGTGGCTCTTCCGGGTTGCCGTAAAGCTCTTCAAGCGGTTTAGTGATGATTTTGCTTACATCATTGATCACCGTGTTCAAGCGCTGCTCTTCTTCCATCAGTTTAGAAATCTGTGGATGCTGCTGAACAAGTTCAACAACTTTACGAGCTTCTTCTACTTCTTCTTCAGAAATCTCTTCGCCTTGCATTTGTTTCTGTTGAAGAGTTACTTGTGTCTGACGGAAATCTTCAAACATTTTTTTCGCAGCTTCATCATTCATTACTGCTTCATAAGCTTCTTTCAAGCTTGTGAATTCCTCACTGTTTCTAATTGCTTTTTCAAGATCATATGCGTGATCATAGATATTAGCCATAAATTAAAAGCCTCCTAAATTGTTTCGTTCTTTGACTCCTTCCCCACTATAACAAACTGAAGATGTCATGTATAGGAATCCCTATTTATCTGAGAAATAAAACAATTAAACCCTGCAGCAATCCAATTAGACCACCAAGCAATGCTCCCAGATACGTGATCATTTTGAATTCCCGACGGGATATTCCAAGCACCATTTCTTCCAGACGATCAACCTGAAAAGCTTCCACTTCTTCCTGCACAATTTCTGAAAGGTGCATGGATTCCATCATACTTTCCACCTTGCCGGATAGTAGCACGCTCGCTTTCTTAACAAGAAGAGGCACAAATTCCTGTAGAATTTTATGCTGATAGGGTTTAGACCATTCCGCTACCGTTTTCTGAAGCCATTCTTCAAGCGGGAGTGCTTTCGCGACGGCCTGCCCTAAGGTATGACCAACGGCAGTTCGCCCGATCTTATCTTCGTAAAATCCAACAGGCTGCTGCATAGCCCGCTGAAGTTCGGACTGAAGCATGCCTCTCAGCCAGTAAGTCATTTCTTTATCTGAAACATAACGAATAATCGCAGGGTAGATTCGCTCTGTAATGCCATCTGGTCCCATAAAAGAGGAAATCATATTCCCAAGAAACCCTTGGTTATCAAGATAATTATCAATTAGTGCAGTTACTTTATATCTGCCTTCCGGACTTTGAAAATACAATGTAACCTGTTCTTGAATATGGTCAGCAAGCTGATCCGCCCCCACCTCAATTTTTTCTTTCCATTCGTAGGAGAGGAGATTCTCTAAGGTTTCTTCCCGGTAGTTATCCATTACAGAATGATATCGGTTCTCTACCCAGGTGGAAATCGACTGCTCAAGATGGATTGTATTCATATCGAGGTCAAGTTCCTCGAGCATCTCTTTAAGAGTGGCCGGATGGTTAAGTATTTTCTCTATTTCTTCCTGAGCCCATTCCGTCATTTGGGTTTGGAAAGCAGGCCTTTCTAGTTTACGACGCAGGCCTTCTGCTGTCAGTAAATGCTCGACCACCATTCGCCCCAGCTGTCTCGCGAGTTCTTTCTGTCTTTTTGGAATCAACCCGGGAGTGAAAGGAAGGCGGAAATTCTTTATATACAACGCACGATAGGGCCGAAAAAGCATCTTTATAGCAAGGGAATTGGTCAACCCTCCAATTAACGCACCGATTCCTATCATCATTAACACGAGCAATACAGGATTCATGGGTATAACCTCTCTTTATTTAATCTCACCCAAGTATAAGACATTTCAGGGGTTGTGCCAATTTTTATGAAAAAAACCGGCCGCTTTTTGTTTCTGTTCCTTTTTGCGCTGTTAAATCTCTATGTTGCTCTTAAAGTAAAGCTCCCGTTACTGGAAGACTCGACTTCGAGACATTTGTGAGAATTAGGTCCTCCGGAGGACGATTTCGCTTTCCGCGGTAGAGTAGAGAACTGATTTCAAAAGGGATTTCTCCCCTTTTACTTTCAGCTCCCCCTCATCAAACCGTACGTGAGGTTCTCCCTCATACGGCTTTCCGATGTTCTTCTTTCTTTGGCATTACGGTTACCCTACTTGGCTAAGCACACCAGTTGATACTGGGTTTGTTTCTTTACTTCCTCCAAATGACCATGAAGATTTCGGCGCTGTCTTTTCTTGTTGTTAAACAGAGCTAGACGTTTCAAAACATACCAGTCAATTCGATTCAGCCACTTCTTCGAGGCTGACGACAGACGATAATAGTTC
>NZ_FOOG01000036.1 GCF_900113125.1 Halobacillus alkaliphilus | reverse complement strand
TTCGCTTGCCCTCCACGTGACCATTTCGTTCTATTGTGTGGCATCGATCTTCCACCCCAGTTACGCCCTCGAAGACTTCACTTCTCTCTCGCAACTGGTTGATCTATTCTGTGTCATCAGATGATGCGTACGCCAGGAAAATGGTACTCATTTTATGATTCAGCCCTTCCCCTACCTTCCGGAAGGTAAGGTACTATGGCTTCGGCTGACTTCTGATGGTTCAGCGATTCTTTGGGGAATCGGTTACCGCATGTGTACGGCTTGTCCATCAGACCTCCCCGGGTAAAAGCATAAACTTCCTTTCCATATCCCCGCCTCATTTACTGCCTGCCCCTTTGGTCGTTGGGGTTTCGTCTTGTTATGCAGACTCACCCCAGACAGACAGCCTTTTATGAGATTTGTGTTCCTCGGGTCGGAAATTTGTCTCCGGCTTCCTTCAGATTTCAGGTCACCCTGGACACCCTTGCCTTTGACTAACGGCTACAACGACCTTCGCCGCTCGGGACTTGAACCCTAGAGTTTACACCCGTGCCGGGCACACATAAAGACGTCCAATAACAATTATTGGACGTTTGTGTTCATTTGATTATAAGCCGCTACCTTATTTCTTCCTTGCTGCTTCGCACCTACGTACATCGCTCGATCCGCATGGCGAATTAATTCTAAGGGCTCTTCACAATCATCCGGGTAAACCGCCACTCCTATACTAGCAGTAACATTAACCTCCTGCACCGTCTCCCATCTTAATATGTGATCGTGAGAATAAAAAGGTTCAGAAGATATGGCATGTTTAATTTCTTCAGCTAAATTAAAGGATTGATCAGCCGCATATCCCGGAAGAAGAATCACAAATTCTTCTCCGCCATAACGAGCAAGCACTCCTCTATTAGTTAGAACCATCCGCAGTCTTTCAGAAAGCAGACAAAGAATCTCATTCCCACTTTCATGTCCATAGGTATCATTGACTTTCTTAAAATGATCAATGTCTAAAAGAATAAGAGAAATTGGTTTCTTGATGTCTTCTTTTTCCCATTGCGAAAATAGATCCTGCAAATAGTTTTCAAAGTAACGATAATTGTAAAGGCCCGTAAGAGGGCATCGTTCACTTTCTTCTTTTCGCTGCTCATAGTGTCTCGCATTATCAATAGCAACCCCCAGGTAATTGCCAAGAATCCTAAGAATCATAAACTGAAATTGTAGAAATGCCCTCTTCTTTTTAGAATAAATAGTTATAATGCCTACAATCTCGTTATTTCTTTCTACAGGTACAGAAAGGACACTTTCCGCATTCTCAGGAGTAAATGAATTCGCCATGTGCTTCCACTCAGCTCTCTTTTTATAATGGAAACTCCCGGTTTTTTTCCTTACTGCCCTGCTAACGCCTTCCCCTCTATTCATTTGCAACTCTGACAACTTCATCTCTCCGGTACGATCAAAGAAGCGGATGAGCTTTAATTGATGTTCAGATAGTACATCATAAACATAGATGTAATCAAGAGGAAGCAATTCGCTGAGGCGGTCTACAAATAAGTCAAGAACATCCTTAACCCCAAGTTTCCCCGTAAGTTCATGTCCAATCTTACTAGTTCTCTTTAAGTAGGAGTTGATCTCATGGCTATTATGAAAGAGCATGAACATTCCAGAAATAAAGATAAAAGGAATTCCAACAAAAAACATAGCACTTATTCCAAATTCAAGGAAAACAATATAAAGTACAAATCCAACAGGGAGCACAATACCTGCAGTGGCTACGTCCCAGACAAAACCACTGTCCCACCATACGATTTTCTGCTTATAGATTATCTTTGTAATTATTTTCAACGAAAGTTGATTGAGAAAAATCTGTGATAACGCGTATGTAATGATTGGGAGGGCATCCGTTATAGAGGAAACCGCTTCTCCCGCATGCTCTCCACCCAAAGCATAATATACTTGAGCTGATAGGATTGATATAGCAAGAAACATCATAAAATTAATAGGGATTCGATGAGAGGAGGTCCGGTCCACGCGAACCTTCAAAAGTAGAAAGAGCAAAGATACTTGGGAAATGATAATTTCTACAAATAATCCATATTGTAAAAAAGCCGCAAATGCAATTCCATGAGTAAAGAATACAGGGTTATCCCCAATCCGCAGAGGAAAGAGGGCTACGATGGAGGCAAGTATGACAAAAGACCCTATTTCCAATATATTCACGTGGAGGGGCGGGTCCAGCCAACGATACATTAAGTAGATGCTCGAAGGCCATAAACAAACCCAAAGTATCCATATCTTGACTCTTTTGTCCCTTTCCATCCTTGCACCTCATCCTTGACAATATTTCCTTTTATTAGGAAAAATTAAGTAACTCAAATGTTACCATACCAGGGGTTAATATTCAAAATATTTCCTTATTTCTGATATAAAATAGAGGGATCCTGTGATGAGTAATACATCTCCTGTTTTTATCGTGGACGTAGCTTCCCTGATTGCCTGAACATAATCAGAGACAGTTATAGTATCAGGTATAGGGGAGAGCTCAGTTAGCTCACTGCCCGTCATAGCTCTTGGGAACTCAAAGGTAGTCATATAGGCGACATCGACAACCTCTTTTAGAATCTCAAGCATGTTTTTCACTGGTTTATCTTCTAAAGCAGAGTAAATAAGATGGACACGTTTCCCGCTAAAATGCCGTTTCATGGTATCTACTAGAGCCCGTGTCCCTTCTTCATTATGGGCGCCATCAATAATGGTTACAGGGTTTGTACTAATTGTTTCAAAACGAGCAGGCCAGTGAGTTCTAAGCAGACCTCTGCTATATTGAGTACGATTTATGCCTACCCCCATTTTTTTCAGGTGCTCCATCGTTTGAAGGGCGAGAGCTGCGTTATCTACCTGGTGCCGGCCTTTCATAGGACTAAGCAAATCTCCGGAATGAAATGATGAAGTTTTAAATTCAAAGTACTCTCCTTCAAGTGAGCTTTTTATATGTTCTACTTGAAAATTTTCTCCTAAGATTGACACAGGAGCCTTATTAACCGAAGCCTGCTCTTTCAAAACACTCAAGGCAGACTCTTCTTTTGTCCCAGTAATAAGAGGTGTATTGGTTTTGATTATTCCTGCTTTTTCGTAAGCAATCTGTTCAAGTGTATTCCCTAAAATATTTATGTGGTCAAGTCCGATGTTTGTAATTACAGATAAAAGCGGCTGAATGATATTCGTGGAATCATAACGACCACCTAGACCGACTTCAAACAATATGAAGTCCAGGTGTTTTTGAGAAAAATATATCACAGCCATGGCCGTGATAATTTCAAATTCTGTTGGTTCACCAAGAGATGTGCCTTTCAACTTTTCTGCTAAAGGTTTAATTGCTTCTGTTAAAGCAGCAAGTTCAGCATCAGGAATGGCTTCCCCATTGACACTGATTCTTTCATTAAACCTTATAATATAGGGTGATGTGAATGTTCCTATATCGTAACCTTGCGTCTGCAGTAAATTACTTAAAAAAGTCACTGTCGAGCCTTTTCCATTTGTGCCTGCGATGTGAATAGCTTTCAGCTTTTTCTCTGGGTGTCCCAGTTCTTCCATCATCCACTCCATCCGCTTTAATCCAGGTTTGACTTTAAATTTTTCTCTAGAATGTATCCATTGGATGGCTTCCTGGTAGTTTGACATGTCATTCCCTCTTTTCAAAAAGAGGAGAGTACTCCTAAGAATACCCTCCAGCTTCATTTATGCTTTTAGTTCCTCGATACGCGCTTCAACTTTGGCACGCTTATCTAAATAGTCGTTCTCTTTTTCACGTTCCTCTTCTACAACATGTTCCGGTGCTTTTTTCACAAATCCTTCATTTGCCAGTTTCTTCTGAACACGGCTGACTTCCTGATCCCACTTTTTCCATTCTTTCTCCAGGCGTTTAATTTCATCTTCAATATTGATTAAGCCTGCTAACGGAAGGTATAGCTCCGCACCTGTAATAACAGAGGACATGGCCTTTTCAGGAGCTTGAAGATCTGTAGCAATAATTAATTCACTAGGATTACAGAACTTATCCAGATAATCACGGTTCTTTTCAAGTTCGCTCATTACATCTTCATCCTTTGCCTGAATCATTAACTGAATCTCTTTAGACATCGGAGTATCTACTTCTGCTCGGATGTTACGAACGGAGCGAATAATGGAAACGAGACGATTCATTTCTTGAACGGCTTGCTCATTATGAAATTCATCTCGTGTTTCTGGCCATGAAGCCTGAGTGATGGATTCCCCTTGATGAGGCAGGTGCTGCCAAATTTCCTCCGTGATGAATGGCATAAACGGATGCAGCATTCGCATGATCTGATCCAGTGTGTAAGCTAAAATAGACCTTGTGGTATGAATTCTTGACGAATCTTCCCCGTATAAAGGAAGCTTAGCCATTTCAATATACCAGTCACAAAAGTCATCCCAAATGAAGTTGTACAACTGCCTTCCGGCTTCACCAAATTCATATTTGTCAATATTTTGGGTAACTTGCTGAATGGTTTGGTTCAAGCGAGTCAGAATCCACTGATCAGCCACAGACTTTTCGCCGGATAAATCAATATCCTCGTATTTCAAATCACCCATGTTCATTAAGGCAAACCTGGAAGCATTCCAAATTTTATTGGCAAAATTCCATGTTGATTCTACTTTTTCCCAATGGAAACGCAGATCCTGACCGGGTGAAGACCCTGTCGATAAGAAATAACGCAGCGAATCGGCACCGTACTTATCGATTACGTCCATTGGATCTACACCATTACCAAGGGACTTACTCATTTTACGACCATCCGCATCCCGAACAAGTCCGTGAATAAGAACATCTTCAAACGGACGACGTCCTGTAAATTCAATGGATTGGAATATCATTCGGCTGACCCAAAAACCGATAATATCGTAACCTGTAACCAACACATTTGTTGGAAAATAACGCTTGTAGTCCTCACTATCTTCATCGGGCCATCCCATTGTAGAAAAAGGCCAGAGAGCTGAAGAGAACCATGTGTCAAGTACATCTTCATCCTGTATCCAGTTTTCCACATCTTTCGGCTCTTCTTTACCTACGTAAATTTTTCCTGTCTCTTTATGATACCATGCAGGAATTCGATGACCCCACCAAAGCTGACGTGAAATACACCAGTCACGCGTATTCTCCATCCAGTGAAGATAAGGTTTTTCAAAGCGGTCAGGCACAAATTGTACTTTGTCTTCCCCTTTTTGTAGATCTACTGAAGCTTCAGCCAAAGGCTTCATATCCACAAACCATTGAGTAGACAGATAAGGTTCTACAACAGCCCCGCTGCGTTCGGAATGGCCAACTGAATGAAGGTGCTCTTCAATTTCAAAAAGAATCCCCTCTGACTGAAGGTCTTTGACGATTTCCTTACGGCAATCAAATCGATCCATTCCCTGATATTTTCCTGCGTTCTCATTCATACTGCCATCTTCATTCATAATGAGTACACGTTCTAAATTATGGCGATTTCCTATTTCGAAATCATTCGGGTCATGAGCAGGGGTGATTTTAACCGCACCTGAACCAAATTCCATATCTACATAATCGTCTGCCACAATCTCAATTTCTCTTCCCACGATAGGTAGTATAGCTTTCTTCCCAATTAAGTGCTGGTAGCGTTCGTCTTCGGGATGAACAGCAATAGCCGTGTCTCCCAGCATCGTTTCGGGGCGGGTTGTTGCGATCTCAATTCCGCCTTCTTCATCCTTCAGCGGGTAGCGCATATGATAAAAGGCTCCCTGGACATCTTCATACTCTACTTCAATATCAGAAAGAGCGGTGCGAGTAGCTGGATCCCAGTTAATTATATATTCCCCTCGATAAATTAAACCTTTTTCATAAAGCTTAACAAACACTTCTTTAACCGCTTCGGACAACCCGTCATCAAGTGTGAATCTTTCACGTGAATAATCGAGACCAAGACCCAGTTTTTCCCATTGAGTACGGATAAATTGAGCATATTCTTTCTTCCACTCCCATGAATTTTCAAGAAATTTTTCTCTTCCTAATTCATGTCGGGAAGTTCCGGATTCTCTCAGTTTAGCCTCTACTTTGGCCTGTGTAGCAATACCGGCATGATCCATCCCGGGCAGCCAAAGGACATCATAGCCCTGCATCCGCTTCACACGACTTAAGATATCTTGAAGAGTAGTATCCCATGCATGTCCTAAATGTAATTTACCAGTAACGTTCGGAGGGGGAATAACGATGGTATAAGGTTCTTTATTCTTATCTCCTGACGCTTCGAAAAACTTCCCATCCACCCAGTACTGATAGCGATCCTTTTCAACGGCTGCAGGATCATACTTGGTTGGCATTGAAAGATCTGTTTGATTCATATGGATCTTCCTCCTTTTATCATCTGTATTTATAAAATAAAAAAATCTCTTTCGTCCTCAAAAGGACGAAAGAGATCTAATTCCGTGGTACCACCTTAATTTACAAACATGCCTTGCATATCTGTACACTTAAAAAAATAACGGCTTCTAACCGGCTTCTTCTACTTTTCGTTCAAAGAAGCTGCTCCAAGGGCGACCTTCCACCAACATATAGCCTGGAAAACTCTCACCACCCGTTTTCCTCTCTGAAGGATATGTCCATGTACTCTTCCCTGTCACGGCATTTCACGTATAATGCTTCTATTACATATTGTATATAGAAATGATTGTTTTAGTCAACTATTTGTGAAAAAAACGCGAATATGCAGTGAAAGGAGGTTGATGGTCGTTGAGCCGCTTATACCGTTATCGTCTTCCACCATGGTGCCGTACTTGTTTATTTGTATTCGAAAAAGCTTTATTGCCAATTCTGGTTTTCCAATGTATCCGGACAATCTTATTTCCTACAACATTTGACGTCTTCTTATTAGGAATTATTGTTGGACTTTTTCTCGCTTTTCGTTATAAATGGATTTAACTAGGAATATACACGATTTGACCAGGGGAAACTTCATCTCTATGTTCATTTACTTTTTCCAACTGGTGGATGGATACTTCATATTTTTCAGCAATAGAAGCTAGCGTTTCATCTTCTTGAGCGATATACATTTTCATTTGTGTGTAAGTCTCTTCCCGGTTGGGAAACAGGTGCTTAAATATCTGTTTGATTCCATCAAGTCCGCCTGGAGCTTTCTCTTTTTCTTCTGAGTCTTTAATCGAGGATTCCATATAAGAGGAAGAAGCGCTCATTTCTTCTTCCACAGTGCTTTCGTGCCACGCACTAGTACTCTCAGCTGAAACCTCAGGCGTTTCTTCTTTTTTATCATGACCAAAAAATTCTGCGAAATTCTGAGACTTTTTATGAGGCCATCTGCCTTCTTCTTCTATCTCCTGAGCCGACAGATCATTCCTGTTAGTCAGCTGAACCACAGGGGCTTCCCTTTCAGGAACTATAGGATTCTCTTTTTCCTTACGTTCTTCTTTATAATCCACTGGACCAAGAGTCGCCGACTCATCAAATGTATCCGAATTATCTGCGGCATTTACTTTTTGCTCGACCCCGTTGATATTTAACTGAGCATGCAGCCTTAGCTGATTATTCGAAGGAAGTTCATAATCGAAACTTTCTATATCAATGAGGACATCTTCCAGACTTGAAATCCGTTCGAGCGGTACTGTAATTTCTACAGGGAATGAATGGGAAAAATAACAGATCCCTTCTTCACCTGATTCCACATGATCCATTGTCCTTACCGACTGCAGCGGGGCAGCCTCTTCATATTTATGATCAGCTTGGTGGGGTACATATTCTCCTGCCAGATCGACTGTTCCTTTTAAACGTACTTCATCTCCATTTTCCTCAATTACGATTTCAGGCTCTAGTGAAATACCAATTAGTTCCCTGACGCCCTGTCCTTCCTTAAACCATATCGCTTCGTCTAAATAAAAAGAAAATACGTTTTGTTTATTTTTCAATGGATTTGCCCCTCCCAGAATATAATAAACCCAAGCCTCTATTACCACCTTATGCGGCAACTGATTTTATATACATGGAGGGTACAGAAAAAGGCATGGCCCAATACGGCCATGCCTCGTGTATTCCTTATTTACAGAGATGCAAATACTTTTTCTGCTGCCCTGATCGTTTTCTCTATATCTTCTTCTGTATGCTTCGTTGATAGAAAGAGTCCCTCAAATTGGGAAGGGGGAAGATAGATTCCTTCTTCGATCATCCCTTGGTAATAGCGCGTGAACATTTCAAGATTAGAAGCATTTGCGGTTTCAAAATCGATTACAGGATCATTCGTAAAGAAGAAGCCTACCATCGATCCTGCCCTGTTAACCGTCAATGGAATGTTGTTTGCTTTTGCCGCTTCTTCATACCCTTCTATGAGACGGTCCACTTTTTTATTAATTCCTTCATAAGCTTCTTCTGTCATGGATGAAACCGTTTCGTAACCAGCTGTCATAGCTAATGGATTTCCTGACAAAGTACCGGCTTGATAGATGTCCCCAACCGGAGCCACTCGTTCCATAATACGACGCTTCCCTCCATAAGCTCCAACAGGTAAGCCGCCACCAATTACTTTTCCAAGACAGGTCATATCCGGTGTAACACCAAAGTGACCTTGCGCACTATGATAGCCGACACGGAATCCAGTCATTACTTCATCAAAGATCAATACAGTGCCATTATTCTCCGTTAACTCGCGAAGTTCCTGCAGGAATCCATCCTGAGGAGGCACAACACCCATATTCCCTGATACAGGTTCAATAATGACCGCAGCCAAGTCATCTCCATACTGTTCAAAAACATAGCGGACACTTTCTAAATCATTGTATGGAACCGTGATCGTATTTTGAGCAATGGATGCTGGAACCCCTGGGGAATCTGGCAGTCCTAAAGTGGCAACACCAGAGCCTGCTTTAATAAGAAGAGAATCTCCATGCCCATGATAATTCCCTTCGAATTTGAGAATTTTGTCACGACCGGTGTACCCACGGGCAACACGCAGTGCGCTCATTGTGGCTTCTGTTCCTGAATTGACCATTCTTAGCATTTCAATGGATGGAACACGTTCAATAACTAACTCAGCAAGATGATTTTCAATTTCTGTAGGAGTACCGAAGCTCGTACCTTGTTCCGTTACTTTTTTTAAAGACTCTACTACCTTTTCATCCGCATGCCCTAAAATTAAAGGGCCAAAACTAAGTACATAATCGATGAATTCGTTGCCGTCCAGATCATAAAGTTTAGAACCTTTTCCTTTTTCCATAAAAATAGGATCCATGTTTACAGAATTAAATGCCCTTACCGGAGAGTTAACTCCGCCCGGCATTAAATCCACAGCTTTATTATAAGCAGCTGAAGAGCGGTCAAATTGTTTCATAGCGACTCATCCTTTCTAAAATTAGTGGTTTATTCGTCCAACCATTTAGCTGCATCTTTGGCAAAGTAAGTAACAATGAGATCAGCTCCTGCCCGCTTCATAGCTGTAAGCTTTTCGAGAACAATTTCCTGCTCATTCACCCAGCCATTTTGAGCGGCAGCTTTAATCATAGAGTACTCCCCGCTCACGTTGTAAGCAACAAGCGGTAGATTAAAGCGGTCCTTCACTTCTCGCATGATATCTAAATAAGCAAGGGCGGGTTTCACAATAAGGAAATCTGCACCTTCTTGTACATCCGATTCTGCTTCACGAAGCGCCTCCAAACGGTTCGATGGGTCCATCTGATAGGCTCTTCGATCGCCAAATTGAGGAGAACTATGAGCCGCATCTCGGAAAGGACCGTAAAATGAGGAAGCATATTTTACCGCATAGGACATAATTGGAATCTGGCTGTACCCGGCCTCATCCAGTCCTTTTCGAATAGCAGCAACAAATCCATCCATCATATTGGAAGGTGCAATAATGTCCGCCCCAGCTTCAGCTTGCGTAACGGCTGTCTGGGTAATATATTTAAGCGATTCATCATTATCAATATCCCCTTCACGAACAATGCCGCAATGCCCATGATCCGTGTACTGACATAAACATGTATCTGCAATCACTGTTAATGAAGGAACTTCTTCTTTAATTTGACGGATGGATCTTTGAACAATTCCCTCTTTATGATAAGCCTGACTGCCTACTTCATCTTTTTCATTCGGCACCCCGAAAACAATAACGGAACGAACACCCACACGAGTTAATTCATTCATCTCCTCCGTTAAATAATCAAGTGACACTTGATAAACCCCCGGCATGGAAGCTACTTCATTCTTAATCCCTTCCCCTTCAACCACAAAAATGGGGAAGATTAGATCGTCTTTCCTTAAATGCGTTTCCCGCACTAATGCTCTCATAGACGCTGTACGCCGCAGACGACGATGGCGTTTGAAATCTAAATCTGACATAGTATCGATTCCCTTCTTATGAAAAAAATTGCACCATCTTATCTACCATATCTTCCATTGTATAATGCTCGGGTAATAAAACATTTCGAAAACCGAAATGCTCTGCCTGATTGGCAGTCGTTGGTCCTATGCAAAAACACGGAAGATCCCGGCCCGTCTCGGGCATGCCTCTCATAATAGCAAAATAGGCCTGGACGGTAGAGGGGCTTGTAAATGTTAGTGCATCAATCTTACGATTGTTGATCAATTGACGAATCTGTTTCTGATGCTCTTTCAATAGTAGCGTATCATAGACCGTGATTGCTTGGAAAAAGACCTGCTGTTCTGCAAATTTTTCTGGAAGAACGTCCCTTGAGCGGTTCCCTCTAACATATAGGATCATGCCTCGGACACTTTCTTCTTTAAAAAATTCTTCAGCCATGGTATCAGCCTGAAAGCTGGATGGCATAAAATCAGCATTGCGCCCGTAAGTATTAAGTGTACGCGCTGTTTTTTCTCCAATAATAGCAAACCTAAGAGTATCAGGGATACAAACTCCTGATTTATTTACCAGCTCGAAAAAAAACTTCACACCATTAGAGCTTGTAATAAAAACCCATGCATAGTTGTGAAGTTTCTTGAGGATCTCTTGATTCTCCTTCGAGTCATTTAATTGAAAGTGAAGAAGAGGGGTTTTTAAAGCCCTCCCCCCTTCCTTATTTATCCGGTCTACAAAAGGCCTTGCCTGGGATGCGCCTCTTGTAACAAGGATCGTTTTCCCCGCAAGAGGCTTCATTACTGGTCATACTCCTCTTTAGCCTGATCAACAATTTCCTGGGCTCCTTGAGCTTTGAGACGATCAGCAGCTTCTTTTCCTACTGCCAGCGGGTCTTCCCCTCTCACAGTTTCATGAAGAATGGTTTTACCATCTGGAGTACCCACCAATGCGCTCAGAATAATTTCACTGCCTTTTCTATATGCATACCCTCCGATAGGAACTTGACAGCCCCCATTTAAATCATGAAGAAACTTACGTTCAGCCGATACGGTTGTAGCTGTATATTCATGATTAATCTGCATAAGCAAGTCCCTTAACGAAGAATCATTTTCCCGGCACTGTATCGCTAGCGCCCCTTGCCCTACGGCAGGCACACATACTTCCGGCTCTAAATATTCGGTTACAAGATTATCATCCCAGCCCATACGTTTTAATCCTGCGGCCGCTAAGACAATCGCATCAAAGTCTTCTTCTTTCAATTTTCGAAGACGTGTATCAATGTTGCCGCGAATCCACTTCACTTCAACGTCTGGTCTCACAGCTTTGATTTGAGCACTCCGCCGCAGACTGCTGGTTCCTACAATGGCTCCTTCGTGCAAGTCTTTAAGCGCAACGTTGCCATTCGATACAAATGCATCTCTGTGATCTTCTCTAATTGGCACCGAAGCAACAGTTAAACCAGAAGCTACCTCAGAGGGCATATCCTTCATCGAGTGAACGGCCATATCAATTTCACCATCATACATGGCTTGTTCTATCTCTTTAATAAATAACCCTTTCCCTCCAACTTTGGATAAGGTCACATCCAGTATTTTATCCCCTTTTGTAGAAATTCTTTTAATTTCAAATTCATAACTGGGATCTATATTTTTCAGTTGTTCGATTACCCACTCCGTCTGAGTGATAGCTAAATTACTTTTTCTTGAACCGATCACTATTTTCTTCATGTGACTACCTCCTTAAAAATGAAAATTCGATAAAGAACCAAATAAAAAGAAATTAATTAATAGAAATAAAAAAGCGCCCGAGTTAAATATAGAAATGGAACGTCCCTGGTAACCTTTTACCACCCTTAAAACCAGGTAAACGATATACACGAAAAGCACAAGGAACGAGCCTAAAGTTTTTGAGTCATACCAATAAAATGTATCAGGTGATATATATCCCCAGGTAACGCCTAAGATTATAGCAATTAACAACAGAGGAACTCCCAGTATAACCGATATATAAGAAAAGTGATCCAGTTTTGTTAAGTCACCTAAACGAAACAGTTTAGCATTCCACTTTTTTTTCTTTAAAAGACGGTACTGCAGCAAGTACATAATTGAAAATATAAATGATAGTGTAAAAAAACCATAGGAAATAATGGCTAAACTAATATGAACCACAAGCATCTCATTTACGAGCTCCACTCCATGGTCCTTTAAATCATTCTGGGCTCTGGTCGATAAATGGATGAGTACAACAAGAAACCCTACAACATTCGTAAAGAACACTAGAAAGTCTACTCTAAACAGTCGATTAATAATTAAAGAGAACGTTACTAAAATCCAGGCATAAAAATATAAACCATCATATACGGTCATTATGGGTAAGTTCTTGTCTATAAAAACTTGGGTCAATAAAAAAAAGGTTTGTAAAACCCAAACCATACTAAGTAACCAGAAGGCTGTACGGTTAGCCTTCCGGTTCGTCTGCACAAAGTCAATGAAATATCCAATTAAACTAAGTCCATAAAGTAATAGGATGAGTTCGTACACCCATTTAAGCTCGAACATATGGACATCCACCCTTACGGATTAACAATTGAGTTGGCGACAGGAAAGAACTGGCCTGTCTTACCTTCTTGCTTCACAGCTGGTTGGTTTTTTTTCGTTTGTTCTTTAATTTCTTCTTCCACCTGCGCTTCAATCCCAAATATCTGAGTAAACAAGCGCAATGTTTCTTCCGAATCAGGCTGAGCCGCTAATTCTTTAGCCTGCAAAATAGGCTCCTTCAGCATTTGATTAATAATACTTTTCGTATGTTTACTAAGGACTTTTCTTTCACGATCCGTAAGTTCAGGCATTTTTCGTTCAATGCTCTTCATAGTCTCTGCTTGAATGCCAAGAGCTTTAGAGCGCAAAGCGGAGATTACAGGCACGACTCCAATAGTTTGTAGCCATTCTTTAAATTCTACAATTTCAGCTTCCACCATGATTTCAATTTCTTCGGCTGCTTGCTTGCGTATAGCCAAATTAGCGTCAACAATACCTTGAAGATCGTCTATATCATATAAAAATACGCTCTCCAGATTTTCCATGGCTGGGTCCAAATCTCTTGGCACAGCAATGTCTACAAAGAAGAGAGGTTTTCCTTTTCTTTTTCGGTGAATAGGCTCCATTTTCTCTTTAGTCACTACGTAATCTGTAGCTCCCGTGGAACTTATTACGATGTCAGCGTCAGTAAGAACAGAATCCAGATCTTCCATGGTCCGTGCTTGTCCATTAAACTGGTCAGCTACTACCTGTGCCTTAGAAAGGGTACGGTTAATGACTGTTACTTTCCGTACTCCCGATCCGTGCAAGTTTTTAGCAGCAAGCTCTCCCATCTTACCCGCACCCAGAATTACGATATGCTTATGAACAAGATCCCCGAATATTTTTCGGGAGAGCTCAACCGCAGCGTAACTTACAGAAACAGCATTTTCACTGATTTCTGTATCTTTGTGGGCTTTTTTAGCCATCGTTACCGCTTGTTTAAATAATTGATTAAAGATCGTCCCGGTGGTTCCTGCTTCCTGACCATTTATGAACGCTTGTTTCATTTGACCCAATATTTGGGTTTCCCCCAGCACCATTGAATCAAGACCAGAGGTCACTCGAAGCAAATGCTCAATTGCCCCATCCGTTTCATAAAAGGATAGGAATGGAGAGAATTCATCTTTATCAGCATGAAACCAATCTGCTAAAAATTGTTTAATATAATAGCGTCCCGTGTGCAACTGATCTACAACTGCATAAATTTCCGTACGATTGCATGTAGAAATAATCACATTTTCTAACACACTTTTTCGGGCATTTAACTCTTGCATAGCCTCTTTTAAGTGTGTTTCTGAAAAAGTGAGTTTTTCCCTAATTTCCACAGGGGCCGTTTTGTAGTTGAGACCAACAGCTAAAATATGCATTCCATCTACCCCCATTAAACGTTCCAGACTCTCACATATGATCTAGTATAACATGAATCCGCACACATTTTCCCGCAAATATACGAACAGATTTCGAAAATAATGTGATAGGATATAGATACGTTATAAAGAGTTTTAACTATTTTTTTAGAATAAATTTAAATTATAATCCGTTTGTAATATATCAAACCCACGCTCAATGCGCAAGTAAACAAAATTACTATTATTGGAATGGATGGATCGTTAGATGACTAAACAGAATTCTTTTATTGGTTTTTTACTCATTGGTTTTGGATTATATTTCCTGATTCGCCAATTAAATATTCCCTACTTATCTGAATTTTATTCGTGGCCTACTTTACTGTTTATTATTGGAGCTGCCTTTTTATTACACAGTTATATAGAAAAAGATCACTCAAGTCTTTTTACCGGGGCATTACTGCTCGGGTTCGGCATTCATTTCCATGCCATCCACTATCTAGCTTTCTGGAAAGATGATTGGCCCTTTTACTTCGTGATCGTAGGAGCTGCTTTTCTGATTAGATATGCTGGTGCACGAAAAGGACTAATTCCAGCTCTTCTATTCCTTGGGTTCGGGTTTTTCGCATTATTCTGGCCGGCTAACCCTGAATGGTTTCAATGGATTCAAACTGGTTTTCAAACCATTATCAGATACTGGCCGCTGGTACTCATCATTTCTGGGCTATATGTATTAAAAAAATAGTTACAAAAAGCCGCTGTGATTTAAAGCCACAGCGGCTTTTCATTACAAGATAGAGCTTAAAAAAGCCTGAGTTCTTTCCTCTTTAGGATTTTCAAAAATATCTTTTGGAGCGCCTGTCTCCACTATTCTCCCTTCGTGCATATAAACTACGCGATCTGCTACCTCACGAGCAAAGCCCATCTCGTGGGTAACCACAACCATTGTCATCCCCTCTTTAGCCAGATCCTTCATCGTTTGCAATACTTCACCTACAAGCTCTGGATCAAGAGCTGAGGTAGGTTCATCAAATAGCATGATCTCTGGCTTCATAGCCAGGGCACGCGCAATAGCTACGCGCTGCTTTTGTCCCCCGGATAAACGAGAAGGATAATCATTTGCTTTTTCTGCTAGACCTACCTTTTCAAGCAGTTCTTTACCTTCTTTTTTGGCTTGAGATTTGGAGAGCCCCTTCACTTGCGTAGGAGCTTCCATAACGTTTCCCAGCACGGTCTTATGAGGGAAAAGATTAAAGTGTTGAAAAACCATACCTACTTTTTGTCGAACTTCATTAACATTGTCTTTTTTCGGATTAACTTCATTTCCTTTGATAAAGATCTCACCGCTGTTTTTCATTTCCAAAAAGTTTAAACATCGCAGCATTGTACTCTTTCCTGATCCGCTGGCACCTATTAAAACAACGACTTCACTCTCTGCCACATGAAAATCAATATCCTTCAGAACATGGTTATCCCCGAAGTATTTATTTAATTTATTAACTTCTATCATTTGCTTAGCCAAACTGTATCCCTCCTCTATGGTTACTCATCGCCACTAACAGCCATTTTCTTCTCAATCAAGCTAACCACAAGGGTTAGAAGGAAGACAAGAATTAAGTAGTACACTGCACTTACGAGCAGCCATGTCATATAATCGAAAGTATTTGCCCCTTGTGTTGTAGCAACAGCGAATATCTCTGAAACTCCAATAAACGCAGCCAGAGACGAATCTTTTAACCCAATAATAAACTGATTACCGAGCGGGGGCAACGCACGTCGGAAAGCCTGAGGGAGAATGATTCTTCTCATCGTTAATGCCTGACTCATCCCAAGAGAACGTCCGGCTTCTGTTTGACCTTTACCTATGGATTGTATAGACCCTCGGAATATTTCAGCAATATAGGCACCATTATGGAATGCGAGTCCCAAAGAAACCGACCAGAATCCGCTAATCATCCATACGTTTGTCAAGCCATAATAGAATACAAAAATCTGCACAATAAGCGGTGTTCCCCTTACGATGTAAATATAAGCATTCGCGACCCATTCCAGAGGCTTAATATTAGAAATTTTTAATAAGGCAAAGAATAAACCAACAAATATTGCAATAAATATGGAAACTGCTGTTAATGCAAGGGTAAGCTGAGAAGCTTCAAAAAATAACTCCCGACTGTTTACAAGTGCTTCCCAAAACCCTCCCCAAAAAGAAATAAACTGTAAGTACATAACCTCAACTCCTCTTTAATGTCAAAAAAGAGTACGCACACGCGCACTCTTTAGACTTCCGTATAACTAAAATCATCAATTACTCAGGTTTAGTGGTAATATCGTCACCAAAGTATTCATTACTAATTTCAGCAAGGGTTCCATCTTCACGAAGTTTTTCGAGAGCTGCATTGACGTCTTCTAATAGCTTATCGTTATCTTTTGCTACGGCTACCGCCTGTTCACTGCGTTCAATCATTTTTTTAGCCTCAATTTCAAGATCCTGCTGCATCGCTTCTTTACCTGTTAAGAAGTCTGTGATAACAGCGTCATGACGGCCCTTTGCAAGTGATTGCAAGGCCACTACATCACTATCATATGTTTTAATATTTTCCGTTGCTCCCTCAGCAAATTTACTGTAAGTTGAACCTTTCGATACGGCAATCTCTTTCCCTTCTAAATCTTCAAGGGTTTCAATATCACTTCCAGGGCGTGTGAAAATTTGAGCTCCAGAGTAATAATATGGTGTTGAAAAAGCTACTTGTTCTGCACGTGCCTCTGTAATCGTATGGCTTGCTACGGCAGCATCAAAACGGCCTGTTTTAACACCTTCTACAATGGAGGCGAATTTCTGCTTTTGAGGATTTGGTTCAAGGCCCAGTTCCTCAGCTATTGCATTTGCCACGTCGATATCAAAGCCGGACATTTCCCCACTCGCATCTGTCATACTAAAGGGACGGAATTCTCCAGACGAGGCGAAAGTAAACTTACCCTCTTCAACTAAACCATAATCAGTATTGGATCCGCTCGATTCCTCCGAGCCTTCTTCGGAATCACCCGAAGTTTCTCCTCCGTCTTCACTGCTTCCACAAGCAGCCAAAGCAAAGATCAAAATAATAGTAAGAGGTAACATAAATAAATACTTTTTCATATTCTCCCAACCCTTCCCTTCATCAATTTGTCATCTAATTGTTATATTGGCAATAATATTAATTATATCTAGCATTCAAAGTTTTCCCAAAATTTAAAATAATGCATATCGAACCAAAATATCGGAAATGATGGATTGGTTAATGTAATTTCATTTAAATACTTATAAATGCATGAAATTGCTTGAAATTATCTTAAAGTCTTAGGGTTGTCATTTGATAAGTATTAGTCATCTTTGAACGATCTAAGGTTCCTTGAAGAGAAAACTTCATAATTGCTTGGTAACGTTGACCTTCCAAAAAGACAAAACGGTTGTACTGAAAAAAGCCACTTCTAACTAAAGAAGTGGCTTTCCTTACATATTCAAGTGTGCCAGCATAGTTTTCCACGCAAGTTCTTTTCCTTCTCCGGTTTCGGAGGAAAAAGGAATCAGAGTATCTTCTTCTTCCATCTCCAAAACCTCCTGAATCGTTTTTAGCTGTTTGTGTTTTTGACTTTTCTTAAGTTTGTCCAGCTTTGTTGCAATAACCATGACCGGTAATCCAAAGTGTTTTAGATAGTTATACATGATAACATCATCTTCTGTAGGTTTATGACGGGAGTCAATGATCAGAGCAGTTGCGCGCAGCTGCTCTCTTTCTGAAAAGTACTCTTCCATCATTTCTCCCCATTTTGCACGCTCTTTTTTAGATACTTTGGCATAGCCATACCCTGGAACATCTACGAAGTGAAACAGATCATTAATTATATAAAAATTTAATGTCTGAGTTTTTCCCGGTTTAGAAGAAGTACGAGCAAGATTTTTCCTTTGAATCATCTTGTTTATGAACGAAGATTTCCCTACATTTGATCTTCCCGCTAAGGCAATTTCCGGGATCGGAGCTTTCGGATACTGTTTTTTACTCGCTGCGCTAATTACAATATCTGCATAATTAACCTTCATGGACTTCCTCCACCAGCGCTTGGTTTAAGACTTCATCTAAGTGCTTAACCGGTATAAACGTTAACCCTTCACGGACACTTTCCGGTATATCTTCTAAATCCTTTTCGTTTTCAGAAGGAATAATAATTTTAGAAAGACCAGCCCTGTGGGCACTTAATGATTTCTGCTTTAATCCACCTATTGGCAACACTCGTCCTCGTAAAGTTATTTCTCCGGTCATACCAACCTCTTTCCGAACAGGCCGTCCGGTAAGCGCAGAAACCAGTGCAGTAGCAATCGTGATTCCTGCAGAAGGTCCGTCTTTAGGAGTTGCTCCTTCTGGAACATGGATATGAATATCATTCTTTTCTACAAAATCAGCATCGATATTTAGCTCTTGTGCACGGGAGCGAATGTAACTAAAGGCAGCTTGTGCGGATTCCTTCATAACATCCCCGAGTTTACCGGTAAGAGTCAGATTTCCTTTGCCTGGGTAGATAGATACTTCAATTGAGAGAGTATCGCCTCCTGCAGCAGTGTACGCGAGGCCTGTGGCTGTTCCAATTTGGTCCTCAAGCTCAGCTTGGCCATATCTGAATTTAGGACGGCCCAGCAGTTCTTCCAATTGCTTCTCTGTAACTACAACACGCTGCTTTTCACCCGAAACAATAATTTTAGCAGCTTTTCGGCATATACTTGCCAGTTCGCGCTCCAATCCGCGGACTCCAGCTTCACGCGTGTAAGTTCTGATCAATTTAAGCAAAGCGTCTTCCCTAATTTGGATTTGGCCTTTGCTCAAACCATTTTCTTTTATTTGTTTAGAAAGCAAATGCTCTCTTGCGATATGCAGTTTCTCTACTTCTGTGTAACCGGCTATTGTAATAACTTCCATACGATCCTGCAATGGTCCTGGAATAGAGGACATAGTATTGGCCGTCGCTACAAACATAACTTTAGATAAGTCATAATGTTCCTCAATAAAGTGATCACTAAAAGTACTGTTCTGTTCAGGGTCAAGTACTTCCAGCATGGCAGATGAAGGATCTCCCCTAAAATCACTGGCCATTTTATCGATCTCATCCATAAGAAATACAGGATTAACGGTTTCTGCCCTCTTCATTCCTTGAATGATTCTACCCGGCATCGCCCCGATATAAGTTCTCCGGTGTCCTCTTATTTCAGCTTCATCTCTCACTCCGCCGAGTGAAATGCGGACAAAATTACGGTTTATGGCACGTGCTATGGATTTTGCAAGGGATGTTTTACCTACTCCTGGAGGTCCGACTAGACATAAAATTGGACCTTTAATGGATTGGGTAAGTTGCTGGACAGCAAGATACTCGAGCACGCGCTCTTTTACCTTTTCCAATCCATAATGATCCTCATCTAATATTTTCTCTGCATGCTTAACATCTAAATTATCTTCCGTTTCAGCGGACCATGGAAGAGAAACAAGCCACTCAATATAATTACGGATAACGGAACTTTCCGCACTGCTTTGTGGCACTTTTTCATATCTGCCAAGTTCCTTATAGGCGATTTTCTCTACTCTTTCAGGCATTTCAGCTTCTTCAATCTTTTCTTTCAATTGAGCAACTTCACCCGTCTTGCCGTCTTTATCACCTAGCTCATTCTGTATCGCTTTCATCTGTTCACGTAAGTAATATTCTTTTTGTGTTTTTTCCATAGACTTCTTAACACGCTGCCCAATCTTTTGTTCAATTTGCAGGACATCACGTTCGTTCCCAATAAGTTCTATTAATTTCTGAAGACGTGCTTTCACATTCTCAGTTTCTAAAATGGACTGCTTATCTTTTAGTTTCACGGGCAAGTGAGAGGTTACGATATCCGCCAGATGACTCGGTTCATCTATGTCAGATACAGTGTTATAGGTCTCTTGGCTCACCTTTTTAGATACTTTTACGTATTGTTCAAATTGACTCATTAACGTTCGCATCAAGGCTTCTTCTTCATTTTTATCCTCGTGTTCATCCTCGAGTCTGTGAATATTTGCTTGATAAAATTCGTCACCTTCACTTACTTCATCAATTGTTGCACGATAAAGTCCTTCTACGAGTACACGATTTGTCCCATTAGGCAGTTTCACCATTTGCTTCACTCGTGCCACTGTACCAACAGAGTACATATCATCAGAAGATGGATCATCAATATTCACTTCTTTTTGTGATACAAGGAAGATTTCATTATCTTCCATCATGGCTTGCTCTAATGCATTAACCGATTTTTCTCTTCCAACATCCAGGTGCAGCACCATAGATGGGTACACTAACAATCCTCTAAGAGGAAGGAGGGGGATTTGATTTTTCTGTTTGTCTGTCATATTCTTTGCACCTCCGTATAATGCCAATACGTATTCTAATCATATATAAAACTTTTTGGAAAGTAAACGCAGGAAAACTATTGGTTTCCAATGCCGAACCCCCTTCACATTTGACGCGTGAAGGGGGCAGCCTCTTCAAATGATACCCATATTATGAGCAAGAAGCGCTTCTTTCATCCTGTATGTACCAAGCTTTATCACAAGAGTTTCTATTCAGGATAGGCTGTAAGGTATCCAATGAAATGTGCGGTGTCTACTTATCGATCTATCTCTTCTCGTAAAGGATAAAATTGAAGCCGCGCTACAGCTAGGCGTAGCGCGGCTTGAAGTTAAAGAGAAATACCTCTCCAAAGTTTTACTTAAGCACTTTCTTTAGGAGATTCTTTATTCTCATCTTCTACCGTTCCATCAGTCAGGATAAGCTTAGGACGGCCATTTTCCGCTGTAACTGTTTCTTTAGTAATGATGCATTTTTCAATATCATCACGTGAAGGTAATTCATACATAACATCAAGCATGATGCCTTCAATTATAGAACGCAGGCCGCGGGCACCTGTTTTACGTTCAATGGCCAGACGTGAAATTTCACGAAGACCTTCTTCTTCAATTTCCAGCTCTACATGGTCTATTTGGAACAATTTCTGATATTGCTTAACTAGTGCATTCTTAGGCTTAGTAAGAATTTCTACAAGTGCATCTTCATCTAATTGCTCAAGGCTTCCAATTACCGGCAACCGGCCAATAAATTCCGGGATCAACCCATAACTCAGCAAGTCCTCCGGGAGTACTTTTGTAAGCAACTCTTTCTTTTCATTCTCATCAACATTTTGTTCCGATCCAAATCCTATAACTTTACGTCCCAAGCGACGCTTGATAATTTGGTCAATTCCATCGAAGGCTCCCCCCACGATGAACAAAACATTGGTCGTGTCGATTTGAATAAATTCTTGATGAGGATGCTTTCGTCCTCCTTGTGGAGGGACACTAGCCTGTGTACCTTCAAGAATCTTCAGTAAAGCCTGCTGTACGCCTTCACCTGATACATCGCGTGTTATAGAAGGATTCTCAGACTTACGGGCCACTTTATCAATTTCATCAATATAAATTATACCTTTTTCAGCTTTTTCTACATCATAGTCAGCTGCTTGTATTAATTTAAGAAGAATGTTTTCCACATCTTCCCCTACATAGCCAGCTTCCGTTAATGAAGTTGCATCTGCAATGGCAAATGGAACATTTAATATACGGGCAAGTGTTTGAGCAAGAAGTGTTTTACCGCTTCCTGTAGGTCCAAGCATTAGAATATTACTCTTGGCAAGCTCTACATCATCATTTTTCGTACCTGCGTTAATACGCTTGTAATGATTGTAAACAGCTACGGATAAATTTTTCTTAGCTTGTTCTTGACCAATGACATAATCGTTGAGGATTTCACGGATCTCTTGTGGTTTTGGTACCTCTTTGAATTCTACTTCTTCTTCATTTCCAAGTTCCTCTTCAACAATTTCTGTACAAAGTTCAATACATTCATCACATATATATACCCCTGGTCCTGCCACGAGCTTGCGAACCTGCTCTTGACTTTTACCGCAGAAAGAACACTTTAGCTGTCCTTTTTCCTCATTGAATTTAAACATACATTTCACCCCTTAATAAAATGACGCAATAGTTGCGACTGAAGTTTTAAGATATGACCTTAAACGATTCAGTTTCTTTTGCTCATCATACCAAAATAACTCCTAACAAAAAAGCAATACCTATTAGAGGTGTGCGAATCTCTATTGCACCAACCTCATTATGTAGATATGTAATGGATAAGTCAAACAAAAGGATACCTCTATAGTGTATGTAAAACACAGGAAGTATCATTCATACTATCCACTAATTCTTTAACCTATACTCTACTAAGAGGAAATATAGGAGGAGACAAGAAGCAAACCCGCCCCTTGTCTCCAGATCCTCTTATTCAGATTTAGTTTTGCTGTTTTCAACTAATACGTCAATTGCTTTACGTATCTTAAGATCTTCTTTGATCATGTCGGTATTTCCGCCAAGCATTTGAGTCAACTGAGCTACATCTGTTTGATACATAGATGCCATATTCTCAAGCTCTGCATTAACATCTTCATCTGCAACATTTACATCTTCAGCTTCAGCAATTGCTTCAAGAGTCAAGTTAGTTTTAACTCTCTTGCCTGCATCTTCTTTCATTTGTTCACGAAGAGCGTCTTCATCCTGCCCTGTGAACTGGAAGTACATATCTTTGGTCATCCCCTGCATTTGAAGGCGCTGTTCAAATTCTTGAACCATGCGATCAAGTTCAGTGTCAACCATAGATTCTGGAATTTCTACTTCTGCATTCTCAGAAGCTTTTGTTACGAGTGTGTCACGTTTTTGGTTTTCAGCATCAGTTTTCTTTTGCTCTTCTAAACGTTCACGTGTTTTCTTAGTAAGTTCATCAAGAGATTCAACCTCTTCATCAACATCTTTTGCAAATTCATCATCAAGCTCTGGGAATTCTTTTCCTTTGATTTCATGAATGGTAACTTTGAATGTCGCTTCTTTTCCAGCAAGATCTTCTGCATGGTATTCTTCAGGGAAAGTAACAGTTACTTCTGTTTCTTCTCCTGCTTTCTTACCTACCAGCTGCTCTTCAAAACCTGGAATAAATGAACCTGACCCTACTTCTAGAGAGTAGTTCTCAGCTTGTCCACCTTCGAACGCCTCTCCATCAACGAAGCCTTCAAAGTCCATGACTACAGTATCGCCGTCTTCAACTTCGCCATCTTCTTTAACAACGAGTTCAGCTTGTTTCTCCTGTAGTTGTTTCAATTCGTTCTGCACATCTTCTTCGGTAACTTCTGTGCTTTGCTCTTCAACTTCCAAGCCTTTGTATTCTCCAAGAGTAACTTCAGGCTTAACTGTTACTTCAGCTGTAAATACCAGGTCTTCACCTTTTTCAATCTGTTTTACATCTACTTCCGGACGATCTACCGGCTCGATCCCAGTTTCTTCTACAGCATTTGAGTACGCCTGAGGAAGCACAATGTCAAGAGCATCCTGATAAAGAGATTCCACTCCGAAACGTTGCTCAAATAATTTCCGAGGTACTTTACCCTTACGGAATCCAGGTACTTGTACATCTTTGACTACTTTTTTGAAGGCTTGATCAAGCGCTTGGTCGAACTCACTTGCTGGTACTTCTACTGTTAAAGTACCTTGATTACCTTCTTGCTTTTCCCATTTTGCTGACATAAAAAATTCCCTCCAACATCTATTCATTCAATTTCGTCATTGGACGATTGTTCATTGATTCTATGACTCTTTATACATACGAATCTCATTTGCAACCATTATATTATAACATAAACAAACGGGCTTTCAAGATATGTACATATAAGTGGAATAATCTCACCTTTGATTGTTATTCTCCAATGATCAGAGAATAATGCTGTTCACACAATTCAATTTCTTCTATATATTTCTGGACATCCTCTACATTTGTCTTTTCACGGTAAGGCAGCTGCAAATACTGATGACCTATTTGTTTGAGCGCTTCAACAATAATAGGGACTTCATTCTCATTAGGAAACAACGGAAAGCGAACATAACAGTACCTATATAAAAGACGGTCCAGAATGACATACATGCTTGGATTATTTTGTTCGATTCCACCAAGTCTCATCTGTATTTGTTTTATAATGTAATCAGACTGTAATTGATTTAGTTTGCCAGGTACTACTTCAATTATCTGACCGAATTTTTGAACCTGCATTAGCTCTTCTATATCGGTATCTCTGAACCATTCAATTACTGCTGATTTGATAATTGGATGTACTAAGTTATCCTTAAGAATTGGTCTGAAGGTCTCTACATGCGGTAAAGCAGGCTGTTTCTTTAACTGGTTTACCATTGACCATTGCTTTTGAATATCATTTTTGTCCATTGCAGTCAGAAAATCATTAATCAGCTTTTCGCCCTGTTCTCGCTGGTAATCCTCTAGCAGCTTTCGGCTTACTTCGTACATCTGCCATAATTGAGTTCTACTTTGATGAGGAACATCTTCTGCTTCGAATACTTCGTCAAGTAGATCTACAATATCCTGATACCTGTTTGTTTGAAATAAAATCGTTATGTATATATGTAAATAGTGATAATAATGATCGATCTCTATTTTCATCTGTTTCTTACATAATTCCTCAGCTTCATCGAACTCGCCGAGCTCAATCCAGCTCATTAATAAGCCCGTATAAACATCATGATTGGCAGCATCATAGTCTAGAAGAGGCTGGAGAGATCGAACAGCGTCTTTGTATCGTTTTTCTTTAAGCGCCTGAAGCCCTTCCTTTTCCAAGTTGGTTTTCCATTTTGGGAACATCACAATATTCCCTTTATTATTTTCCATAAGACACCCTTCCTATAGCATTGGAGTTCTAGCATATTCTATTATGACCAAAATAGTAAAAATAAAACCTTCTGCGAGTCCCTTCTATTTAATTCCCCAACCTTATACTTATTAGGCTATATTAAAGCAGTTATTACTGAAACACAATGGAATTGCTTTCCTTCCCCTACAGAAAGTGTCGTGGTGAATCGCACTTTTTCCTCCTCATTCGATAGGAATCATTCTTTCTTTTATGTTTCAGAAAATCGAATTATGTCTATTTATTGATACCCTATCCAAAATGAGTCTTTAGTCTCATGTGCAAGTTTCCTTTTTTGATAAAATAAATAGTTGTGAATCGTAATTCACTCTATTAATAATTTCTAAGGAGCTGCATAGTTTTGTCACTTCTAGATGATCAAACGCTACTTGAAACTTATCTGGAGTCCGTCAAGCTTCAGTTAGATGATGATTTTGTATATCTTTTGACCAAGGAAATTGACAAAAGAGCTATTGAAATTCCACAAACTAACTAACACATATCATTCACTACACCAAACGTTACTGGTAGCTGCCGTAACGTTTTTTAGATGGTTTAAAACAGACTGGCTTCTTGTACTAGAAGCCAGTCTGTTTTATTATCAGCTGAACGGTAATTGGTCTGTTGATTGATTTTTCTGTGGAGGTGATGCAACCTTTGCTAAACCAGGAAGAACGTTTTGCAATTGTCCTGATTGGCCAGTCATTAAACTGTAAGTGGCTGCACCTACCCCTATGGAAGCAATTACTGGTAACCATTGTACATTCTGTCGTTTCATCTGACTTCCACGCTCCTTAAATCAAAGTAGCCGAATAGGCAATACTATTATGTGATTAGAAACGCTTCTGTATTCTTCCTAACATTTCCCACTCCATTTACTTGCGCATAAAAAAATTACCAACATAAATTTCCCAGACTTTAATTACAATAAAAGCAGGCCAGAAAATTAAAATAAACAGTAAATAAAAGATATAAAACGATCGATCCTCTCTCGTTTCATGTGTTGGTTCCTTCTGTACCATACAAAGGATGAATCCTGGCAAAATGTAGAATAAAAAAAACACGTGGAACCACTCCTTTATCATAGAATATGATCTTGTTAAAGAAATGGTTTTAAAAAAGTAATACTCAAGGATTTATAGTGAATCTGCCCCATTCCAGATATTTTGTGAATATTGTGTGTCATTTTCGAGAATTTTTTGTTACAATTAAAGAAAGATTAAGAATGCGCTTACATTATTATTTCCTTAAAAGGAGTTGTTTCTAAATGGATATTGTTATGATTTTCTTATTGCTCTCGACACTTACCCCATTTCTTTTCCTGAAAGTAGGAAGGTTATCTCTCGCGGTTATACAGTCCTTGATGCTGGTAGGTATGTGGGTCTATTATCTCCAGGCTGCGTTTAGTGTTGCGCCTGCCACATTCTCTCCGTTATGGATAATTTTTTATGCAGGACTTTTATTGTCTCAAGTAGGCTGGATCATGTTCATCGTATATATAGTCAGCAGCCATGGTAAGTACCAAAAAGAATTTCAATAAAAAAACAAACCCTCTACTTTATATAAAGTAGAGGGTTTAATTTATCTGTACGTCTTTAGATTTTGAAGCTGAACATGGAACAATTGGAAAATCGCCTGTGTGAATGCCAAGCCTGAAACAGCGTAAAGCAGAAGTTTAGGCGAGTAAGCTGTATAGAGTGCTCCCCATAACGAAATAGCTGTTAGTAAAATACAAAGCATAAAACCAATAACATGTTTTTGGGATAATATCTCCGTGGCTTGATTTCTTTCACTATCATGGACTTTTTCACTTAATTTCATATACATCACCACCAGATTATTAAATTACATTTTTATGTTAATGGCTAGAATTCTCTGTAGAACCTTCATTTTCATTATGCTCTTCCTGTTGCTGCTGCTGATTATGACCATCACCGTCATGATCATGAGTGAAGCCAAAGGACATGGTAAACAGTGAACCAGCTACAAGTATGGTTGCAAGAACGCCGCCATGAAACATCATATTCCATGGCACGTGACCGCCCTGACTTTCCGGTTCTACTACGTGCATAAACATAAACAACTGTATGCCTGCCTGAATAATGGCTAAGGCCATTATTCCGATGATAATCCATCTAACGGACAAATCAGATTGCAAAGCTGCCCAAGCGGCTACTAAGGTTAACGTAATCGATACGATAAAACCAACAATATGTTGAGTAGGAATACGTTTGTTATGAGTTGTCATATTAAACCACCATCCCTATCAAGTAAACGCTTGTGAAAATGAAAATCCACACTACGTCTAGAAAGTGCCAGTAAAGACCAATTACAAAAAATTTGCGACTGGTTTTTGGGGTTAATCCTCTCTGTGTTAATTGAATAAGCAGGAGAATCACCCATCCAATACCAAGAGTAACGTGCAATCCGTGTGTTCCTGCTAGTGTAAAGAAAGAAGACCAGTATGCACTTGACTGCAGTGTTGCTCCTTCATGAGAATAATGTACAAATTCGTAAATTTCAAAACCCAAGAATCCCAGCCCGAGGATCAGGGTTACAATCATCCAGTTACGTAATCCTTTTACAGATCCTCTTCGCATTTCATGAATGGCGATACCGCAAGTAAAACTACTTGTTAAAAGCATAAAAGTCATGATCAGCACAGTCTTCGCTTCAAAAAGCTCTCCAGGAGAAGGAGCATCAGCTGTCCTTCCGAATAATACAGCATAAGTGGCAAAGAGTGTAGCAAACAATACAATTTCTGCACCTAAGAATATCCAGAAGCCAAGAATGCTCAGCCGGCCTTCTTCGGTTCTATATTCTAATGGTCCTGTTTTCAACTCATGAGAACTCATTTTATAACCTCCTTGCCGAGCGTTCCGTACGCTTAATTTCATCTACTTCTACGTGGAAGCCTTCGTCATAGTCGAAGGAACGTATAATCATCATAACCAATACGGCAAGCAAGCCGCCTATAGCCATCCACATCCACTCGAATACAAGTCCAAATCCTGATACAAACATGAAAGCCATCATAATAAACGGCTGTCCCGTGTTGCTCGGCATGTGAATAGGCTCTACTTCATCTTCTTCAAACGTCGTTTTACCTTCTTGTTTTAACTTCACGTAAGCATCCTGACTATCAATATGCGGAAGTGTTGCAAAGTTATAAAAAGGTACAGGAGTAGGAGTAGCCCATTCAAGCGTTCTTCCATTATCCCAACTATCTCCTGTTTTCTCACGTTCGCTGTAACGGTAGCTGTAAAGAATAGCGAATACAAAAATGGCAAAGCCAACACCCATTCCAAATGCACCGACAGTAGAAATAATGTTCAGCGGCATCCACTCAGGAATGATAGTAAAGACACGACGCGGCATTCCATCTAAACCTACAAAGTATTGCGGGAAGAAACAGACATGGAATCCAATAACAAAGAACCAGAAGCTCCATTTTCCGAGTCTTTCGTTAAGCTTGTGCCCGAACATTTTCGGATACCAGAATACTAGACCTGAGAAGCAGGCAAATACCGTACCGGCAATTAATACATAGTGAAAGTGCGCTACCAGGAAGTAAGTGTTATGGAACTGATAGTCTGCGGATGCCATACCAAGCATAACTCCGGTAACACCACCGATGACGAAACTCGGTATAAAAGCAAGGGCCCACATCATAGCTACTGTGTTATTAATTTTAGACTTATACAAGGTACCCAGCCAGTTGAATATTTTCACACCGGTCGGCACTGCAATAAGCATGGTCGATATGGAGAAGACCGAGTTTACAAAAGCACCAGCACCCATAGTAAAGAAGTGGTGAACCCATACAAGGAAACTCAATCCAGCGATTAGTATGATCGCCCATACCATAGCTTTGTAACCAAATAGCTGCTTACGAGCAAATGCTGAAATGACCTCAGAAAATATACCGAATGCAGGAAGTATCACAATATAAACTTCAGGGTGTCCCCACATCCAGAACAAGTTCGCCCACATCATCGGCATACCTTCACCTGTTAAGGTAAAGAATTGAGCTCCGAATATACGGTCAAGTGTCATTAGAGCTAAAGCAACCGTCAAAATCGGGAAAGCAAATACAATAATGAAAGATGTAATCAAAGTAGACCAGGTAAAGATTGGCATCTGAAACATTCTCATTTTTGGAGCTCTCATTTTTAAGATAGTTACCATAAAGTTAATACCAGTTGCCAATGTACCAATTCCTGATAATTGTAAGCCCAGGAGGTAAAAGTTTTGGCCTGGGCCCGGACTCATGGCAGCTCCTGCCAGCGGGGTATAACTAGTCCACCCGGCATCCGGAGAGCCGCCGATAACAAACGATATATTAAACAGCATAGCCCCGAATAAAAATGACCAGAAGCTTAAAGCATTTAAATAAGGAAAGGCTACGTCCCTTGCCCCAATCTGCAAAGGAACAACAAAGTTCATAAGCCCAATCAAAAACGGCATGGCCATGAAGATAATCATAACTGTACCGTGCGTGGTAAAGATTTCGTCATAATGCTGGGCGTTTAAAAAGTTCATATTCGGAAACGCCAGCTGCGTCCTCATCATCATAGCGTCTACGCCCCCGCGGAATAACATCGCAAGAGCACTTAAAATATACATAATTCCAATTTTTTTATGGTCAACCGTTGTAAGCCACTCACGCCAGAGCCATCCCCATTTCTTGTAATACGTTAGGAAAAATAACATGGAGATCGTCACGAGGGCAATGGAAACCATTCCCGCGTAAATGAGAGGTTCACCGGTCACAAAAAATTCGTCTAGTTGCAAAATTACTCACCTGCTTCCTAATGATCTCTGTCGCTTTCGTGATCGTCATTATTTTCTTCGTCCATAAAGTCTTCAGCATCCTGATGACTTTCTAAATGCATTAATTCACCATATTTCTCAAAATGACGATTAATGGCATAATCCATCCCCTCAGGGTTTCCGTGATTAACCCAGGCTAAGTGAGTAGATGAAAACTCATGTTCTTCCGTCAAACCGGGCGCAAGTAATTCATCATATCTTTCCTGAGTTAGTTCTGGCGCCTGATCTTGGGTCTCACTCACCCATTGATCATACTCTTCAGGGCTTTCTGCATAAACTTCAAACGTTTGCTTCGTAAAACCTTCTCCATTGAAGTTTGAGTTTCTGCCTTTATAGACACCCTCTTCATCCGCTTCCAGATAATGAGTGTTCATCATTCCTGCCATATTGTACTTTTGACCGCCTAGTCGTGGAATCCACAGTGCAGTCATAGCATCAGCAGAAGATAATTTAAACTCAATCGGCCGATCTGTCGGAATATGCAAATAGTTCACAGTCTCTATGTTTTCTTCCGGATAACTGAAGAACCATTTCCAATCCGCTGTAGTTGCGTGGATAACCAGAGGTTCCTGTTCTTCTTCGTTTGCCTCTACCTCCGGTGGTTTTTCCAATTGAAATAATGTATCCACAGTTGGAATACTTAGGGCGATAACAATAATAAAAGGAATAACCGTCCAAATTACTTCAATTTTGTTGTTTCCGTGCATATGAGGATCATAATCTGTTTCCTTACGACCCGGTCTATTCTCTCTATACTTAACGACCATATACGTAAAGGCTGCAAATACGACAACCACAATAAACAACATAAAATAGACGGAGTATAAAATAAGGTCTTTTTGAGTTTGGGCTACAGGGCCTTTGGGATCTAAAACAGCAAGCTCGCTATTACAGCCGCTTAGCAGCAAAACCATACTTAGCGGCAGTAAAGCCAATCCCTTTTTAAACAACCGGTTTATGTTTTTCACTGAGAAGTACACTCCTTTTCTATTATTCTATCTAATTAGGTACATCCTTTTTTTAGCGCCAACTGCCTGTATTATAGCAAAAAATGTAGAATAATAGCTCAAGTTAATAAAATTGTCATTTATCTCTCACACTTTCCAATAATTTTTCTGGTTTGCATTCTATGATTTGACATCCGTTTATTTGTTTTAACTTGAGCCCCTCCATTCCAATCATTACGACCTTCTATGATTTATCCCTGAACTTAAAAAACAGATGCCTTGCCTCAAACCATGAACATTTATGTTGTCTTTGGATCAACTTTACATATTCTGAAAATAATTTCTGGTTCGCTGCAAAATCCTGAGAATTTAATTTTTTATTATTCTCAATTGGAGACAGAACCGTTTTCGGTATATTCAGTGGCTCATCGTTGAACAAATTCATTTGCTCCATAATTAACTTATTCCCTCCTCTAAACGCCAAAACGGCATTTAATACATAGTAAAATACCACTGCCGAGCAATATTTCAGGAAATTGATTCTTAAGTATCATTCACCTGTTCTACCATTACCCGTAATTGATAAAGCAGACACTTTTAATCATACATTCGACAGCTTGCTTCAGAAACTTCCATTTTTGGTATAGGCCCTAAGTTGGCATCCTAATCTAATCTCCTATTAATTTTAAAAAGGCTCTATTTCCATTTTTTGTGAAATGAAATATAGTTATAGTACCACGAGCTACATATTCAAGGAGGAATAAGTTTATGTCAAAAAAAGCAATAAAAGTGATGTTAGCGGCTGGATTAATTTTAAGCTCTGCTCCAGCAACAGTTGATGCTGCCCCCTCTGTTCTTAACAGCAGTAGTGATCATGCGTTCGATAACAAGGTTATTAAAAAAATTAGTGCTGATCGACTCTATGAACGAGTAGATTTCCTTTCAAAAAACCCAAGAGAAGCTGGAACAGAAGGTGAATATAATGCGGTGCAGTATATAAAAGGAAAGTTTGAAAGCTATGGATATGATACGGAATTACAACCTTTTACTTTTCAAGACTGGTACGCAGGTGTTTCTTCCATAGTTATTAATGACAAAGTTTTTCGCGAAGGTGTTCGCACCTTTAATGGATCAGTAAATGGGATAGTGAACTCTAAACTTCAATTTGTTGGTTTAGCATCTAAAGAAGAAGTCACTGACTCAGTAAAAGGTAAAATCGCCTTAATTGAGAGAGGCTCTATTAGTTTTTATGAAAAAGTCCAAAATGTTTTAGATAAAGGCGCTATAGGAGTGATCATGTTTAACCGAGAAGGAGAAAAAGGCAATGATTTCGGTTATACATACGAGGGACAGAATATACCAGCTGTAGCTATAGACCGCGAAACAGGATTATCCCTGGTGAACCAACTTCAATCAGAAGAAGTAAATGCAGAAATATCCGTTCAAGATGCGGGAGTAATCGATAAAACTTCATATAATGTCATTGCTACAATGAAACCTCATAAAAACAAAGATAATGGTCAAATTATTACGGTTGGTGCTCACCATGATTCTGTAGCGGGAGGCCCAGGTGCTAACGATGATGCATCAGGTGTGTCCGGAGTGCTGGAACTAGCCAAAATAATGGCCAATACTCCGACGGATACTGAATTACGATTTATGACATTCGGTGCTGAGGAAAAGGGGCTAATTGGTTCTTACTACTATGCAGGCACCTTAAGTGAAGATGAAGTTCGTCGAACGGTCGCCCATTTTCAAATGGATATGATAGGAAGTCGTGATTCTGGAGATTTAATTATGTTTACACCTGATGGAGAAAAGAATCTGGTAACCGATTTAGGGGCAGCTGCGGGAGCGAGGGTAGCAGAAGTCGTGGAATACGGACAGCTCGGCCGCAGTGACCACGTCCCCTTCTTTGAACGCGGCATACCGTCTGCTTTATTCATTCATGCACCCCTTGAGCCATGGTATCATTCTCCTGAAGATACAGTGGATAAAATTAGCAAAGATAAGTTGAAAGAAACCACAGAAATTGTTGGAGCTGCGGTCTATCAGATAGCACGTCCGGATACTCCAGCTCTTGAAAACGCACGAGTTGCGCCCGGACCAGTTCAATATGAGTTTGACGACAGACCCCTTTAAAAGGAGCTGACAATCTATTCCTGTATAACATAAGCGCTGAAACCTTAAGTGAAGGTTTCAGCGCTTTTTTAAAGTCATTCAAGGAAAGGGCTAAACATCCCTTAGATTGGTCATTAAAACGAATGTCACCTTACAAAACTTCCATCTGCTTGGCTTACTATTCTCATGCACCTCCAAAATGTAGCAAGCAGCCACCCTTATGAGACTTTATTCTATCTAATCCGACAAAAACTCTGATTGCGTTAAGCCTTCAGTAAGCAAATAATAATAGTATATATATTTCGTTTAAACTATCCTAAAGAGGAGGGTTCTGCTATTGAATTTATTGCATAAACTTGAAAGCGATGGTTACCTCTCGGCTGACGGGAATGTAAACACCCCAAATCAAGAATTAATATTATTAAAAGATTTGCTAAATGAATCGTACTTAAGAGATCTAACGGGACACCACACGTTCTTCATTAGATACTATCCACTCGAATCAAAGCCTTACCTGGAAGTATATTTTGGCCAAAGGTGTCTAAAATTCAACCTGATTGAAAATGGTCTGGATTTAGTTAGATTGTCATCCTAGTATTCCTTGTTCCTGAATGAATTGGTAAAATCATGCTTCATTATAAATTAGTGCAATACGTTTGTGTCACGCATGTGATTCATTACCCCTGCCTAGTACATTTTCAACTTTTGTTACTTCAGAATCGTTACCTTGATATTTGGTTGGTTTTATTTAACTAGGGTATAACCTAAGAAAAACGCTGAATCCTTTAGCACAAAAGGACTCAGCGTTTTATACATTAGTGTCCCATGAGAGGTTCGAACTCCCGACCAAAATTATAGCCAATATTTAAAACGTTAAATTGAAGGTCATTGATACGTTCATTGAGTCGTTCATTTTCCGAACTTTCGACTGTTTACATTTATAACACCGATTCAATATCTCTAATAAAGGAAAGCCCTTTTACTTGAAGAAAAAAGATACAATAACAAACCCACTTATGATTACAAGAACAAGAATTCCTGTACCTTTCCAACCTAAACGGCCTACTAAATCAACATGTTTCTTCTGTCCTCTCTATTCCAGTAGGGTTTTTCTTAATTCCTCTTCTCTTAGACTCTCTCTTTGTTTTTCATTTACTCCCTTTTCGTCAATTGTTTTATTGATCTCCATGACTTTTCTCCCTCCAAAATGTTCACATTTTTGTCACTTACGAAACTTACTTATATTTAACTATACTTATCAAATGGCAGTGAATATAAAAAAAGGAGTGGAAATGAATTGCCTACAACTAGAAAAGAAGGTTTATATTTTGGTTCTATGATGTGCTTTGGAATGGTTGTTATAATGACTATTTATAACATGTACATGAATGATCTGTTTGGCATCCTATCATTTAAGGAGATTGTCATTCAATTTGTGCTTGCTTATGTCATTGCTCTTGTATTGGATTTATTCTTTGTGGGTCCGTTAGCTAGTAAGATCGTCTCTTTGCTACCGTTTAGCAAAAAAAATATACCCCTGTTTGTTATTTCTATGTCCACATGTATGGTATTTGGAATGGCTTTTTGTATGTCATTTTATGGCTTGGTTACGTCGTATTTACATTCTGGGGTTCAAAATGGAACACTTTATAAAGACTACTTGCATATCTTCACATTTAATTTCATATTTGCTCTTCCATTGCAACTTGTAGTTATGGGACCCATCATTCGCTTGTTGTTTATCAAGTTTATTAAAAAGAACACACAATCGTTAACAGCAAACTAATACCTTAGCTCTTTCCATATGGGGAGGGCTATTATTATTTTACTCTTCTTCCCTTCGGATAAGTGAAACCTTTATTGAGCTTAAAACCCAAGTTGTGTACTCGCTTATCGCGCGAGGCCTCTTCCCGCTTATCTCCATTTATCGAGCAATTGTAGCTAGAGCCTTTTCAATAGTGAAACGGTCTGTATTCCGTTCTTTCGACCGATTAGTAGTCTTAGCTTTTGGAGCTGTGGAAGCACTAATATCTGCCTCTTGTACCATCTCTTTGGCGAGTCTTTCCTCAAATAACCCGCTTAAGTCCTCTGTTAGCTTTAATATTGCTTTCTTTTTTCATAAAAAAAAGCCTTCAATTCCGTTAAATTTAATTTAGTCGTAACAGTTCAGTTTCGGGTGGATTTCCGAGTTCAACCGTTGTATTGACCGTTTCATTTAACGTCATTGAAAGCTTTATTGTCGGCTTTTAAGCCTCTTTGTTTAGTGTCCCAGGAGAGATTCGAACTCCCGACCCACAGCTTAGAAGGCTGTTGCTCTATCCTGCTGAGCTACTGGGACAAGATTAAGTATTTTCAAATTAAATTATGATATGGAGCGGGTGAAGGGAATCGAACCCTCATCATCAGCTTGGAAGGCTGAGGTTTTACCACTAAACTACACCCGCATCTTTAGAAATCATTATCTTTAAATATCTATATCGTTTAAGCGGACAAAAACTATTATAATAAGAACTCTTATATTTGTCAATAGGGTTGCAGCAAAGAATTATTTCTTTGCTGCAAGTGATGCTTCCAGATATAAGTCCGGCATGACATCCCCATTGATATGATAGAATTGTAACTGCAAATTATCAAGTGACGTCCATTCAAGAATGGCGTACGTTGGCTCTTCCCGATCTCTAGGAAGATGGCAGCTCCCCGGGTTAATAAAAAGTTTTTCATTCACTTTTTCGGCTCCTGCAATATGGGAATGACCAAAACAGGCTATTTGAGCTCCTACTTCTTCAGCTTTGTAGGAAAGCGGCATTAGTGTAGATTTAATTTGGTAAAGGTGACCATGAGTCACCAGAAAAGTAATATCCCCTACTGAGACCACCTGATCATTTTCCATTTCAGGTTCAAAATCACAATTCCCTTTTGCATAATGGAAGCCTTCTAATTCCTTTGAATCATAACTTAGTTCAGAATCGCCACAGTGAAGCATAGCGTCCACTTCATGCTGGTGACGTTTTTTCACGTCATTTAACTCTTGTTCCAGACCGTGGCTGTCACTAATGATTAATACTTTTGGCATCTGGACCACCTCTTTACGATTGATCTTTTAACCACTCTTCTATTTGCAGGATAGCATAATGTCGATGACTGATGGAATTCTTTTCTTCAGAAGTATGCTCAGCCATCGTTCGATCAGACCCTTTTGGTATGAAAATTGGGTCATACCCAAAACCATTCGCTCCTCTGGACATTAAAGCAATACTGCCTTCACATATCCCGGTTTTCACAAAGGTGTCTTCATTCGGTCGGGCTACGGCTATGGCGCATACAAAACGGGCCGTCCTTTTTTCTAATGGCGTATCTATAAGCTCATCAAGAACTTTTTCCATGTTCTTATCGTCATCTTTATCTTTCCCTGCATACCGGGCCGAGTAAACACCCGGTGCTCCATCCAATGCATCAATTTCAAGACCTGAATCATCTGCGATCACCGGAATTTGGTAGTGCTTCATTGCAGCCTCTGCTTTTATAGCTGCATTTTCAGCAAAGGTGGCACCGGTCTCTTCAATATCCGTTATCTGTTCATCAAAATCGAGTAAAGACTTAACCGCTATATCATAAGCAGCAAAAAGCTCCTGAAACTCGCCGACTTTTCCGGCGTTTTTTGTTGCAATTAAAACCTCTTTCATGATTGACCCCCCGTTTGTGCTGCTTGTTTAGCAGAAATAACCTCTGCCCATTCTCCAATTGCTTCCCGTTGAAGTTCCACAAGCTCAGTAACTCCTTCTTGAGCCAGGGTAAGCATCGTCTGCAGCTGGGGCATAGAGAAAGTCGCTTCTTCTCCCGTGCCTTGGAGTTCTACAAATTCTCCATTTCCAGTCATGACTACGTTCATGTCTACCTGCGCTTTGCTATCTTCTTCATAACATAAATCCAGTACTTCTTCCCCTTCTGGAAGTACACCTACTGATATAGCAGTTAAATAATCATGAATCGGCAGCTCTTTAATGGATTTATTATTCACCAATTTTCCTAACGCAAGGACCACAGCAACAAATGCCCCTGTTATAGAAGCTGTTCGTGTGCCTCCATCTGCTTGAATAACATCACAGTCTACCCAAAGTGTTCGCTCGCCAATTTTATCTAAATCCACTACTGCCCGTAGCGCACGCCCGATTAAGCGTTGGATTTCCATTGTACGTCCTGAAACTTTTCCTTTTGAAGACTCCCGGATGTTTCTATTCTCCGTCGCTCTCGGGAGCATGGCATATTCAGCCGTGATCCAGCCTTTTCCCTGGTTTCGTAAAAACGGTGGGACACGGTCCTCAATACTGGCATTACAAATTACTTTTGTATCTCCAAAACTTATTAATACCGAACCTTCCGGATGTTTAACATAATCAGTTTCTATCGTCACTTTTCTTAATTGATTTACTTTTCTTTGATCGTTTCTCATTAAAGCCGCCTCCTTCTTCTACTCCATTATCCTAGCCCATCTTAACACAATTTATAGCTGCTCGGTAGTAAGTCTGTTCTTCTACTCTTCCAAAAAGAAAAAGGGCACCTTTGCCGGCACCCTTTTCCATTTTAGAATTCTTCAGCTTTATTGATATCAGATCGACTCACGGGTTCTACTAGAGGCTCCCCTGATTCATTCATAACCTGCTCGGTGCCCTCTACCTGCACTTCTACGGATTCAACGTCGGAAAGATCAGTTAAACTCATGACCAGGCTGGCTAACGCTTCATCGGATAGCGACTTTTGTTCTTCACCGGATAATATTGCTTCGTTAAAGGAAAGCTTCAAAACCCCATTCTTGAGATCTGTACCTGTCACCTGTGCACCTTCATTAAAAGGGTGAAGCAGTGAGGTTCCAAGTTCAGGTCCGTTCAGAAGGGCTTGGACCACGGAGGAGTAGCTGTCGTCACCCTTCTGAACTCGTGTGGTAACAGGAACTTGATAAACCTGATCACCATTTTGAGTTGGAAAATAGACAGTAACAGCTTCACTATCGACTACATCCGTTTGGTCACCCACATGAATATTGATTCCATTGGAGCGGGAAACCCCATCTGTTAGAGGGGTCCCACCGACTGGCATAACATCTTGTTCATGACCATTGATCCACAGTTTGATTCGTTTTACATTTTCAAACTGCGTTAAGGTATACGTCATGGCTTGAAGGATTTTTTGTTCATCCTTTTCCTCATAATTCTTGAATTCAGGGGAAACATCTACCACCATCGTTCCATCGGCTTCCGGGTTGAGACCCAAAATTTCGGTACCTGCCGGCAAAACCGCTTGAAATCCATTAGGCAGTAAATTCGTAACTGGACCATCCTTAACTAAGTATTCAAGTGCCTGAGTCGCTGCTTCTTCAGACGCAGGTAGTTCAAGAGTTTGGGGAACGACCATACCGCTAGCATCCAATAGATAAAGCTCCCTCTTTACCGTACCGGATGACTCCTCTTCAGTAGTTTTTCCCTCTTCTTTCGTCTCTTCTTCCGGTGATGCAGCTTCACTTTCCATTTCTGGTTCAGTGACTGTTGTCTCCTCCGGTACATCCATTTTTTCTAAAGTTTGCTCTCCCTCAAATAAGCAGCCGCTTAAAAGTCCTGAACTTATTAATAACAAAACCGCAATAAAATAGGGTTTGTAACCAGACTTCTTCATCGTTTCCCCTCCTGAGATTGATTGTACTACCATATATACGAGCCCAAGAAAGGAATAGACCAGAGATTTTTCAAACTGCTTCTTATTCAATTAACTTGAACTACCCCCACTTACTCGCTGACGCTCCTTGAAGTTGGGGGATTCCTAAGAGCACGAACCTAACGGTTCGTTCAAATGATTAGGCTAGCCCCGTCGCACCGACGGTTGGAAGGATTCTTTTAATTTCCTTCAATATATTGAAACTCGCATTTAGATCTCGGTCGTGGCGGGAGCCGCAATTCGGGCAGTTCCACGTTCGAACAGCGAGATTCTTCACCTCATTGTTTTGGTATCCGCACTTGGAACACAGCTGAGAACTCGCAAAAACTTTTGATACGGGTACCAATTGTTTTCCGTACCATTCGGCTTTGTATTCGAGCATAGAGGTGAAGATCGACCAGCTCGCATCACTAATCGATTTGGATAGTTTTCGGTTTTTGAGCATATTGGAAATTTGAAGATTTTCTACCCCGATCACATCGTGGTTTTTGATGATTTCGGTAGAAATTTTATGCAGATAATCCTTGCGAGAGTTCGCAATCTTTTCGTGGAGTCTGGCTACTTTAATACGTTGCTTATGCCCATTCGAAGAACCCTT
>NZ_FOOG01000001.1 GCF_900113125.1 Halobacillus alkaliphilus | reverse complement strand
CGAGAGTTGCCATCGCCCGGACATTACTTGTGATCGTGTACCACCTATTAACCAAAAGAGAAATGTACAAAGAACAAGGGGCAAACCATTATAACCAACAAGCATTAGAAGCAAAAAAACAAAAGGCAATTAAGAGTCTTCAACGTTTAGGTTTTGTAGTCGACTTATCGCCACAGTCGGCTTAGAGAAGAATAATGAAATAAATATCAAAGTGACTTCAGGGATTTTTAAAAAAGTAATAAGATCCCCTTATTTAGTGCGGTCTTAAAGCTGTAATTATTTTCAGGGTAGCCAACTATAAAAGTATTGAAAATAAGCAACAGCCTGACAGAGACTCTTAGGCTGGTCTGCTATTATTAATATAAGTTAGAGCTTTTTCTGTGAATAGATGAACAGTAACTTGCTTCCAATATTTTGAGAAAATACAAGAAACGCTTAGAGCTTACAGCTCTAAGCGTTTCACATGTCTGACCACTCTATATAATTAAATTCCTGTTTCTTTAAGAACCCTGAGCCAATTTAAGTGGGTTAATTTAGCAATATCTGCTTCCGTCCAGCCTTCACGGAGAAGCTGCTCCAATAGCTTTGGCACTCCCGTCACGTCTTTGATTACGTCCGGAATCGTACAGCCGTCAAAATCAGACCCGAGTGCTATATGGTCAACGCCAATACGATCTGCAATATAATGGATATGCTCTGTAATGGCTTCTAATGGGGCGCTTAGGTCCATTCTTCCATCAACCCTTAACATATTCGCGCAAAAAGTTACTCCAACCACTCCATTGGATTCTTTAATGGCATCCAGCTGTTTGTCTGTTAAGTTCCTTGTAATGGGGCAGAGTTTATGAGCATTAGAGTGTGTGGATACCAGTGGATGTGTGGATAAACGTGCCGTATCCCAGAATCCTTTCTCATTCATATGGGATAAGTCAATCATCACTCCCAGCTCATTGCAGAGTCTTATAAGCTGCTTTCCTTTTTCGGTAAGCCCAGGGCCTGTATCAGGGCTAGCTGGGAAATGATAAGGCACGCCTTCTCCAAAGTCATTTGCTCGGCTCCAGACCGGTCCCAGAGACCGCAAGCCAGCTTGGTGATAAACATAAAGAGAATTAAAGTCCAAATCAATCGCCTCTGCCCCTTCCATATGTATAATTCCACCGACCGCATCTTTGTTCAGACAATTGCGCATCTCTTTTTCACTGCGTACAATTATGAACTGCTGCTGTGAATCTTTCTCAAGTTTAAGCATGTTTGCCAACACCTTGTTGGTATGTAATTGAGCATAGGAAGAATTTATTGGATCCGGTAAAGGCATGTGGTAGCCTTTCTCCGTTATAAATTTGCTGATAGGTGGAGGGCTTACCGGATTTGGAGTAAATATTGCAAAAAAACCTCCGGAGAATCCACTTTTTTTGGCTCTTATCAAATCTAAATGGCCCTTATCAGATTCTTTTAAGAAATCAAAATCACTAGTTTCATCCATATAATTTAACAACGTATCGTTATGACCATCAATCATTTTATACTTCATTAACCTTTCACCCCTTTAACGATAATTTCCACGTCTGCCTTCAAATTCCCTTCTATCCTTCTTAGTATGCAAAAAATAAATTATGTATAGGTAAATAAACCGTATGACAAATCCTATATCTATATTACAAGATTCACTATTTTTTACAGGCCTTTTGCCTTTCATATGACAGTAAATTTCTAAATCACTTACTAAAAAATCCTCAAACATCGAAGATTGTAGAAATTTTTGTTGTTTATATTGGATGAAAAGACGGTATATGCTAAGTACAAGTTGAAATGATCCATTAGCCATGACTCATACTTAAATTTTTCCTAGGAGGAGAAGAGAATGAAAATCAATGCAGGTATCTGGTGCAAACTAACGTTTAAAGACAAAATGATCTTGTTGAAAACCATCAGTCAACAATCTCTTGGTAAAAAAGCAGCCTAATGATGTCATTGAGCTAAGCCTTTTCAACTCACCCTTATACCAACTAATCACCTCAACAATATAATGCTCTTCAAAAAACCTACTATATTGAAGTAGGTTTTTTGTTTGGATTTTTTTAAGCTATCTTCCTATTCTGTCATATTCTTTAAAAGATTGAATACATAATATCGGTAGACAGGATGCCCGTCTAACAACCGTTAATCAATCATAGGAATGGTCTAAGGAGGGAAGTTAATATGAAGATTGCCATATTCACTGACACTTACGCGCCTCAAGTCAATGGAGTATCTCGAACTCTGGAAAGATTAATCACTCATTTAGAAAAGGAAAAAATTGAATACCGTTTGTTTATTCCCTACATGAAAGGTTCGCTCCCCTCTGACTGTATCCGCCCTGTTCTTAGCTTTCCATTCTTCCTGTATCCTGAATGCCGTCTTTCATTCCCCTGGGCAGCTCGTATAAGAAAAGATCTGGAATCTTTCAACCCCGATATTGTCCACATTGCCACCCCGTTCAATATGGGACTGACTGGTCTATATTGTGCAAAAAAATTAAGCATTCCTATCGTTGGATCCTACCATACGAATTTCGATCGCTATTTGGAGTATTATAACCTTCCATATTTATCAAAATGGATGTGGAAATATTTGAAGTGGTTTTACAAGGGTTTTCAAAGGACTTTTGTTCCTTCTTATCAAACGAAAACCGAATTAAATTTTCAAGGTTTTCATAACATCTCAATTTGGAGCAGGGGAGTAGACTGTACAAAATTCCACCCTTCTACAAATGAAATGGTCCTCAAAGATTATTATGATAGTAAACCAGCATTTCTATTAACTTATGTTGGTCGAGTGGCCCCTGAAAAAGATCTGGACATACTTATGGATACTGCCAGGAAACTCCCCGCCCCCTATAAAGACAAGGTTCACTGGCTAATAGTTGGAGAAGGTCCGCTCCTAAAAGAACTACAAGAGGAGAAACTATCTAATGTAACCTTCACCGGCTATGTACACGGTAGTGAATTAGCAAACATTTATGCCGATTCCACTTTATTCATTTTTCCATCGACAACAGAAACTTTTGGAAATGTAGTTCTTGAAGCGCTTGCCTGCGGAACTCCTGTCGTGGCGACAAAATCTGGCGGCGTTCAGGAAATTATCCAGAACGGGAAAACGGGAATCCTGTGCGAACCTAGAAACTCTTCCCAGATGATTGATGCTATATGTTCGCTTTTAGCGAACCCATTGAGGATTACAGCAATGGCAAATGAAGCAAGAAAATATGCTCTGGATCAATCCTGGGAAATCATCTTCAACAAACTCTTGAACGAATATAAAGAAGTAATCGATCAGCCCTTTTCTTCACAGAACAAACTAAATATGCAATCTTGACTAGAAAAAGCTCCTTAGCCTCAATGCGGGAGCTTATTTTATTTTAGTTTACATAATATAATTATAGGTAATATGTTCTAATTTAATTTTTCTGAAAATATAAAATTTATTATTTGCTCTCTAAGTGGTTGTCTGTTTTAATTGTTCAGGCGTATAATAACGGAATTGATCTAGAAAAATCCAAAGAATTAGGATGATACTTATGACCACTACTCCTTATAATAAAGTACTGATCGCTGCTATATTATTAGCAGGATCTTTTATTACTATATTAAATCAAACGTTAATGATTACAGCTATCCCCCCTATAATGGATGAGATGAATATATCGGCCAATAGCGCCCAGTGGCTCACTACCGTGTTTATGCTAGTTAATGGGATAATGATTCCTATTAGCGCATTTTTAATTGAACGTTTTACTACCAGACAATTATTTTTGGGAGCCATGACCATATTTACAGTCGGAACCGTTTTAGGAGGCTTAGCCCCAAACTTTGGAACTCTTCTAGTAGCCAGGATCATTCAGTCAAGTGGCGCAGGGGTCATGCTTCCACTTATGCAGACCGTTTTCTTAATGATTTTTCCTATCAATAAGCGCGGAGCGGCTATGGGCTATATTGGCCTTGTGATTTCTTTCGCCCCTGCCATAGGTCCAGCCCTTTCAGGCTGGGTTACAGCCGCTTTCTCTTGGAGATGGTTATTTCTAGTAACACTTCCGCTTGCACTTGTGATTACTGTATTAGCTTATTTCTTTCTACGAAATGTGACTGAACTTACTTTTCCAAAAGTAGATCCCTTATCTATTGGGTTATCTTCTGTTGGTTTTGGAAGTCTCCTTTATGGATTTACGGTAGCTGGTAATGAGGGATGGACAAGTCCCACTGCCATTTACGTGCTATTAATTGGCTGCATAGGTCTGTTTCTATTTATAACTAGACAGTTACGGATGGAACACCCCATGCTTGAATTCAGGGTATTTAAATATTCTGTCTTTACCATTACTACCATTATAGGAATGATTGCTTTCATGGGTTTAATAGGAGTAGAAACTCTCCTACCGCTTTATATGCAGAATATGAGGGAATTTACCGCCTTTGAGTCTGGACTTGCTCTTCTGCCCGGAGCGATCATTAGTGGCTTTATGTCACCTCTGACTGGCAGAATCTTTGATAAAATCGGCGCAAAACTGCTTGCTCTAACCGGATTAACCATATTAACCGCGGCTTCAGCTGCTTTTGTTTTTCTAGACATTGAAACAACTTTTACTTCCATCACTATCCTGTATTCCATACGTATGTTTGGTTTATCTATGGTCATGATGCCAGTTACAACTGCCGGGTTAAATCAATTGCCTCAAAAATTGATCGCGCATGGTGCTGCTATGAATAACACCATGAGGCAGGTAGCTGCTTCTGTTGGTACGGCCATCCTGGTGACCGTGATGACCACTTCCACTCAAAAGGTTCAGGGAAATCCAGAGATAGAATTCCCCGGCATATATGGTGTCCGCATAGCTTTTATCGTAATAACGCTGCTTTCCCTTGCAGGAATAGTACTAGCTCTATTTGTTACTAAGCCTCGCAAAGAAGATGAGTTAAAAGACCCTATAGCTCACGAGCTACATCCAGGTGACAAAGTAAAAAAACAAGCCTAATTCCTTAAAAACCCACAAACTCAAAAGAGTTTGTGGGTTTTATTAAAATACGTTAGAAGGATCATAATCATCTAAATTGATTTCTACTTGTTCTTCTGCCGCTAAACTAGCAAGAATAGATCCTACATATGGACCGCTGGTCAATCCTGAAGCACCAAGACCATTTGCCATCCATACGTTCGTGAGCCCCGGCACACGGCCAATAACAGGTAAAGAGCCTGGCGTGAATGGACGAAAACCAACCTTTGTTTGAATATAAGCAGCTTCAGCAAGACCTGGAGCTACTTTTAAAGCTTTATTTAACAGTTGATGAACCGCTCCCATCGTTACCTCCGTTTCAAAATCCTCACGATTTTCTTTGGTAGCCCCAATAACCAATTTTCCGTTGTCAAAAGTCAGCATGTAGTGATTAAATGGCGGAAGCATAACTGGCCATGAGTCTGTATCCTTTTCAGGTACTTGTAAATGAACGATTTGAGCCTTTTCGTATGTCACATTTGTATTTAAACCGTAAGAAGCAAATAATTGTTTTGCCCAGGCCCCATTTGTAACGATTACCTGATCTGCCTCAATATGTTCATCATCTACCAGAACACTAGCAGAAGCATCTCCATTATTAACGAGTTGAACCTCTCCTTCATTAAAAACAGCGCCATTCATCTCTGCTGCGGAAAGAAGAGCCTGCGAAATCGCCTCTCCATCCACTTTTGCTGCTCCGCTAATATGAAGCGCTCCATAATGCTCAGCTACAGGAGGAAACATCGCTTTAGTCTGCGCAGGAGTTAGTTTTGTGACGTCTCCCATTTCTGGTGACTGCTGTTGGCGTTCCAGAGCAACCTTCATTTTTCGGTCTAATTTCTCTTCCGTATCAAAGATATTGATAGCTCCCACTTGCTTATAACCTGTATCTGCTAATCCAAGGTTCTCCAACTCTTTAATGAGAAAAGGATAATACCTCGCCCCTTCTATTACTAAATGATACCAGGACTTATTCGAGCGGTTCGTTAACCAGGGGCATATGATTCCTGCAGCAGCTCTCGTAGCCTGTCCCTTGTCTTTCCGGTCTACGATAAGAACTTCTTCCCCTCTCCTGGACAAATGATAAGCAGTGGAGGCTCCAACTATACCTGCTCCAATGACGACATGTTTCATATATAACACCTTTTGTTGGTCTGACTTGTTATCCTTATTTATTGTATAGAATGATGACTCTGAAGTAAATTATCTATTCCTTTTAAGCAGCCCTAAATATAGGCTTACCTTTATATAGGCGAATAAATTCAGCATAGCTCCCGAAAAAAAAGAGTCCGTCCCCACAGGGACGGATCTCTTCCTATCATTTATTCACCTTCAATATATGCATACTTATATGTGTAATCAGGTCCCATAGGATTCGTGGTTACCCCTTTAACATCCGGCTTCCACAGCTGCGCTCTTGCTCGCTGATAAAGAGGAGCAATAACTGCATCCTCTTGAATAAGCAGCTTCTCAGCTTCCAAAAAGGCTTCAAAACGTTCAACAGGTTTTTGAGCTAGTTCATTTCCTGCTTTCTGAATTAGAGAATCATATGCTTCACTTGAATAACCAGTCTTATTGTTTCCTCCATCTGTTACCCATAGGTTCAAAAATGTGTTCGGATCAATATAATCTGGACCCCAGCCATAATTTTCGATGTCATAATCCATGTTCTTATCACGATCTAAACGTACTTTAAAAGGAACACTTTCTACCTTAATTGACAAGCCATCCAATTTTTCAAGCTGGTCTTTAATGTAAGCGTCCAGGTTTTTAGCAACCTCTGTGTCTCCGCCCAAATAACGAAGTTCTGCCTTCTCTATGTTTAACTCTTCTTTTGCTTTTGACCAATACTCCTGTGCTTTCTTTAAATCATGCTCCACTAATGCACCATTAATTTCACGGAAATCCTCTCCGGATTCAGGATGTTTCGTAAAGTTAGCAGGTACATTACCTCCAGTCGTAATTGAACCATTATTTAAAATGACCTCCACCATACTTTGGCGATCGACCACCATCTGAATGGCTTTACGTGCATTCAAATTAGAAAGAATTTCATTTTCCTGATTCATTTTAAGGAAGAAAATTGTCGGCTCTTCTTCGACTTTCAATTCTTTAGACGAACGATACTCATCAACGAATTCTGAAGACAGATTGACTCGATCTATTTCATCTGTTTGATAAAGGTTGACCGCTGCAGCAGTTTCTTTTACTACACTCACATTAATTTCTTCTAACTGAACAGCATCTGCATCCCAGTAGTCAGGATTCTTTTCAAGTTTCCATCCTTCCCCGTGATTCCACTCAGTCATTACAAATGGACCATTCGAAAGAAGTCCGTCAGCTTCCATTGCATATTGATCGCCTTTTTCTTCAACAAACTTTTGATTTAGTGGCAAGAATGTGCCAAATGTAGTCATAGACTCGAAGTAAGGTGTTGGCTTTTCTAAAGTTACTTCGAAGGTGTAATCGTCTACTGCTTTAACACCAAGCTCTTCTAGAGACATCTCGCCTTTGGAAACGGCCTCTGCATTCTTAATTACGCCACTCATCATATAAGGGCCATATTCCGATCCGATTTCGGGATCAACCGCTCGTCTCCAGGCATAGACAAAATCGTCGGCTGTGACTGCGTCTCCATTTGACCATTTAGCATCTTCTCTTAAATTGAATGTCCAGGTCAAACCATCTTCGCTCATTTCATGATTTTTTGCTATCCCTGGTTCCGGCTTGCCATTTTCGCCCAAGCGATAAAGCCCATCTTTCGTAGACCCCAGCCATTGAGAAGCCAAAGCATCAATGGTTAAAGATGAATCCATGGTTGGTATTTCTGCTCCCTCGGAAAGGTGCAGAACCTGCTCACTGGACTTTGAGGTACTATCCCCGTTTTCTTTACTATTATCGTTGCTGCTTGTTTCTGAGTCATCCCCACTGGAACAAGCAGAAAGGAATAGACTGGCAAGCAAAAACAGTCCTGCCCATAGCCATTTAGCCTTTTTCATTTAAAGACCCCCATTTTCTTAATTTTATGTATTTTTACATACGGCTCAAATTATACATTTTGTGGTAATAGTCTGCAAATTACAAAAATTAAGTAAGTATGTATAAATTTGACTACTATCGTAGGTTTACATGAGAGGTTATACGTCTTAAGAACTATTTTCTTAATCAGAAAAACACTCACTAAGACTTAAGGATCCTATATACTGAGAGGCGACGTCGGGAAGTTAGCGGCACTTTTAGGTCTTTGTACCAAAAAGCCTCTTTTATATAACGGCTATGAATAGTTATATATTCTTAAAGGCATAACTTGTTTCAAATAGTTGAGTGGATTAGGCACACTTCTTTTGTATTGGCCCTGGTCATGACGAATTGAACAGGACTTAATATAATTTAAAATTAGCCGAAACCTTACCTGATTTCATACGTATAAATTAAGTGTCAGGAACTCCAGTAAGTACGATTATAGTAAAATTTTTAGGAACGCTAAAAATTTACTTGCATCTTTTCTAATAGTCCTGATAAAGTTACATCATTCAAGAAGGAGGATTTACATATGAATAAACGTGTAGGTGCAAGTATTATTGCATGCGGAATTCTATTAATAGCTATTGTGTTCCAAGTAATTAATGTCTTCACCACGGATGAAGATTCGGAGAATATGGCTTCAATGTTCTCAGGAAGTGAGAAGCCTCAGGAGAAAATCATTGAGCAGGGTTCTGCTTCCAAGCGCATTGTACAAATTAATCTAGAAGGTACAATTATGAACAACCCAGGTTCTAACCCGAACCCATTTAGTGGTAGCGGCTATCAGCACGAACAATTCTTGAAGAAATTGGAAACCATTAAAGAAGACCCTTCCATTAAAGGTGTACTTCTTCATGTAAACTCACCCGGCGGAGGAGTTTACGAAAGTGCAGAAATTCACGACAAACTGTTAGAATTAAAAGAAGCTGATAAAGAATTCTATGTTTCCATGGGAAGCATGGCTGCTTCCGGCGGTTACTATATCTCTACTCCTGCTGACCAAATTTTCGCTTCAAACGAAACGTTTACTGGGTCTCTAGGGGTTATCATGGAAAACGTTAATTACCAAGAACTAGCAAATGAGTATGGCGTCAAATTCAACACATTTAAAAGCGGTAAATATAAGGATATTATGAGTCCAACAAGAGAAATGACGGAAGAGGAACGTGAAATCATCCAAACGCTTGTCGATGATTCTTACCAAGAATTTGTCGATGTGATTTCAACCGGTCGTGATATTCCAGAGGATCGTGTCCGAGAGCTTGCCGATGGACGAATCTATTCAGGAAAGCAAGCAGCAGAGAATGGCTTAGTGGATCAAATTGGCTTTCAGGAAGATGCCTTAAATGCGCTTAAAGAACAGATAGGTGGAAACCCGCAGGTCATTGAGTATAAGAACAGTGTAGGTTCATTCTTTAATTTACCACTAGCTAAAAGTTTCTTGCCAAATAATGAAATCCGTTATATTGAGGAACTCATCAGTGAACGCCAGGGACCTAAATTAATGTACTTATATAGCGAGTAAGGGGGGAGTTATATGGAAACTACAGAGGAACATCCAGGTGTTAAACCACCTCTTTCTCTAATGAGAGGTCAGAAAGAGGATATCCAAAGATTACTTTACGCTGGATTTTGGACACGTTTTTTCGCATATATTATTGATTTACTCGTTCTTTGGAGCGTAAACACAGTTGTAACTAAACCATTAATTGGTTTATTAAATTTAGAGGAGGCAGAATTATGGATAGAGATGTTCAGTGCTTCTAATTTGCTTACCTCCCTTCTATTTTTCCTTTACTTCATTCTAATGACCAAGTTTTTTAGAGCAACTCTTGGAAAGATGATATTTGGTTTATCTGTTGAATCACTGACTGATAAACCTTTAACTAATGGACAGATATTTTTCCGCGAATGCATCGGTAGATACATTAGCATGGCTATTTTTGGAATTCCTTATTTAGTAGTCGCTTTTACTAAAAGGCATCAGGGAATTCATGACCTATTTGCAGATACATCTGTGATTAAAAATAAATTCAGGCAACTGAATCACTTGATCGAAGATAAATCAGACTCTGAATAAACAAGAAATCCGGTCCCTGAAGGGTACCGGATTTCTTGTTCTAACGAGAAGGATCCTGCTTTCCTGTGCCATTTTTTTCGCCTTTTTCTCTCTTCAATGCATTTAAGTCCTCTTTACTTTTGTTTTTCTTCTTTTTACCCATTTAACCCCCTCCTTTCCTTATTAGTTTTGGCAGCATTTATTAATTTCATGTAATAATAGCAAACCAATAGCCCATCTCACCTTGCCAAATATTGGTTGTTCAATATTAATCCATCCTTTACTATTAAGATATGTTCCATATTTACATAGAGGAGGAAGATTTAATGGAAAATACAGAAACTATTTATAGATCCAATTTCAAGGTAGGAGTCTACCCGTTTTATCAACACCTGCGCTTAAACCACCCTGTTTTTCCTATGTCCAATGAAGATTCAAATCGTTCTTGGATGATAACCAAATATGATCATGTAAAGGAACTATTAAAGTCTCCCAGTTTTATTAAAGATCAGAAAAAATTATTTTCTCAATCTTCTCGAGAAGATATGAATGAAGATGAATTAAATATATTTCAAAACATGATGCTGGACGTTGACCCCCCTGATCACACTAGACTCCGCAAGCTGGTCCAGCCTTATTTTAATCCTAAAACGATTAAAAAAATGGAACCCCGAATTGTTGAGATAGCACAAGATTTACTTACAGAAATGAAGCATAAAAAAGGGACTATAGATTTAATTGAAGATTATGCTTTTCCTCTTCCTATAATTGTGATTAGTGAACTTCTTGGGGTACCGGTTGAAGATCGAAATAAGTTTAGAAAATGGTCTAATACCATAGTAGCTGCCTCTGATAACGCGGCTGTTGATTTTCAGAAGGATGTAGAAGCATTCACCGCATACTTAACCAGACTTTTTGAGAGAAGGAAAAAAGAACCTGAGGAAGACTTAATTTCTTATTTACTACAAACCGTGGATGAAGAAGAACAGTTAACCACAACTGAATTATATTCTATGGTTGTCTTATTAATAATTGCCGGTCATGAAACAACAGTCAATCTCATCTCAAACACCATGTTCGCGCTTTTTGAACATCCTGATCAACTGTCTAAAATTCAATCGGACCAAACACTTATACCGTCTGCGATTGAAGAAGGACTTCGATTTTATAGTCCAGTTGACTTTTCAACAGCGCGCTGGGCAGAAGCGGACATTGAATTCCATGGTCAAAGGATTCAGCATGGAGATTTAGTTATTGCATCTATAAGCTCCGCAAATCGCGATGAAGAAAAATTCAACCATGCCGATCAATTTGATGTGACGAGAAACAAAAATGCCCATGTAGCATTTGGGTTTGGAATCCATTTTTGTCTTGGAGCTCCTCTGGCGCGTCTGGAAGGAAAAGTCGCTATTGAAGAGCTGCTAAACGCCTTCCCAAATATCGATTTAAACCGAACAATGAACAGACCTGAATGGAAGCCGGTATTTCTGCTGCGAGGTCTTTCCCAGCTTCCAGTTGCTTTAAACTAGGGAATAATTAAGAAACCACTGCTCTACTAATAAGCAGTGGTTTTGTTAATTATTATAAGCGTTATAGCATGCAATCCAAGGGCATGCAACTTTTCTTGAGAATGCAGACCATATATCCTAATGGGAAGATCACTTTATGGATGGCTCTGCTAAAGTTTATTGTTGACTTTTCATAAGAGGCTTATTACGCAATAGGCCAAAATTGTGGAAGGCTCGATTTCAACATAATTGGGTTAGAGTGAAGATCCTGCGGGGGATGATCACGATCCGATAATTAAACCAACTAATATCAATATAATTACCGCAGGCAAAGCCTTATGTGTACCAGAGTAGAAACTACTTTTCTATTTCATTCCAGGAATATCCATAAATTAAAGCTACAATGGATGCTGAAAAAGCTCCTAATAATAAGGGAATATGAGGAGAGCTCCTTCATATTTTATAATTGTAAAGCCCATTGCTACAATCATGATGACCAGGGGTAATGCAGCCATATATATAGGCATACTTTTTCTTTCAGTCAAAAAACCCCTCCTTAATGTTAATAGGAAATTAAGTTTCCAGCTTTGAACAAGTTACTCGTCCATATCATTTACATTTATCAATTTTGACTGAATGATATATCTGTCAGGTGCATCTCCTATAAAGTCCAGCGGATAACAAGTGGATAGAGTCAAAGTAGCTTCGTCTTTTTCCACAATGACGCTTCGGTCATCAGCATCAGTCACCCACATTTTTTCAACCTTATACTCGTACCTTTTTCCATCATATTCTACAAATATAGAGTCGTCTTTCTTTACATCTCCTAATTCAGTAAATACGGTCTCTCGATGGCCACTAAGTACAGTATGTCTTTTTTCTGCTGGAGTCGTTGTCCATTCACTTACGTACATACCTACTCCTTGTTTTAAGACTTCTGGATCAGCTCCCCAAAACGTAGTATATCCCATTTCGATACTAGGAATAACTACTCTTCCCACATTTTCTCCCTTTTCGTATTTGCTAATTTCTTCACTCATCGTGACAGGATCAGGAGACTTACTTTTTTGATTTTTTTGTGTTTCCTCCTCATTTATTTGAGAGGAGAGTTTACCAGCTTCTTTACTTACTGATTCATTACCGGGATTGCTCCAATCCTCGGTTTCTTCCATAGGAACTTTTTCAGCTGCCTTTGTTCCGTCCCACCATTGGTATCCATAAAATCCAGCTATTAAGACTCCGAAAAACATAATTACTACTAAAACTTTATTCACGATTTCACCTCTATTATTTCCTTTTCATACCATAATAAAGGAAGAAAAGCCGCATGTACACATGCGGCTTCTCTCTCTCATACACTAAGCACGATTTGCTCTATGTCTTCTGTAAACAAAAATTCCACCAGCCATCATTGCAAGGGACGCCCCAGCTAAAGCCAACCCAGGGTCATTACTTGAAGTATCTGGCAGTTCACCACCTTCAGGTATGGTTTCTTCAAAGGATTTAGCGTTGTCTACCACTTCACTTGGAATGGTAATGGTTTCAACTCCATTGAAATTATCGATAGACATATCAAAAGTTTGTACCATATTAGTTGACATATCTTCCATTTCCATATCCATGTCAAGCTTCATCATCATTCCTGTCATATAATGAGTTTCTTTATCAATCGTTATCTGATAAGAAATATCGTTGATAGTCATTTGTTTCATCATTTCTTCCATCATCTTCGCCATTTCTTTGTCATCCATGCTGTTTTGAAAAAGTTGTTGAGAAGCTTTAAGAAGTTTTTCTCCGTCACCTTCATAACTTACTACGTAGGATCCTTCTGTCTCCTCAATGTTCATTTCCTTTGCAAATTCTGAAGCTTGTGAAACCTGGGATTGAGCCGTCATCATTTCTTGAATGTCTGATTGACTCATTGGAAAATCATCTTCAAATTTAACCCACTCGCCTTCAGGGTTCTGCTGATAGAAACCTTCTTCTGTCCAGTATGATTCAAGTTCCAGTTCTTTTTCACTTTCAGGTAATGAGGTTGTAACCATCTGATGCATAGCAAATGGATCTAATGTTAGGTCAGCCTTAGATTCTGTCGATATAACCTGTTCCGTACCCTGCATTGGCATTTTTTGCTCCGTTATGGAACGCACCGTGTAGCTATCCAGTTCCATCATGGCCTCATTAGATTTCTTTAATAGTTCCTCTGCACTCATATCCTCGGCTGCAACCTGAAACGGTAACATCACTACTAATAAAACTGCGGTAAAACTGGCTAACTTCTTAAACATCCAAACACTCCTAAATTGTATTTAGGTAATCCATCACAGGGTATTTCCTGACTTACTTATGTACTAAATCAAAGATGATGCAGTCCAGACCTTTTCCCTATCATTTCGTACCCACTACACTTTACCCACCATTTCCAAAATAAAACATTTTTCCATTATAATTCTTAAATCGTAAAATGATTAATCAGTATATATTACTTATAAAACCACCAGCTCAACCTCATTATAGTAGATGATTAATTAAAACCTTTATTCATTTCTAGTATCCTATCTGCTACGTAAAGCCCACTGGCAGCCGCTTGGGATAAAGAGTGTGTGACACCTGAACAATCGCCAATTAAAAACAAACCTTGAATTTCAGTTTCGAAATCTTTTGTAGTATTAATTTGTGGTTCATAAAATTTAGCATCCATTCCATAAATCAAAGTGTCCGGATGAATTGGTGTTTCAATAAGATTTTCCAGTTTCCACATAAATTCCAGAACTGCACGGATATATAAATCAGGTATTTCGTCTACTAAATTTCCCGCCTCTGCTTCAAGGCTGGGTCTAATTAAGTTAGATGAAAGCTCGGAAGAAGGACGATTGGCATGAACATCACCTAGACGTTGGTTAATAATTCGTCCAATATTTTGATTAATCCCTCCTATTATACGTTGGGCTGTCTGTATAGCCTGGTCATAAGATGGGAAATAGCGAGGAACAAATAGAGTGAAATTTAAATTACCGCTTTCGGTCTTTTTTTCATTTTTATTTTGCCCATCAGGCATTACTAGTCCGTTCTGGTACTTACGAATAATACGGCCGCGGGGATTCATACAGTACGTTGTAGCTTCATATCCTTCTCCTCGACATCTTAGTTTCGTTTCAAATGTTTCCGTTAAAATGGAGTCCAGCTGGTCTTCTCTCATCTCTATCCTTAAACCCAGATCCAGTCTGGTTTCACCAGTTTTGAGACCAAGGTCATGCATTTGCTTCTCCAGCCACTTACCTCCGCTTTTTCCTGTTCCTACAATTAGTTGTTTACTATGAAAATTCCCTTTGTCTGTTTCTATGAAAAAACTATGAGCTTTGGGTTGAACCGATATAATATTTGTTTCAAATGAAAAGTGAATATGTTTTTTCAGGGTCTCGTAGAGTTCTTGAAAAACGTCCACAGCTACTTTTGTTCCTAAATGTCTCACTTTTGCAGATAATACTTCTAATCCATGTTTTTCAGCTTTAGCTGCAAGTAAGTTATTTTTTGTGCTGTAAAGTCCAACACTCTCTGCACCAAACTTTTGAAGTATGTGGTCTACTTCTTTCATTAACTTAAGGGTCTTTTCTCCCCCTATCTTACGTCCTAAATCTCCTCCAAAATCATTTGTATAATTGAATTTCCCTTCTGATTTCCCAAGACCTGCATACCCTATGTATTTACTGCAATCCTCACCACAAGTGCAGGATAAACCTTCATCCAATCCACAATTTCTCTCCTTAAGCGGTTTTCCTTTATCTATAATTCGTATCGATAAGTTATTATTTTTCTGAACCAGTTTGTGAGCAAAAAATATACTGCTTACCCCAGCCCCTATAATGATAATATCTTCCATTTATACGAACTCTCCCCCATCCCATTAATGTACAGCGGTGAACCTTACTGTGCTACCTTTGCATAAATATATGTATCAGTCAGTCTTTGCCCGTCTACCGATAACTCCTCATTTCGTAGAATTCCTTCTAAATCATAGCCCAGTCTTTCTGGAATCGAACGGCTTTTAAGATTTTCTGATTCACAACGGATTTCTACTCTCACACATTTTAATTCCTTAAATGCATATTCAGTCAATGATGCGACTGCTTCTCTCATGTAACCCTTTCCACTTTTTGAAGTATTGATCCAATAACCTATTTCAAGCTTAGGAATTTCCCAATTAATATTATGAAAACCTGTAGATCCTACAAACTCTCCATTTTCTCGTAAGAAAATAAGATATCTAAGATTCTCCCGTGTAAGAAACTTAGCATGAGCTTCTCGAGTGTTTACTTCTGTATCTTCGGGAGTTGGAACTTCCTGGACAAATCCAAGCCACGGCCGTAGTTGTTCTCGTGAATCTTGTATTGCCTTATTGACTACAGCACCGTCGCCAGGGACTGGCATTTTTAAAACTAATCTTTCTGTTTCAATTTCTGTACGAACATCTTTTAGAATTGGATTCATTCCTTATCTCCCCTAACCATTTAATTCATAGCATCACATAGTTCTCAATACTTATCAGTTTTATTATTATATAGTCTATTTGTTAATTATTGTAGTTGAGTCTTCTTAAATAGATTGATTCACTACCGGACCGGATTTTGGAAGACTCAGTTTCGAAATATTCTGGATCCGCTCGGATAGAATAAGTAAGGTTTGTGGTGAAATAACTCGTCTTCCTGTTTCCCTGAAGGATGCGGAACCGGGGAACTTAAACCGTGCCTGAGGATCTTCATCTTAAATAATTATCTTGAGTTGAACTTATTCTTACAAGACCGGGAGCTTATCTTTAACATCAACCCGTAACTTAACCGAACCCAAATGTAAAAAAATTCTTATTCCTATGTAATATGATTTTTCCATTTTTTGCAACACTAAGCAAAAAAAAGCGGTGCGGATATACCTGCTACACCACACTGCTCTAGAGACCTACAACTATACCATATGTTAACTTTTAAACATCTACGATTAAGTTCATTTTAATACCTGCGCTGTTACATGTGCCATTGCTGAAACTAACACAAGAAGAAACTGGTTGGTCTTTATATTCTTCTGAATGAACTTTGCTGTAAGGTTGTTTTGGCCTAGTGTGCATTCCAAATGTAAAAGTTATCTTTCCGTGTTTAATTGTCTATAATATTGATTTAAACCAATGAGGAGCTGGAAATTCACGATTGTTCCTCCAGCTCTATAAGGAACCAGGTCCACTCATAATAAATTCATGCTACGACCAAGGTTTTAGGGCTGTATATGTCATTTTTGTAATAAGTTTACAAACGGCCGGTGTAGAAGCCTCCTTTCCAAAATTCATCATGCGAGCTTCTAATTAATCGTTTATTTTACTTTCTCCACTATGATTTCCCTGTGTCTGGTTACGTGTGCATGGATTGGAATCTTAACTAGGCAAGCTTCCGTGAACATAAGGTAGTTCCTGAGGCTCAATACATAAGGTTATCTGACGGTTGCCATACGTTGAACAAATACTTTCTTTTATTTCCTTAATATATGCGAAACTGATTTCTCTACATTTCTTAAATGTATCATCATTTCTTCACGTGCTTGAAGTTCTGAACGCTCTTTAATGGCTAGGAAGATGCGACGGTGCTCTTGCAATAGCTTTTCAGTTCTTTCTTTCGAATGCAGAAGTTTGCGGGTTTCTCGCATAGCCTGCACCATGATTTCGGAAACGCTCTGCATTAACTGAATCAACATTTCATTATGGGTAGCCTTTACCAGGGCCATATGAAAATCAAGATCCGCTTGTTCTCCAAGTTCTCCATTTCCATTAGCTTCCGCCATAGCAGACAGAGCTTCCTCCATGGGCTTTAAGTCTTCAATTTTATGGTATAGTGCAGCTGATCCGGCAGCTCCGACTTCAAGAATTTGTCGTACCTCTAACAGTTCCTTCATATCCTCTGTTCTCATTAGAAAAGCGGCTGAAGTTGGCAAGGAAAAGCGTGAAGCTTCAAAAGATTTAATGAATGTGCCCTCTCCCTGGCGCATTTCTAAGATCCCCATGGCCCGAAGTGCACTTAAAGCTTCCCTTACCGCTGAGCGACCGACACTAAAACTTTTAGCCAAGTGTTCTACACTATCCAGCTTATCTCCAGGATTCAGTTCTCCATTCTTCAATGATTCCAACAATGAATCCGCTACTTGCTCGTATATTTTCTTTGATCTTATAGGTTTATAATCCACATTAGTTCCTCCAGCTTCCTATCACGATTCTATTCCATTTTACTGTAATTTGAGGGACAGGGAAAGTAGAGCGGTAAACGTCTTCACAAAATCGATCCGAATAGTCCTACCGCGGCACCTCGAAATGATCACAAATTATATTGTCTGCTGCGGCTCCAATTATTTATAAAAAAAGAATAGTATCTTTGGATAGAACCGTTTGTTCGGAGATGCTGTAATGTAAAGGTGAAAAAGCAGGAGTAGATACAGTGGCACTTCCGGTGGTAAACGCGCTCAGTTAACCTAATAATGGGTCAACAAGTACCCCCATTGAGCCCAAACCCTCCCAAAATGGGTTTGAGCAATATATTGAGTCGTATTAACCAATTCACTGGCAGTGTAGGTATCCTCTCTTTCTTTTTGTTACCGTTCACATGCGTATATTATAAATAAGCTCATCAGATGATCTGTTTATACACTCTATCATCACTAAATGGCAATACAACATATCTTACATTTACTTCCATTTAATTTTTATTCAACTTAAAAACGCCCACACAGTTGTGGACGATTAGTCTGTACCATATCAAAGTGATTTGTTCACTATTATCATTTTGGTTTTACAATAAATATCAGATAACTAATATCCAAATAAAAATCCCAATCTACAAAGACGTCATTAATGTTCACATCTAATATGGCCTCAAACACTTTAATATCCAGCAATCTTTTTTCAAGTTGCCTTTTACTTAACAATAATTGTTCTTTATTACCTTCGCGAATTAGTTCTTTTTCAAGCTCTGTCAAAATTCCTATACGTTCCATAACCAGAGTTCGATTATTTAAGTACATGGAGTTAAGGTGATCCGGAGCTTTTTGAGCTATTTCGCTCACCTTAATCATTTCTTCTTCCAACAATTCCTTGTTAGGAAATTCAGGATAAAAATGATCATCGCTACTTTCACTAATGTCCATAACTCCAAGCAAGACGCCAGTTTTATTTTCTAAAGACCAATCATAATAAAAGTTATTTATATGTAGATCCGCTGACACTCTCAAAGTCGCCTTTATTTCCGGGATGAGCTCTTCAAACATTAAATCGCGGGTTTCTTCGACTTTATGATAATTCTTCTGCCCTACCAATAATCTTTCGATAGGAGCTAAAAAATCTTTGAGGTAAATCGAAACGAATGGCTTTTTAATTGATACATATACAGACGTGGGTCCTTTGCCAAAGTTATCTCGAAGCAGCTTTCCTATATAACCTGCTATTTCTGAATTTAAAGACTTTTTTTCCAATAATCTCATTCCTTATTTCTAGTAATTATTTATAGCTAGATAATCATAATCATTCTACTTAATTCCACAATATGATATTACCCCACTTTTTTTGTATAATAAACTTTCTTCCAAGTATTGTTTTAAGAAAATTACAAAGCTCTGAAATAACAGTGATTTAGAAGACATCCAGCCCCCATTTTTAAATAGCTAATATTATATAAGAATATAAAACCCCAAAAATAAAATGTTTATTAAATGGAATATTTGGAAATAGATAGGTGAACCACAAATTAAATCACTTTTAAAGGAGATGTTTTACATGGCAGATCGTTACAAGACAGGCGAAAACGTACCAGAAAATGGAACATACGAATTTGATGGACTTACGGACGGCCGTAAACAAAGCAATCCTACAGAAGATGAAAAACAAGTGAAACTTGAAAGCGGAGAAACATTTCCTCCTCTTCGCTCCAGTAAAGAAGGAGCTTACTGGAAGAAAGTTAAATAGTTAAAATCAGGAGAGCCCCCAATCCAATAAGGAATTTACGGGGGCTCTTTTCCTGCTAAAACGCAGTTGAGATCGTTTTCTACTTATCACTCTTAACCATATTAATCATTTCTTCACATAAAGTGGCATTCACCAGACATAATTCAATCATTTTATCCATTGAACCGTCCTTAGCAGCATTAAGCTTCTTAGCAGAATCTCTACAAATTGCAGCACAGGCTTTACATATATCCTCCGAGATTGGAGACCCGGATTCCACTATCTCTTTTGCATGCTCGTAAGCTTCCTTACTTTTTTTAACTAAATGAATGCACGATAAAACATGAAATGATTGTTGCTGCAGAGAACTATTCAAGTGCTTCATTTAAAAACCTCCATTTTTTTCCATTAAAAAAAGCCAAAAAAGAACTTATGTCAAAGTTCTTTTTTGGCTTATGTCTAGCTCTATTAGTCTAGCTTATTCCCACCAATAAATTAATAGTTGTGTTATATCATTATAAATTTAAGTATATGCATATACGGATAAAAGTGCTATCCCTTTTAACCATAATTTAAATTATCATGTATTGGGTCGTTTGTAAAGGATTTAACTGGTTAAAAAAGGATGGCAATCATAATTTACCTTTCTACGATTTAATTTACATAATAATATTACTGTATTTTTTTAATGAAATATAACTTTTCGTATGATTACATATCTTTGATTCTTTTTTTTTATAGACGTAAACTTAAATTGAAAGGTAATTAGAAAGGATGAATAATATGGGACAATCTATTGAAGGAAAAGTAGCTTACATTACTGGTGCCGGCCAAGGAATCGGTCGCGCTACTGCTATTCAGCTTGCTCGTGAAGGAGTAAACGTTGGACTTATGGCGCGTACGGAAAGTAAGTTATTAGAAGTAGCTAAGGAGGCTGAAGATTACGGAGTAAAGGCAAGTATAGCTACCGTTGATATTGCGGATATAAAGCAAGTAGAACAAGCTGTGTCGATCTTACAATCCTCCCTTGGGAATGCGGATATTCTTATCAATAATGCAGGTATTGGAACGTATGGGTCGTTTCTAGAAATCGAACCAGAAGAATGGAAGCACACCCTCGAGGTCAACCTATTTGGAACCTATCACGTAACCCGGGCAGTCTTACCTCAGATGATTGAGAAAGACCAAGGGGATATCATTAATATTTCCTCAAGCAGTGGAATTAAAGGAACAGCAGGATCCACAGCTTACAGTGCTTCTAAATTCGCTTTACAAGGAATGACGGAAGCTCTTATGCAGGAAGTCAGGAGAAATAACATTCGTGTATTTACACTAAATCCAAGCCTGGTAGCTACTGAGCTTTCATTTGGGGACGAATTGAGTGAGCAAGATAAAGAGAAATATATGCAGCCGGAAGATCTTGCAGAATACATGGTTGCTCAACTCAAACTACATCCTCGTATGTTTATTAAAACATCCCTTCAGTGGGCTACTAACCCTTTCTAACTCTATTTTTTCAGAGAGCCTATCGGAATTTCAATAAAGAGAAAGCCTTCCGCTTATTTAAGTGGAAGGCTTCAATGAGATCTGCATTATTTATAGTTTGGAAGAGGAAACATTTATTTTTCTTTCATCCATGCAGGCTTCCCAAACCCTTTAAATTCCTCATTAATAATTTTCTCAAACTCTTCAGATTGAATAACTTCTTTTATGTCTTTTACAAAAGGTTTTTCTAAATCTTCTGTTTTAACAGCTACTCTGTTCCGGTAATCGTCCGGCATCTCCTCTAAAGCCAACGCATTTGTCAAATCCATTCCTGCAGCCAGAGCATAGTTTCCTGGAACCGCTGCTAAATCCTCACTATCTATCAGACGTGGGAGCTGACCAGCCTCCACTTCAACGAATTCCAAATTCTTAGGGTTTTCTTCAATATCCTTAAGAGAAGCGCGAAGCGGGTCCACATCATCACTGATTGTAACCAGTTTTTCATCTTCTAACACTATTAATGTTCTGGCAAGGTTAGTGGGATCATTAGGCACTCCTACTGTACTTCCTTCTTCTATGCTTTGAACATCTTCAAATTTATTGGAATAAAGACCCATTGGTGCTGTTGGTACAATAATAACTTCGGAGAGTTCAAGCTCATGTTCTTCTTTAAATGAGTCCAGGAATATTTTGTGTTGAAATAGATTAGCGTCTATATCTCCGTTGGCTAAAGCTTTGTTCGGTTGTACATAATCAGTAAATTCTTTATTTGTCACTTTATAACCCTTCTCTTCGAGCAAAGGAGCTATTGCTTTGGTAACCATATCACTATATGGCCCTGAGGTAGCCCCAAATCGTATGGTATCCTTTCCAGATGCATCCGCATTTTCCTCTTCATTACTGCCGCAAGCTGAAAGCAGGAAGCCTATTAAAATAAAACTTATCCCCATCATTACTTTTTTCATAATTTTATACCTCCAATAATTTATTCTAGCTTTTCTTTACAGATTTCGAAATGAAATCTCCTGCATATTGAATCACTTGAACCATTACCACTAATAAAATCACAGTCGTGAACATTACAAAATTATCATAGCGGTAGTAACCGTAACGGATAGCTAAATCTCCTATTCCACCACCACCTATTGCACCTGCCATTGCTGAATAACCTATTAAACTAATAGCCGTAATCGTTAAACCACTTATCAAACCCGGTTTGATTTCCGGGAAGATAATATCTTTTATGATCAACCATGGAGATGCTCCGCAAGCTATAGCCGCTTCAATGACCCCTCGATCTATATCTCGGGCTGCTGACTCCACTATACGAGCATAAAATGGAATGGCAGCAACTGATAGAGACACCGAAGCAGAGACAGGGCCAGTAGTTGTTCCAAGTAAGAAGTTTGTAAATGGAAGTAAAAAGACAAGTAAAATGATAAATGGAACTGATCTTACCAAGTTAACTACAACACCCAAGATACTCTTAAGCCATCTATTCTCTAAGAAAAGGTTTCTATCGGTAACAAATAGAAGAATTCCCAATGGAAGACCAACAATCAACGCTACTAAAAGTCCTATTCCTACCATAATTAAAGTTTCTACAAACGATTTATTGAGTTCTGGCATCAACTCGATGAACTGGTCGACCATTTTGAAGCACCTCCACTTCCTCAAGATTTTGTTCTAAGCTCTCAAGTGCTTTTCTTATTTCTTCCGATTCTCCTTCTAATTCCATTACAAATATGCCCAGTGCTTTTTTTTGAATATAATCTATTTTTCCATGAAGTATATTTCCTCTAATCTTAAATTCTTTCAATAAATCGGAAACTATGGATTCTTCTGCTTTTTTCCCTGCAAATTTCATTTGTACGATTGTGCCGCTGCACTGCTCGTACAATTCGTTCGGAATTTCAAAATCCATTACTGATTTAATAAATTTCTTCGTAAGCGCATTTTCCGGGGAAGCAAATAAATTATAGGTTTTGTCCTGTTCTATTATTCTTCCTTCTTCCATCACAGCACAACGATCACAGATTTCCTTTACTACTTCCATTTCATGTGTAATCAAAACAATGGTTAAGCCAAGTTCATTGTTAATCCTTTTCAATAATTTCAGTATGGACTTTGTCGTATTCGGATCTAAAGCTGAAGTTGCTTCGTCACACAACAATACCTTGGGGTTGTTAGCGAGTGATCTTGCTATACTTACACGCTGCTTTTGCCCGCCACTTAATTGAGCAGGGTATTGATCGGATTTATCAGATAAACCTACTAAATCTAACAGTTCCAAAGTTCTTTCTTTTCTTTTTCGTCTTGATACTCCTGCCGCTTTTAATGCAAAAGCAACATTGTCTTCAACTGTTTTAGACATCGCCAAATGGAATCCTTGAAAAATCATACCTATAGACTGCCTTGCAGTGCGCAATTCCTTCGGTGGCAAAGCCAGTAAGTCTGTTCCATCTACATAAACTTTTCCTGAGGTGGGACGTTCAAGAATATTCATACAGCGAAGCAATGTACTTTTTCCCGCTCCACTGTATCCAACTACACCAAATATTTCTCCTTGGTTAATAGTTAAGGAGACATTATCAACCCCCACCACACTTTGTGAATTGGTTTCAAATACTTTGTTTAAACGCTCAATTGTAATCAACGATATCACCCCATTTTTTTTAAGAGTTTACTCTATATTCAAGTTTTAATTCTATGTACACACACTAAACGTGAATTATCTTATAAAGGAACACCCTTTCTGATTAACACAACATAAAAAAAACTCTTCAGCTTTGGAAGAGAGTTCCCCATAAATATTAGTAAATGAAAACTCTTATCTTCCAGAAATTCATTCTGCAGGAATTAGCACCACTCCTCTTAGGAAGGTTGCTGTGATATCGACGGGCCTGTCCCTCAATCACTCACGATAAGATAACTATGTTTTTAAAATTTAACGACAATTATATGTTTAATGATTTAATTTGTCAAAGTGAATATTTTACAAGTAATTAAGATCCTAACTTGTGTAATTAAACTTGGTAGCATATCAAATAGTAGAAAAATTCATTTAAATTCTTCTACTTCGGATAAGACTATTTATCCCATGGGAATTTCTGATAAAAACAAGGTCAAACGGGCCATTCACAGGGTTGAGGAGCTCGGTCGTTAAATTAATCTTAAATCATCCTTCTCTCCACCTTCCTTTTTTTGTATAATAAACAGAAAACTTAAGAAGAGTGAGGGATATCATGAACCGTCAATTATCTTTAATCTTAATTTTCATCGCTGCGACTTTGTGGGGTGTGATCGGTATCTTTGTAACCTACCTCTATAAAATGGGTTTCACCCCTTTTCAAGTTGTAGCAATAAGGGTATCCACTGCTTTCTTATTTCTGCTTATATATACACTGGCAAAAGACTTGCGTTATCTAAAGATAAAACCATTAGACAGCCGTTATTTTATGGGTACAGGTATTATTAGTATTGTATTATTCAATTGGTGTCTATTTAGTGCTATGGAAGAGACCTCGATCTCAATCGCTTTTGTTCTGCTTTACACAGCACCTATTTTTGTTACTATATTTTCAAAATTTTTCTTGAATGAATCATTCACACTTCGAAAGTTAGCAGCCTTATGTATGACTTTCACAGGTTGTACGCTTGTAATCGGATTATTTCCAAAGATGGAAGGTTCCATATCTTTATATGGACTTCTCCTCGGTTTAGGAGCAGGACTATTCTATGCACTCTACAGTATTTTAGGTAAGTACGCTCTCGCAAAATATAACTCGTTAACAGTTACCGTGTACACTTTTTTATTTGCTTCTCTTGCAGCCGTACCATTTAGTCAGATATGGAAGATAACCCATCTACTTAGCAATGTGACTTTACTTATCGTTATAGGACTCGGCTTTCTCTCAACGATGCTTCCCTTCCTTCTTTATACCAAGGGTTTGGAAAATGTCGAGTCCAGCCGTGCTTCCATAATTGCTACTGTAGAACCTGTAGTAGCTTCTCTGACAGGATATTTAATTTTTAATGAAAAACTTGATAGTTGGCAATACTTTGGAATTGTTCTTGTCATTGCTTCCGTCATTATCGTTCAGGATTCTTCGAAGTCATTACAGCGCGACAGCCAGATGTCAAAAGCTTCTAACATGTAATAATACAACATCCTCCTCTTCCTCCTGCATATCCTTTCGTTTACAGGCAGGGTCTTCAAAATGTTGTTTAGGCCAGTGAAAGAGGAAGATGAGCTGTTAATTGAATGCGAATATATGAATGAACTTTATTTTTTTCATCAGCGCGAACTATGTTTTACGGTTTCTACTGCTATAGAGCACCTCAACTCCATCTACTAATTCCTTTATGATCTCAGATACATGCTTATTTCTGCTAAGGCGTGGACTTTGCCCTGACCAAAGGGACATCCATTCCGGCTTATTCCTTTTAGCTGCTTCCTTTCTTAGGTTCTTAGTCAGTTCATTTTGTATAGGATACTCTGGCAATTCATTTTGAAAAGGTGTCATTTGTTTAATAAATTCATTTTCTATACCTCTCGCAGGTTTACCACTAAATACTGAAGTTATAGTAGTATCGCATTCTTTTGCCTGTAAAATTGCTTGCTTATGCTGCTCTTTTGCCCCGCTTTCCAAACTTGTAACAAATGCTGTACCCATTTGCACACCTTGAGCCCCCAGCATAAAAGACGCGGCTATCCCCCTTCCATCCATAATTCCTCCAGCTGCTAGAACTGGAATACCTACTTCGTCAATAATTTGTGGGACTAAAGAGATCGTTCCTATCATACCTTGCTCATATGAACCGTGGAAAGTACCTCGGTGGCCGCCAGCTTCACTTCCCTGGGCAGTGACAATGTCAACTCCAGCTTGATCATTAATCACAGCTTCTTCTACTGTAGTTGCTGTTCCTATTACCTTCACTCCATTCTTATGTAATTCATTTACCAATTCTTTGTCAGGTACCCCAAATGTAAAACTGCAGACAGGAACTTGTAATTTTAATATTGTATTTACTTGGTCCTCAAAAGTAGATTCATTCATTTCTGTTATTTCTCTGGGTTTAACATTTAACTCTTGTTCATAGGATTGCAGAAGCTGTCGGGATTGATCTACTTGATTTGAAGAATATCGAGGGGTTTTTGGGATGAACATATTTACTCCAAATGTATGATGTGTCCTATTCTGGACAGCCTTAATCTTTTCCGTTAATTCATCTGGGTCCAAGTAACCTGCTCCAAGCGTTCCCATTCCTCCCGCATTTGACACAGCAGCAACTAACTCAGGAGTAGTTACTCCACCTGCCATGCCTGCCTGAATGATCGGATAGTCACAATTCAGAGTTTCAATTACCTCATTTTTGTACCACATCAAACGTCAATTCTCCTTTCAAATGGAATTTAACTAATACAATTATCTTAACGAAAAATGACTAAATATTCAAAATATTTATCAAAAATTACATTTTTCACTTGTAAAAAGGATCATTCCCATGTTTTACTAGGTTTATGACATTGGGATGGATTACTAATTCTAGGAGGAATTTGATGCTAAAGAAAATGTTTGCTGTAGGTCTGCTCTCCCTTGGGATGATAGCAGGCGGAGCGTCAGCTGTCAGTGCTGATGAAGATAAAGACTGTGGAGATTTTTCGAGCGGTGATGAGGTAATGCAGTATTGGAATGAAAATAACTTTTCTGCCGAAAACGATCCTGACCGTTTAGACAATGATTCAGATGGACAACCTTGTGAAAACCTGACAAAAGACTGGGAAGCTTCTGATGAGCAAGAATCAAACTCAGAAGAAACGAGCGAATCTTCCGAGTCAGCAGTAAGCAATGACAAAGACTGTGACAGTTTCGAAAATCATGAAGAAGTCATGTCTTTCTGGTATGAAAATGGTTATGACGAAAATAATGACCCTCATGACCTGGACAGAGACAATGATAACTTACCTTGTGAAGTCTCTCAGAGTGAGTGGGATTCCTTCGTAGCTGATAAAGAAGATGGTTCAGAATCAAATAGTGCAGACGAAGACACTTCTTCTGAATCTGATGAAGAAGCTTCAGCAGAGCAAGGAGAAGAGGGTGGCGAATTACCTGACACGTCCTCTAATAATCCGCTAATGATGGTGATCGGTATGATCGTATCTGCCGGCGCTGGTCTTTTCCTTATTCTAAAAAAACAACTTACTTAAAACTAACATAAGTCATTCATCCCAATGAAAGTTGGATTTTGAGCAGGCATTAAGCCTGCTCTTTTTTTTATTAAAGATACGTTTAACCACTATGTTCTGGGAACCCTTTCTCCATACAATATTTTGAAGTTGAGTCTATAAGTTAGTGATTCTATAGTTGGAGATCAGTCAATAGAAGATTAATAAAAAAGAGCAAATTCCAATTTCCTTTAGATTATTCGTTTACTTGATTGTTTAAAAATACATCCAATGTTTAAATAATGGTAGCTATTAAAAGGGAGAGTGATTTTTCTTTAGATACAGAAGATGAAACTGATTTCTATTCGTTTTTGAATGAATATCTTCACAATTGGTAGCAGTTACATTCTGACTATATGAAAGCTGTTATATCTGAAGATTTAATCGCTCGAGAAATCCGTTAAGGTAAAGCTTAATTTCTCCAATGGCTTGAACAGGTTTAAAGTGAAATTTTATCCTGGCCTGGCATAATATTATACTACGCCTTATAATAAGAAGAATTCTCTACATAAATTTAATAGTAATCGTGTGAAAGGATCAGGTTAGTGGTATAAGTGAATAAGTCTGTAGAATAGCAAAGGAGGCCCAGGCTATTGATTCAAATGAGTGAAGGCCAGAAAAGACAATTCGATCATATGCTATCTTTATTAAACAATGCCTCTTCTCCTGAAGAAGTACGTTATTATTTCACAGAGATTCAGCAGTTTCTAGATAAGTTGCATACGGATGAAAAACCGCAATTAGATCAGATGGAACCAAAAGATCTGAAAAAGTATGAATATATGCTCAAAAAAATGATGGAAGCGTCGACAAAAAAAGAGGTGCTTTATTATGAAAAGGAAATACATGACCTTATTAATAAAATTAGTCCCATAAATTACTAAGTAAAGTAAAAAATATCCAAAAAAGTCTTTATTTTCTGACAAATTAGTTGTATACTGTTTCCATAGTGTTCATTATAATATTAATGGATATTTTAGGATAATAAGACTTGTTTATAAGGCGGAATCTTTGGTCGATGATTAGTGCATATTAGCTTATGTTTCTAAGTATCTTCGCAAAGCCGCTTTTTTTTGATTCTAAATTCAGGGGGAGTGAATGTGACTAATACACTAATGATCGCCGGTTTAATTGGAGGTCTGACTGGTGTAATCGCTCATTTGATGAGAAATGGCAAAGTATTGATCTTTCCAAAAAAAAGAATAAGACCGCAGGGACTATATTTAGGCTTTCTAGCCGATTTCCTGATTGGAGCAGCTGCTTCTATATTTGCTGTTACCTACTTAGTTCCTGATCCCGAAGTGTTACGCACACTGGTTGGCATTTCGATTTTGGCAGGCATGACAGCCGAGAATGTTTTATTGAGAAAAGAACTGTGTACTGAGAAAGCAAAAATTGAAGGATTGGATCGCATCAATCAAAGATTAAAATAAGCTACCTCGATTCCAGTCCTAATTTTTTTAATCCTTCGCCTTCCTCTTACATAACCTCAAACTTCTATCCTTCTTTAGACTATAAATTCATTTCATTTTTATATGGATGATCTAATCTCCACCTATCTGTATTAGACCAGCTTTCAGGATTTATTCTAATTCCCCTAATCATGCCTCTCTATATCTGAAAGCTGTTTCCTGGACTAAATGTTTCACTTCAAAAGTCTTTAAACTTGTATAGCTTTTCAAATTTTTTGTAAAATAAAAGCTAAGGATATCACAATACGCCCTCAAAAATTAATATAAGGTTTCTTATATCAACCATCATGGAGGTATAAATATGGAATCATTCATCAGAGCGGATCAGTATAATTTCATCAAGGACCTGATAACAACTCTGCTAAGTACGCATACATCCACGAACGATCAGGCTGTAACTCAAGCCTTAAAATCTATCACGAGAGAAAAAATCGTTGATTTATTTTCAAATTTGTCAAATGATCAAAAAGAAATTATTGAACAAGTTCAGGATGTAAAAGACGAAACAGACGCGATTTTTTTCCTCTCTCGCTTAAAACAGTACACCTTTACGTTTCCCCCGCTTAATGAGCAAACCCTTAAACAGTTATTTCCTAAAGTAAAAAAACTTAAAGTTCCTTCGTTAGAGAATATTGAATGGAGTACTTTATCCTACTTGGGCTGGAATGACTCAGGGTCTAACCAGAAATATATTGCGACCTATAAGAATGGTGATTTACTGGGGATTCAAGGGAACTTCAAGCCTTCTAAGCAGAGTGGCATCTGCGCAATTTGTAAGGAGCACGAAGAAGTTGGAATGTTTACCACATCCATTAAGCAGAAGACATCTGAAAACCCAATCAGCCGTGGTAATTATATATGTAAGGATAGCCATCGTTGTAACGAGAATTTGAAATCCCTGCAACCACTTAAAAATTTTATTGAATTAATGACAGAATAAAGAAACAAAGGCCTGCAAAACATTTAGTTTTGCAGGCCTTTGTTTCTTTATTATTTGCTTCTTAAGATGTTAACTTCGATACGAGTTTACTTTTTAACGAACTTCCGAAAAAAGTCTCCCTCTTCAAGCGTGTGAAGAGTAGCCCGTGGTATAATCAGTCTTATAACGAATAAGGGCTGATATAAAAATGGATTTAGATAGCAATAATCATTCAGTGTTCTTGATGTATTACCATTTGGTATTGGTTGTGAAATATAGAAGGAAAGTCATTGATGACATCATTATAAATAATTTGGGAAAGAAGATGCTCAGCTACTCGTTTCCTTATTGCGTATCTTCACGGTGACGTCAGACAGATTATGACGGATTAAGACTTATTAGACATTTTTAGCAATGAAAAAAGAGTACATTCTACGTCCATCTCATATTTTTACTTCAGTAACTCCTTATGGATCCATATAGCAGCGAGGGAACCTTCTCCCATAGCAGCCGTAACTAATTCTGAATGAGCAGCCACATCGCCTGACGCCCACAAATTGGGCACACTTGTCATTTTTGTCCTGGGATCAATAATAAGATGTTGCTTTTCATTGACTTCAGCTCCAAGCTTCACGGCCAGTTCTGTACGTACTTGATTGCCTCCAAAAGCCAAGAACGCTTTCTTCACTTGGAGACTCTTACCATCTTTCATTTCTATACGGTTCAAATTCCCCTCTTTCTCATGTAATTCCTTTACTTTAGCCATTTTAACTTCAATATTCTCCGCTTCTAAACGCTGAGTCCATTCCGGTGAAATGTCCTCAAGCTCATGGTTAATAAATATTATATCCCGACTCCAATACAAAAGACTTATAGCCATAGAAGCCCCTACGTTTCCTGAGCCAATTACTGCCGTCCTTTGGTTCATAATTTCATAACCATCACAATCCGGACAGACGTAAACCGAAAGTCCAAGACAGGGTTTAATTCCTGGAATGGAAGGGATATGGTCTTTTAAACCGGTAGCGAGAAGAAGGTTCCTTCCGCTGAACATTCCTCCTCCTACCGTGTATACCGTAAATTCTCTACCATTCTTGTGCACAGCCTTTACCCTGTCTTTACGTATCGATACCCCAAGGTTTTCAGCGTGCCGTCGACCAGCTTTACGAAGTTCTTGTCCACTTACTCCATTAGGAAACCCCAGAATATTACTGTACTTTCTACACAAAGAAGACCTTCCATCCTCAGCATCTATCAGTAATACAGACCTTTTATAACGTCCTAACTGGATGGAGGCTTGAAGGCCTGCAATCCCCCCACCGATAATGATGCAATCGTATTTCATAAGAAGGTCTCCCTTCCAATCCATATTGTTAATCCTATCTTATTGAAATAATTTATGTGATTATCTGCCGTTTTATGCAAATGCATCCCTACTCCATGGTCAGGATTTACTTTCCAAAATATATTGAATCTCCAATCATTTACTACGGTAAAAATTGAAACACCTAAAGTATAGTTATTCCCAGTTTTCCTAAAAAACGATAATATTGATACTAAAAGGAAGAATGAAGCCAAGCAATATATTGGTAATTGTAAATCATCACTTCTTTTTTCACAGTGTGCCCCTAAGACTTATCAATTATTATAAAAAATGCTTTGTTAAACTTCCGTTTTGATTTATAGTTCCCATTACTTGAAGACTCCGTTTGGAAATAGTTGGGTCCGTTACTAAAATAGGGATGAGGGTTGGTGAAGAAATAACTCGTTTTCCTATGGCCCTACACGACGCAGGGGCGCGGAAAGTGTTCAAATGCGGAATCGCTCCAATAAACACGACACGCATAAGCAGGAAAATCAAAAGGGATGCATTCTTCCGTCCCGCCTGAATTTCCTGTTTATGACGCGAGTGTCTGGGCGATGCAGCTGGTCGAATTATCCCCCCGGAGGACCTTAACTACAAACCAATACCTTTAAACTGAGTCTTACAGTAACCGGCCCTATTGAGTAATAAGCCTCTTGCAAGAACTCCACAATAATTTTATCGGGCTATAAAAAATGAACAAGAACCCTTTGTCAGACTAAGGCACTTGTTCATCTTAATGTAAATTTTATATACGAGTTTCATTAAACCAGTATGACTTAATTTCCTGGTCAGGATGATACTCAATTACTTCCACATTCATCTGATTTTTTTTATCGTCTTCAGGTGCTCCTTTTATTTTGTATTTAAAGTTGAGGGCCTGGTCTTTATCAGGTAAGTAATATACTTGATCAAATTCTACTGTTTCTCCGTTATGCACCACAATAAACGCGTAATGTTTACCCCCTTCTTGAAACACCCCTTTTCCACCTACCATCAGCTTCTGTTGTGCCAATAGCCCAGGAAGTTCTTCTACGTTTTCAAAGGTTACTTCTTCTCTTACGCATCCCGATAGTACACTGATCATAAGGATAGCAAGTATAATTCTAACTTTCATTTCGATTCCTCTTCTTCCTATTTTAGATTGGAGAATAATGTCCACCCCTTTCATCATATATCTTATATGGATACCTAACACACGGGGAGGCTTTTCTATTGATTCATTATGTAAAAAAAGGCGAAACACTAACTCAGATATCCAGAGATTACCGAAAACCTTTAATGGAAATTATCAAAGCTAACCCGACCATCAATCCAAATATAATTGTACCCGGCCAGCCTATCATCATCCCGGGTTTTCCCAGTACAGCAAGCATCCCCTACAGCATCGATATTTCACTTAACAACCGTAAACTGACTCTTATAAAAAATGGGGTCAAGCAAAAGGAGTATCCCATTGCTGTTGGCCGAATGCTCCAAGGCACACCGACAGGCAGCTTTATAATTATTAACAAAGCACCTAATCCAGGCGGTCCATTCGGAACTTTCTGGATGAGTTTATCAAAAGAACATTATGGCATTCATGGTACAAATAATCCCAGCTCGATCGGCAAAGCCGTTTCGAAGGGCTGTATTCGTATGTACAATCGGGATGTAGAAGAATTGGCCAGTATCATCCCTATAGGGACGCCAGTTCTTATCCACCGTTAAACCATTTACTTTCCTGAAAAATCCCGATGAAAGAGAGACTCCTCTCTAACATGGAATCTCTCTAATTACCTGGTTCTATACAATATAAACATACTAATGGACCTCACTGGCACTAAAAATCTCTATGTTATTTAAAGCTTGAGAAGCTAAACGATCCGCTTCTCGGTTGTCTTTCCTTGATATTAAATGATACTGAGGTTGAATTCCTAATTGAATAAGCTTTTCGTCAATTCGATCCGCCCATTTAGCCAGCGATTCTTCTAAACACGGCCACTCTCCAGTTAATTGATTGATAACGACTTGAGAATCACCAATAAATTTCACGGGCAAATGATGCACCCCTAATAAATCCAGTTCAAGCAATGCGTTATGAAGCGCAGCATACTCTGCTTCATTATTTGTGTCAAGCTCATGTACTAAAACATTTTTTCTAAGGCGAAAAGATTTGCCATTCTGATCATAGTAGATGGCGCATCCGAGTCCTGAATTCTTGGTTCCCAAATCAAAACCCCCGTCAAAATATACTTTTACATTATGGGGTTCCGTCTGAATTCCTTTCATATACTCCTTTAATTCTTTTAGTGTCCATTCGGTGTTGTAGCTATCTAGAAAATTAATCGACTGCGCTCGCTTTGTGTTTAGCAAATCCTCCGCAATCAGGATGGCTTGTGAAGCATGTAATCCATCCGAAGTAAAGTTTGCCTGTGGACCTTTTGGAACGTGGTATACAATTTCCATTCTTACATCCATAAGATGACCCCCTAGCTTTAGATATCTGTTTATTATATTCCAAAACTTTTCTTTACACCATAAAAGCGGTAAGAATTCCCTCTCCAATAGCTTAGCCATTTTTTTAGGGGAAATAGATTTTGTTACTTATTAAACCAGTATTTCACTTGTTTTTTCTTGGATGCTAACTTATATAGTAAGATGACTAAGAAACGCACAGACTTAGTCTATCCGTTTCTTTGGCCTAACTAAAACTCCTAACCCTAATGTAGTTTACTATTTCTTTATAAAGCATTACAAAGGTAACTGCGATAGCACAAATTGTTAAAGGTAATGTAGCGGCTCCACTTTACATTGTTTCTATGATAATTGCAATAAATCCCAGGTTAATGTTAAGAAACAGGGCAGGGTGAATCCATTTCCATTAAGAAATAATAAGCACTTATGACAGCTGAAAACAGAATAAGTAACTGCCACGACAACCCTAAAAAGCTAATCAGTGACCAACCATAATAATGAAGGCTGAACCTGCTGGAATAATAAAAGGATCACATCTAGATTCCTCAAAGAGCGGACCAAAACGTTCAGCAATTATTACCATCGTTGACTGGCATAAAGGCTGCCAGCAATACCATAACGCGATTAGTGATTTTCCACTTGTTTTTCAACCAATACCACAGCCTCTTCATCTATCTCCCCTAATCGTTTTGCACTATTTGCTTTAATATTTCCTTTTTTTCTCAATAAATAAACGATAAGCATCTACTCTAACCACATCCTATTAAAATCTATGAACCCAATTTTAAAAACACAATCATTTAAAAGAAGCACCTGCTCAATGAGCAGGTGCTTCTAGCACTAGGATACTTCTTTAAATAGTTCAGCTACAATTTCATAGGATCGAATTCGTGCTTTGTGGTCATAGATTTGAGAAATGACCATCAATTCATCAGCCTGAGTTTTGTCAATAAAACTTTGAAGCTGTTCTCGAACGGATTCCTTACTTCCAATGATTGAAGAACCTAATTGCTGTCGCAAAGCCATTATTTCTCTTTCAGATGCCACTTCATTAATACTTTCCACTGGTGGCTGAAGTGGTAATTCCGTACTCCGAATCAGATTTAAAAACTGTTGATATAAAGAGGTAGCTAAACGCTCTGCTTCTTCATCTGTATCTGCAGCTATTATGTTAACTCCCAGCATCGCATGTGGATTCTGCATAGAGTCTGAAGGTTGGAATTGGCTGCGGTACAGCTCAAGGGCAGCCAATGTATTGTTTGGTGAAAAGTGACTAGCGTAAGCAAATGGTAAACCTAGCTGTGCTGATAATTGAGCACTAAATCCACTAGAGCCAAGCAGCCATATAGGTATATTCAGACCCGTGCCTGGAATGGCACGAACATTTTGTTTCCCGGAACTTAAGGAAGGATTAAAATACGTACGAAGTTCATTCAACAACCTCGGAAAATCCTGTCCGTCACTTTGAAGTTCTCTTCTCAACGCCTGAGCCGTTACTCCATCAGTACCCGGTGCCCGTCCCAGACCTAAATCAATCCTTCCGGGATATAATGTTTCAAGAGTTCCAAATTGTTCAGCTACGACTAGAGGAGCATGGTTAGGAAGCATAATTCCACCGGAACCCACTCTAATTGTATTCGTATTGCCTGCAACGTGGCCTATTAAAACAGAGGTTGCCGAGCTCGCAATAAAAGGCATATTATGATGTTCAGCCATCCAGTAACGATTATATCCCCATGCTTCCACGTGCTGTGCCAGATCAATTGTATTTTGAAAAGATACAGCCGCAGATCCCCCTTCTGTAATAGGAGATAAATCTAACACAGAAAAAGGAATAGATTGAATCTTCTTTTGTATATCAGCCATAAACTTCATCTTCTTTCTTTTAAATTATTAACAGTAATCCCAACACTAGAATCGTATCAGTGACTCTTATTTTTTTAAAATAAAACGATTCAATCTTTATTAGTAGATGATAATTCTAGTTTCACTCTGATTACTCAGCTACTACTATTAGAATATAATTATAAGTTCAATTGAATTTTTTTGAATTTCACGTTTATTCTGAATATGAAAGGGTATCAGTTGGAGCACAAGGAGATTTATTTATTGAAATATTATTCTTTGCTAATGAATAACCTCGATGAAGCACACCATGAATCAAATTTTTTTAAAGGAGTGTTTGATTGTGGAAGATCTTTATCCATCCAGGTACAGTAGTGAACCCGAAATTGTAAAAAGAAAGGATCCTGTTATTCATACGGACCGCTCAAAAGATCATGAGTCCCCTTTATCGACCGAACAACTTGATTCTTATGAACAAAACGGATTTCTTCAAATAGAGAATTTCTTTTCTGAACAGGAAGTTTCTGAAATGCAAAAAGCCATATTTGAGCTTCAGAATTCAAATCAGGACAGTGAATCCGATATGATTATCCGCGAGCCGGAAGGAAATGAAATTCGCTCTATTTTTAAAGTTCACGACAGTGATGAGTATTTTAAAAAAGTAGCTAATGATCAGAGAATATTAGACATTGTGAACCATTTACTCGGAAGTGATGTTTATATTCATCAGTCACGAATTAATTATAAGCCTGGGTTTACCGGCAAAGAATTTGATTGGCACTCTGACTTTGAAACGTGGCATGTAGAAGACGGCATGCCAAGAATGAGAGCTGTAAGTTTATCTATTGCATTATCAGATAACTACACATTTAATGGTCCGCTTATGCTTGTACCAGGTTCTCAAAATTACTATGTGAAATGTGTCGGTGAGACTCCTGAAGAAAATTACAAGGAATCACTAAAAAGACAGAAGTTAGGAGTACCTGATCAGGAAAGCATGAGATGGCTCGCCGATCAAGGTGGAATTTCTGTTCCGACAGGTAAAGCCGGAGCTATAACTCTCTTTGAATCCAATACTATGCATGGTTCAAACGGAAATATAACACCTTATCCTAGAAATAACATGTTCATGGTTTATAACAGTGTAGAAAATCAGCTGGTTGAACCCTTCTCTGGGAATAAGGCACGTCCTGATTTTATCGCCGAACGCAACCCTAAACTTAAAGTAAACAAATAAAATAAAGCGCCAGGCCTTTAAAGGCCTGGCGCTTTATTTTATTCTAAGAAAGGTTTACATGTTGAAAAAAACAGTTGCTACTTACTATTTATCTATGCTCCTTCCCGTGCACAGAACAGAAGGGACAGAGCATTTTAACGATCAGCTATAGAAACGATTATTTAAACATACCGCTGAGCGTTAAATTAAATTAAATAAGTCTCTTATTACTATGGAGAAGCCAATGACAAAAGTAAGCAGATAAATAAAACCTTCACTACGATGTTTAGCTTTAACATTCTCAAATCCGAACAGTAAGAAAACCACAGGTAAAAAATAAAAAATGAAGTTCGGAAGTGGATTAAAGTTTTCATTCATTAATCGGTAGCTAAATAAAAATATAGAAATTATCGCTAATAGGAGAGTTATTTTCCGAAACAAGCTCACATTCCTCGCCCCCTTCAAAAAAATTTGTGCTCTGCCACAATTGGGTAATTTTTCAAAAAACCACCTATCTTATTGTATAATAAGTTCCACTTGATGTTGGATATTAAACCCTACGGCAGTATAAAAACCTAAAAAAGGCTGCTCCATTGTTCACCAAGAAGAATCTCCACTATCACTTTCTTCTCATCCCCTTTATAATGATAGGGGTATAAATTATATAGAAGGAAATAGGTGTTTCACATGAGTTTACTTACAGTAAAAGAATTAAGTCACGGTTTCGGAGACCGTGCTATCTTTGAAAATGTTTCTTTTCGTCTATTAAGAGGCGAACATATAGGTTTAATTGGTGCTAATGGTGAAGGTAAATCAACCTTTATGAACATAATTACAGGTAAGGTAGAGCCTGATGCCGGTAAAATCATTTGGTCTAAAAACATTCGAATAGGTTATTTGGATCAACATGCTGATCTACAGCAAGGTATGACAATAAGAGATGTCTTGAGAACTGCATTCCAATATCTATTTGATATGGAAAATGAAATGAATCACTTGTTTGGAAAGATGGGTGAAGCGAATCCCGAAGAACTGGAAAACCTTCTTGAAGAAACCGGGCGGCTGCAAGACACGTTGACGAACAATGATTTTTATACGATCGATGCAAAAGTTGACGAAGTTGCTAATGGACTTGGGCTAGATGAAATCGGACTAGAGCGCGATGTTACTGACCTAAGCGGTGGCCAGCGTACAAAAGTGTTACTGGCCAAGCTGCTTTTGGAAAAACCTGATATATTATTATTAGACGAGCCTACAAACTATCTCGATGTTGAACATATAGAGTGGCTGAAGAAATACCTCCTGGAATATGAGAACGCCTTTATCCTCATTTCCCATGATATCCCATTTCTGAATAGTGTCGTAAATATCATTTATCACGTGGAAAACCAGGAATTAACCCGGTACCCGGGCGACTACAATGAATTTTTAAAAGTGTACGACATGAAAAAGCAACAGCTTGAAGCCGCTTATAAAAAGCAGCAAAAAGAAATTGCTAATCTAAAAGACTTTGTAGCTCGTAATAAAGCCAATGCTGCGACGAGTAAAATGGCAATGTCCCGCCAAAAGAAACTTGATAAAATGGACGTCATCGAACTTGATTCCGAAAAACCAAAACCTCAATTTAACTTTAAACAAGCTCGAACCCCGGGAAAATATTTGTTTGAGACTAATGATCTTGTCATCGGGTATGACGAGCCTCTTTCCAGACCTCTCAACTTATCTATGGAACGCGGTGAGAAAATTGCGTTATCTGGGGCGAACGGGATTGGTAAAACTACTTTATTAAAAAGCATTCTTGGGGAAATACAGCCGGTTGAGGGCTCCGTTCAATTAGGAGATCATCTTCATATCGGCTATTTTGAACAAGAATTAAAAGAAACAAGCAAAAACACGTGCATTGAAGAGATTTGGGAGGAATTCAGACATTTTACTCAATATGAAGTGCGTGCTTCCCTTGCAAAGTGCGGCTTAACAAAAAAGCATATTGAAAGTAAAGTGCAAGTACTAAGTGGCGGGGAAAAAGCAAAAGTGCGTCTTTGTAAGTTAATTAACAAAGAAACAAATCTTCTTGTACTCGACGAACCTACCAACCACTTAGATGTTGATGCGAAAGCAGAATTGAAGCGAGCCTTACGGGATTATAAAGGAAGTGTCCTGCTTATTTCTCACGAACCAGATTTCTATATGGATGTTGTTACAGACGTATGGAATTGTGAAGATTGGACTACGAAAGTTTTCTAAATGTACATTTAAACGTCCAGAACATGATCCATGTTCTGGACGTTTGTTATTCTCAATTGAGATTTCTCTTTGAGAGCTTAAAATAATCCATTATAGAGGCTTCTTCAAAACCGCAATTCTGATAAAGACTTAAAGCTTTCCTATTTTTCATTGCTACTTGAAGCCTAATATCATGGATTTTTATTTCATTCAGCTTCTCTATACATCTTAACAAAATTTCTCTTCCATACCCCCTGCCGCGATACTCTGGCAATACTCCTAAACCATAAATTGTACCGGTGCTGCCTTCCCTATTCAAGTGCACTTTCCCTATACATGATTGCTCAAGTTCAGCCAAATAAATATCAACCCCGTGCTTAGCCTCTTCTTCTGGAAGAGTGAGTCCAGTGCTGGGATCGGTTTGAAAATAGATGTTATTTTGTCTCGCAATTTCTTTTGTGTCCTTATTCATTGCTTTTCTAAGGGAAATTTGCCTTGAAGCAGCCTTATCTTTTGGCTTATTCACCAGGAACATTTCGTATTCAGAGTTATCATAGTGAGCCCCAGTAAATTTAATAAATGCTTGCCCTGAGTGCGAATGGTGATCAGATAGTAATAACATATCTTCAGTTGGCCTTTTGCGCCACTCATCTTCGACTAATCCATATAGCCTGCTGAAAATTCCCCTTCTTCTGTAATTCGGGTGAACCATTCCATTCACTTCCATCACTTCGGCCCCGAATTGACATATACCCGTATATCCTATAAGTGTTTCTCCCTCATAAAACATAAATTCATTGGACTTATTTATATCTTTTATTTCACGAGACGAATGGCTTAATTTATAATCAAGTTCCAGTTTGAGCGATAGGTTATCATGGGCTATGCAAACTTCCATTAGCTCTTTGATTCTTTTATAATCGTCATAATTCGGGAATTCTTTAATGACTATACAGGGGTTTTTAAATGGAACCATAAATTCTCATCTCCTTTAAGATCTTTTAACTATAGAAATATAGTCAAGAAAACCCGAAGGCATTGCCCGATTAGAAGTCAGTTAGTTCATTATATAATGTCGTAAATTATCTGGTGATATTTATTCTTCTAATAAGGAAATCAGTCCACCCCATCTCAGAAACATTTGATCTCACAAAGAAAGAATTAATACTAATCAGGTTGGGATAAAAGATTTAAGCTAACGCCTCACGCGGACGCGTATTTTTATACCAGTGATAGCATAATAACACTATAATCACGAGGTCAATTAAATCTCCACCATAGTACATAAGCTTTCCACCTGTCTGTGCTTCTTGTACACCAACTCCCTTAGGGGGATGACCATAAATATATTTTGAGAGAATGCCGTGGGCTGCCAAGGCGCCAATTAAAACGATGGATCTGTATATATAACTGAGCCGGTGAGGAACAGGATCTATGTAAATTAATGATACTGTAAAAACGTAGCCTGCTGCGAAAATATGGACATGTACTAAGATATGAACCATAAGGTTGGTATGCATCCAACTATACAAACTGGTCGTATAAAGAATCCAAAGACCGCCAATATTCAGTAAAGAGGCTATTATAGGATGAGTAATAAAACGCACAGGGTAACTACGAAGCAGACTGGCTACAAATTTCGCTTTTCTTACAGGAAGTGACCGTAAAAACAGGGTAACGGGAGCTGCCAGAACTAGTAAAACAGGAGCAAGCATACCAAGCAGGAGATGGCTTACCATATGCATAGTAAAATTGCTTATTGCCAGAGCTGCGATTGGTCCTGTAACAGATATAGCAGCACAAATTATACCAAATGTGAAACTAACATACCGATACCAGGGCCATACTTTTAATCGATTATGACGACTTGAACGCAGTCCTGCCCATATATACAAGATAACGATAAGGAGAGCTCCAATACTTAAAAATAGGGCGGGCAGACCAGTTGTAACATTTGCGATCTGAGCGTGATTCACTATTATCTTCTCCCGCCTGAAATGCTGTTTCTATTTCGGTTCTTATATAAAATTATGCTTCCTGCAATAATCATCAGTACAGCTGATCCATTCCATACAAGATCGTATGGTAATAGATCCTCCACATACCTTATCTGGTGAATTCGCATCAGTTTATGTTGAATGGTCCCATCATAAAGTTGAAACCCTCCCGCTCCAATTAACACGGCTCCCCACCATTTGACGGGCCAGAAGGCATGTCGGCGGCGCAGATCAGCCACTAAAAATAAAGCAGCCACTGTTGCAAACCAACTGAAAGCATGAAAGAATCCATCGGATACTAACCCGGCATTGGTAGTTGATTTATCGTAAAAATGATGCCAGTGTAACAATTGATGAAAAACGGTTTCATCAATAAAAGCAGCTACTCCTATACCAAACAGTATCCCTGCCCCTGTATTTCTAAACGAATACCTAAGCTTTTCTTCATTATTTGAGATGTTATTTCTATTTTTTATTTCTGCCACCTTCAATAGACTCCTTATTATAGTTTTTATAGTTCCCTTTAATAAATTCCATTTTTACCCATACCTTATATTGTAAAGAAGTAAACCTGATAAAGTTCATCTATTTCTTAATTTAGATTGGATCGCTGTCTTTTTTATATATTTAGCTGTGATAACCTCCGTGTTCGATATTGCCTGCGGTCGTTTTATTCCCTGTGCGGGAGTTGTCTCATTATGGTTCATTACATTCAGTAACTCGCTAAAATACTGTTTCCATTCGTTGGAACGATTCTCATCTTCAAAGAAAGATTCTTTGCTGCTCCAATTCTTATGGTTGATGCTCAACTCTGACAAATCATGCGTCTGACTGCTAACGACCTGATATTTTTTGTAAGCAAGGAGAAGAATAGGAACAAGGTTTGCTCTTCCAAACACAGATAGATCGTAAAGTTGTATAAGAAATGCAGGAGGCAGGAAAATCACTTCAACAGGAATAATAAATTTCTCTGCCAAGATATTGTGCAGTCAAACCCAACAATATTTTTGTAAACATAGATGCTTTTTCTAAGCCGCCATGCTTTTATATAAAGTTTCTTGCTTTCTGAAGATCAATATCCTCTTTCTTGTATAACCCAGAAAACAGCAAAGCATATAGGCTTCTTTCGTTGATGATAAGTTGTCGCTTTCTTCATCATAAAACAACTTCCAGGCCCCGGTTCTTTCCTGTCTGCTTATAATACGACCGGTAAGTTGCTAAATCAATTCATCTTCATGAAGATTAAGGGGACGTAATAAAATAATCATATAAGCATCCGTCATAATTCCAGTTTCAAAAGGATAATTCCAGGATCCATCCATGGTCTGCTGTTCTTTAAAGAGGTTAATATGCTGCATAATTTCTAATAAACAATCTCCTTCAACCTCATTCCTCATTCTGTTCTATCAATAGTTTAAATGTATTCATCAGGTGCTACACCCACGCTGCGAAAGGAGGCTGAAGCTATTGTTAAGAAAGTGGATTACCAATCATAACCAGTACACCATGTTAAAAGCAGAATTGAAAAATAAGATAAAAGAAAAACCCATTTCTGCCCTCTCGAAAGATGAAAGAAAGCTTGTCCTGAGCATTCGTGATAAAACAAAGCAAAAAAACAGGAACAACGTTACTAGAACCATGGCTTACCTGGATTATTTCAAACTCCATCCAGAAGTCCATTGGTCTTTGCTAGCTCATTTGGTTTCTAGAAATGCCGGCTGGAATATGACCGATTTAAAAGGAGAATTTTTAGCCAGGCTGCTTACCCCAAAGGAACAAAATGATTTTTACCTTTTTCTTGAAAGAGGAAACTGGCTCATATTTCAGGATGCCTATCCGCAGTTATTACTTTACGAAGCGAGCAAGAAACAGAAGACCTCCTTATTTCACTTACTGACCCATTTGAATGTATCACGATTTATGGAGCCTTTTTGGACGCACTTTTGGAATAATCAATCCAGTCCACTGCTCACGACAGCTTTAATTATAAACGAACAGAATTATATCGAGAGCCGAGTTATCTTGAATGATCAGTATCAAAAAAATGTACTTCATACAATCTTATTTAGACTACAAGATGTATTTGAATTGAATCACATACTAATCCCTTACGAAACGCAAAGTATTAAACAAACAAATTTTGTAGGAGGAACCGTTCATCATTTTTCTTCATTAAAAGATCGAATTCTATTAGGTAAAAAACTTTATCATGATCTTTATTCCATTAAAAGCCGTCTGAATTACATCATAATTTGGACAGAGCAACATCCTCATACAGGGTCACGTCACGATTTTTGGCCTCATCTTTTTACTGACACGAAGAAAATTTCCCCTAGTTCTAACCAATTGCTACCTCATACGCCGACTGATCTGAATAAGAACGGTCCACGTATATACAGTCCAAACCTGAAAGATGTGTGGGAAGATTGGACACACTCTGCTGCTGAAGATGAGGATTGGTTCAAGGACATGGCGATGTTTCCATTAGTTAAAAAGAAAATTAACGACAAAGAGGAAAATGTATTAAATCATTACTGGAATACGATTGAAAAGCTGGAGATAGCAGTATTTGCTAAGAAATTATTTACTCGTCATTCCCGTTATTAGATAATGAAACTTTCTTTTCATGCAAAATGACGGTGGGTCTGGCAGAGTTAAATATCCCAGAACAACCCATCATTGAAGGTTTCGATATCCAAACGAGCAATATGAAGAGCATTCCTTAATATATGAAAAGGTCCCTTTAACTTATAAAAAGGGACCTTTTCGTTTTCTCTTCAACCAATATCAAACTTTTCTTTAAATACCGAGCTCAATTCACTCCATACATCAAACATGTTTCCATCTATATCGTAAAAAATAAAGTTCTTGCCCCCATGGCCTCTGTTTTCAAATGGGCCGACCTGGACTCCTTGACTAGCCAATTCGTTATAAAGTATTTCAAGCTCGTCTTTACCATTTACTTCAAAGGTTAACGAAAAGCACTCTTCACCTCTCTCATCAATAAAATTGGCAGTTTCTTTTTCCTTTGCTTTTACAAGAAAGAAACTTAGGTTCGCCATATTAACGATGGCTTTATTGTCATCTTTATACGTAACATAAGCTCCTAATTTATCTACATACCAGTCTGCTGCTTTATCCACACGTTGAACAGGCAGATAAACCGTTCCTACCCTTAGTAGATTTTTTGTCATACTTGGGATCTCCCCTTACTTTCAGTGAGTATTGTAAATAAAAATAAAATGGGAACAGTGCAGTTAATTTTATTCAGAATCCGTTTATTTGATTTCCATCAATAAGTGACACCATTAACTATTATTTCTAAGACCCTGTAAAGTCCCCAAGCAAGCAGCAGAAGACTTAATATGGATACTATAAAAAACTCGTATATTCTTTCTTTACGCTTCATCTTCATAATAGAATAGCCGCTCATTAATGCTGCAGCCATAATGATTGCTAAGCTCTCATCCAATGTAGATTCTGTAAACGACTGTAAAAGCGCAATAATTACAATACCAAGGATCGCCAGTCCTTTTTTCTCTGCTGAATAAAATTCCTCCTTTAAAATTATATCCCTAATTTGTTTCCAATTGGGCATGTTTGACCACCTGTCCAACCCTTCAGGCTGTAGTTAACTATTTATTTGAACGACCTCTATTATATTTTACTTAATCTCAGTTAAAAGAGATTAGAGAGATCCTCAAACTTTAGCCTTTATTGTATTCTCTGTGTAATCAAAATTGTGAGAGTCCGTTTCGAACGATTATTAGGTAAGCGATAGTGGCTGAAACAACGGTCTTACGTCAGCTGATTCTATATAATATCCACCATTATTAAGTCGGCTTTACCTTAATCTTAATTTCTACTCCAAGGCTTAATAATCCTTCCTTTGGATTATTAAAAACACGCTCTCATGGTAAGAGAGCGTGTTTTTAATCTTGGGGATCAGCCTCCAATATAACGGTTATAAAGCGTTTTGGCTTCGCTTATATCTTTCGTATCATGAATGAGTACCCGACCATCTTGAAAAGCTACCAGCCGGCGCCCTTCTATTGTAAGATTTACAAGAAAAGAATTTCCTTCTACTTTTCCGCCCTCGATAGCTTGAAGCCTATCAAAGAGTTCATCCAGATTTCTTTTTCCCTTGTTTGCTGGACGGATTTGCACCGTGTCCCGTCCGCATAGTACCGCTGTTCTAGATAAATTTACAGGGTCGAGATGAGGATAGGTGCATGCCTGACCACAAGAAGGACAATCGTCTTTTTTTAGTTTTTCTACCTTAATAGTTGACTGCTGGTTTTTCCAAATATCGAAATAAAACAGGTTTCTTCTTAGAGATTTGTAATCTTCTACTAAAAGCTTCAATGCCTCGGTGGTTTGATAAGCAGCAACAATTTGAACGGCAGGGCTAATAATACCCACGGTATCGCATGTTTCCCCTCCCATAGGAACAGATCCTAACAAACATGAGAAACAGGGAGTCTGCCCTGGAACTACCGTATAAGAAAGTCCATAACTTCCTGTGCAGGCGCCGTAAACCCAGGGTACTTGATATTTCTGTGAAGCATCATTAAGAAGCAGCCTGGTTTCAAAGTTATCAGTAGCATCAATCATAATGTCTACACCTTCGACCAGTTCCTCAATTTCGTGAATTGAAACATCCATGATTTTACCTGAAATATTGATTTCTGAATTTATTTCTCTCAATTGATCAGCTGCAGCTACTGCTTTTGGAATACGTTCCACTGCATCCCTCTCAGTGAACAGTTGCTGGCGCTGCAGGTTGCTCCACTCTACATAATCTCGATCGACTACGGTTATTTTCCCAACACCCGCACGAGCCAGCATTTCCGCGTTACTTGTTCCTAAAGCTCCTGCTCCTATTAAGAGCACATGCTTTTCACTTAATTTTCGCTGGCCATTTTCACCTATAGGTGAAAACAAGATTTGTCTAGAATATCTTTCCTTCAACCAATGCTCATTCCTTCCGTAGGACTGCTTGCTGTCGCGTAAGTTTTCTTAGGAATTCGACCTGCTTCATAACCTAATCTGCCGCCCTCGATTGAGAGCTTCATCGCCCGGGCCATTTTTACAGGGTCTTCCGCTTGAGAAACAGCCGTATTTAGTAAGACACCGTCAGCCCCAATCTCCATCGCCTGAGCTGCATCGGTCGGGGAACCTATACCCGCATCTACAATAACAGGAACTGTTGACTGCTCTATAATAAATTGTAAATTTAGTGGGTTGATAATTCCCTGCCCAGAACCAATCGGTGAAGCCCCAGGCATAATGGCATGCACACCTAAGTCCTGCAGCCTTTTTGCTAGCATAACATCATCCGAAGTGTAAGGCAGCACTATAAAGCCTTTTTCCAATAGTATCTCAGAAGCTTTTAATGTTTCAATGGGATCAGGAAGCAAGGTACGCTGGTCACCGATTACTTCTACTTTTATCATATCGCATAATCCAGAAGCTTTAGCCAGCCTAGCCGTTCTGACTGCTTCCTCTGCCGTTTTAGCACCTGCCGTGTTTGGAAGCAGTGTGTATTGATCCGTATCAATCGTTTCCAAGAAATTAGGCTGATCTGCTTCAAAGATATTCATTCGACGAACAGAAAACGTTAAAATTTCTGCTTCGGAAACATCCACAGCTTGCTTTTGGATAGAATAGTCAGGATATTTTCCGGTGCCCAGCAATAATCTTGAATGAAAATTACGATTAGCTATGGTTAACATTTTTCATCCTCCTCCTACAAAGTGAACGATTTCTATCCGATCCTCATTCGTTACAGCCTCTTCGGCATGTAAAGATCTATCCACAATTACTTGATTTCTCTCGACAATACCAGCCTTATTATTTAATTTAAAATAGTCCAAAAGCTCCTCCACGTTCGTCACATCATCCGGTACTATCATTTCCTCACCATTAATAAAGAGTTTCATAGTGGGCTCTCCTCCGCTTGGTATTGAAAGCGAGCAGGCGTAAAAGCTGATAAATCTGTTATGAGATTCGCTTCCCCTGCTATATAATCTGCCATTAACTTCCCGGTAACTGGACTTAATAATATTCCGTTACGATAATGTCCCGTGCTAAAATACAAGCTGCTCAACTCAGGGTGTTCTCCCATAATCGGCAGTCCGTCTCCTGTCATAGGTCTCGTTCCAGCCCAAATTCGATCAATTTCTGCTCTCCCCAATAAAGGTAGAAGCCTCTTGGCTTTATGAATCAGTCCTTCTGTTCCCTCTACGGTTACGCGCTTGTCAAATGTATAAGGTGTGGAAGTTGCTCCAACAATAATTTCTCCGCCTTTTTTCGGAACAAGATAGCAATCATCTGTAAAGATGGTTGTATGGAGTATAGATTTTTCTGTTTTAACCGCAAGAGCCTCTCCCTTTACAGGGTATAAAGCCTGTTCTTTACCAGGTAAAAAACGACGACTCCATGCTCCGGCAGCCACTAGAACGGAACTTCCATAAAAATCCCCGGCGTCTGTAGCTGCTCCTACTACTTGATTTTGTTTACTTATCAACTGATAGACATCAGTAGATTCACGAAAAGTCACTCCGTTTACAGCTGCAGCCCTCGTAAAAGCCCGGGTAAGGTCTGGAGCTGACACATGCCCTTCTTTTGGAAACCATAAACCTCCAACTAATGAATCTGTCAGACATGGTTCCATTTCAACTAATTCTTCTCTATCTTTCCAGGATGATTCTTCACCTTTCAGCTTTTGATTTGCAGCAATTTCCCGGTAACGAACTCTCTGTTCTTCCGTAAAAGCTGGTCTGATTATTCCCTTTTGTGAAAGCCCAATGTCTATTCCAGTCCGGTCCTTTAACTCTACTGCTAAGTTTGGAAACATCTCCCGGCTCTTACGCGCTAGTTCATATATAGGGCTTTCCTCTTCCAACTCCGTTTGGACCCCGAGCATTCCTGCAGCTGCACTGGAAGCTTCTTGCCCAAGGGACCCTTTCTCCAGAACTAAAACATGCTGTCCTTTCTTCGATAGATAAAAAGCTGTAGAACAGCCTATGACTCCCCCACCAAGTATGATCGTGTCGTACTTCTTAGGCATGATAACAACTCCTTTGCATCCTTGTTTGAAACCTCCAGGCTTTCTCCCCAGGGTTGTGTGCTTCAGCAATGGAAGACATCACAGCTATTCCGGATACCTTAGTTTGAAGAACTCTTTCCAAATTTGATATGTGAATACCTCCAATAGCTATCACTGGTATGGAAACCGCTTCGGTTAATGATTCTAATGACTTTACGCCTTTACCCTTAAGACCCGACTTACTTTCGGTCTGATAAACATTTCCAAAAAGGAGGTAATCAGCACCTTCCCTTTCTTTTTGGTATCCTGCTTCCAATCCATGAATGGAACAGCCTACTCTCAGTTCAGGATAGAGTCTTTTCACAGTCTCCGGGGAAGGCCCGTCTTCTGGAAGTTGAACTCCTGCTGCTCCCCATCTTCCAGCTACCGAGTAATGAGAGTTTACAATGATTTTTGTGCTTGAAATTCCTTCTTTTATAAGTGTATGGACCCATTTCTGTATTTCTTCTTCCGGCCGATGCTTTTCACGAAGGTGTATAGCCGTGGCTGCGGATTGTATTGATAGGGCCATCTGGCAGAATTCATCCAATTCTTTTTTTCCATCTGAGAGTACATGAAGTTCCCGCTTCAAACCTAATCCACTTCCTTTTCCATAAAAAAACCGCTCCCCATAGGGAAGCGGTTGTATAGCAAGTATTTGTAAATACATGTGCTACATCCTCTACTTTCCTACGCTGGTATCGTCCAGATCAGGTTCTAGGGTTCAAACGTATTTGTCTCAGCCCGAAGGCACCCCTAGTAGAGCTTGTTTCAATATTTAATTAAGTTCAGTATAACATTGGATCCTTCAAATTCCAATATAATACAATTTACATCTAGAAGAAAATCTTTTCTAAAGAGGCTACGAGCAAACAGAAGCTTGGTGATGATGATGAATTCTTATCTTTTCTCATTTTTAAAAGAACTTAATCTTTGACTCTTTTATCTGCTCAAGCTATATTAGTAGTAACAAGGGGAGTAGCGACCGGATATCGGCTAATGAACCGTCAATACGGTATTCTTTATACCTGGTTCATTGGACTAAGTTCTGCTTAGTACGCAAGACCTTGGTACAATATTTTTGTGCCAGGGTTTTTTATGTTCTGGCAGAAAGGAGAAACGATATGATTTATTTTGTATTCATCCTTGCTGCAGCTGTTGTGGTAGTTAGTGCTGTCTACCTCAACCAGTTCGGGGACGTTATTAGCAAGAAATCTTCCTTGAGCGGAGCTGCAGTCGGAACTTTTTTAATCGCCGGAGCTACTTCACTCCCGGAATTAACAACAAGCTTAACCGCTGTTTATATTGACAATCCAGATATAGCGGTTGGTAATATGCTGGGAAGTAATGTATTTAATCTGCTCATCCTTGCCAGCATGGATATTATTTATAGAAGGCAACGGTTATTTCAAAAAGTAAATAATAAGGAAAATATTCCTTCGGCCTCTTTTGGCTTATTTTTCCTTCTCATTATTATTCTCTCTCTCTGGATGCCTGGTTCGATCGCAATTTTCGGGGTGGGTATTGAGATGATCGTCATTGTCCTTCTTTATATATTCAGTATGAAGTTTCTATCTGGAGGAGAATCCGAAAAAGAAGAAGAAGGGCAAACTAAAGATTACTCGCTGAAAGCAGCTGTTATTGGTTTTATTATTGCTTCTGTCATTGTTTTTATTTCTGGAAGTGCTTTATCTGTTTCAGGTGACAGGATGGCTGAAGCATCAGGACTTGATGCGAGTTTTGTTGGCAGCTTTCTAATTGCAGCCTCAACTTCCCTGCCTGAACTTGTGGCTGTGTACGCTGCCTTCAGGCTGGCCAATTATAATATGGCCATTGGTTCCATACTTGGAAGTAATTTGTTTAATATTCAACTGTTAGCTTTGACCGACTTGTTATATAGAGAGGGAGCTATCCTCGCTTCTGTCCAGGCTTCTCATATATTTATTGCATGTCTTGGAGTCGTTATGACATTAATTATGATCTTTCTGCTTATACGCCCAGATAGTATGAGAAGTCACTGGCGTTATGCGGCACCATCTCTTCTCATGACTTTAATTTACTTTGTCGCTTCTTATGTATTGTTTTAGTATAAAGTCAATTATAAGATCCAATCTAAGGTTTAAAAAAGTAGGCTTCCATTCAATAAATGGAGGCCTACTTTTTAAATGTTTTCCAATCAAGTTCACTTTCATTCAGAAGTTCTTCAAAGCTTTTATTTGCTTCTTTTTTCTTTCTTTCTTCAAGGCGCTTCTGCTTTTCCTGCTCCTGACGTTCGGCTTCGCTTTGTTTTAGTTCAGATTTTTTTAAACGAAGCTGAGTTAATACATCTTCATTTAAATGGTCACTTAGTGATCCTTCTCTTTGTTCTTTCTTACTCATACGGCCTGGACTTCTTTCACATCTTTTGGAGAGATAATAGGATTAAGAATCCCATCAGGACTTGAAAGGCGGAAGCTGTTTTTAATGAAATCCAGTTTCATATCCGGCTTAAAGAAAGTGGCTTGTTGATGATCAATGATCACTTTGTATTCTGCATTTACTACCAAGTTATCTGTATTCAGAATTTGATCGGTAAACCGGATGGTGGGGAGTCCGTTTACTCCACATCCACACCCTTCTGTATCATAATACAGTCGAATAATCGGGCGACTAGGATCTTTAATATCTTCAAGCTTATTTTTGGCCTCATCTGTGATACGTAACTTCATTATCGATCCCTCCTAACACTATCATAAAAAAATGATTACCCTATGGCAATTCTCTTGCTCATTCGGCAGGATGTTATCCACCAGTGTTTCGCTGACGGCAGAGTAATTTCTATTACTAATGCTAACAGTATAACCTAAGCATTTATCATTCTCCAATATTAACAGGCTGTGGTATTTTTAGAAATATTATGACGGGAACAAATTCAGGGTTCCGTTAAATACGGACACCCACCGGAAACGCAGAACCATTATTTTTTATTAAATTGGCGTTCCATTGCTTTTTCCAAAAAAGCAGGGGCGAGAGAATACATTTTACTGCCCGAATTCATCCAGCCAGGCATATTAATCTCTCTCTGCTGAGTAAATAAATGACCAACTACTTCAGCCGCTACTTTATTTGGATCCAGCATAAATCGATCTACTGCTTTTTCATAGGCTCCTGTAGGGTCTGCCTGATTAAAGAAATTTGTACGTACTGGCCCCAGGTTCACAGAAGTCACATAGACTCCCTGACTTTCCACTTCCATCCTAAGCCCATTGGTAAAACCTATGACAGCATGTTTGGTAGCGGCATAAACAGAGGACTTTGGAGTCGCTATTTTGCCAGCTTGAGAAGCGATATTAACTATGTGTCCTCTCCCTTGCTGCAGGAAATGAGGGAGCAGTTGATGAGTAGTTCGGAATAAGGATTTTACGTTAATGGAAAGCATTCGATCGATATCCTGCCACTTTGCTTCTGAGACCAGATCGAAAACAGCCATCCCTGCATTGTTGATCAATCCATCAATCGATCCATGATCGTAACATATTTGATCAATAACATCTTTCCATTCGGCATCGTTAGATAAATCAGCTTTGTACCAGTAACAAGGTACGGAAAATACAGCTTCTATTTTTTCTTTGATAATGGCAAGGCGATCGGCAGACCTGGCAACTAAAATAGGTATGCCTCCTTCGCGCGCCACATGAATAGCTAAATACTTACCAATTCCACTTGAAGCTCCCGTTATTAAAACTTTTTTATCTTTGACCAATTCATTCATATAACCATCACCTGTTTACATAATAATATTTTTGTTCACCCGAAAATTCGGCGACCACTGCTTTTTTGTTTTCTAAGTAATCCAACTGGCCAATCGTTTCAGACATCGTCAGACCAAACTGACTTTCTATATGTTTAGGAAACAAATGCCTGCATACATCATATGCACATAATCTCTTTTCTTCAAACATATTCAGGACTTTAAGTGCACGCTCCTCTTGCTTTTTAAGACGCTGAATGACTAGTTCATCTGTGTTCTGAAACGTCTTTCCGTGCCCCGGATAAACCATTTGAATATTTTTATCCAATAATTTTCCCAGAGAAGCCCGGTATTGCAGAAGGGGGCGGGGACGGTCTTTTTCCATGCCATATGGTGGTTCTAACAGGGGGTTGGAAGAGATATGAGCAAGCAGATGATCACCGCCAATAAAAGATCCATCAGCTTGTCGATAAAACGAAATATGACTCTGAGCATGTCCGGGGGTCTCTATTGTTACCCACTCCTCGTGCCCTGGAATCCTGTCTCCTTCCACCAGTTCAATTGTCAATTTGCCTTCTGCGCTCCATTTCAAAGGTTTACGAAGGGATTTGAGCAACCCTAAATACTGCTCCGGCACCCCAGATTCTTTATACATACGGTAAAAAAATTCCTCGTATCTCAAAAAGAAAGATTCTTCCCTTTCAAGCCATGGTCTTAACTTCGGGTGAGCAGCAACTGTCGTCAGATTAGGAAAATGTTCGATCAATCCCATATGATCTGGATGGTGATGCGTTAGTACAATTTGATCTATATCACCGGGGCTGTATCCAAGTTCTTTTAATTGAATTATTAATTCATTCCAAGCAGCATCGGTTTTCACACCTGCATCTACCAGGGTGAGTCGCTCGCCTTTTAGTAAGTAGAGGTGTACGTCTCCCACTGCATAAGGGGTTGGAAGTGTTATTTGGTAAATAGCATCTCTTAAGGTTTTCATTCGGAATCCTCCAAACTGAATGAACATTCATTTTATAATCATTGTAGCACGCTTTGTTGATATATTCCTGTTGATTTCAAAAATATCACTACTATTTTTTTAATTTATAATATTCTTTCTAGTGAAACATTTTCAAGAAGTCTTCAAATCTATGTCTTAAGCTATTATACTTTAACGCGTTATTGTAAAATTTTCAGTCTTGTCATATTAAGGAGGAAACTCATGGAACACCAAGAAAATAGAAGTCGTACCGTTCGGATACTGGACTGGATTGAACATGTGGGTAACAAACTCCCCCACCCAGTAACGTTATTTGCTATATTTGCTTTTCTTGTCATACTAGCATCCTGGATTTTTTCAACCCTTGGTATTCAAGTAGAAGATCCTGCAACGGGAGATACTCTTGAAGTTACCAATTTATTATCTAGCGAAGGAATCAAATACATTTTTGAAAGTATGGTAGAGAACTTTGTAGGTTTCGCTCCACTCGGAACCGTTCTAGTTACGATGCTCGGAATTGGAGTGGCTGAAAGGTCCGGTCTTATCAGCGCAATGCTAAGAGGGCTGGTTACATCTGTGCCACGTTCCTTAATGACGGCTGCTCTGGTATTTGGAGGTATCATGTCAAGCATGGCTGCAGACGCAGGTTACGTGGTGCTCACGCCTCTCGGTGCTGTCCTATTTGCTGGTTTAGGCCGTCATCCTTTAGCAGGATTAGCCGCAGCATTTGCCGGTGTATCCGCAGGGTTCAGCGCTAACTTACTCCTTACTTCGCTGGATCCCTTACTCGGTGAGTTAACAAAAGAGGCCGCCAAAACCATTGACCCTGCATACGCAGAAAACATTCTTTACACCATGAACTATTATTTTATGATAGTGTCTGTTTTTGTGCTTACTCTTGTTGGGACACTCATAACAGATAAACTTGTTGAACCAAGACTTGGAAATTACCAGGGTGGAGTTGAAGAAGAGGTCAACTATGTAACAAAACTTGAAAAGAAAGGAATGCTTGGAGCACTTCTGGCGCTGATCATCACAATCGGACTGTTGTCTCTTCTCGTCGTCCCTTCTTGGGGTCCTATGAGAAATCCTGATGACTTTCTTGCCTCCCCTTTCTTCCATAGTCTTGTGCCCATTATCCTGCTCATTTTCTTTATTCCCGGTTTGGTGTATGGAAAGATAACAAAGGAAATTAAGAATGATAAAGATGTCGCCAATCAAATGTCAGAAACTATGGCGACCATGGGAATGTATATTGTTCTAGCTTTCACGGCAGGGCAATTTGTTGCTTATTTCACGCATACCAACATGGGGAAAGTAATCGCTGTAAGTGGAGCGGAATTCTTGGATGCTATTGGTTTGAATGGAATTGGTTTGATTATCGCGTTCATATTTGTGGCGGCTTTCATTAACTTGTTTATAGGAAGCTCATCCGCAAAATGGGCGATTATGGCACCGGTTTTTGTTCCGTTAATGATGCAGCTTGGCTACTCACCTGAGCTGACTACTTTAGCGTATAGAATTGCCGATTCAACTACAAACATTATTTCACCATTGATGCCATACTTCGCCATTGTAATTGCTTTTGCTCAAAAGTACGATAAAAATGTAGGAATCGGAACCCTGATTTCGACCATGCTCCCTTATTCTATTGGTTTCTTTATTATTTGGGTCGTTATGCTGTTCATATGGATGCTGACTGGATATCCGATTGGTCCAGATGCAGGATTCTTTTATGAACCGAACAATTAACACGACAAACGTCCGGATGCTGGCAGCATCCGGACATTTTTATGAATTAAAAAAATGATGGATTGTTTCCGTTAAGATCTTTGGAAGCTTATCAAAACTGTAAGTTAATTCAAGTCGCTCCGTCCACTGGTGGGCGTCTCTGCCACGTGGCCCAATATTAATGATAGGCATCGTAATGGTTTCCATAATTTTAGCAGGCAATTCATATCCTTTTCCTTGTATAGGCATCTGATTAAGTAAATGATCAATGGAAGATTTCATCGATACTGGTCCAATAAAGCTCAAATCGGAAAGCCCTGTGAAATATTCCACTTCAGTCAAGTTTACCCCAAATTTGTTGCGAGCTGTATCAATAGCCTTTTTCGCGCCGCTTTGAATAAGCGGGTCATGGTGAGAAGACACAGATGGATAGAAAGGAGGGCTGTAGAATAAAACAATCATTGGACTGATATCTTTACATAATGAAGCAAGATTTTGCACAAGACTGGTAGAAAAATCACGGTCCCCTTCATCTCGTTGATTAATTAAACGATTTTGACGACGCTCCACTTCCCTCGTTCCATACCGGTCTACTGCTTCTTTGTACAATTGTTCGTAAGTCAGAATCTGAATTTCCGGTGAAAAATTCGACGTTTGCGTGCCTTCTAAATAAAAAGAGGCCTGATGGTGGTAATGGTTGATAATTTTAGCGCGCGCACGCTGAGCAGCCAGTAACAATTTTTCGTTCAACTGTTCAATCGTCTGCTTCATATATAAAACATTATACATAGCTACAGCAGACTGAGGCGTTTGAACGGAATAATGATGCTTTAAGTCACGCTGCATCAGACTAATAGGAGGGGGTGTTCTCTCTCCATCTACCTGCTCAATAAAAGTTTCGTTCAACTCCATCTCCTGAGCAATATAGCTAATCATCAAGTTAGCATTTAGACCAGCGAAAGGTTCACCGGCATGTGTTTCTTTCCCGTAACAAAAGAAACCAGGAAGCGTTTTTCCAATCGATCCCGTATAGAGGTAATTAGCTGGATCACCAGGGTATTTGCTAAACATTGGCTCTCCATTGATGGCTGTTTTATAATTCAGATTTTCTTTATCTTTCATCTCTGCAAGAGCCGGCAAAGCAGCTAGCATTCCTTCTGAATTTACTTCCTCATCAGGTACGGCTACAAGTAGTAAATTTCCATCAAACTCGCCTTCCATTGCTTTTTCCAGTAGTGAAAGGTGCAAGGTTAATCCTGCTTTCATATCCATAATTCCACGGCCGAACAACCACTCTCCTGTCAATAAATCTTTGGCTGCATCCTTAGGTAGTACTCCAGGGTTTTTATGAAGCTCCTGTGTTAGTTCTTTTGGATGAAAAGCCAGATTCTGCCAGGATCCATAATCTTCGACGCCTACCACATCTGCGTGGGCAATAAGAACGATTGTATCTTTTGCTTCTCCTTGTTTTACAAGGGCAGTTAACAGCTGTCGCCCGTCATCCAAAGGATGAAGATTTAAGTGTTCAGGATGAGCCTGATAATATTTACGATCTTCTAAAATATAATATAAGTATTCAATAACTGCGATCTCAGCATTACTCCCTGTAATACTTGGATATTCCACTAGTGAACATAGTAGATCGGTTAACTGCTTTTTTGTCTGCCACTGTCCCATGTTTTACACTCCTTATTGACTTTTTCTGGTTTTTCGAACACAATCAAACTCAAGGTCCAACCTGAATGAGAGGTGAACTTTATGAATACAACGCTTATTTACGCTCACCGGGGAGCAAGCTCCCTTGCACCGGAAAATACTATGCCCGCTTTCGAATTAGCGCGCTCCGCTCAAGCCGAAGGGATTGAAACAGACATTCAGTTAACAAAAGATCAAATTCCAGTGCTTATTCATGATGAAAACTTACGCAGGACAACAAATGGCACGGGATTTGTACAGGATTATACATACACAGAACTGCGCCTGCTTGATGCTGGAAGCTGGTTTTCCCCAGAATTTTCTGATTGTTATATTGTAACATTAGACGAATTCCTTCGCTGGTTCAAGGAGCAGCCTATGTTTCTTAATGCAGAATTAAAAACTAATGTAATTGAATATAAAGACATTGAAAGAATTGTATATGAAGCGCTAAAAAAATATGAGGTGGTCGAACGGACCGTTATTTCCAGTTTTAATTCTGACACCATTCTCCGTATGAAGCAGATTAACCCTTCAATTAAAACGGCTTTTCTAACCTCTACTAAGATGATTAACCTCCCAGACTATGCAAAGTCTTTAGGAGCAGATGCTCTTCATGTTAAGCATCGTTTATTAGATAAAAAGTTAGTCAAAAGCTGCCATAAAGAAAAGTTAAATCTGCGCGTCTATACGGTCAATCGCCCTTCTCATATGAAGAAATGCTATCAATTAGGAATTGACGGTATTTTTACTGATTTTCCTAACCAGGCACTGGAATATCGAAAGCTTATTCATAACAACAGGAAAGGGTTCTTCTAATGTTCTGGCTATTAACGATTATCTTCTTATTTTGGGTCATCGTCCTTGTTGATTTTCATAAAGGATTTAAAACCCTGCCTGCAATTGACCATCTACCCTTCAGGGATGAAAACTCAATGATTTCCGTTATTATTGCTGCTAAAGATGAAGAAAAATCCATTAAACAGACTATCGAAACCCTTCTGGGTCAAAAATACGTAAATCTTGAAATCCTCGCCGTTAATGATCGCTCAACTGACTCGACTGGCTCCATTATCGAAAATCTCGCTGTTCATCATGCAAATGTACACTCTATCACGATTGAGACATTACCATCTGGATGGCTGGGTAAGAACCACGCCCTGCACATAGGAGCGCAACAGGCTAAGGGCACTTACTTATTGTTTACAGATGCGGACATCTCCTTCCATGGAAATGTCGTCTCCCAAGCCATCACCTTCTTAAAAAATGAAAACCTGGATCATTTAACCGCTGCCCCCAATCTCAGGGCCGGTTCTTTTTTTCTAAAAGGGTTAATTTCCTTCTTTCTTTTTGGATTTGGATATTTAAAACGACCCTGGACAGCTAATCATCCCTCTAAAAAAGGGGGCATGGGTGTAGGTGCTTTTCAACTCCTGACTAACGCCTGCTACCAGGGCATCGGAGGCCACCATGCGATTCGTTTACGTCCGGATGATGATCTTGCTATGGGTCAGCGCATCAAGAATTCAGGCTACAGACAGAGCCTTGTGACCGCACTACGAAGCTTGTCTGTGGAGTGGTATCCTGATCTTCCATCTGCTTTCAAAGGTTTCGAAAAAAACGCGTTTGCCGGCTTAAATTATTCTGTTTTGTTTGCTCTACTAGCCATCGCAGGTGTATTTACTTCTCAACTTCTTCCGTTTATCACCATTTGGAGCAGCCGTCTTCCACTTCAAATGATTAGTGCTTTTACCATCGTTTTGTTATTTTATTTATATGCGTTAACCATGCGGCATCTTACTACATATTCCAACTGGATTGTTTTCGGACTGCCCATTTTCGCTGTGTTATTTATTTATATGCTCTCTAGAGCACTGCTTCTAACCTTTCTTAGAGGCGGTATTGTATGGCGTGGCAGTCACTATTCATTAAAGGAGCTTAAGAAATATTATCGCAACTCTGAGGAGGAATAGTTTTGAAAAACTTATTATTTTCACCCTATACAATCAAAAATGTGACTCTTAAAAACAGGATAGTTATGTCACCTATGTGTATGTATTCTTCACATAATCAGGATGGTCATACTCAACCTTTTCACTTAGCCCATTATGAAAGCCGAGCTGCCGGCCAAGTTGGTCTTGTTATGACTGAAGCCACATCGGTGACTCCTGAAGGACGAATATCACATGAAGACCTTGGAATCTGGTCTGATAATCATAATGAAGGTCTATCTACTTTGACTGAAGCCATTCACCGGCATGGAGCAAAAGCCGGAATCCAGCTTGCTCATGCAGGCCGGAAAGCTAATTTGGATAGTGAGATATATGCTCCAAGCGCTGCACCCTTTAGTGAGTCCCTAAAAACACCTGTGGAAATGGATGAACAGCAAGTAAGTTCGACGGTTCAATCTTTTAAAGAAGGGGCGAAACGTGCAAAAGAGGCAGGGTTTGATGTTATTGAGCTCCACGGGGCGCATGGATATTTAATTAACCAGTTTTTGTCTCCTCTCACCAATTTCCGGAGTGATAAATATGGTGGTTCACGTGAGAAACGTTATAGATTCTTATCCGAAATCATTGATGCTGTGCGAGAAACATGGACAGGACCATTGTTCGTTAGAATTTCAGGCGCAGAATATCATGAAAATGGAAATAAAATGGAGGATTTTATTTACTTTGCTGAAAAAATGAAAGCTCAAGGTGTTGATTTGATTGATGTGAGCTCTGGCGGAGTAGTGCCCGCACCTATCGATCCATATCCGGGTTATCAAGTTAAATATGCCGAGAAGATTAAAGTTGAAGCAGGAATTGACACCGGAGCGGTTGGACTGATTACAAGCGGTAACCAGGCAGAAGAAATCTTACGAAATGAACGCGCGGATCTTATCTTCTTAGCACGGGCACTGTTAAAAAACCCTTACTGGCCAAAACAAGCAGCAGATGAACTTGGGTACAAACTTGAAGGACCAAGACAATATACCAGAGCGTGGTAAATCATTTTATATCAGCAAACTCCTGTGACCCTGACTCATGCAGGACTTAAAAAAGCTATTTTAATTAATAACTTCAATTCGTATCTTCCAAAAGACAAGTCTATAATAGGAAAACTACAAAAAATTAATAACCATGTTTAAAATAGCCTCTCCCTATATTGATTGAACATTCATAGGTAACATTTCTCTTATAGGAAGTGTGTTAAAAGGCTTGAGGTGGTATGATGTGATTAGTAGGAGGGAGTTCTAAATGGAACTATTTTTTTTAGGTACAGGATCCGGGGTTCCGTCAAAGGAAAGAAATGTTTCTTCCCTTGCCCTCCGCATGTTGGAAGAACGTGGAACCACTTGGATATTTGATTGCGGAGAAGGAACGCAGCAACAGATCTTACATACAAATCTAAGACCAAGAAGAATCGAGGTTATATTTATTACTCACCTTCACGGTGATCATATTTACGGGCTTCCCGGCCTGCTGAGCAGCCGTTCTTTCCAGGGGGGCGAAACTCCTGTAACCGTTTACGGCCCGAGGGGATTAAAAGAGTACATCGATATCAGTCTGCAGATTAGCGGCACACATTTGCGCTATCCTCTTTATGTTGAGGAAGTCGAAGAAGGCATTCTATTTGAAGACGACCAGTTTGTAGTCGAAGCCATTTCCCTGCAGCACGGACTGGAAAGCTATGGTTATGTTCTAACGGAAAAAGACAAAATCGGGGAACTAAAACCATCTAAACTTAAAGAGCTGGGTCTTGACCCTGGACCCATTTACCAATTAATTAAAAGTCAATCTCAAACGCGCTTGGATAATGGACAGGTCATTTATAGAAAAGATGTTTTAGGACCTCCTAAAAAAGGTAGAAAAGTATCAATTCTCGGAGATACTCGTTACATCCCTGATTTAAAATATAAAGTTAAAGATTCAGATGTACTTGTTCATGAAGCTACTTTCGCCAGTGATGAAAATCAAATGGCCTATGATTACTTTCACTCCACGGTACATCAGGCCGCTACTCTTGCCAAAGAAGCAAATGTAAGAGAGCTTATTCTCAATCATATCTCCTCACGCTATCAGGGGAGCGCACTGAAGCAGCTTGAAACAGAAGCAAGAGATATATTTGCTCATACAAAAATCGCGTATGATTTTTTTCAGTACCCAATTACACGTATTACGTGAAGGAGGAAATTGTGATGCAAACCGTTGTTCAACAGCAAAAACGGTGGTATGAAGAAGGTCACACAAGAAGTTATCAGTTCCGAAGGGATCAGCTTTTGCGCATGAAAAAAATGATTCGCACGTTTGAAAAACCGATCATTGAGGCATTGAAATTTGATTTAAATAAATCTGAATTTGAAGCGTACGTTTCAGAAATCGCGCTTTTGAAAAGCGAAATTGATCACCATCTAAAACACCTTAAACAATGGATGGCTCCTCAAAAGGTCAAAGCACCTTTAACCCATAAAGGTTCTAAAAATTTGATTTATAAGGAAGCTTACGGAACGGTTCTTATCATCGCTCCCTGGAACTACCCGTTTCAACTGGCCCTGGCTCCAGTGCTCGGGGCTATTGCGGCAGGTAATACCGTTATCATTAAACCATCTGAACTTACTCCAACAGTTTCGTGGGTCATTAAAAAAATGGTAGAACAGTACTTTTCGCCTAACTACATTGCTGTAGTCGAAGGGGGTAAAGAAGTAACGCAAGAACTAATGGAACAGCCACTTGATTATGTCTTTTTTACGGGGAGCGTTCCTGTAGGAAGAAAGATTATGGAGAAGGCCAGTAAACAATTAATCCCCGTGACTTTAGAACTGGGTGGTAAGAGTCCCGCAATTGTTAATAAAGACGCAGCGATCGACCTTGCTGCCAAACGAATTGTATGGGGTAAATTTACGAATGCTGGCCAAACATGCATTGCTCCTGATTACTTGCTCGTCCACCATGAAGTTAAAGCACCACTGATTAAGGCCATGAAAAAATATATCCATGAATTTTATGGGGAGCGGCCTTTGGAGAATCCAGATTATGTAAAAATTGTGAACGACCAGCACTTTGACCGAATTTCTTCCTATCTAGATGCAGGAACGGTGGTTTCCGGTGGCTCTTTAGATGAAAAGCGTCAAATGATTGAACCTACTATTCTGGACCAGGTGAATTGGTCTGACCCTGTCATGCAGGAGGAAATATTCGGTCCCATTCTTCCGATATTGGCGTTTGATCATTTATCAGAGGTGATCAGCCAAGTGAATAGCCGTCCAAAACCACTAGCTCTCTATTACTTCGGAGAAAGCGAAGCAGAGCAGGAAGAAATTATGACCTCCATTCCATTTGGAGGCGGCTGTATTAATGACACCCTATACCATATTTTAAACCCCCACCTTCCTTTTGGAGGAGTTGGAGAGAGTGGAATGGGAAGTTATCACGGACAAGCAAGTTTTGACACCTTCACCCATTTGAAGAGTATTACGAAACAAACGACAAAGTTCGACCAGAAATTCAGGTATCCAGGCTCCTCTTTTGGATTAACTATCATCAAGAAGGTTCTCGGTTAAGCATAGAAAGATCAAGAGCGTGATTATTAAAGATCACGCTCTTGATCTTTTATTATTAATTATACATTAAATTAGAACGATGGAAGATTATCTAAATTATTGTCGATTTTCCCATCTGGCTGACTTCGCAAATGATCTTCTCCATCTTTCCCTCGAATTAGATTCACATGCTCCAGTTCTCCATTTCTGGCCAATTGATGAGCCTCGTGATAATCCACTATTCTTCCTGATGATAACTTCATTTCCACAATACTTCCCTCTTCATTTTTCCTGACAGCGATGATTTGTTCCGCCATGTCATTACCTCCTTTTTCTTAGTATGTAAACATTCAAAATTAATTATAATGATTAAACGATTTAAGGGGGTATAAATAATGAAATTATAGTTAAATTAACGATAAAGACAGGAGGAAAAGTTATGCCCCTCGATCATTTTGAATACGTAACAGAACAGTTGACCCAGGCTAAACAAGCAGTTGAGCGGATGCAGGAGAATCAAACCGGGGTTGCAGAAGCACAGCAGCATGTGAAGATAGCTGAAGAGGCTCTCAATGAATTAATACATGACCCTGACCTAAATTCTAAAACTGACCAGAAAGAAATTCAGCGGGCTAGCGATTTGCTGCGTCTAATTGTAGAAACGTATCAAGCTTCCAACTGAACGTATAAACCACTGTTCCTTGAGAACAGTGGTTTATTTACACCTCTTTCCTTCTCTATGTTACATAATCTTTTCCGACACTGAATATATATAGGACAAGCCATTCAAGAAGGAGTGTCGTGATGGGGGTTTTTTTTAGTTACATTTTGCTAGGGTTATCGCTTGCCGCGCCAATCGGTCCTATAAACGCTGCACAAATCGACCAGGGAATCAAAAATGGTTTCCTCCATTCCTGGGCTATTGGGTTAGGATCTATTGTTGCTGATTTATTTTTTATCCTTTGTGTGTTTTTTGGAGTGGTTCATTTTTTAGAAATTCCTTTTATGAAATCATTTCTGTGGTTATTCGGAGCATTTGTATTATTTTATACGGCTTTCGAGAGTTTTAAAGGTACAAAAGAAATTGGGATTAGGGAGTTGAGAAGTAGAGAATCTTTAAAGAAAACGTTCACAAATGGCTTCCTGCTTGCAATTACAAATCCATTATCCATTCTTTTCTGGCTGGGTATTTATGGGAGCATTCTCGCTGACACCATTCATCGTTATAACATGGCTCAGGTTCTTCTTTATGGAGGTGCTGTCCTTCTAGGTTTAATGATCTGGGATGTATTTATGGCTTCTGTGTCAAGTGGCTTTAGAAAAGTTTTAACACCCAGCCTGCTCAGAGTAATCTCAACTCTATCAGGTTTAAGTTTATTAGGATTTGCTGTTTATTTTGGTTTTCAAGCATTCCAATTACTCTTCGGCTTCTAAATGCTTCCATTTCTTTTTCATAATCATAGTTACAATACCTATAACCAGTAAAAACCCTAAGCTTACAAAGAAACCTATTCGACTTGTTTTATTTAATAAAGTTCCCGAAACTGCAAGCAAAATTAACACTAACCCTATCAGTCTTTTTACACGTTTAAATGAAGTTAACTCCATAATTTTATTATAAGAAAACAGGATAAACAGCCAGATGTATAAGAGCATAAGACCGGCAGCTGTGGTTAAATATTCATATATTTTCTCTGGGAGCAGTAAAGCAACTATTATTGAAGCAATTAACCCCCCGATAGTTAGCAATACGGCATAATAAGGAACTTTTCTAGGACCTGTCTTAGAGAAGAATTTAGGAGCATCTCCATCTTCTGACAAAGAGGTTAATATGGTTGTGATCCCGTACAATGAGGCTACCATAGTGGAAAAACCTCCAATTATTAAAGCTCCATTAAATGCATGGGGTACAAAAGATAGATCATACTTACTTAAAGCGGTAATAAATGGACTTTCATCACCGTTAAATTTCGTATAAGGGACAAGCCATAGTGCGAGGCCTATGGATACTACATAAATAGTTGTAAGTAATGAAAGCATAAATGTTCCCGACTTAGGAGCATCTTTCGGATTTTTTAGTTCATTTGCCATAATACCCATAACTTCAATTCCACCAAAACTGTAAAATACGTAAATAGACGCAGCCCATAGTCCAGTTAAACCAAGTGGAAGTAATCCTTTATTATCCCATGTGAATGATGGGTCAGGCTGGCCGCCTTTCAAAACTCCTCCTACAGCTAGGAATGCAATAATAATAAACATTAAAATTGCCGCTATTTTCATAACGCCAAATATATTCTCAAATCTTTCAAACCCCGAAACACCGGTAATAATAACCCCGATCCCCAAAACCCCAAATACACTTGAAGAAACCCAAAGCGGGACATTAGGAAACCAAAATTGAGCAAATATGGCTAAAGCTGTCAACTGACTCCCCATTATAAGCAATTCAGAAGACCAATACACCCATCCGTTGCTAAAGCCTGCCCATCTCCCATAAGCTTTTTTAGCATAAGCACGAAAGGAACCTTTCTGTGGATCCTCGGCCGTCATAGCTGATAAGGCATCGAACACTACATATGTTCCGATAGCAGCAAGCAAAAAGATGAGAAGTACGGCTGGCCCCCCTCTTTTCAATGCCAAAGCAGAACCAAGGAAAAAACCTGTACCAATTGTGCACCCTACTCCAATTAAGGAGAGCTGCCACCACTGAATCTTTTTGTTATCAGTTGTTTCCTGTTTGTCCATACAAGGGCGATCCCTTCTAAGTAAAGTCAAATTGCGAAATCACATTTACTTTGCAATTTGAAAATAGTATATGTCATACTACTGTTCTCATACGAGAAATTACTTGACGAAGCAACCCTATTAAGGCTATTTATAACTTATTAAAGATAAGCTCCCGTTTTTTAAGACTCAGTTTCGAGACATTTCGCCTTCCGGCCCTGCACGACGCAGGGTCGTTCGACGTTGCCATACGATGTGGCGTTCTTAGTCGAACCTCTTCTGAGGTGAGCTTCCTCGGGCTTAACAGCCCTGCGGGATCTGAGACCCCATAGGGAGTGACAGAGACCAAGGCTCATGGTAAAAGGAGGATCGACTAAAGTCGCCATGTCCTGTGGCACTTCGATCGACCCTACGTCATGTAAGGCCGCAGGAAAGTGAGTTTTTTCCGTAGCCGCTCTCCTCATTTTTTGGCAACGGGCCAGAGTTATCTCGAAATCGAGTCTTCAACTAACCGTATTAACATAATAATGTTATTATGAAATACTTGCATGAATGTTTAATGAACCCAATATAAAAGGCAGCTGAGCTGCCTTTAATACTATATATTACATATCATGGGAGGTTTTCTGATTTTGACGGGAATGGTTTTGGTTTTTAACTTTATGAGATCCCTCTATAGGAGTGCCATAAGGCTGATCGGGTCCTGTGGGCAAATTAGGTCTGTCTTGCTGTTTAGGTCCTTTTTTTCTTGGTGACATCGCTTTACCCTCCTAATCAAATTAAAGTTATTTTCGTTTTCTTGCTTCTTCTGGCCCTTCCATAGAAGTAGCCCCAGGATAGCTTAATTGCTGATCTCGGTCAGATTCTACTCTTCTTGAATTTTTTAATTTCTTCTCTTGTCGATCTTTACCCATATAAATATCCTCCCTTCACTCTTAGTATGAGAAAAGAGACAGGAGTCATACTCTCCTGTCTCTTTGTAATTATTGTGAGGTTTATTTTTTAAAATCATCCAGGAAGTCCTTTTGAAAGCTGGTGGTAACCGTGTTGTTCTGAGGAGCTGACAACGGCTGAAATGGGTTGCTTCCATACTTTTCAGTTAGATCATCTATGGCCTTATATAACTTCTCTTTGCTTGCATATTGTTCATAATTAAATAAATCGAGCTGCTGGGTAATTTCAGATTTTTCAGCTAGATCTTGAGCTGTTATTCCAAGCAGGCGTATTGGTTCCTGATTCCAATGTTCATCAAAGAGCTGTAAAGAAACTTGGAACAAATCTTCGGCTGATTGTATGAACTCCTTTAATTGCCGGCTTCTTGTAACGGTTTTTCTGTCATGATAACGAATCATAAGTTGTACATTCTGTGCGAGCACTTTTTTATTTTTCATGCGTGCTTCCACTTTATGTGTTAACTTTCGCAGCACACTGCGCACTTCCTGATCATCTGTAGTATCTTCGGGTAAAGTAGTAGAAGTACCGATACTTTTAAATTCATGAACTGCATCAGGATCAACAGGGCGTTGATCATCGCCATTTGCACGATTTTGCAGACGCTCCCCATTAATACCGAGCAGGCGCTTTAATTCAAGGACAGGATGTACGGCTAGATCTCCAATTGTTTCTACTTTAATTCTTCGCAGCTTTTCTGCAGTTTTGTCGCCCACTCCATACATTTCTTCGATAGGTAATGGCCATAGCTTATTCTGAAGATCTCTTTTTCTTAGTATCGTAATTCCCATCGGTTTTTTCATATCAGAAGCCATTTTTGCCAAGAACTTATTCGGTGCTATTCCTATACTGCATGGAAGATCGAGTTCATCTGCAATTCGCTGCTGAATCCGCTCAGCAATTTCAGGTGGGGAACCTTGCGAAGCACAATTCGTAATGTCCATGTATCCTTCGTCAATGGAAACAGGCTGAACGAGTGAGGTTACATCTGCCAATATCTTAAACATTTCTTTAGAAGCGGTACGATATCTTTCGAAGTTAGGTCTCATAACCATTAATTCAGGGCACAAACGTCTAGCCTCTCCAACTGGCATTGTTGTTTTCACCCCAAATTTTCTTGCCTCATAGCTGCTTGTAACCACAATTCCTCGCCGTTCTTCAGGGTTTCCAGCAATCGCAAGCGGCTTTCCTTTCAATTTGGGATCGAATGCCATTTCGACCGAAGCATAAAAGCTGTTCATATCCACATGAAATATAACTCGTCCATTCTTAGGATACCATTTAGACACATTAATCCTTCCTTTTTTCGAACTCTTGTTCTTCTATTGTAACATATTTGAAAAGAAGGTCTGAATACAATCAAGTGAACACAAAAAATCCCGGAATTTATCTCCGGGATTTTTAATATCCTATTATTGTTCTGCGGCCTCTTGAATGATTGCTGTTACAAATTCAGCTATTTTTTCCAGTTCAGCAACCGGTATGCGTTCATTCTTGGTATGGATCTCTTCATAGCCTACTGATAAATTAACAGTTGGTACGCCGTAGCCAGCTATAATATTGGCGTCACTGCCGCCTCCACTTGTCAGAAGCTGGCTTTCCCGACCAATTTTTGAAGCAGCTGCGCGGGCAATTTCTACTACCTGATCGCCTTCCTTCTGCTTGAAGCCTGGATACATGATTTCAATATCCAAATCGACTTCTCCTCCCATTTCTTCTGCTGTTTCATGAAAGGCTTGCTTCATTTTCTCCACTTGTTCCTGCATCTTTTCAGGCACTAAAGAGCGGGCTTCCGCTAATATTTCTACGTGGTCGCACACAATGTTCGTCTTCTGCCCGCCTTCAAAGCGACCAATATTGGCTGTAGTCTCCTCATCAATACGACCAAGAGGCATCCTGGCAATTGCTTTTGAGGCGAGAGTAATAGCAGAAATTCCTTTTTCAGGAGCAACGCCTGCATGGGCCGTCTTCCCTTTAACTACTGCGTTTATTTTTGCCTGTGTAGGAGCGGCAACGATGATATTTCCTACTGCCCCATCACTATCGATGGCATAACCATATTTAGCTTTTAAAAGTGAACTGTCCAGTGCTTTCGCTCCTACAAGTCCGCTTTCCTCTCCAACGGTGATAATAAACTGTAAGTCTCCATGGTCTACCTTTTGCTCTTGAAGGGAACGAATTGCTTCAAGTATCGCTGCTACCCCGGCTTTATCATCTGCTCCGAGGATCGTTGTTCCATCACTTACAACGTAGCCGTCTTTCACGGAAGGATTCACTCCATTGCCTGGAACCACAGTATCCATGTGAGAAGTGAAATATATAGGGGCTGCCTCTTTTTTAGAACCTTTTAAGTTGCAGATTAAATTGTTTGCTCCGTGACCGGTAATAGATTTTGCATCATCTTCCAAAACCTCAAGTCCAAGGTCCTTAAATTTTTTTTTGAGAACTTCAGAAATCTCAGCTTCAGCTCCCGTTTCAGAGTCCACCTGGACTAATTCTAAGAATTCTTCAAGCACACGTTCTTTATTAATTGTAACCATTTCATTGTCCTCCTTCGTATGTAAACCATATCCTCTTAGTACGTTAGCTGAACTAAGAGGTGGTGTCAATTAAAGAGGGATGTTTCCATGTTTTTTATAAGGACGGTCTTCATGCTTATTTTTTAACATATCCAGCGCCTTAATTAATGTAATCCTCGTTTCCCTCGGATCAATCACATCATCAACCATGCCGAGTCCTGCTGCTACATAAGGATTAGCAAACCTCTCCCGATATTCATCGATCTTGCTCTTTCGTGTCTCTTCAGGGTTTTCACTTTCCTTAATATCCTTTGCAAAAATAATATTCGCTGCGCCTTCAGGTCCCATGACCGCTATCTCGGCATTCGGCCATGCATAAACAAGATCTGCACCAATGGACTTACTGTTTAATGCAACATATGCACCACCATAGGCTTTTCGTGTAATTACCGTCAGCTTTGGAACGGTTGCTTCGGAATATGCATACAAAATCTTCGCTCCGTGCCTTATAATGCCGCCGTGTTCTTGTTTAATTCCCGGGAAAAAGCCCGTCACATCTTCAAAAGTAATCAAGGGAATATTAAAAGCATCACAAAAACGAATAAAACGGGAAGCTTTATCGCTGGAATCAATATCAAGACCGCCCGCCATGTATTTAGGCTGGTTACATACGAGTCCTACTGTTTTTCCATTTAACCGAGCGAAGCCTACCACTATATTTTTCGCAAAATCTTTATGGATTTCAAAGAAAGACCCTTTATCCACTACTTCATCGATTATGATCCTTACGTCATAAGGACGCAGCGGATCAAAAGGAATCTTATCCGTTAGATCAGGAAGATAATTATCATCTTCCATGACTTCTGATTCTGGAGGTCTTTCCCTATTATTCTGAGGCAGATAGCTGACTAAATCTTTAACTGCATCAAGCGCAGCAGCTTCATCTTCCGTTTTTAAATGAGCGTTGCCACTCAATGTATTATGAACCTTAGCCCCGCCAAGATCCTCCGAGGATATTTGTTCACCTGTAACCGTTTCGATTACTTTTGGGCCGGTTATGAACATTTGTGAGGTTTTTTCCACCATAATAACAAAGTCGGTAATCGCAGGTGAGTAAACAGCTCCTCCAGCACAAGGACCCATAATAACAGAAATTTGGGGAATAACTCCTGAATAAATAGAGTTGCGGTAAAAAACCTGACCATACCCATCCAGAGAGGATACTCCTTCTTGAATTCTTGCCCCTCCTGAATCATTTAAACCAATGAAAGGAGTTCCGTTTTTAACGGCTAGATCCATTACGGCTGCTATTTTCTTTGCGTGCATCTCACCAAGCGCGCCGCCATATACAGTAAAATCCTGGGCAAATAAATAAATATCCCGTCCGTCGATTTTTCCAAAACCCGTAACTACCCCTTCGCCAGGAGCTGTTTTTCCATCCATGCCGAAAGCATCGTGACGGTGTTCGATAAATGGATTCAATTCAATAAATGAATCTTCATCTACAAGGTAATCGATCCGCTCTCTGGCTGTCCACTTTCCTTTGTCATGTTGCTTATCTATTCTGTCATCCCCGCCCCCCATTTGGACCTGACGGCGTTTATCGTATAGTTCATTGATTTTATCAAAAATATCCACAGCTGATCACTCCTCCAACTTTGGTTGACATAGCTCATAAAGAACGCCGCTGGCGGCTTTTGGATGTAGAAAAGCAATTTGGCTTTCATGAGCTCCTAATTTTGGTTCTTCATGAATCAAAGGGATACCCTGCTGCTTATATTGTTCCAGACGAGTATGAATATCATTGACTTCCAAAGCAATGTGATGTATTCCTTCACCTCTTTTGGTCAAAAACGATTGTATAGCTGACTGGTCACTAAGAGGCTCAAGTAATTCAATTCTGGTTTCACCGATGTTTAAAAAGGCGACTCTTACTTGCTCGGAATCTACTTCTTCAACAGATTCAAGCTCAAGACCGAGAGTATGCTGATAAAATGGAAGCGTCATGTCAATACTTTCTACGGCTATTCCGATATGAGCAATCTTATTTGGTGTCTGTACTGTTTCTTTATGAATCAATTGCTTAATATACACGGCAATAGCATCGGTAGGAGAGCCACTGGTAAATATCTTGGCCACCCCTTTAGATTCGAGATACGGAATATCCTCAGCAGGAATAACCCCGCCTCCTATGACAGGGATGTCAGCTGCTTCCTGCTCTTTTAATGCCTCAACTACCTTAGGAAATAAAGACTTATGAGCTCCTGACAGGGAAGATAGACCAATAACATCCACATCTTCTTGTATAGCAGCTCTTGCAATTTGTACTGCAGACTGCCGTAGACCTGTATAAATAACTTCCATTCCGTGATCTCTTAACGCCTGGGCAATAATTAATGCACCCCGGTCATGGCCATCGAGACCAGGTTTTGCTATCAAAACTCGTATTGGCTTCATCACCATCATCCTTTCCTACATCCCTGTGTATTCACCAAATTCATCACGCATTACGTTTGCGATTTCCCCAACTGTCGCATAAGCTTTAACCGCTTCGACAATAAAAGGCATAACATTTTCATTTGAGCGGGCTGCGTTGCGCAGCTCTTCCAAGCAGGTTTCCACATGAGAATCATCCCTCGTATTTCTAACGTGCTGGGTTTTATCAATTTGCGCTTTTTCAAGAGCTTCATCTACCCTCAATAAATCCTGATGAATTTCTTCATCTAATTGATATTCATTGAGCCCTACTACAATATCTTCATTGGCCTCCAGTCTTTTTTGAGCATCATAAGCAGCTTTATGAATTTCACGCTGCATATAACCTTCCTCGACAGCCTGAACAGCTCCACCCAATTTCTTTATACGTTCAATGTATTCGTTAGCTTCATTTTCAATTTGATCTGTAAGTGCTTCGACGTAATAAGAGCCTCCAAGAGGGTCGATCGTATCAGCAACCCCGCTCTCATTTGCTATAATCTGCTGGGTTCTTAATGCAATCCTTGCTGAATCTTCTGTGGGAAGCGCAAGAGCTTCATCTCTTGAGTTAGTATGCAAACTCTGGGTTCCTCCCATAACAGCAGCAAGCGCTTGCAAAGTAACACGAACAATATTATTATCCGGCTGTTGGGCAGTCAGAGTACTTCCGCCTGTCTGCGTATGGAACCGAAGCTTCCAGCTTTTAGGGTTCTCCGCCCCGTAATGCTCTTTCATAATCTTGGCCCACATTCTTCGCGCTGCCCTGAATTTAGCTGCTTCTTCAAAAAATTGATTATGAGCGTTGAAGAAGAACGCCAGCCTCGGTGCAAACTGATCCACTTCCAGGCCTGCTTCAATAGCCGCATCTACATAAGCCATTCCATTAGCAAGTGTAAAGGCCACCTCCTGGACTGCTGTAGAACCCGCTTCCCGTATGTGATACCCTGAAATACTTATGGTATTAAACTTAGGCAAATGGGTTTCACAATAAGCAAAAATGTCAGTGATTAATCTCATCGAAGGTTTTGGCGGATAAATATACGTTCCTCTTGCGATATATTCTTTTAGAATGTCATTTTGAATAGTACCAGTAAGCTTCTCCGGTTTTACCCCCTGTTTTTCCCCTACGGCAATGTACATGGCAAGCAAAATAGAAGCTGGTGCATTAATCGTCATCGATGTGCTGACTTGATCCAGTGGAATCTCATGGAAGAGTTGTTCCATATCATGAAGAGAATCAATGGCTACACCTACTTTGCCTACTTCTCCCTCTGCCATTGGATCATCAGAGTCATACCCTATTTGTGTAGGAAGATCAAAAGCAACTGACAAACCCGTCTGTCCCTGCTTCAGTAAGTATCGGAAACGCTCATTTGTTTCTTCGGCTGAACCAAACCCTGCATATTGACGCATGGTCCAGTAACGGCTTCGGTACATCGTAGGCTGAATTCCCCTTGTATAAGGGTACTGACCGGGAAAGCCAATTTCCTCTATGTATTGCTCCTCACTTTGAGCCGGTTCATATAAACGGTTGATCGGTAATTCAGAACTTGTTATAAATGACGATTTACGTTCCGGGAATCGTGCCGTTGTTTTTTCGACATCTTTTTCCCAGGCTTGTTTAGAATGGTCATAGTTGGATGAACGGGTCATATTAAAATGCCTCCTCTTATCAGTAAGTCCCTCTCTAGCATACCAGAAATGAAGCGCTTACCTACCTAAAAATTAGTAAAATTCTCATTTATATTGTAATTGATTTCCTGCCCTTGTCCAAATGAATGTTTTTCGATAGAATGTTTGATAGGATGGAGCAAGAAGGAGGTTAAAAACCTTGGCAGCAAACAACAAGCAGCATCAACCAACGAAAAAGAAGAAATCCAAGCGAGAAAAGCGTACGAAAGCCGTAATCTATTTGATGATCCTTTCTATGGTTCTGTCGACTCTCTTAGCTGGTGCTTCATTTTTCTTATAACGTTTACAGAAAACTATAAAAAAACTGCCGGAAGCCTAGTCAGGCTTCCGGCAGTTTTTTTATGTGGCAGGGTTAAGCAGCCTGTTCAATCCATCTCTTATCCAAGAGTCATAAATGCTTTTCATTTCGTTATTGCTTTTAACAATGACCACTTCGGATTCTAAGGAGATTATGTCAAACAGTTTTTCTACATCTTTATTTTGAAGTCGGATGCAGCCAGCCGATACTGACTTACCTATTGATTCAGGCCGGTTGGTACCATGTATTCCATATATTCTTCCATCGGTACCACGAGCATCAAATCCAATCCAACGGGTCCCCAGAGGGTTTTCGAGAGTTCCACCGGGAATATTCTTTTTCCGGTAGTAAGGTTCTTTAGCTTTAACTTTGACATGAAATTGACCTTCCGGGGTTAATTCGGAAGTTTTGCCTATGGCGGCCGAGGCATTAAACACCTCATTCCCTTCCTCAAAGACAGAAAGTTCATGTGTTGCTTTATTAACTATGATCACCGGTTCTTCATTGACTTGCGGCGGGAGCAATGGGAGGAACATCATCATGACTACTATCGTCAAATGCATAAGTCTCATCCTCTTTTAGTTCAAGTTTTCCCCTGCTAATGAGCGTTATACATATACTAAAAAGAGCTCTTAAAAATTAAATATTGTTCAATTTCATGTAATAGGTGAAAGAGACTAGCACGAGCTTCAAATTCTTCTCTCGTTTCGGGAAGCTCGTCCTCTCGGAATTCTTCTTTCATATCGTTTAACTGATGCAGAAATAGTACAGCTGTATTTCCAGGATGGACAGCCTCGGATAGTTCATCAAAGAAATCGGCAATTCTACCACCGTGTTTGGACGGAGGCGTAATACGACTAACCAGGGGCAGCATTCGCTGTAATAAATCGAATTGCTTTGTCCTCATGTGAAAATAATGATAATGCCGATTATGAATCCGCAAAAGATGATTTTCTACATCTCGAAAAGCGAGTGAAGTAGCTTTTTCCAGGATCTCCTCCGTTTCAGCCATTTCTTTTCCTGTCCAGGAATCCCTGCCTTCTCTTAAGTAAGTAGCAATTTCTTTAAGGATAACCCGGAAATTTTCTTCCACTCTCTTTTGGTAATCCTCTAGTTTATTCTCTAAACTTGGCATATATAAATTTAATAGTAGAGCTGTACCAATACCTACAGTAATTAAAACGATTTCGTTCCAAATAATACTCCATCCGATATCACCGGAGATATACAAGTGGAGAATGATAACCGAACTGGTGACGATTCCCTGTGTTAACTTTAACCGTACAGTCACGGGAATAAATGCAAAAAGCATCAAACCAATAGCAATTGGGTTAAAACCAACGAGAAGCTCAAAGAAAATATAGGAAAATCCCATGGCTATCAAGCAGGCAGAAAAGCGATACCAGGAAGTTAGAAAAGATCGCTTTCGGGTGATTTGAATACAAAGAATGGTTAATATTCCCGCTGAAACAAAGTTCTCGAGCTGTAGCAGCTGTGCAATCCAAATGGCGATTGGCGTGCCAAGAGCTGTTTTTATCGTACGATAGCCGACCTTCAAATCTTCTTTTCACCTCGTTACTCATAATTTTTGATTTTTTTATAAAAAGCTTATTACGTTATAGATCCGTTATCGGTAAGACTCAGTTCCGAGATAACTCGGTTCGATTGATAAAAATAGATAAGGCCTGATTTGGAAACAACTCGCTTTCCTGTGGGGAACGGCGATTCTCCTTGGTCGCTATAACTCGCTGCGAAGTCTCCTAGTTCCTTCTCCCACGGGGCTCTCGTCGTTTCCTTTGCCACCTCAGCGATACCTGATAAACGGACCATTCTATAGGCGGCGGGGGACTTCTTAATCTGCATTAAAAGCTTCTATAGCGGAATTTACCCACGTGGACACGCTAGAAATTCACCGTTATTAAAGGTTCCCCTCCACCATAAACCAGGGCGTATCACACATCCACATATCGCAAGGTCCCGAGGGGAACGATGTAGACTCATAGCTTAAAAGCAGAAGCACCTTGGTCAGCGATGTATGGACTGGACGTTCAAATGTGAAGGTGCCTTGCTCGGCCTCGACAAGCTTAAGAACACCCATAAAAGGAAGTACCCTTCTCCCTATCGTGGTTAGACTTAAGAGCTCGAGAGCTAGCAACTGAAACCAACCTGATGCTGGCCGAGACAAAGGAACCACGAAGAGCGGAGAGATTCTATGCCTTATCGCACAGAAGTGAGGGAAGTCTCACTAGACGTTAGGTGCTTGAGCCGGAATGCTCTCCCTGTATTCCCTGATTTATGCTTAGTACTTATAGAAGCGTAAGAGCGGGATAAACATGATAATGAGACCTCTGGAGACCTCATCTCGAGGAAGCTTCAACACGGAGGTTTAAAATCCTTATATCAAAAAAAGGACCTTTGTAAGTACAAAGATCCCTTAAACGTATGATTATACTTCTTCACAATACTCATCAAAGCTGCGCTGAAGCTTACCGATGACTTCCATTGGCTCAAAACCTTCGATATCATGACGTTCGACCATTGTCTGGATTTTTCCATCTTTTAATAGTGCAAACGAAGGTGAGGATGGAGGATAACCTTCAAAATATTCTCTTGCACGGTTGGTAGCTTCCCGGTCCTGACCTGCAAATACAGTAACCAGCTGGTCCGGTCGTTTATCATAGTGAATGGCATGAGCTGCTGCCGGACGAGCAATACCTCCAGCACAACCACAAACAGAATTAATCATAACTAGTGTTGTGCCTTCTTTATTTAAAGCCTCATCAACTTCTTCAGGGGTTGTTAATTCGCTGTAACCCGCTTGTTTGATCTCATCGCGCGCTTGAGTTACAACGTCGTTCATGAAAATATTAAAATCCATGTAGCATGGCTCCTTTATTAAGTACTAGAGTCATTTTACCAAGATATTCATCGTCTTTCAATCCAATTGAGCTAACCCGACCAAAGGTTGTGCGGATATACGATGAAAGCTGCTCCCAGATAAACACTTAGGAACAGCTTTCTTATTATTAATAGACCGAAGTATTATCTTCAGACATTTTTTCTAGAATCTCCTTAACACGTGCCAGGAAATTACCTGCAACCAGCCCGTCCAATACCCTGTGGTCTAAGGAGAGACAGAGATTTACCATATCACGAGCCCCGAACATGCCATTCTGATATACAGGTCTTTTCACGATGGATTCCACCTGAAGAATAGCTGACTGCGGATGGTTAATAACCCCCATAGATTGTACAGAACCAAAGGACCCAGTGTTATTGACGGTAAATGTGCCACCTTCCATATCTTTAGAAGTTAACTTACCATCTCTTGCTTTACCAGCTAGATCAGTAATATCTTTGGCAATTCCTTTAATGCTCTTTTCATCAGCATCACGGATAACGGGTACAAATAGTTGATCTTCTTTAGCCACAGCAATATTTAAGTTAATGGCTTTTCGCTGGATGATCTTGTCTCCGCCCCAGGTGCTGTTTAACTGCGGGTATTCTTTTAAAGCTTGTGCTACAGCTTTTACAAAGAAAGCAAAATAGGTTAAGCTAAATCCTTCTTTTTCTTTAAATTGTTTTTTCTTTGCATTCCTAAATTCCACCAGATTAGTAACATCTACTTCTACCATCATCCACGCATGTGGAATTTCAGTTTTAGATTTCACCATGTTGGCAGCAATCGCTTTACGAACACCGTTCACAGGGATTTCAATATCCCCTTCACCTGCTTGAACATTGGAAGCGGCAGCAGCTGATGCTTGTTTTTCAGAAGAAGCAGCGGCGGGTTGAGCGGAAGGCTGTGCATTTTCCTCCGAATCTTTCTCGGCTTGTGGAATCTCTCCACTTTCAATAATTTTCTCAATGTCTTTACGCGTAATCCGCCCTCCGCGGCCTGACCCTTCAATTTGATTTAAATCAATTTCATGGTCTTGAGCAAGGGTCATTACTGCAGGAGAGTAGCGCTTTTTATTTCCTTTATCCTGTTTAGTCTGCGCGGATTTTTGAGAAGTAGTCGTTTTCTTCTCTTCAGGTTTCTTTTCTTGCTGGACCGGCGTTTCTTCTACTTTAGATTTCTCCGGCTTGTCTTCAGAAGTTGAGCCTTCTACCTCTATATGACACATTAAATCACCAACGGCCAGGGTCTCCCCTTCTTCCGCTACAAGTTCTTTTATTACGCCTGTGAAGGAAGATGGTACTTCTGCGTTCACTTTATCAGTCATAACTTCAGCTATTGGGTCATATTTATTTACTTGATCACCAGGCTCAACCAGCCATGTACTGATCGTACCTTCTGTGACACTTTCCCCAAGCTGAGGCATATTGATTTTTTCTACGCCCACACGAACTCCTCCTTAATTAAAATTCAGCGAGATCTCGCATTGCTTTTTCTACTTTATCTGGATTCATCATGAAAAACTTTTCCATTGTCGGTGCATAAGGCATGGACGGAACGTCTGGACCAGCAAGACGCTGGACAGGGGCATCGAGATCAAACAAGCAATTTTCACTGATGATCGCTGATACTTCGGATATAATTCCGCCTTCTTTGTTATCCTCTGTAACTAAAAGAACCTTTCCTGTTTTGGATGCGGCTTCAATAATACCTTGCTGATCCAATGGATAGACGGTTCTTAAATCAAGGATATGAGCGTCAATTCCTTCTTCAGCTAACTTTTCAGCCGCCTGCAGCGCAAAGTGCACGCACAAACCGTAAGTAATTACGGTAATATCTGATCCTTCTCTTTTAACATCAGCTTTTCCAATAGGTAGCGTATAATCCTCTTCAGGAACTTCTCCTTTAATCAGACGGTAAGCTCGTTTGTGTTCAAAGAATAAAACAGGGTCATTATCACGGATGGAAGCTTTCAACAGCCCTTTCACATCATATGGAGTTGATGGCATTACAATTTTTAACCCTGGCTGATTTGCAAAGACAGCTTCCACAGATTGAGAATGATAGAGAGCCCCATGAACACCGCCTCCGTAAGGAGCACGAATAGTCATCGGCACACTCCAATCGTTATTAGAACGATAGCGCGTTTTAGCAGCTTCGGAAATAATCTGGTTCACTGCAGGCATTATGAAGTCTGCGAACTGCATTTCTGCTACCGGTCTCATGCCATACATAGCCGCACCAATTCCAACTCCCGCGATTGCAGATTCAGCAAGCGGTGTATCAAGAACGCGATCTTCTCCAAACTCATCATAGAGCCCGTCTGTAGCACGGAAGACCCCGCCTCGCTTACCGACGTCCTCTCCAAGCACAAAAACCTTATCATCTCGCTTCATTTCTTCTCTTAAAGCCTGCGTTACTGCCTGAATATAAGATATAACTGCCATTTTTTATTCCCCCTCCTTACTCTTCATAGACATACTTCATTGCCGATTCCGCTTCAGCATATGAGGCATTTTCAGCATAATCAGTTGCGTCATTGACGATTTGATTAATCTCTTCATTCATTTCGGTTTCTATCTCTTCCGTCAGTATGTTTTGTTCACGTAAGTAATTCGCAAAAGTAACTATAGAATCTTTCTTTTTAGCTTCATCTACTTCTTCCCGCTCCCTGTATGTGCGATCATCGTCATCACTTGAGTGAGGGGTCAGACGATAGGATACTGTTTCAATCAAAGTAGGGCCTTCGCCGTTTCTGCAACGGTCTGCCGCGGCTTTAACCGCTTCATAAACGGCTAGTGGATCGTTTCCATCCACAGTAAAACCAGGCATGCCATATCCAATGGCACGGTCAGAAACCTTTTCACAGGCAAGCTGTTTTGAGACAGGTACAGAGATGGCATATTTATTATTTTCTACCATAAATATAACTGGAAGTTTATGAACGCCTGCAAAATTTGCTCCTTCATGAAAATCACCCTGATTCGAGGAACCTTCTCCGAAAGTGACAAGTGATACAAAATCTTTCTTTTCCATCTTTCCAGCTAGAGCTATACCTACTGCATGGGGTACTTGAGTCGTTACTGGAGATGAACCTGTTACAATTCTGTTTTTCTTCTGTCCGAAGTGACCTGGCATTTGACGTCCACCTGAGTTAGGGTCCTCAGCTTTAGCAAAACCAGAAAGCATCAAATCCTGAGGCGTCATTCCAAAGGAAAGGACAACTCCCATATCCCGGTAGTAAGGCAAAGCGTAGTCTTTGGTTCGATCAAGAGCGTAGGAAGCTCCTACTTGAGCAGCTTCCTGGCCCTGACATGAAATAACAAATGGAATTTTACCTGCACGGTTCAATAGCCACATTCTTTCGTCAATCTTTCTTGCCATTAGCATGGTTCGGAACAAATCTAAAACTTCTTCGTCACTAAGTCCTAATGATTTATGGCGGTTTTCAGCCATATTTACCCCTCCTTTTTTTCTATCCGTGGATTTGATTACCATCTACTGCCATAGCTGCTTCTCCAATTGCTTCTGCGAGCGTCGGGTGCGGGTGAATACTCTCAGCAATTTCCCATGGAGTGGCATCCAGTACTTTCGCAAGACCTGCTTCAGAAATCATATCCGTTACGTGCGGTCCTACCATATGAACTCCTAAAAGATCGTCCGTATCTTTATCAGCGATAATTTTCACGAAACCGTCGGTCTCTCCGAAAACAAGAGCTTTTCCAATAGCCTGAAATGGAAATTTGCCAGTTTTTATATTATAATTCTCATCTTTAGCCTGCTGTTCCGTCAAACCTACACTCGCTACTTCAGGATTTGAATAAATGCAAGTAGGCACTTGATTATAGTTCATTGAGTGAGGGTTTTGGTTAGCCATATGTTCAACTGCTGTAATCCCTTCATGAGAAGCAACATGAGCCAGCTGCATACCGCCGATTACATCTCCAATCGCATAAATATGACTTTCTTTCGTCTGGTAATAAGAATTGGTCTGAATCACGCCCTCTTCAACAACAATATCTGTATTTTCCAGACCAATATTTTTAACGTTGGCCGAGCGTCCTACCGAAACAAGCATTCTTTCAGCTTCATAAGTAATTGCTTCGCCGTCTACTTCTGCCTGGATGGAAATACCTTCCTCTTTATTAAGAGTATCCGGCATTACTTTGGCACTTGTTACAATATTAATTCCTTTATTCTTCATTTGTTTTTGCATTTCTTTGACGACATCCTGATCCTCTGTGGGTAAGATCTGAGGCATATATTCAAGTACAGTGACTTTGACTCCAAAATCTGAAAGCATGGAGGCCCACTCGATTCCTATGACTCCTCCGCCAACAATTACAATAGAAGATGGCAATTCTTCCATATAAAGTGCTTCATCTGAAGTCATTACCTGCTTTCCGTCCACTTCCAACCCTGGTAGAGACTTAGGACTTGAACCAGTTGCTATTAATACATTTTTAGGTATTAACATTTCGTTTTCTTCCCCATTATTCATTTCCACAGATATTGTGCCAGCTGTCGGAGAGAAAATGGAAGGGCCAAGAATTCTTCCAAATCCTTCAAAAATATCAATTTTCCCTTTCTTCATTAAACCTTGCACACCATTATGTAGGGTGTCTACAATTGATTGTTTACGCTCTTGAACCTTAGTGAAATTAAGTGTCGGCTCTTGAACTGTCACGCCAAAATCTCCAGCTTCCTTTGTCTGACGGAAAACCTCTGCACTTCTAAGTAAGGCTTTGGATGGAATGCACCCCCGGTGAAGGCAAGTCCCTCCAAGCTCACGTTTTTCAACAATTGCTACTTTAAGCCCAAGTTTCGAAGCACGGATAGCTGCGACGTATCCGCCTGTTCCGCCTCCAAGAACGACTAAATCATATTCTTCAGCCATGTGGACTCTCCTTCCTATTCTATAAAATTAGGATACTGCTTTGGAACTTCTTCATGATTCAGTATTCGTAAAGTACCTTCGTTTAAAGCCTCTAATTCATTCTCACCTGGATAGACAAGTACATCAGCAATCCAGTGGATTCGTTTTGATATTTCTTCCACAAAAGTTTTGCCATAGGCAAGCCCTCCGGTGAGCGCGATCGCATCTACTTTCCCTTCAAGTGCCGCACTCATACTGCCTATTTCTTTGGCGATCTGGTAAGCCATGGCTTCATAAACCAGTTTCGCTTTGCGATCACCGTGCTGGACCATCTTTTCTACTTCTCTAGCATCGTTTGTATCTAAGTAGGCCATTAACCCACCTTGTCCCACCAATTTTTTCATGACTTCATCTCTGTAGTATTGCCCTGAAAAACAGAGAGATACAAGATCCCCTGCAGGAACGGTTCCAGCCCTCTCCGGCGAAAAAGGCCCATCTCCATGCAAACCATTGTTAACGTCAATAACACGGCCGTTGGCATGGGCGCCAACAGTAATGCCGCCTCCCATATGAGTGACGATTAAGCGGACATCTTTATAGGGAGTTTCCAAATCTCTTGCAGCACGCCTGGCCACTGCTTTCTGGTTCAAAGCGTGAAAAATGCTTTTACGAGGAATTTCAGGGACCCCGGAAACACGGGCTATATCCTGAAGCTCATCCACTACAACAGGATCAACAATGTATGCACCAATATTTAATCCTTTCGCTATTTCATTAGCTATAATTCCGCCCAGATTAGAGGCGTGTTCACCATTGTAGCCGTTTTTCAAGTCTTCAAGCATAGCATCATTGACTTCGTACGTTCCTCCTTCAATAGGACGAAGCAGACCGCCTCTTCCACACACAGCACTCAACTTGCTGATATTAATTCCTTCTTGATCCAGTTCATTGAGAATGACCTGTTTCCTGAATTCGTACTGGTCAATAATTTTATTAAATTGATTGATTTCTTCCGGCTGATGCCTGATTGTCTTTTCAAAAATAGCATCTTCATCGTCAAAGACTCCGATCTTTGTTGATGTAGAGCCAGGATTAATTACTAATATGCGATGATTTTGCAATGTCTTCGACCTCCGTACCCGTACTTATTTCCTGCTTAAAATGTGGTGGCCGTTTTGAAGAAACTGGCTCCGAGAGCGACGAAGACGTTCAATGCGTTCCTCTGCCATGCGGTCGGCTGCTTTATAAGTAGGTATATTATCACGACGGGAGATTTCAAATACACGTGAGACATTGTCATAAATAGTTTCTACCCTCTTCATAGCTCGCTCTTTATTGTAACCGTGGAGTTCATCAGCTACGTTAATCACTCCGCCTGCATTGATAACGTAATCCGGGGTATACACTACACCTTTCTCGTGGAGAAGGTCACCATGGGTAGTATCTTTTAACTGATTATTAGCTGCTCCCGCAATGACTTTCGCTTTTAACTGAGGGATGGTTTCGTCATTAATGGTTGCGCCTAAAGCACAAGGAGCATATATATCACAGTCTACGCTATATATATCTTCAGTCTCTACTGCTTCAGCCCCGAATTCATCTACAGCACGTTGAACAGCTTCTTTGTTAATATCGGTGACAATCAAATGCGCTCCTTCTTCATGCAAGTGGCGGCAAAGGGTGAAAGCGACGTTCCCTACCCCTTGTACAGCTACCGTTTTCCCTTCTAGAGAATCGCTGCCAAAGCCTTCTTTTGCAGCTGCTTTCATCCCTCTATAAACACCATAAGCTGTCACTGGAGATGGGTTTCCTGAGGAGCCAAATGCTGGAGATATTCCTGTTACGTAATCAGTTTCTTCATGAATTAAATCCATATCCTGAACGGTTGTCCCTACGTCTTCAGCCGTAATGTACCGCCCATTTAAACCTTGAATAAAGCGGCCGAAGGCCCGGAACATTTCTTCGTTTTTCTCTGTCTTGGGGTCTCCTATGATTACCGTTTTTCCTCCACCAAGATTCAATCCAGCAGCTGCATTTTTATAAGTCATCCCTTTAGCTAAACGGAGAGCATCCTCAATTGCATCTTCTTCAGAGGCATAGGTCCACATGCGCGTTCCGCCAAGTGCCGGCCCTAAAGTAGTATCATGGATGGCAATAATAGCTTTCAAACCAGATTGTTCATCCTGACAAAATAATAGTTGTTCGTAATCGTATTCTTTCATGTATTTAAAAATTTGCATTTTCAATTCCTCCTATTGTTTGCTAGCCTGTAATGCGAGTGCTAGTGAATAAACCTTACTTTCTGCTGAATCAGCTCGTGAAGTTAATACAATGGGTGCTTTTGCTCCACTTATTACAGCAGCGACTTTGGCACCAGCGAAATACATAAACGACTTGTATAAGGCATTGGCCACTTCTATAGTTGGCACCATTAGAATATCCGCTTGTCCCGCCACTTCTGACTGTACCCCTTTATGTTCAGCCGCTCGCTTATCAACTGCATTATCAAAAGCAAGCGGTCCATCCACGAGACAATCACTAATCTGTCCCCGCCGGTTCATTTGAGTTAATATTGCAGCGTCCTCAGTAGCTGGCATAGCCGGATTAACTACTTCTACAGCAGCAAGTACAGCAACCTTCGGTAAGTTCCAACCTGCTAAACTCGCTACTTCTACGGCATTATTTATGATCTGAACCTTCTCTTCCAGAGTTGGGGCAATGTTCATAGCCGCATCAGTTAAGAATATTAATTTGTCTTGCCCTGGTACTTCAAAGAGGGCAACATGGGATAAGACCCCGCCAGCTCTAAGGCCGTATTCTTTATCTAATACCGCTTTAAGCAGTGTTTTAGTGTCAACATTTCCTTTCATTACAACGTGAGCTTCTTGATTATGAACGGCCTTTACGGCTTCATGTGCAGCCTTTTCACGTGTGCAATCCAGAAGGGTTATCCCTTCATCTTTCAAATCTATATTCATCTTTTCTGCAAGTTCCGTAATAGCTAGTTTATCACCAGTAAGAAGAAACCTGCCAATTCCCAGTTCTCGTGTTTTCTTAACCGCTCTCAAGACTTCTTCATCTTCGGCCTGCGCTACTGCAACGGTTTTCAATTCCGCACGATTAACCTGGCTCACCATTTGATCTAAGGTTTTCATTCTGTCACCTCTTCTTATAAATAATGCAAGATTCGTGCCAACTCAATGCACACGGCATCCGCCTGTTGCGAAACTCACTACCGTGCAAATTGTTGCAATTCATGATCATTTTTGCATGCTATGTTTATCTAAATTATATTTATCCAATTTATAATAAAAGTTTCGAATGGATATGCCAAGGGCTTTAGCGGTCTGCGTCTTATTGAAATCATGGGCCCGGAAAGCGTCGGCTAAGAGTCTTTTTTCATATTCATCAACAGCTTGCTGCAATGTCTCTCCAAGCCATTGATTTCCTGGTATATTCGCACCCGGAGTTGTTGAAATTTCTTTCGTAAGGTTCGGTATATGCTTAGGAAGTATGACCTCTTCTAAATGATCCATATAAATCATGGCACGCCCAATGATATTTTCAAGCTCCCTTACATTCCCAGGCCAATGGTAGGCCGTTAATTTCTGGAAAGCTTGCTCATCTATAGAAGTAACATGCCGGCCATAATCTTCATTCAGTTTTTGAATTAGGTGCTCAGCCAGTAGTTTTAAATCTTCTATCCTTTCTCTTAAAGGAGGTATATAAATCGGAAGACGGTTTAAGCGGTAATAAAGATCTTCACGAAAAGATTTATTCATAATCGCTTTTTCCAAATTCATATTCGTAGCAGCAATCACGCGTACATCTATGTGTACAGGCTTAGTGCCCCCTACTCTTAGAATTTCTTTCTCTTGTAGAACCCGAAGCAGCTTTGCCTGCATTGGAAGGGTTAATTCACCGATTTCATCTAAAAAAATGCTGCCAGAGTTGGCTTCTTCAAACAGCCCTCTCTTCCCGCCGCGCTTAGCACCGGAAAAAGCTCCATCTTCATAACCAAACAGTTCACTCTCTAATAAGCTTTCAGCTATAGAAGCGCAATTTACACGGATAAACTTATTATGGCGCCGCTCACTCTCATTATGAATGGCATGGGCAAAAAGTTCTTTACCAGTCCCAGATTCCCCTCTAAGCAAAACGGTGGCCGGAGTCCTGGCTCCTACTTTTGCTTGTTCCAAAGCAAGCGTCATCTCTGAAGAATTACCAATAATGTCATCAAAAGTGTACTTTGCTTCAAGACTCCGAATAATCTGACGCGCTCTTCTAAGTTCGCTGGTTAAAGACTTGATTTCTGTCACATCATGTAGAACTCCGACACTGCCTTTTAATTTTCCATCTACGATGACTGGGGCTACGTTTACTAATACATCCTTTTTGTGAGGACCCACTTTCATCCTCACTCCCCGAACTGGACGCCGGGTTTTCAGGACCTTCATATGCATACTTTCCCCTTCATATATGTCCACTGTGGCAGGCTTACCTACAATTTCATCTTCTGATAACCCTGTAATTCTAGAATAAGCAGGATTAACCATTAAACCGCTTCCATTTTCATCCACGACCGATATAGCTTCATCAGAAGATTGAATGATAGCTTCAAGCATAGTTTTTACTTCTTTTAAATCGGTAATTTCTTCTGCCAGATCTACTACTTCTGTAATGTCCTGAAAAACGGCATACGCACCTATAACTTTACCGTCAGTGCCTATCATTGGAATCCTTGTCGTAATAACTTTTTTCCCATTTTCAAGGCTCAGTTTCTGGTTCACTTCTTTTTCCCTGGATTTCAATAGCTGGGGAAGCCTTGAATCCGGAATTACTCCCTGGACGGACCTGCCAATAATCGATTTTTTACCCATTCCTAAGATCTGTTCCGCACTTCGGTTTACAAAAGAGACTTTGGCATCAGGCGTAATTACGATCATACCATCGTGAATGCTGTTTAATATAAGATGCTGATTCTCAGTCTGGCGTTTCAATTCCTGGACAAGTGCTTCTTTTTCTTCGAGAAGCTCCGAAGTAATATAAGCTACGGATCCTGGAATAACGACCGTTTTCTTATTTCTACGGGCTCTAATCTCTTCAAAAACCCCGTCGTCTCCTGTAGCTTCAATTACTATATCTATATCTTTATGTATAAACTCCTGCCAGTGAGCACCTGTTGGTATGTTAAGGGCCTCTGCTAACTCAAGCCCTGAAGCATTCTTGTTAATATCTGTAACCGCTACAATTCTCATTCTATCTGTTTCATTTAGCAGTTTTAACAGGGCTGTTCCACCTTTGCCTGCTCCGACAATCAATACACGTTTCATCATCATCACACCCTGCAATAATTTGCGCATCTTCATCCTACCTTATTATGCACTTTTTAGCAAGTGGGATTGTATTCCCACATCATTCTGCATTTGATATACTAGATAATGATTGTTAGAAAAGGAGATACTAATTATGCGCATAATTGCTTTATTGTTATTAGCTACTCCCGGAATCATTGCGGTTTATGGCATAAAATTAATGCGTGATGCATTATTCGGTGAATTTCACCCTATATTTTTTCACATAGCTTTACAAGGAGCTGCCGGCTTGCTTTTTTTCTTGGGAGGACTTGCTTTTATTGGTGGATTCATTCTTCACCGTGACAGGAAAAGAAACCTGACTAGAGGACGCTTTGACCAAAATCGTAGTTCGAAATGAAGGAGTTTTGCTCTGTGACAGAGTTTGAGTTATTTAAGAATCAATACCCTTTTGATTTGCTAGCAGAAGAGGAATTCGAAGAGGTGTTCGGAAGTGCGGTAGTGAAAGAGTACAGCACGAATGAATTTATTATTCATGAAGACCAATCAGATAATACGATTGACATCCATTTCCTCACCTCCGGTCTCGCGAATAATATTATGCATCGTTCAAATGGAAAGCAATTATCTGTCCGCTTTTATTATCCCGGAGATTTAATAGGGGTCATGATTCTCTTAACCAGCGGTGAAATGAGATTTTCTGTACAGGCACTGGAACCTGTGAAAACCCTCTGTTTTGAGCGAGAATCCTTTTTGAAAGTGATGTCTAATAATACACAATTTTCAAAAGTCGTCATGGATGGAATCAGTAATTTAATGAAGAGTCTCTATGATGAAGTTAAATACAAGAGTTCCACAACGGATGATCAGGATGACCGCGATCTCTATAAAAAGCGTGCAGACGCCTATATGGAGCCACCAACATTTATACACCCTGAATCTTCCATTGAAAAGGCCGCGCGAATGTTACAACAACAAAAAATAGAAGCTTTAATTGTAAGTGATGATCAAAAAACGATGCTAGGTATGATAGGGTATGGAGAAATTCTTCGCGCCTATTTCGAAAACGACCACAATAATCCTGTGAAGGCCTATATGACTCAGGAAGCATACGAAATCAATGAACAAGAGTTCATTTATGATGCGCTTAGTTACCTGAAACATCACCCAACTGAAATTATTCCAGTTCTTCATAAAGATAAGATCGTAGGAATCCTTCGTCAATCATCTTTCTTTACTATCAAGAACTCGGTGTATTTTGATCTTACTTATCGAATTTCGAATGCATTAACGATTCAGGAAATCATTGAACTTTCTCCAACTTATAACCAAAGATTCCAAAAATTCATCGCCAGCCTTATTGAGGATAATATGTTCGCCTATGATATCGCTGAGCTTATGACCAACTATAATGATCGTATTCATAAACAGGTTGTACAAATTGCTGAAGATGAAATGATTGCGGAAGGTCATGGCGCCCCTCCCATCAACTACTGCTTTTTGGTCATGGGAAGTGAAGGACGGAAAGAGCAGGCATTTTCCACTGATCAGGACAATGGAATGATTTTAGCTGATTATAATCATTCTAAGCATAAAACAAGAATCAAAGCTTACTTTGAGCGTTTTACTACCAAAATTAATTATATGTTAAATGAATGCGGATTCCCTTATTGTAATGGTGGAATTATGGCAAAAGAAGAAAAATGGCGTAAACAAATGACAGAATGGCATACAAGTGTAGACACTTGGATAGAAAAAATGGATGCAGAAGAAATTCGTGACTTTACAATTTTCATGGATTTCCGGCCTATATTTGGGGATTATTCGCTGGCTTACGAATTAAAGAAGTATGTTACTAGAAGAGTTCAGAAATCACTAAGCCTTCATCAGCTTTTAATGAAAGACACGCTTAGATTCCGGGTCCCTGTCCAGCCGTTTGGACGTATCTCAGGTGTAGGGAAAAAGAGGACTCTTAATTTAAAGAAGTCAGCTATTATGCAGATTGTTAATGCAGTAAGAATCTATAGCATGAAATACGGCATTGAAAATATTAATACCGTAAGCCGTCTGAACGCATTAGCTGAACATGAGCGCTTCCACCCTAGAGATGTCGAAAATGCTAAAACAGCTCTGCACCGTTTAATGCTGTTTCGTCTAAAAGAAAATCTGAAGCAGCTTGAAAATAAAGAAGTTTTGTCCAATGATCTAAAACTTACGCAAATGAACAAAGAGGAGCGTCGCTCTCTGCGGGAAGCATTGATTATTGCGAAGCGACTTCAGCAGGTACTTGAATTGAGTTACAACCGGAATAGGGTGATGTAATGCTGCCCGTGGACCTACAGATATTAAAATATATTCTTTTTGAAAAACCGATTTACTATTATAAAATTAAACCTTATTTAAAGTGGAAGAGTTATGAAAATCTTCAACATCAGCTGCAAACGTACGAACCCGATTTCGAAATTGCGAAAAAAAATCTTAATGAAGTAGATTATACTATATTCGATCTCGAGACCACTGGTTTTCTTCCTGAGATCGGTCACGAAATCATTTCTATTGGTGCTGTAAGGATTCATGGCCTTGATTCGTGTTACCGCACGAAGCTTCACCAGGTGATCCGTCCTATCAGACCTGTAAATAAGCATACTTTGAGGTTAACTGGACTCACGAAAGAACGCCTTAAAAATTCAAGTCCTTTTATAGAGGGCTTCCAAAATTTCCTGGATTTTAGTGAAGGGTCCATTTTGGTTGCACACCCTGCGAAATTTGATATGAGGTTCCTGCAGGCAATGTTAAAAAGATGGAAGCTGCCAGCTTATCATCCACAGGTTCTTGATTCCCATTTAATGGCGCAATGGTTATTCCCTGACATCAAACATCAGCTCGATCCGCTGCTCAAACACCTCGGAATCGAAAAGCGTGAGCGTCATCATGCCTTAAACGATGCCATTATGACCTCTGAATTATTCAGTCACCTTATGCGTTTAACAATGAATGAGGGAATAAATACAGCCGAAGAATTACAGAACCAATTGTACAATAAATAATAAAACGAAGCTGCTTCAAAAGCAGCTTCGTTTTATTATTTATTCAAAAAAATTCTTATAGAGAGCTTGCACAGCGGCTGTCAGCGACTCAGATTTAACACCAAACATCATGGAAACTTCGGAGGAACCCTGGTTAATCATCTCTATATTAACCCCGGCATCCTTAAATGCCGTGGCAGCCTGACTGGCTAATCCTACAGCCTGATTCATACCTTCCCCAACTATCATAATCATGGCCATATCTCTCTCAATAAGAACCATATCAACATCCAATTCGTCTTTGATCCGCTTAACCACCACTTCTTCCTTCTCTTGAGGAAGCTGGTAATCCCTGAGGATCACAGACATATCGTCTATGCCGGAAGGGGCATGCTCAAATGAAACTTCTTCATCTTCTAATATCTGGAGCAAGCGGCGTCCGAATCCAATCTCTCTATTCATAAGAAATTTACTTACATATATATTCAGGAAGCCATGATCACTTGCTATCCCAACTACATGACCTTCCCGATCCGGCTGTTCAGCTACAATCATAGTTCCTGGAGCTTCAGGATTGTTCGTATTCTTTATGCAAACTGGTATCTTTTCTCTGAATGCAGGAATGAGTGCTTCGTCATGAAATACCGAGAACCCAGCATAAGACAATTCACGCATTTCCCTATAAGTAAGGGAGGTCAACTGTTTTGGCTGGTCTACAATGTTTGGATTCACACAATAAACAGAGTCTACATCTGTAAAATTCTCATAAAGATCAGCTTTTACTCCGGCAGCTACAATGGCCCCTGTTATATCTGAGCCCCCGCGGGAAAAGGTAACAAGCTGACCATTGGGAGTAAAACCAAAAAACCCTGGAATGACCAAGATTCCATCACGTTCTCTTAATTGATAAAGCCTCTCAAAACTTTCTTCATGGACTAAAGCGCCTCCTAATTGATTTCGAACGATTATCCCTGCATCCCTGGGATTGACATAAGATGCTTTTTGGTGTCTGGACGTTAAATAGGCACTTATTACTAACGCGGAGCCATCTTCTCCACAAGATTTTAAAGCGTCCATCCCATAGGGCACACCTTCTTTGATTAAATCCATGGCTTCATCAATCTTAGATTGGACCGCCGTAAAAACTTCTTCACGCAGTCCGAGTTCGTTAACATTACTTCGAAACCGATTTAGCACTTGATCATAAACGCTTCTGTCGAAAGAAGAGCCATGTATAGAATCTCCAAGTTTAATGAGAAGATCAGTTACTTTCTCGTCTCCAGAAAATCTTTTACCTGGAGCAGAGACCACAATGACACTTCTTTCATGATCTGCTTCTATAATGTCTGTAATTTTTTTTATTTGTTCCGCATTAGATACAGAACTTCCACCAAATTTTACTACTTTCATATGTAAACACCCCATCAATCCACAAAGTTACTAATAATTAAGAATTGTATCACAAATCCGTCAAGAAAATGAACCGAAATGGTTTAAAAACATAAGTTACCATTTTATATTTTAAAATGGAAGCAAATCCCATAGAAAATGATGTATAATAAGTGCAGGTTTATATTTGTTACTTTTTGGAGAAGGAGGTCAGAATTTGATGGTATATAGAAGGGATGGTTTTGGTGGATCAAGATTTTATCCTGAAGACGGTGAAATTGAAATATTATGTACATTTGTTGAAACGGGGCACCGCTATGTAATCCTTCAATATTTAGAGCTGCCCTTCAGTTATCGACTAATAAAAAGACATGGGGTTCATTTGCTGGACGATAAAGCTCATCTCTCCTTGATCCCCTATCTAAATGCCATAGATCAAGGGGTTTACGATAATCCTATCCTTGCTCATGATATACATAAGCTTATGTCCTGAATAAAATAAATATCGATCTATTTCTAAAACCTACCTAGATGTAACGGATTAAAAATAAATAAAAAACCTTCTATTATCGGATGGGCGATATTCACCCGATAATAGAAGGTTCAAGAAGTCATAATTTAGTTTAAGACTTTATATATGTTAATCGTTACGAAGCCTTATGCTCTAAACGTAGACGATCAGCAACCATCGCAATGAATTCACTGTTTGTCGGCTTGGCCTTTGTATTCGAGATGGTGTAGCCGAATAAAGAAGATATAGCATCGATATTTCCACGATTCCACGCAACTTCAATCGCATGACGAATGGCACGCTCAACTCTTGAAGCTGTAGTATTGTATTTAGTAGCAATGTCGGGATAGAGGACTTTTGTAATGGATCCAAGGAGTTCAAGGTCACGATAAACCATCGTAATAGCTTCCCTTAAATATTGATAGCCTTTGATATGAGCTGGGACGCCAACTTCATGAATAATGTGAGTAATACTTGTATCAAGATCCGGCTTTTTAGACTTGGTTGAGGTATAACTGCTGCCAAGAGCACGGTTAATTGGATCGCCCGCATGCTTGATTTGTCTAACCTGTTCCGCAAGATGATCCAGGTCAAAAGGTTTCATCATAAAATAAGCAGCACCCAGTTCTACAGCTTTTTTAGTAACTTCTTCCTGACCAAAAGCCGTTAGCATAATGACTTCTGGCTGTTTATCTAATTCTTTCAGCTTTCCAAGTACAGCCAGTCCATCTAAGTGAGGCATAATAATATCCAGGATTAATACGTCAGGCTTCTTTTCTTCTACCATTTGCAGACAATCTTTACCATTATAGCTGGCATCGATTACATTAATATCATTTGTATCTTCAAAATATTCCTGAAGAAGTTTGACTAACTCCCTATTATCATCCGCTAAACATACTTTAATTTTATCCATTTACCTTCCTCCTTACAAAATTATCCCTCTTTTTGCTTGAATACATATATTCGACATAGAGGAAATCTATCCCTTTTCATTATAACAAATAATATTCAAAATTGGATGATATCTTCAAAATGCTTAAAAATACTCATAAAATCGCAGTTATTCGACATATCCGAGTCTTTAATGTCGTATTTTGTCGATTAAAAAAGGGGCTCACGAGGAGCACCTTTTTTAACTTGCTTTTTGTTGTTTTTCATATATTTCAATACCGGCTTCTTGAAGCATCCACTCAATATGAACTCCATATCCACTAGTAGGGTCATTAACGAACACATGAGTAACTGCACCAATAATTTTTCCATTTTGAATAATAGGACTTCCACTCATCCCCTGTACAATTCCACCCGTTTTATCCAACAGTTTAGGGTCGGTAATTTTTACAATCATACCTTTGGTTACAGGGTTTTTCTTTGGCATATTGCTGACAATTTCTACATCAAACGTCTGCATTTTGTCTCCATTCAACACCGTAAGAATCTTTGCAGGTCCTTCTTCTACCTGCTCAGCATATCCAACAGGAAGACCATTTGGATAGGATTTATTATCCATTGAGCCATCTAATTCTCCAAAGATGCCGAAAGGAGTATTCTTTGTGATCGTACCTAAACGGTCATCCTTTAAGGAAAATTCAGCTCGCTTTTCACCAGGAACGCCCTGACTTCCTTTTTCAATAGAAGTAACGTGTGAGCGTACGATGGTTCCTTCATGAATTTCGATAGGCTTTTTCGTATCCATATCCGAAATGACATGGCCTAAAGCTCCATACTTTTTACTATCTGGATGGTAAAACGTCATAGTTCCAATTCCAGCTGCAGAATCACGGATATATAGCCCAATCTGATATTCTTTTTCCTGTTTGTTAAACGAAGGATTTAATGTAGTTGTCATGATCTCTTTATTTCTTTTTAACGTAAATTTTATGGCTTTTCCATCTTTCCCAGCATCTTTTACCAGGGAGGATAGATCCTCCATACTATTGAGTTCCTCACCATTTCCTTTTAACAAAATATCCCCGACTTGAACACGGGCGTCTTCCCCTGGAGATGTTTTCTCATCCGCTTCTCCCGTTACAAGATGGTGTCCTACAACCAGGACTCCTTTTGTGTGTAATTCTACGCCTACCGATTGTCCGCCAGGGATTAATCGGATATCCTTCATTTTTTTAATGTCCGTTTTCTTCAAGGGCACGCCGGCAAATTCATGAAAAACCTGGTTATCATTTGTAGATGAAAATGCTGTCCAGGCTTCATTAGGATGACTTGAAACCGGTGCTGCCTCTATTTCAGCAGAAGTACTCACTTTTACTTCTGTTGGAATAGCTAGATATTTCTGAAGGGGGTTGAATAAAGGTAATATTAGCATCAACAGCAGGAGAACAGAACCACATATATGTTTACTTGTCAACTTATGATTCAAGGGTTCAACACTCCTTATTACTCCAGTACCAACTTTCTTGGCTTACTTATAATGTGGTCTTCGAGCCCACTTTTTAAACCAGTATAAACTGAGTAAATATAGTACCGATTCCCTTGTCATGAAACATTCACCATGGTATAAATTAAAACATCAAGCTAATCCTATTCTTGTGATAATTAAAAAAAACGTATGGATCGATCCATACGTTTTAATTTCCCCAATATACGTTCATATCATTTATTTAATTTATGTTTATGTGCCATCTCTAACAATTCTCTTGCATGCTCGAGAGTTGTCTCCGTCAATTCAGCTCCTGTAATCATGCGAGATAACTCATCAGCTTTTTCCTGATGAGACAATTCCGAGACCCCTGTATAAGTACGGTCATTATCTACTCGTTTTTCAATTCTTACGTGAGTATCTGCCATCGCAGCCACTTGAGGTAAATGAGAAATACAAAGAACCTGAGAGCCTTCTGATATTCCATAGATTTTTTCAGCTATAGCTTGAGCCACGCGGCCGCTTACTCCTGTATCTACTTCATCAAAAATGACGCTTGTTACTCCTTGATGTCTTGAGAATATACGTTTGAGAGCAAGCATAATTCTAGACATTTCCCCTCCGGAAGCTACTTTATGTATTTCTCTTAGAGGTTCACCTGGATTGGTTGTAATTAAAAATTTAACTTGATCAAAACCATTAGATTGCAAACGGACAGGTTTACCATCCAGGACAGGATCAGATGGTTTTCCTTCTTTTATAGAAATATCAACATCGAAAGCAGCTTTTTCTAAATATAAGTCCTTTAGCTCTTCATGAATATAACCAGCTAACAATTCTGAAACATGCTTCCGAATATCATGCAGATCTTTTGCTTCTAATACAGCGTCCTGCCCAAGTTCATCAATTTGACTTTCCATATTGGCAAGTCGTGAATCTTTATTTTTAATCTCGTCTATTTCTTCCTCTATTCTGGATGCATATTCCAGCATCTCCTCGACGTCTGCACCATACTTCTTCTTTAATCGATTCAATTCGTTCAATCTGGATTCAATTTGATTTAACCGTTCAGGGTCAAACTCGAGGTTCTCCATTTGTGAACTTAATTGAAAGGTCAATTCCTCGATTAAGTAATACGAATTGGAAAGCTCTTCTGACATTTTAGCCAGACTGTCATCAAAATCACCTGTGCTTTCCAAAGAAGTCATTGCATGACTTAACCAATCTAGACCTTTTTGCTCTCCATACAAGGAGTAGTAAGCATCATGGATACCTTGATAAATCTTTTCATAATTATTTAATTTAGTTCGTTCTTCGCTCAATTCCTCATCTTCTTTCGGTTGAAGTTCCGCTTCTTGAAGTTCACGAAGCTGAAACTCTAAAAGATCAAGTCGCTGAGCCATTTCTTGTTCATTTTCACTTAGTTCTTTATATCGATTCACCAACGTACGATATTTCTCATAAACACGGCGGTACTCCTGCATAGAAGACTTCAATTCTGAGGATGCGAATAAATCCAGAAGTTCAATGTGTCTCTCCGGATCCATTAGCGATTGCGTCTCATGTTGACTATGGATATCAATCAGAGTCCGGCCAAACTCTTTTAGTATACCAAGAGTTACTAATTTACCGTTAACCCGGCAAATACTTTTTCCTTGATGGGTAATTGCCCGATTAAGCACGATCATTCCATCTTCACTAATATCTACACCGAATTGTTCCGTCTTGCTATGAATAGGATGATCCGGTTCCACGGTAAATAAACCTTCAATTTCGGCTTTTTTTGCTCCATGACGTACAAACTCCACAGAGCCTCTTCCACCGGATAACAATTGTATGGCATCAATGATAATCGACTTACCCGCTCCTGTTTCACCTGTTAATACTGTCAAACCTTCCTTAAAAGTGATTGAAATATGATCGATGATTGCAAAGTCACGAATTGATAATTCAGTTAGCATGAAACGCTCCACCTCAGTTATAGCATATTTAGCAATTGTTCACTTATAGTTTCAGTTTGGTGCTCACTTCGGCAGATGATCAAACATGTATCATCCCCGCAAATTGTACCCATTATTTCTTCCCACTCTAAATTATCTACAAGTGCTCCTACAGCATTGGCATTACCAGGAAGGGTTTTTAAAATGATAAAGTGGCCAGCTCGATCGATACTCACAAAAGCATCCATCATTAATCGCTTAAGCTTTTCAAACGGATTAAAACGTTGATCCGCCGGGAGGCTATATTTATAACGGCCATCCATCATAGGTACTTTCACAAGGTGGAGTTCCTTAATATCTCGAGAAACTGTTGCCTGTGTTACGTTATATCCCATACCCTTTAAACGATCCACCAGTTCATCTTGTGTCTCAATATCATCATTGGTAATCAACTCTCGTATCTTTATGTGACGCTGTCCCTTGTTCATGGTAATCCTCCGTTTCAAAAACCATCCAAAGTAAAAGGGCTGTTAAAAGCCCTTCCAACCTGTTTATCCATTGTGCGCTTCATGTGCTCTTTTAACCACATCATCCACCTCAGCCTGGTTTAGTTCCATTTTGGCCCCATCCAGACAAAGGTGTACTAAGAATTCTATATTTCCATCTCCTCCTGTTATAGGAGAAAAGGTTAATCCTTTTGAAGAAAACCCATGCTGTTTAGCGAATCCAAGAATGTTATGAATAACATCCGTATGAATCTTCGCATCTCTTACAATCCCTTTTTTACCTACCTGTTCCCGCCCTGCTTCAAATTGGGGTTTAATGAGTGCGGCTACATCTCCACCACGGGTTAAAAGCTTGGCAAGCACAGGAAGGATAATACGCAGAGAAATAAACGATACATCGATAGACGCAAATTCAGGCGGTCCATAAGCTAAATCTTCCAGCGTTACATAGCGAAAATTTGTCCGTTCCATCACTACGACTTGAGGGTGATTTCTCAACCCCCAGTCCAGCTGGTTATACCCAACATCTACGGCATAACTCATATTGACCCCGTTTTTTAGACCACAGTCAGTGAAACCACCCGTAGATGACCCAATGTCGATCATTATTTTATCCTTTACCTGAATATCAAATTCTTTTAGAGCTTTTTCAAGTTTAAGTCCGCCTCTGCTCACATAAGGAATAGCTTTTCCTTTAACCGTGATAGGTAGATTCTCGTCTACTTTTACTCCGGGTTTATCCAACCGTTCTTGTTCAGAGAAAACCAGCCCAGCCATTATTGTGCGCTTAGCTTTTTCTCTGGTTTCAATATATCCTTTTTCCACTAACAAAACATCTAAACGAATTTTTCTTCCCATTAATTAAGCCCTCTGCTGTTTAGTTGGAATCATTTCTTTTAAATTTTCAATAATTTTTTCTTCTGTTAAGCCAATCTCTTCCCACAACTCCGGTACACTTCCATGTTCTATAAAGCGGTCCGGTACACCCATGCGTTTTATCCATTGAGACCTGTATCCTTCTTCAGCTGCAAATTCCAGGACACTGGATCCAAAGCCTCCTTGAAGAACCGCTTCTTCAACAGTTAGTACAGGGATGTCTTTTTTCATAAGATCATGAAGCATGGAATCATCCAATGGTTTCATAAACCTTGCATTCACGACACAAATAGATATTCCTTCTTCTTCAAGCTTTTTACTTGCTTCTAAAGCCATTTTAATGGTGGTTCCAAACGTAAGAATAACTCCATCTTTTCCATCTTTAAGAATTTCCCAGCTTCCAATCGGAATGGTATGGAGTTCTTCATCGGTATCCACCCCTTCCGCATTGCCTCGAGGATAACGTATAGCAATAGGACCATCATCATATTTTACAGCCGTATGCACAAGGTGCTGAGCTTCATTTTCGTCTTTAGGCATGGAAATAACCATATTGGGTACAGAGCGAAGGAAAGATATATCAAACACACCCTGATGAGTTTCACCATCGGCTCCAACAAGTCCGGCGCGATCAATACCAAAAATCACATTAAGGTTTTGTCTGGCAACATCATGAATAACTTGATCATATCCTCTTTGCAGGAAGGTTGAATAAATAGCCAGGAAGGGTTTCATACCCTGAGTGGCCAAACCTGCCGATAACGTAGTAGCATGCTGTTCTGCAATACCTACATCATACAAGCGATCCGGAAATTCTTCACCGAATTTTTCAAGTTTAGATCCCAGAATCATAGCAGGAGTCACAGCAACAATGCGGTCATCGGTACGCGCTTCCCTGCGCAATGTTTCGCTGATTACAGAACTCCATGCCGGAGGAGCGGAAGATGGTTTAATCTTTTCTCCAGACTCAATCTTATAAGGTCCTACTCCGTGCCATTTATCTTTAACATCACTTTCAGCAGGGTGATATCCCTTCCCTTTTTGAGTCATAACGTGAACAATAACTGGACCCTCGGTTTTTTTCGCATAGTTTAAGTTTTCCAATAAATCTTCGAAATCATGTCCATCTACTGGCCCGTAGTAAGTAAAGCCAAGTTCCTCAAAGAACATCCCCGGGACCACGAAATATTTCATACTGTCTTTTAAACGCTCTGCGGCTTGAGCAATCCTTCCACCTACAGCAGGAATCTTCTTAAGAAGCCATTCTAGATCATCTTTAGCACGGTTGTACTTTCCGGCACTTCTCATTCGTCCTAATGCTCCATGAAGAGCTCCAACATTTTTAGCTATGGACATTTCATTGTCATTTAGGATAACGGTTACACTCTTTTTCTCATGACCAATATGGTTCAGAGCTTCGAGTGCCATACCTCCTGTTAATGCGCCATCTCCGATCACCGGAAGAATGGAATGGCTCTCATTCTTTAAATCACGTGCGATCGCCATACCCATAGCAGCGGATAAAGAGGTAGAACTATGCCCTGTTTCCCAAATGTCATGTTCACTTTCAATTCTTTTTGGAAAACCACATAAACCTCTGTACTTTCTTAATGTACTGAATTGGTTTCCACGTCCTGTAAGGATTTTATGAATATAAGACTGATGGCCTACATCCCACAGCAAACGATCCTGCGGACTGGTATAAACTTTATGCAGAGCAAGAGTGAGCTCTACCACGCCTAAATTAGCACCTAAATGACCGCCGGTAGCAGCAAGATTGCCAATTAAAAACTGTCTCATTTCCTCTGCCAGTTCTTCTAGTTGTTTTGTATTCATTTCTTTCAGGAGTGAAGGATTATCAATTTTACTCAGATCCATTAATGGACCCCCTTGTAATTATCTTGTTTTTTTATTGGTTGACGATGCATTCGATAAAATCCTGATCTTTGTAGTGGACTCCAGCCAAGCAATAACTCTTGCGGCAAAGAAGATGATTTTAGTTGAGGAATTAATGGCAAAGAATTTACCTAATGCTTTTCCGCCAACGGTAAGCGCTGCTACTACACTCGTTAAAATCACAGAAATTGTAATCTGCACCGTCGAACCATCGCTGTACCCTAATACGTTTGCCACTTGCAATACTACAATTGCTGATGCCGTCCCACTAACTATACCAGAAATATCTCCAATAACATCGTTACAAAAACTAGCAAACCTGTCAGCGTTCCTAACAATAATAATGGCTTCTTTAGCTCCAGATACTTTCTCTGAAGCCATCGCATGGAAGGGCTTCTCATGAGCAGCTGTTGCTGCGATTCCTAACATATCAAATATAACACCTGTGAACACAATAATGAAAACGATAACAAGTCCAATAATCCACATAACTCCGCTTAACACGGAGGATGATATAACTGAAAAAATAGCCGCTAACACGAATGTGATAACGGCAATACTTAAACTAAATTTTAAGGATTTTTTTAATTTATTGTCCATTCTCAACCTCTATATCCTTTAATTGACTTCATATGTACGAAAGGAATGGTCACGTAACAGGTAAAAATTGCGGCTTAGGTCTAGTAGGTTTTCCCAATCAAGCACCGAGTGTCACCACTCTGGCGGTTCCCCTTTAAGCTCAACTCAGCTCCGTTTCCGAAAGCTGGACTAGATTGCCACTTAGTCCGCACTATAATTCCTGTTACATGTACTAAATAGAACAGCCTAGGGGATTTCCCCGACAGCCTTTAACCGTTCCTTAGCCTCTTTTGCAGTTCTGATTTCATACAGCTTACACATCATATCTTCAGTGGCCATCCGAAGAAAATGACATTCATTAACTTTAATCCCCTCAGAACCACTCAAGGCAGGCTACGCTGCGCATATAGATATTACTCCATATACTGCAGGTTCATACCCCATTCCATAAAGATCCCTGGCTCAGGGATCCTTACAGAGATGGGCCTCCGCGGAAGCAGGGTCAACGCCCACATGCCTTTGTGGATCGCCCTGCAACCTTAACTCCCAGCATCGACCCAAGGCTGGGCGCCTCAAGCCAACACAAGGAACTTCATCGATATGCCCTTTGGCGGATTTTTAGGCCCGCCTTCAGGAACGGAGGGCCGACTAGAATACTGCACCATTCCTCACTAACCATAATATATCATATTCTAAATCCGCGCTCAATCTAAAACGTTTTTAATGGTCACGACTGCTTAAATAGTGGATGAGCTCTGATAAAATCGTCTGGTTTACACCTGCGTTTTTAAGTGCAGCTTGAGCGGTTTCCACATAAGATTCCATTTGTTCTTGAGCTCCCTCAAGACCTAGCAATTGAGGGTAAGTACTCTTCCTATTACCCTCATCACTTCCTACAGGTTTACCAATTTTCTCAGCATCTCCAGTCACGTCTAAAATATCGTCCTGAATTTGGAAAATCAGCCCCAGGGCTTCTCCCATTTTCTTCATTTCATCGAATTTCTCATTTGAAGCATTTCCAAGAAAGGCACCAGCAATAATGGAGAAATTTAACAACTTACCAGTTTTCTTCTTGTGTATGTTTTCAAGCTCTTCGAGTGGGATTTGCTTATCTTCGCTCAGCATGTCCTGCATTTGTCCTTCAACCATGCCTGATGCACCGCTCGCTCTTGATAATTCCTGTATTAAAAAAACCCTTTCCCGATCATTAAGCTCCTGATCATTCACAATAATTTCAGAGCTTAAGGTGAGGAGCGCATCTCCAGCAAGAATTGCTGTTGCCTCATCAAAACGGCGGTGGCTTGTTGGCAGACCTCTCCGGAAATCATCATTGTCCATCGCAGGTAGATCATCGTGAATTAGAGAATAGGTGTGGATCATTTCGAGTCCACAGGCTACCGCCATAGTCTTATCGACTTTTGCACCAAACGCTTCCGCTGTAGCTATTAATAGTATAGGCCGTAATCTTTTACCCCCCGCTTCAATGGAGTAAAGCATAGCGTCCTGAAGACGGCCAGGTGCGGTATAATCCCTTACATAGTGTTTTAATTGCTCATTGATCAGCTGACGTTTCTCTAACAGATAATCGGATAAAATCACAGTCATTCTTCTTCCTGAATAGAGAATGATTCAAATTCGCCGTGTTCGTTCAGAATCTGTTGCATCTGTTTTTCTACACTTCCTAATTTTTCACTGCAGATCTTAGAAAGCTTCATTCCTTCTTGGTAATACTGGATGGCTTTTTCTAGCGGCACTTCTCCCGTTTCCAATTTTTCCACCAGATCTTCAAGCTGCTTCATTGCTTCCTCAAAACTCAACTGATCTTCTTTTTGGGTCATTCTTCATCCTCCTCTACGTCCAACACTTCACAATTAATGGTTCCATCATGAACTTTCAAAGCTAACTTTGATCCTTCTTTTACATGACCGATTTCTTTAACTACATTTCCATCTTCTTTAAAAGGGATAGCGTATCCTCTTTTCATGATCTCAAGCGGGTTAAGCAAAGTTAATTTATCAAGATGATTATGAAACTGATCTTTTTTTGAATTTAAGGTTTCTTGAAAGCGAAGCTGTAATTGCCTGGTCTCTTTATTCAACCGGTCCTTAGTTTCGTTAATTTGTGTACCTGGTCCCTGCTGTTTTAACCGATTTCGAATATTTTTCCATTTTTCAGTCTGCTGTGAATGGATGAGCTTCATCTGCATGGCATGTCTTTCCAACATACGATCCAGATCCTGTTCTTTTTGACGAAGCAGCTGTTCCGGATATTTAAAAGCATAAGACTTTTGTAAACGATTCAGTTTATTTCTTTCTTCCACTGATCTGGATTCCATGAAACGCATGAGGCGGTGCTTCAATGAACGGATATGTTCCTGCAATTCTACTACGGAAGGGACCGCAAGCTCTGCTGCCCCAGTAGGTGTAGCCGCTCTAAGGTCCGCTGCAAAATCACTAATCGTGGTATCCGTTTCATGTCCTACAGCTGAGATAACAGGAATAGAAGAATCAGCAATAGCTCTAGCGACAATTTCCTCATTGAAACCCCATAAATCTTCAATCGATCCCCCTCCACGTCCAACAATTAAAACATCGCAATCAAGGTTATGATTGGCATATTGAATGGCATTAGCTACAGATGAGGCGGCTCTCTCCCCTTGAACGAGGACTGGTAGGATTGAAACGGGGACCACAGGATATCTGCGCTTAATGGTCGATAATATATCTCTAATAGCTGCGCCTGTAGGCGAGGTAATAACCCCAATGTGGTTTGGGTAGGCAGGAATATTTTTTTTACGTTCAACTGCAAAGAGACCTTCCTGCTCAAGCTTCTCCTTTAATTGCTCAAACGCTAAGTACAGCGCTCCAATTCCATCAGGCTGCATTTCTTTGATATAAAGTTGATACTGTCCCATAGGTTCGTAAACGTTAATTTCACCCTTTACGAGAACGTTCATTCCATTCTCAGGGGTAAACTTAAGTTCACGATTGTTCCCTGCAAACATAACAGCTTGAATTCTTGCAGCGTTGTCTTTTAATGATAAGTACATATGTCCCCGGCTATGGTGTTTGAAATTTGAGATTTCTCCCCTGAGCCAGACGGTCTTTAAATGTGGATCTCCCGAAAGTTTACGCTTAATGTATTTAGTAAGTGCCGTAACCGTAAGATATTGGTCGTTCACACAAAAGTCCCCTTACTGATTATTGTGAATTCGTTTTGCAGCTTTAATCGTGTTGAGCAGGAGCATAGTAATGGTCATAGGTCCTACACCTTTAGGGACGGGAGTAATGTAAGAAGCTTTCTGGCGAGCAGACTCAAACTGAACATCCCCAGTCAATTTCCCCTCTACACGGTTTACCCCCACATCAATCACGACTGCACCTTCGCTAATATCTTCAGCTGAAATTAAACCTGGTTTTCCGGCAGCCACAATTAATATGTCTGCTTTTCTTGTATGCTCCTGTAAATTTTTTGTGCGGGAATGGCAATGAGTTACTGTAGCATTCTCGTTCAGCAGAAGTTGTCCTACCGGCTTGCCAACTAAATTACTTCTGCCAATAATTACGACGTGCTTACCTTCCAAGCTAATCTCCGCACGCTTAAGCATTACTAAAATACCGTAGGGAGTACAAGGATAAAAGGTCTCTTGTCCTGTCATCATCTTCCCAACATTACTAGGGTGGAAGCCATCTACATCTTTAGAAGGGTCAATGGCTTCAATAACTTTATGGTCGGCAATTTGGTCAGGAAGAGGCAGTTGAACTAGTATTCCATGAACCGTTTGATCCTGGTTAAGCCGTTCGATTAGTTCTAACAATTCTTGTTCAGATGTCGTTTCAGGCAGTTCAATTAGTTCAGAATCCAGTCCCACTTTTTCAGAGGCCCTCTGTTTTCCTCTTACATAAGACATAGATGCCGGGTCCTCTCCAATTATAACTACTACTAATTTCGGATAAATTCCAGTTTCCTTTAATCCTTTAACTTCTTCTTTCATTTCTTCACGGAGTTCTTCTGCTAACTGTTTTCCATAAATTACTTCAGCTGACATCTCGCTTCCCCCTTATCTGCATTTATATCATTTTAGAAAGTACACCGTTCACAAACTTTCCGGACTCTTCTTCCCCGAAAATCTTTGCTAATTCAACGGCTTCATTGATCGCTACTTGTGATGGAACATCTTCATTGTACCTTATTTCGTAAGCTGCCATTCTTAAGACCGTCTTTTCTACCTTCGGAAGGCGAGAAAAGGTCCAATTTACAAGGTTATCCGAGATCCATTGGTCAATCTCCGACTGATGATTTGCCACACCGTGTACCAAATCATGCATAAAAGCATCGACCACAGGCTCTTCGATAACATGCTGAATAGCTTCCTCAATATCGATCTCACTATTGTTGATTTGAAAAAGCGCCTGAAAAGCCTTTTCTCGTGCTGCGCGTCGTTTCATGTTCATTCTCCTTTTAGGTAATATCCGTTTGCATAATAACATTTTAGTAAGATAAAAGCTATTCCAATGTGAGGATTAAACAAGCTCAATATAGAAGATGAAAAGGCCGGAAAGGGAAACAGTTCCCCTTTACCGGCCTCCTGCTAAAATTCTTCACTGACGAGTTCGTCTTCTTTTGCTTCAATTTGTACTCCTACAATATGGACATTTATTTCATTAATCTCAAGTGCTGTCATATTTTTGAGTGCTTGACGAGTATTGTCCTGTATTTTTTGAGCCGTATCAGGAATTGAAATTCCATAGTCCATCACAACAAAGGCATCTATAAGAATTCCATCTTCTGTAAGTTCAACCTTAACACCTTTACCATGGTCTTTTTTCCCTAAACGCTCAACTACACCAGAAGCGAAATTACCACGCATGGAAGCTACGCCGGCCACTTCAGAAACAGCTATACCTGCAATTACTTCTATGACTTCAGGAGCAATCTCAATGTTACCAAGTGTGGATCCGTCCGTCACATTCAACAATTGCTTCTCACTCATAATGACCACCCCTTTTATTCTTCATCCTTCATTATAGTATATTTCTCAAGAAACATTGTGTTAAAGTCTCCGCCCACAAAAATTTCATGCTCCATCATACGCTGATGGAACGGAATTGTTGTGTGTACTCCTTCTATAATAAATTCATCGAGCGCACGTTTCATCCTTTGGATCGCCTCGTCGCGATCTCGTCCGTAAGCAATGAGCTTAGCTACCATTGAATCATAATAAGGAGGGATCATATACCCTGGGTAAGCTGCAGAATCAACACGTACACCAAATCCTCCTGGAGGAAGATACATATCAATACGCCCTGCCGAAGGCATGAAATTCTTGAATGGATCTTCAGCATTAATGCGGCATTCAATCGCCCATCCCTCAAACGTGATTTCTTCCTGGGTAAAGGAGAGTTTTTCGTTGTTGGCGATTTGAAGCATCTCTTTGATTAAGTCCACTCCTGTTACCATCTCTGTTACAGGATGCTCGACTTGTATCCGAGTGTTCATTTCCATAAAATAGAATTCTTGTTCTTCTTTATCAAAAATGAACTCGACAGTTCCAGCTCCTGAATAATTGACGGCTAGCGCTGCTTTCACTGCAGCATCTCCCATTTTTTCACGAATGTCTGGTGTAACTGCCGGAGAAGGTGTTTCTTCAATGAGTTTCTGCAGTCTTCTTTGGATGGTACAGTCACGTTCTCCCAAATGGACTGCATTTCCATGGTTATCAGCTAATATCTGGATTTCTACGTGGCGGAAATTCTCAATATATTTTTCAATATATACCCCTGGGTTACCGAAGGCAGTTTCAGCCTCCTGTTGAGTCATACGAATACCCGTTTTAAGATCATCTTCGTCACGGGCCACTCGTATTCCCTTACCGCCTCCACCTGCTGTGGCTTTAATAATGACAGGATAACCAATTTCTTCAGCAATTTTTAAGCCTTCCGCTTCATCTTTAATAATACCTTCTGAACCGGGCACAATGGGTACACCCGCTTCTCTCATCGTTTCACGTGCGACATCCTTTGTTCCCATTTTCTGAATAGCGTAGGAAGAGGGACCTATGAACGTGATATTACATTCTTCACACATTTCCGCGAACTCAGCATTCTCTGAGAGAAAACCGTACCCAGGGTGGATCGCATCTGTTTCTGAAAGAGTGGCTACACTCATGATATTTGTATAATTCAAATAGCTATCCTTACTTAACTTTGGCCCTACACAGTAAGCTTCATCAGACAATTGAACATGAAGAGCCTCTTTATCTGCCTCAGAATAAACCGCTACCGTTTCAATTCCCATCTCTTTGCAGGCGCGGATAATTCGAACAGCTATTTCTCCTCTATTGGCTATTAAAACTTTTTTAATCAAAATCTCATCCCCCGTTACTTAGACTTTACGCGGAATAATGGTTGTCCGTATTCTACGAGTTCACCGTCTTTTGCAAGAATCTCGACGATTTCCCCGCTGACTTCCGCTTCTATTTCGTTGAATAACTTCATTGCCTCTACAATACAAACCACGCTGTCTTCTTTCACTTGATCTCCAACCTGAACGTAAGCTTCCTGATCTGGAGAAGGGGATGAATAAAAGGTTCCGACCATAGGAGAAGTAACTTCGGCATCGTAATTAGTTCCCTGCTGCTCGTCCTTACTTGCTTCTTCTGGTTCCGCTTTTTCCTGTACTTCCTGCTTAACAGGCTCACTCTTCTGTTCTTGCGAAGGGACTGGTGCTTGAGCGGACTCCTGTACTCTTACAGGTTCTGCAGCTGCCTGCCCTTGTTCCTTTTTCATAGATACTTTGGTTCCATTGGATTCATAGCAGAATTCATCAATGTTTGATTGATCAATGAGTTTAATTAATTCACGTATTTCCTGCACCTTTAACATAGTTGGCACTCCTTTATGTACATAACTTTTTTATAACTGAAATTAATAATTCCTCTTAACATTTTACGACAGAATACCACTTGACTGCAACTTCCTGTTTGGAAGCGGTTTATTCTACACCTGTGCATGAAGGTAAAAACAGGGCATTAGACCCCTGTCCAATTTAATAAATCATAAAAAAACCCCTTACCAATTAGGTTAGGGGCTTACAATTATTTAGTCGGTTGGAATTGAACTTGCACTCGCTTTTCTCCAAACTCATCTGAAACCATCTGGATAATTTGATTGGTTTCAGACTTTGATAATTCATCAGCTTTTAATGTGACATGTACGACCTCTTCTTCTGCTCGAACTAAAACATCTTCATATGGAGCACTTGCTTGAATAGTGTTTTCTAATATAGACTCTTTAGATTGATTCTCCTTAATTGTTTCCATTCTTTCTAAGGCTTCATTTTTTTCCTGTGTAGTAAAATTACTCGAAGCTACGATTTCTGAAAGCTGTTCCTGAAGCTGATCTCTCTCGTTTTGTTTTTCTAAGCGGATAGCGGCAAATAGCTCCTCTGTTGAAACCTGTGAAATAACAGATCCGTCAGCAGAAGTTTCCACCCCTTCCGCATTTTCTGGGTTTGTTCCATCTTCCTTCACTTCAGTCCAACCATCTTCTTGAATAAAGGCCATCTCTCCATTATCAGGGGACGTCATGTAATAGACACTCAATACAATTAACAGACTTAACATCGTAAGTAACCAAACGGTTTGTTTTTTAACCAAGATAACCCCTCCTTATTGTTTAGGCAAGACAGAAATCCGATGACTAGGTACGTCTAAGACTCTGGATACAGCTTCGACCACCCACCCTTTAACTTGAATTTGATCGACCCCCTTAGCGGTGACGAAGACACCACTGACCTCTGGTTTGGTCGTTTTTGTTAGTAAAGGAACTTCACGATCACCTTGGCGGACGAGGACTAACTGCTGTTCCTTTGAATAATCTTCAATCTCTCTTTCCCCTCCATTCTTATCTGTTTCCTTAGTGGTCTGCTTTCCTATAATTAAATTTTTGTCATACACTTTTTCATGAGTGGCTGATAAATTAATCATAATATCTACTGAACTTACCCCTTCAATGTTCTCCAGTAGTGGTTTTAATTGTTTCTCATATCCCTTTTCCAATTGGTTTATGGAATCGGTTAATTCAGGTGCATCGTTTGCTTCAGAGGATATTGAGGATTTTTCTGCCGTTTCGCCTTGTGAAGGCGGGACGGGTTCGTTACTCTGGAACCAGTTGCTAGAGAGAATGATAAGTACTCCAATTAATCCAAGGCCTATAAAATATTTAGGCTTATTAATCTTTTTTCCTTCTTTAGAAGACAAAGGTTCTAATAATTTACTCCACCATTTATTCATCCTCTTCCTCCCAGCGGATTTCTATTTGTGCTTTGTCTAATTCCAAGTATTTGGATACCCAGTCTTGAATACTGTCAAGCTGTTCGGCCTCCTTGGGGGCCTGTTTCTCCATGATGGATATAGAAACATTCTCGACCGTCTTACTTTCTTCAAGAGCAGTAAGTGTTAGGACCAGCTTGTCCAGTGTATCCATTTGATACGGTTCTTGAAGAAAGCTCATTTCCAGATCCACAAGCTCCAAATTCTGTTCTTTGAGAGGATCTTTAAGCTCAGCTGACAATGATTGGGTAACTTGTTCTAATTTATATGCATCTTGTCCTTCAAGTATTTCTTTTTTCTTTTCTTCAATACTATCGTCCAGAGAATCAACTTCCATCTCTTCATTCATCGTGTACTCCGCTTTTTTCAATAACTGCTCGGGATTTATCTTCAATAGTTGTAATAAAGGCCCTAGAAATATTAATAAGAGAAGCACTGATAGAACAAGACGAGCGTATTTCTTCATCAATCCTGATGGAAGAAGTGCATCGGCAACAATCGCTAACAGCAGAAATAAAACAATTCTTGTAATCCACTCTATAAAAAGGCTCATCCTTCACACCCTCATCTGACCATCATGGTTATGTTGCTGGCTGCCACCATAATGACTATAACTAGAAAAAACATCATGGAAACCATTAACAATGCAGCAAATACATACATAATATGTCTGCTCACTACATCCATGGCTCGTATGATAGGGCCATCTCCTAACGGCTGCAATAAAGCAGCTGCAATTTTATAAATGATTGCAATAGCGAAAACTTTAAGAGCGGGAAACACGGCAATCCCGAGTAGAATAACTACTCCTGCAATCCCCAGAGTATTTTTCAAAACGAGAGAGGCACCTAATATGGTGTCCGTAGCATCGGTAAACAAGCGGCCCACCACCGGCACAAAATTTCCTGTTACAAATCTTGCCGTTTTCATCGTCACGCCATCTTGAACAGCTGTTACCGTCCCTTGAACCGATATAACTCCTAGAAAAATAGTTAAAAAAATCCCCATAACAGCTAAACCGGTTTTCCTTAGCAGCTCTGCAAGCTGATCTACTTTGTAAGTCTCATTGAGCGACCCTACAATCAAAAGCAAAGCAGAAGATGTAAACAAAGGAATTAAAAGGAATTTAACTAGAAGACCACTGGACTGAACGAGAGCCACTATTATGGGGTGAAAAAAAGAAATAGACATTAAATGACTGAATGATGCCATAATTCCCAGCAAAAGTGGAAGCAGTCCGATCATAAAGCTACTCATTCTATCTATTGCCTCTATCGTGTAATCAATCACCTGCCTAAAACTTTCCAGAGCCAGTGTAAGCAACACGAGATAAACAACTAGATAAGCGATTTTACTAATTACTGGATTTTCGAATGAATTCTGAACCGATTGGAGTAGTGTACTGAATAGTGTTAAAAACAATAAAGAAGCCAGCAATTTACCGTTCAGCATCAACTCCTGAAAGAAGAATTGAAGTATTCCTGTGAACCAGTCCGATGTCTTCAGTGATCCCTCGTTTTGAATGTATTCTCGAAAGTTTTTCATATTGAAGGAGGGCATGTAATCTCCATAATCCTGATCGAGCTCTTCCCAGCTTTTTTCAAGCTCTTCCGTAGAAATATAATCTAACATGGCAGGAGATTCATCGGGAGTTTGGGAAGCCGATGAGATCAAGGGAAAACAAATGATTCCTAGGAGAAAACAGACTATGAAAGATAAAGGTTTCATTTCCTACCTCGCTATCTTATCCTAAGTATCCAGGAATAAAATTTAGGATGGTCTCTATTACTGCAGTAACGATAGGAATCGCAAGCATTAATATGAATAATTTTCCGGCCAGTTCAACTTTAGAAGCTAATGAATTCAACCCAGCATCTCTGATTAATTGAGCTCCAAATTCGGCAATATAAGCGATCCCTATAATTTTCAAAATGGTCTTGAAGTAAAAGGGTTCCACCTGAGCTTGTTCAGCCATATAGGAAAGAAGCGCAAATATATGTTTCACCTGATCCAGAATGGATAAAAAGATAATGATGACGGTAAACAAAAGGAGCAGAAAAGCGGCCGAGGATTTATGCTCTTTTAATAAGATAATTAGTAAGGCCGCTACTAGTCCTAAAGACACAATTTGTATAATATCCATAGTTTCCTACCCTTGGTAGAGAAAAACTGATTTAATTTCTTGAAATAAATCAGCGAGCCGGTGCAAAACGATAAACAGGACTATAATGAATCCTGTGAGCGTGACCGCCTGCGCAATCTCCTCTTTTCCCATTTGCTTTAGAATACTGTGTATCATTGCGACAATAATCCCTACACCAGCAATTTGAAAAAGTATCGTGGCATCTTGAAGCACAATGGCTCTTCCCCCTTTAAATAATTAATATGATGACAAGCAGGCCGCTTAAAACCCCCATTCCACGAGCCATCCTCTGGTACTGATCGACTCCATCTAAAGATTCCTGGAGTTCTCGGTCTAAGTGATGGAGTGCCAATTGAATTTGTTTCTGCTGCTGTTCCAGATCATGCTGGCCTAAGGTACGCCCAAACTGAAGTAAAATCTCCCATTCACTTTTCCCCATCGCATTCGAAGACCAATGCTTTTTCAATCGGGCTTCCCATAAAGAAGCAAAATCCGAACAAGGTTCTTGAACCTGGTTAATTTCTTCAAAAAACTGAGAAGTTGGTGGAGGTAAGTGCCTGGCTAAATTCTCACAGACTTCCCACAAGGAGGACTGTCCGTAGACCATTTCTGCTTCAATCATTTGCAAAGCATTTTTCCACTGCCGGATATGTCCCGGTCTTTGCTTAAACCGGGCTGCGATATCAAAACCGGCTAGTGTTGTTACAGTCAGGATGAGTACGGCCCCAATCCACTCCATGCAATTCCCTTCCCTTCCAATGAGCTATGGGCAGTCCACACTCGTCTAAAACGGTGACAGACCCTGCATTATTCGGGCTTAACCGTTCCAGAACAAGATATCGTTCAAACACCCCTTCTTCTATCAATTCTTTAGCAGAGGGACGTTTCTGAACGTTTGTTATACTCGTTCCATGAATGCTGCATATAACTTCGACTCCAGTAAAGGTCGCTTCCCTAATCGCATTCGCATCAGCTGCCCCGCCAATTTCATCTACGATCATCACTTCTGGAGACATCGAACGTATCATCATCATCATGCCTTCTGCTTTAGGGCAGGCATCCATAACATCTGTACGTTCTCCTACATCTAGTTGGGGGACCCCTCGAAGACTTGCGGCTATTTCAGACCGCTCGTCCACAATGGCAACTTTACTTGCTCGTTGATCCTGATGACCTGAACCAATCCTTTGGGCCAACTCCCTTAATAAAGTGGTCTTACCTGAATGTGGGGGGCCTATAATCAAAGTACTTGTCCATTTACCATCTTGATATAAATAAGGGATTAGTTGATTAATCTGTCCTGTAGCGTTCTTGGCCACACGAATATTCATAAAAGCAATATGTTTTAGTGTCTCAACCTGATGGTTTACCGTATTAGCCTTTCCAGCTAACCCTACACGGTGACCTCCTTCAATAGTTATGAAGCCCTCTTTTAATTCATCTTTAAATCGGTAGAGAGAAAACTGACTGATCTGATTCAATACATAGGATAAATCAATCGACGTAACAAGCGGCCCTTCTACCACTCCATTTTTCCTGGCATCAAGAACCTCAATTTTCTGATTGATTCGCAAGCGAATTTCTTGAATTGTCTTCCAATTCACTTTCCTTTTTAAGAGGATTTGGAAGTGATCGGGAAACAACCTGATAATCTCCTCCATCCTGTTCTGCTCCTTTAATTGGTTTACTTCATATGTATGTTCTATCTCATCTCTTATGACAATTTAAGAGATATAAAATAGATTTTCTCTATTAAAAAAAGCTCATCCCTTCATTGGGATGAGCTTTAAAAGAGCCTCTCTATTTATTATGCACGTGAAACATATTTTCCATCTGTAGTACTGATCAACAGATTCTCGCCTTCATTAATAAAGAAAGGTACCTGCACGGTCAAGCCTGTCTCCAGGGTTGCAGATTTGGTACCGCCGCTTGCGGTATCCCCTTTAATTCCTGGTTCTGTTTCCACTACTTTTAATTCAACGTTTTTAGGAAGCTCTACACCAATGGTCTCTGCCTGATAAGACTGGATCTGTACTTCCATATTTTCTTTCAGATAGTTCAACTGGTTTTCAAGCACGGATGATGGAATTTCTACTTGTTCAAAAGTTTCCATATCCATAAATGCATGCATATCACCATTGGCGTATAAATATTGCATTTTACGGTTTTCAATATGAGCACGTTCTACCTTTTCCCCGCCACGGAACGTTTTTTCCTGAATATTTCCGTTTCTCAGGTTACGTAACTTGGACCGCACAAATGCAGCTCCTTTTCCTGGTTTCACATGCTGGAAATCCATTACTGACCAGATATCTCCGTCCACTTCAATGGTGAGACCTGTTCTAAAATCATTAACTGAAATCATATTTTTTCCTCCTTCTATATCCTTTACAATGAAATAAGTTCTTTAGTAGATGTGCTCAAACGATTGTTTCCGGCGTTTGTAATGACCGTATCATCTTCGATCCGGCAGCCCCCGACATTTGGTACGTATATTCCAGGCTCAACGGTTACTACCATTCCCTCTTCAAGCACCATGTCGGAACGGAATGAAAGACCAGGTCCTTCATGGACATCTAAACCAATTCCATGTCCAGTTGAATGGCCAAAGTATTCTCCGTAACCTTTTTCTTTAATATAATCACGCGTTAGGGCATCTGCTTCCTTACCTGTTATACCGGACTTAAGCCCTTCCATACCTTTCAACTGTGCCTGCAGAACAACATCATAGATTTCACGCAGTTCCTCACTAATTTCACCAACAGCTACGGTACGGGTAATATCAGAACAATATCCTTTATATAAGGCTCCAAAATCCAAAGTAACCAGCTCTCCGGCCTGAATTTCTTTTTCAGATGCTACACCATGCGGTAAAGCAGAACGGTAGCCGGAAGCAACAATAATATCAAAACTGGAAGAGGTAGCTCCCTGCTTTCTCATAAAGAATTCCAATTCATTTGAAACATCAATTTCCCTGACACCTGGTTTAATATAGCTTTGTATATGTTCAAAGGCATCATCCGCAATTTTAGCAGCAGCTTGTAAAATACTAATCTCATCATCTGTCTTTATCAAGCGTAACTTTTCGACGATACCTGAGGTAGGAACAAGGTTTGCTTTTATTTCTTTGCGGTATTGTTCATAGACACTATATGTAACATGGTCTTTCTCAAAGCCAATCCGCTCAAGCCCTAAACGCTCCACTTGATTGGCGACTTCTTTCACCATAGGATTTTTATGTTCTATAACCTCAAAATCTGATGCTTGTTCGTTAGCCTGTTCGGTATATCGAAAATCAGTAATAAGTAAGGCTTCCCCACTTGTTACAAGCAGCGCACCTGAGGAACCTGTAAACCCTGATACATATCGCCTGTTTTTTGGACTCATAATCAGTATACCATCCAGTTCATCACTCATAACGGATTTTCGCAGATTTTCTAATTTACTCATTTTTCATGTCTCCCTTCTGATTCTATCTTTTTAATTATAGCTAATGCAGCAAGGCGGTAACCATCTATACCAAAGCCTACAATCTGACCCTGGGACACAGGAGCAAGCATGGATTGATGACGGAAGGGTTCTCGCGCATGAATATTAGAAATGTGTACTTCTACAACTGGCAGGGAGATAGCGCTAACCGCATCTCTTAATGCAATACTTGTATGAGTATAAGCAGCTGGATTCATAATAACACCCGCTGCCTGCATGTCAGCTTTATGCAGTTGGTCTACAAGATCCCCTTCATGGTTCGATTGGAATTCCTCTACTTCATATCCATACTCCCAGGCAGTATCTTTAACGAGTTTTACAACATCAGCCAAAGAAGCGTTACCATAAGTGCCCGGCTCTCTTTTTCCAAGCATATTTAAATTAGGCCCATTAATTAAGAATAGGCGTTTTGCTGCCATCATTCCATCCCACCATTTACGAAATTGTCATACTTTTTTAGTTTATCATACTACTCCTTATTTTGAGTATTAATTTGCTGACTCGTTAAACTCCTTATATTCAAAGGAAATAGAGAAACCTATGAATAATCCATAAAGAAGAAATAAACAGGCTGTCGTAACCCATGTATCACTGGATAATTCCATAAACGCTGGTATGGCTGGAAACAAGGGGGTAAGGATAACAAAAATAATGGCCCACAAAGTCAAACCAAAAATCAGGCCCGGCCAAATGCCATTTTTCTTTTTCAAAAACATATAATAGAGCAGAGCGCTTATAAGAGACAATACTCCCACAATAATAACAGCTAGTACTTCAGCAAGCCAAGTTCCTGTCCATTCCGTCTGCCAAAAAGAGCGAAATAGGAAGGAGGCAGCAGAAACTTCACTAAAGTGAAAATAATAAGCAAGCGCCGCTAAACCACTCCATAATACCCCTGAAGCGAAACCAATGATTAAAGTTTTGGTTAGAACACTTTGCTGGGGTTCCTGTTGATTTTGTTCTTTTGGTTTATCTGCCATTCAAATCACCTCTATCCATTATCTTTAACCATCTGCGAATTTTTCATGCTCTTTCGACATAATAAAGGCTAGAGATGAGAAGAAAAATAAGGTAAAATATAAGTAAGAAAGAATATAAATCAGGCGTTTATTCAGCCGTTTACTCAGGGAACATTCAAGTAATGTAAAAAACCTCACTATTGAATCTTAACTTCAAGTTTCTACTAAAATAACTTCTACACAAACGAACCATAGTCTTTGAATAATTCCAGCTGAACAGGAAACAATCATTAATAGAACTATTTTCACTTTAAGGCCCCGTCATTGTTGGAAACCTATTATGTTGGTCCAATATATGATTTTGGGATATAAATATTTTTATAAGTGGTATATATAATATTAAAGGATCTTTAGTCGATCATTTTGAGAAGGGAGGAATAACGATCATGCGCAACTGGATGACTCCTATCATATACACATTGGTGGCTTTAGCAGTTTTCTTTGTAGGCTATCAATTATTGACTGACACTGGCAGCTTTCTTAGCTCAATTGCCATGATGATCGGTATTGCAGCAATCGTCTATGGGACTATTTACTTTTTCTTCCTGCGCAACCGTGGAATCGGCGCGGGGAAAAGCAGCAATGAAATGAAGAAATATAAGCAAGCTGTTAAACAATCTAAACAAAAATATAAACAACCCGCTCCTGTAGTGAAAAAGAGCCAGGCCGTTAGATCAGCTAAACCTACAACTATTCATAAAAAAAGCAAACGGCGAGGAAGCGGCCCGCAGCTTAGAGTAATTGAAGGTAATAAAAACAAAGATAAAAATCGAGCCTCCTTTTAATAGGCTCGATTTTATTTTGTCCACCTCTTTAAAAACTCTGCAGCATGGACCCTTCCAATCTTCATCAAATCTTCTTTTTCCTGATTACTCAGATAAAAATTCGTTGTATCGTATCCCTTGACTGATATAAAAATAATATCCTTGCTCTTAGAATGTGAGATGTAACGTGCATCATGAGCCTGTTGCATAGTTTTAAAAAGCGCGTGAAACATTTGAATGGCATTGCGGATTTTCTGTGCTGGGAGCTGGCTAGGAGGGTCGCTTAGTTTTAAGCCTATTATTGGCCGTTTCCGCCGTCCTTCTTTCCCCTCCCAAATCCATATAGGAAAATTACTTAGAACTCCTCCGTCTACAATTAAAGATTTACCATTTTTTCCATGGATCTTAATGGGTACAAAAAAATAAGGGAGTCCGGAACTCATCCGCACAGCCTTAGCTACTGAAAAGGTTGCGGGATCAATTCCATATACTCTTTTCAAGTCATCAGGTATCACAATAATACGACCTATACTTAGATCTGAGCATACAATTTTTAATGATCCTGAGGGAAGATCAGCAAAAGTTCGCACCCCTTTTTCTTCGAGCCATTTTTCAATCGTATACTCAAGGCGATTTCCCTTATATAATCCCATGCGAAAGTATAGTAAAAACCATTTCGAATAAGGGAATAAACGCTCAGCAGTGGGGAGATCTACAAGAGATTCAAAGGAAAGACTCTTTAATTTTTCTTTCAATTCCCCAGAGGTATAACCAGCTGCTGTCATACTTGCAAGAATCGAACCTGCTGAAGTGCCTGCAAGCCGGCTGAAATGATAACCTTGTTCTTCAAGTTCCTCAAGAGCACCAATAAAAGCCAATGCTTTCATACCTCCGCCCGAGAATACTCCATCAACCTTCATACAATTTCCTCCCGCTTTAACCCCTTATAAAATCTTATGAGCTGTTTAGAAGATGAATAACAAAAAGACGCAGAAAACTGCGCCTTGGTAAGGTTATTCTTGATTTTGTTCTTCGTTCTTCTGCTGCACTTCTCTAAGAGAGTCTACTCGTGCGGGTTTCTCATCAAAGTACTGGACAAGATCTCCTATTCGGTCAATAGAATTCCAACTTAAATGATGTTCAATTCCCTCTACATCTTCATAAATGTTTTCTTTATCTACTCCAATTATTTCCAAAAACTGTTCCAACAACTCATGACGGTAAACAAGTCGCTTCCCAACTTTTTTTCCTTTAGGAGTTAAAATGAGACCACGATATTTTTCGTAATTCAAATATTGGTCCCGGTCCAACTTTTGAACCATTTTGGTCACAGAAGATGGATGCACCTGGAGATTTTCAGCAATATCAGATACTCGTGCATACCCTTTATCTTCTATAAGCATATAAATTTGTTCAATATAATCTTCCATGCTTGGTGTTGGCATGATGAACCCCCAATACAGGCTGTCTTTATGTAGGTGTTTCATGAAAATGATACACTAGTTTGCCTGTCGTGACAAGCAAGCATAATTCCTAAAAGAGTAATACCGGACTCTCAATGGGAGTCCGGTATATAAATCTTTTGGCTAATTCGTTTCTACAAACCACACTTCAATTGTGCGTTGCAATTCGTACAAGTATTACAGCCGCCAATGTCTTCAACAGTTCCTTTTCGACAGACGGGACAAGTATCGCCTACTTCAGATCCTATGGTCACATTCGTCTTATCTAACTCATGTACCGTATCCATTAGAACAACACGAGGTTTTCTTTCTTCTTCAAATTCAAACTCGGTCTGTTCCCCGTCAAATTCGTTTTCCTCAGCTTTTAAGGTAAGGACTTGACTGTCACGGCTCCCATCAACATATACGGTACCGCCTTTAGCGCCGCCACGGTATAATCGTTGATAAACCTTTTCCACCTGATCAACCGAATAGCCTCTCGGAGCATTAACGGTCTTAGAAATAGAACTGTCAACCCAGCGCTGGATAATACATTGGGTATCTGCATGCGCTTCAGGAGACATTGTCATAGCCGTAACAAACCATTCAGGCAGATCATTAGGATCCTGATCAGGGTGCTGATCTAAATACTCATTCACAATATCCGCTTTTACTTCAATAAATTTACCTAAACGTCCGCTGCGATAATAAGAGAAAGAGAAGTAAGGTTCAAGTCCCGTACTAACGCCCACCATTGTACCTGTACTTCCAGTAGGTGCTACTGTCAATAAGTGAGAATTTCGAATTCCGTACTTCATGACTCCTTCGCGAATATCTTCAGGCATATCTTTCATGTAACCCGTGTTAATAAACGCTTCACGCAATTTAGTGGTTTCCTCTTCGCTTGTTCCTTGAAGGAAAGGAAAGCTGCCTTTTTCTTTGGCCAGTTCAATTGAGGTGCGATAGGCAGTGGTCGCAATTACTCCAAAAATTTCATCTACTAATTTGTTTCCTTCTTCGGAACCATATTCGGTTTCACAATAAATTAGTAAATCGTGGAGCCCCATGACTCCAAGTCCTACCCGACGCTCTCCAAGGGCTTGTACTTTATTTTCTTCCAAGAAATAAGGAGTGGCATCAATAACATTGTCCTGCATCCGAACGCCGGTTTGAACGGTTTGTTTCAGTTGCTCATAGTTTACTTTCTTCTCTGTTTTATCAGCAACAGAGGCCAAATTAACAGCTGCCAGGTTACATACAGAGAATGGAGCTAGAGGCTGTTCCAATGTTGTTATCCTTCTGGCTTTTTATCCAGAAGTTCTTACAGTTTTTTTTCCTGCAAGTTCAGCATACATTTTCATCACACCACTGGTGTAATGTTGCGGTCTCGTGGGTGGATTATATTCTCACAATGAGGTTCACCACCTATGCGTTGCCCCTGACTGGAGGATTTAACTTCAGCCTTCGGTTCGGATCAGCATTTCAGCCTTCCCGCTTTATCCCGCAATGTTTTACATGAGGCAAACTATTCACCACATGGGTTTGTAGCTACAACCTTTTGTCCATAAGCAGAAGCATTTGTTTTTTCATTGGCGTTATCAATGAAGAAAATTCCAGGTTCTGCTGAATAAGTTGCGCATATATTAATTAAATTCCAGAGCTCTGAAGCTTTAACGGTGCGGTAATTCCTTATACCAAAACCTCTCTCTTCCCACTCTCTTACATCTCCGCTGCTCTGCCATTCTTCGTTATAGATTTTCATTTCCTCTTTTGTGTAGTTTTCTACATCAGGAAAACGTAAATGGTATTCAGCATTTTCTTCTACAGCATCCATAAACTCCTTAGTTATACATACTGAAATATTGGCTCCGGTGAGGAATTCTGGGTTGTGCACTGTGTACGTACCGCCAACGTAAAGTTTCTCTTCGGCTTCCTGAATGGCCTTTTCCGTAAATCCACCTGAACCAGGCATATGCTTGTAATTTACAACACTTTGAAAAAGGTCTTTCTCTGTTTCCGTTAAAGGTGTGAACTTGAGCTTGTCTTTAGCCAGCTGTTTAATTTGTTCATCTTCAGTATTTTGAATAAGGAAACGTAATATTCTCGGATTTTGCATTTTAGAAATAATGAACTCAATGATGTCCGGATGCCAGTCAGCAAGCATGATCATCTGTGCTCCCCGTCTGGATCCACCCTGCTCCACAAGGTGAGTCAACTTAGCAATATCATCAAGCCATGACACAGATCCAGAGGATTTTCCATTAACTCCACGAGCAAGTGTATTTCTTGGCCTTAAAGTAGAACCATTGGTTCCTACTCCACCACCGCGTGACATAATTTCCATGACTTGTTTACGATGATCGGAAATACCTTCTCTGGAGTCTTGTATATAAGGCATCACATAACAATTGAAATAGGTTACATCCGTATTAGAACCCGCTCCATATAACACGCGGCCTGCAGGAATGAAGTTCAGATTTGAGAGTTCTTTATAAAAATCATCAAAACTCTTTTGCTTTTGAACGGGGTCCGTTTCTACCTCCGACAACCCCGAAGCATTGCGAAGAGCGATTTGTTCATAATACACTTCCAAAGGTTTATCGATGGTATCCAGGTTTCGGGTTATTAAGCCTGTCTCTCTTTCATTTTCATGATCAAGTACGTTTACAAATTCATCCTCTACTTTCACTACTGCCTCATGTTTTTCCCAATCAATTGATTGAATGAAACCAAAGCCTCGAGCAGGAAATTTCGGATCATCTTTCACCGTAAGTACCACAAAATCGTTCTCTGCCAACGTAAGTTTTTCGGTATCTTTAAATGCATACCTGTCAAGCATAACTAGTCTAGAAACGCCTTTATGAGTAATCTTCATATCTGCTGTTATTTCATGTACCTGAGAAAACTGTCGAATATCTGCATTTAACCGGTCTACATTAACCTTGGCATAGGTATCATTGGAGGTGGTTGTTTGCATTATGAATCTCTCCCTTGAATGATAAAATAAGTATTCATTTAGTATGTATATGTAACATACCACATTCACAAAAACTTAATCAATATATTGTGTTCATGAATTGAATTTTTTCAATATATAGTGTCATTGAACGAATGTGTTGAATTTTGTCAATCTACTAATCGTGCGTAGAAAGCAGTTTAAGCTAGATTTCAAAAGTAAGAAGCTATTTTTTACGGTTTTTTCACTTAATTCATTAGTTGCATAGGTTCAGTCTAAAAAAACGATTATACCAACTTTGAAATTCTAACATACAATAAACTTTTTTTGAAAAGCTAACGATTCCCTCCTATAATAGATAGAGGAAAAGAGAAATGGGGGGACATACTATGGAACTTTGGATCTTGATTGGAGCTGTCATTGCTCTTATAGCATTTGGCTTATATAGATACTTCAAATCCAAAAAAATTATGAGTACGTTAACAGAAGAAGAGTTCAGACAAGGCTACCGTAAAGCTCAGCTTATTGATGTTCGTGAACCAAAAGAATTTGAAGGCGGTCATATACTGGGGGCACGAAATATCCCATTATCGCAAATGAAAAACCGCCTTATAGAAATTCGGAAAGACAAACCTGTCTATTTGTATTGCCAGAGCGGAGCTAGATCAACACGGGCAGCCATGCTGCTTAACAAAAAAGATTATAAAGATCTTAACGTTCTCCAAGGCGGTTTCAAAAAATGGGGAGGAAAAATTAAAACTAAAAAGTCAAAATAAAAATAAAACCTGAAGGCCAGGGTTATAACCCGCCTTTCAGGTTTTATTTTTTTAGCACTATTAAATCACCTTATTAAATTCGAATGAAACTCCCTGATCCGGAAGGCCTGTACGATAAAGAGTTCTAGAAAGAGAGCTGGCTACTCAATCCACTTTTTAAGCCTGGATTTTTGAAATCACATCTCACGCTACAAGGTTCTAAATGGAAGCAGTCTTTTAGAGTTTAATTACTCAATTTTCGCCCTTCTTATAACTTAAGACTGGTTTACGAGCCGCCTGTGTTTCATCCATTCGACTGACTATAGTACTATGAGGCGCTTCCTGTACAATTTCAGGATTGTCTTTCGCTTCATTTGATATTTGAATCATCGCCTCTACGAAAGCATCCAACGTTTCTTTCGACTCTGTTTCTGTTGGTTCTATCATTAATGCTTCTTCTACATTTATTGGGAAATAAATAGTTGGCGGATGGTAGCCAAAGTCCAGCAGACGCTTAGCTATATCAAGTGTACGTACGCCCAGTTTTTTCTGGCGTTTTCCTGATAAGATAAACTCATGCTTGCAATGTCGATCAAATGGAAGCTCATACTGCTCTTGCAATCGTCTCATCATATAATTTGCATTGATTACAGCATATTCACTTACTTTTTTCAGACCTTCAGGCCCCATCGTACGTATATACGTGTAAGCACGTACGTTAATACCGAAATTACCATAATAAGGCTTCACTCGACCAATCGATTTCGGACGATCATAATCGAATTGATACTGATTATCTACTTTGGTCAATATAGGCTTTGGAAGATATGGTTCCAGTTCTGCTGTAACTCCAACTGGACCAGAGCCAGGCCCGCCTCCTCCATGAGGACCGGTAAATGTTTTATGAAGATTCAGGTGAACCACATCAAATCCCATATCCCCTGGACGTGCATAACCTAAGATTGCATTTAGGTTTGCTCCATCATAATATAGCTTTCCACCAGCCTCATGTACCACAGCTGCCATTTCTTCAATATCTTCTTCAAATAGCCCTAATGTATTTGGATTCGTCAGCATGAGCGCTGCTGTTTGTTCATCTACGACTCTTCGCAGATCTTCGAGGTCTACCAATCCTCGCTCGTCGGACTTAACAGTGACAGCTTCAAAACCGGCCACTGTCGCCGAAGCAGGATTTGTACCATGAGCAGAGTCTGGCACGATAACTTTCGTTCGACCATAATCTCCATTTGCTTCATGGTAAGCGCGAATCATCATTAACCCCGTCCATTCACCATGCGCTCCTGCAGCAGGCTGAAGCGTAACCGTATCCATACCAGTGATGGATACAAGTGATTGCTGCAAGTCGTACAACAAATGAAGGGCGCCCTGTACAGTTTCTGGTGCCTGATACGGATGGATGTGACTAAATCCAGTTAAACGAGCTACATCTTCGTTCATTTTAGGATTATATTTCATTGTGCAAGATCCAAGTGGATAAAAACCGGAGTCCACCCCATGATTTCTCTTGGAAAGGGCCGTGTAGTGGCGCATGATTTGAAGCTCACTTACTTCTGGAAGGTCAGCTGCCTTATTTCTTACAAAAGAGGAGCCAATCATGTCTTCTGCATCCATTTCAGGCACATCAAGGTCCGGAAGACTAAAACCTGTCCTGCTCTCTTGGCTCAATTCAAAAATTAACGGAAAGTCCTGCTCAGCCATGGATATCCCCCACTTCTTTTACAAATTGATCAATCTCTTCTTTCGTTCTTATCTCAGTCACGGCTACCAGCATATGATTTTGTAAACTGTTATCCATCTGGGAAAGATCATAACCGCCGATTATTCCTTTTTGAAGCAAAATGCGGTTTACTTCCCTAATATCATGATTCAGTTTAACTACAAGTTCATTAAAGAAAGCTCCATCAAATACTACCTCGATGTTGTTTAATTGTAATTGTTTTTTCATATAAGCGGCTTTTTGGATATTCATCCATGACATCTTCCTAAGACCTTGTTTCCCTAGAGAGGACATAGCTACGGAAGAAGCTAACGCATTAAGAGCTTGATTGGAACAAATATTGGAAGTCGCTTTATCACGGCGTATATGCTGCTCACGGGCCTGAAGTGTAAGTACAAACCCACGACGCCCTTCCTCGTCTACTGTTTGCCCCACTAGCCGACCTGGAACTTTCCTCATTAATTTCTTGGTGGTAGCAAAATATCCACAATGTGGACCGCCGTACTGGGCAGGAATTCCAAATACTTGAGCATCGCCTGTGACAATATCCGCTCCAAATTCACCAGGTGGTGTTAAATATCCTAAAGCCAGTGGATTACTTGAAGTAATCATCATCGCTTTTTTCTGAGTATCTACGATTTTTCTAACTTCATCAAGAGGTTCGATCTGACCAAAGAAATTTGGATATTGAAGGACTACACTTGCCGTATTGTCGTCTAATTCAGATTCTAATTGAACCAAGTCTGTCTTTCCGTGCTTATGGTCGATCTCTACAACTTCAACCCCTGGACCCTTTACATAAGAATGAATAACAGCAAGTGACTCAGGATGGATGGCCTTAGAAACGAGGACTTTCTTTCGTTTTGTCTGACCAGCTGAAAGATTTACGGCTTCCGCCAGCGCAGTGCCTCCATCATACATAGAGGAGTTAGCCACATCCATTCCTGTCAATTCACAGATCATAGTCTGAAACTCAAAAATTGCCTGTAATTCGCCCTGGGAAATTTCCGGCTGGTACGGTGTATATGCCGTGTAAAATTCAGAGCGAGATATTACATGATCAACGATCGAAGGGATATAATGATCGTAAACTCCTGCTCCCAGAAATGAAGTGTGCGATTTCAAAGTTACATTTTCCTGGGCCATCTTCGTAAGTTCGTTCATTAATTGAAATTCGTTTTTTGGTTCCTTTAAATCCAAGTTTCCTTTAAATCTAATATTTTCAGGAATATCTGAGAATAGTTCTTCAGATTTCTGCACACCAATACGGCTGAGCATATCCTTCTTATCTTGTTCAGTCATTGGCAGATATCGAAATTCCATACGTACTTCCCCCTCAAAAACTTTATCTTTTGTAAAATGGTGTAGGAACCACTTTTGCCTGAAGACGTTTTTTTCTTACCTGAACGGTTACTTCTGTGCCCATCTCTGTGTAATCACAATCTAGTAACGCAAGTCCTACATTTTTACCAAGGGTGGGAGATTGCGTTCCTGTTGTAACAAATCCAATCGGCTTCTCTTCATCAAAAACTTCATAATGGGTACGAGGAATTCCTTTATCGATCATCTCTATACCAACGAGCTTGCGGGAAGGTCCCTCTTCCTTTTGCTTCTTCAGAACCTGTTTACCAATAAACTCATCTTCCTTCTTTGTTTTGACAGCAAATCCCAGCCCCGCTTCAATTGGGCTGATCTCTGCACTAAGCTCCTGGCCGTAAAGGGCTAAATTAGCTTCAAATCTGAGTGTATCTCTTGCTCCGAGTCCTACAGGGAGAATGCCATGCTTATCACCTGCTTCAAGCAGAACCTGCCATAGATCTGGGCCTGAAGCAGCAGGCAGGTAGATCTCAAACCCATCTTCTCCTGTATAACCCGTTCGGGAGACAATAGCACCATCTTTCACATTATCGATAGAAACATCTCCTATAAAGCGGAAAAACTTTATTTCTGACACATTGGTTTTTGTTATGGATTGTAAGATTTCTACAGCTTTTGGCCCCTGAAGTGCTAATTGAACGTAATCATCAGATAGATCCTTAATGGAAACACCATCTTCCTGGTGTTTTTTCAGCCACTCTACATCTTTCTCACGGTTTGCAGCATTAATAACTAGCAGGTATTTATCCGTTTCTAACTGGTAAACAATAAGATCGTCTACAGTACCGCCATTTTCATAGCACATTATTGTGTACTGAGCCTTCCCAGGTTCAAGTTTAGAAACATCATTTGTGAGCATTTTTTGTAAAAAAGAGAGACTTCCATCCCCTTCTACCAGCACTTCACCCATATGGGAAACATCGAATAACCCTGCTTTGGTTCTCGTTGCTTCATGCTCCTCTTTTATACTTGAAAACTGTACAGGCAGATCCCATCCCCCAAAATCAACAGTTTTCGCTCCCAGTTTCTTATACTCGGCATACAAAGGTGTTCGTTTTAACTCAGCCATACAACCGCTCCTTTATCCTCTAATTTCATCCATAAAAAAGAGACTCCACCGTTTTTCGATTAGGAGTCTCTGTCCATTCACCAGAAAGTTTGATAATTCTCCTTCTACTTAAAGAAGAATTATTTGCTTCTTGGGTGGTTTACTATTAGTAAACGCTCTCCAGAGCTGCGTCCTACAGAGGTCTGTTTGCCTGAGAGATTCACAACATGCTTGCTCCTTCGGCGCTACGTACGTAGACTCTCCCCCTGCAGTCATTCGCTTCATATTCGTATTTTCTTAGATTCTATTGGACATACTATTCAAAAACGTATGGCTTCACTTATTCATTCGACATTATTATATCACAGCGTAATCACAATTTGACATTGAATTTGTAGAATCATTCTTAATTTTTAATAATCTTTTTAGAATAGATGGAGGCTCACAGCTATGGTTGAAATTCATCCTGATCATACATTTATTCCTACCTTACGAGATAACTTGAACAACCCAAATCATCTCTCCAACTGGGAAGGATTCAAACTTGCTTACCAGGCAGCAAAGATTAATACAGTTCCTAATTTCGATGGACTACTTGCTTTAGAACACTTACCACATGTGCAATTTCTGGATCACCAGATTGAGGCAGCTGAAAGAGTCATTCACCAAATGAATGGGAGAGCCATTCTGGCTGATGAAGTAGGACTGGGAAAAACCCTGGAAGCTGGATTGATTTTAAAAGAATACATGATTCGAGGCATTGCTCGTAAAATCTTAATCCTTACACCCGCTTCTTTGGTGAATCAGTGGGTGCAAGAACTTAACGATAAATTCTACATTCAAGCAGCTTCCCCTAGAAAAAAGCAAGCAGCCTGGTCAGACTGGGACGTGACAGTTACCTCGATTGATATGGCTAAAAGAGAAGCTCACCGTCAGGAGATATTGTCTATTCCTTATGATTTCATTATCATCGATGAAGCACATAAATTAAAAAACCATCAAACCAAAAACTATCAGTTTGTACAAGAACTTAAAAAAACGTACTGTCTTTTGCTTACAGCAACACCTATACAAAACAAACTCAGTGATTTATTTAATCTTGTCTCGATTCTAAAGCCTGGATATCTTGGAAATTTAACAGATTTTAAGAAAAAGTATAGATATGAAGCAAATAAACAAGGAAATATTGAACACATTCATTCACTTGTTGGAAAAATGATGATCAGAAACCGCCGAAAAGATACAGGACTTGATGACTCTAAACGTATAGTAGTAAATGAGCGCCTGAAATTTACCGAGGAAGAACAAAAAATGTACCAGGAATTGGAACTTTTGAAATCAGATCATCCTTCATTTACTTGGCTGACGTTAGCTAAAGAATTGTGCTCTTCACGAGAAGCGTGTTATATGTCGCTAAACCAAATGAGACAGCAGTCAAATGAGCAGACAATGGCTGTTTATTCAAAATTTATTGAGCAGCTTCAGCAACTTCCTCACCATGTTAAGGCGAAGAGGATGATAGAACTGATCAGTGAGACAAATGAAAAATTTATTGTATTTACCGAATATAGGGCCACTCAATTTTATTTGCAGTGGTATCTCCAACAACATGGAATTTCTTCAGTCCCTTTCAGCGGAAAATTTAATAAAAGTAAACGTGATTGGATGAAGCAATTGTTTAAGAATCAAGCGCAAGTACTGATTGCGACGGAAGCCGGCGGAGAAGGAATTAACCTACAATTCTGTCACCACATGATTAATTATGATCTCCCCTGGAATCCTATGAGGCTGGAGCAGCGAATAGGCAGGATACACCGTTTTGGTCAGGAACATGATGTTAAAATTTATAATTTCGCAATTGAGAATACCATTGAAGACCACATTATGAAGATGCTTTATGAAAAGATCGAGATGTTTAAAAATGCGGTAGGTGACCTTGACCATATCTTAGAACAAATCCCGGGCGGTTCATTCGATAAACAAATTCAGACAATAATTGATCAATCAGACAGCAAAGGCGAGATTGATATTAAACTGAACAATTTAGTCAGTTATGTTGAACATTCCATTAGCGAGAGGAGAGAAACGAGTTGACTTTGAATCCTTATTTTGATTTCGTCCATCAGTTTTTCACCTCTTACGGCTGCGCTATCCTAGAAAAAAGTGAGTCTCATTTGAAAGTCCAATTAACGAGCAGTATGGATGAAGAGATAATGAATCGTCCTTTCTATTGGCATTACATGAAAAAAATGAATCGACCCGGAGACCCTATGCAGTTACTCTTCACAAACACAAGCCACTCCAAAGAAGGCGGAATTTACCTGCATGCAGGTACTCCCAAACTTCACACGATTTATCGAGCAGCCATCAAAAAAGGAAAAACCGCACGCCTTTATGAAGCTGTAGTGCAGCCGCTTGAAAATCGCGCCCTTTGTCCCTGGCTTGTAGTAAATATCCACCTCCACTACAGAGGCAAGCAAAGTAAAGATGAAACTTTGTCTCTGGGACTTAATTTAGTTCACGGAACTCTTCTCCCCAATATGATGGACAGACTGTGGAAGATGGAATTTGAACCAACTGTATCAGACTATACCTTCCCGATGACTCCCCTAATTAATTTGGAAAACGCTTATAAACGTATTGAACGATATGTGGAAGGGTATGTGTCTTCGATCAGCGACGAGTGGGCTACATTATCATTAAAGCACCTGCAAGAAGAAAAAGTGCTTTTAGAATCCTTTTATTCATCCGAAGATATTGGTCTAGAACAATTCACCAAAGAACAGGAACAAATTGCTACTAGGTACAGCCCGAGAATTCTAATGGAGGCAGTGAATGGAGGCTTATTTTATATTTCTCAAAAGTCCAACTCCTATGTGATCAATAATTTAGCCGCTGACTAAAAGTCAGCGGCTAAATTATCGGGAATGACATATTCAAGATTCCGTCGTTTTATGCTTTTTTTTAATCATCCTAAGAGCAAAAGGGATGATACCAAACCAATAAAAAGCGCTTTTCTTTGATGGCTTTGCTGCCTTTCTCTGCTTCTTCTCCTGTTTACTCATTTGCATATATTTAACCATCTCTTCCGTGAGATACTTCACATAATCATTCCGGTCCATAATTTCCCCTCTTTACTTGGTATTTAGGAATAGTATGGCCGAATCTCTAGTTTTTTAGACGATCCATTATTTCATTAACGATTTCTTCAGGGCTCTTATTATCTACATCAATGATCTGATGAGCCAATGATTCGTATATAGGCTGTCGCATAGCGAATAAGGCCTGTTTTTCAGTTAAGTCTCCTTTCCATAAAGGACGCTCCTGATCATTTTGCAATCTGGAAACAATCGTGTTCCAAGAGGCCCTCAAGAACACTACCGTTCCAGTGGATAAATAGTGCTGATTTTCTTCTTTTAAAACCACTCCTCCACCAGTGGATACAACACTTTCCTCGTTAATACTTTTGAGAAGATGAGTTTCGCATTCACGGAAGTGAGCTTCACCGAATTGAGCAAACATATCTGAGATATGCATTTTCTCTTTCTCTTCTATTGCTTTATCCATTTCTATGTAAGGCAAGTTAAGTTCATCGCTTAGTTGTCCAGCTATAGTTGACTTTCCACTGCCCATAAAACCAATTAAGTAAATCATACTAACCTCCCATTATTAATTATAGTTTTAAAAGATATGGTTATAGTTAAATCTTACTAAAATAGCTGCTAACTTCTTCAGCAGACAAAACCTCTGACTATACGAATTTCCCCTTTAATTGCCGAAGAGGAAACGAGCTAAAAAACCCGGTTATTCAGGACGTCTATTATATGTGAACACTCTTCTTACCTAACGGATCGGCGAATTTGATAAGAGAATCCAAAAAGACGTTTTCTTGATTATACATCTCATAGGGGAATATAAAAAGTTTAAAAATAAAAGAAGGAATCAGCCGAATTATGTCGAATATAATCCTTTGTGAAAAAATTATTGAAAAGAGGTGATAGCTCCTTTGCAGTCTATAGCAAATTACGCTCGTGATTTACTAATCTCAGCAATACAGCAAACGGCTTCAGATATTCATTTCACTCCTTTTGCAGAAAATGCCAGCATTTATTTCCGTATTCATGGTAAAAGAATTTCCCACTCTTCCCTTCCTCTGCCGCTTTACCAAAAACTTCTCGCTTATTTTAAATTCACCTCAGGAATGGATATTGGAGAAATTAAACGTCCTCAGAATGGCACCCTTCAACACCGAAGTGACCAGTCAATCTTCGACCTTCGCCTCTCCACTCTTCCTATCACAGGAACAGAAAGTCTCGCCATCCGCATTCTAAAACCTATGGACCATACTCCCTTAGAACAACTTTTTCTTTTTCCCTCTCAGCTTAAAAGAATTGAACAATGGTTAAACCATTCCAGTGGTATGATTCTGTTTACAGGACCCACAGGAAGTGGTAAAACTACCACCCTTTATGCTCTTTTACAGGCTTTAATGAACCGCAGCTCCTTTCAAGCCATTACACTTGAAGATCCAATCGAAAAGAATTTAAACAACATCATACAAGTGCAAGTAAACGAAAAGGCCGGCATTACTTATGATACTGGTTTAAAAGCAGCTCTTCGTCATGATCCTGATCTACTTATGGTAGGGGAAATCCGGGACCGTGACACTGCTCACTTCGCATTTCGAGCCGCCTTGAGCGGGCACTTAGTTATAAGTACTATTCATGCTAAGGATGCCTACGGAACTCTTCGACGATTAAGAGAAATGAATATTCCTCAGGCAGACATGGAACAAACCTTAATCGCAATAGCTGCACAACAACTTGTACCTATTCAAGGAGAAGGACTGCTGCCTAGACGTGCCGCTATCTTAGAATTGCTGGATGGCAGCCTTCTAAGCTCATCTATTCAGGATATACCCCCCACCACCCAGAATAATTTTCAGTCTTTCGCTCACTTAAGGAGGAAAGCTTATGCCCTCGGATTCGTAAATTACTCGTAAACTTAACCCGGAGAACTAAACTCCCCGTTTCTATTCAAATACTTTTTTTCCATCGATTAAGCCACATTCTTCATAAAGGGTATCCATTACTGGAAGCATTAAAGATGACAGGATGGGATCCTTCCCTGAGGCCGTTGTCAGATGAACTTAACATCCACTTATCTAAAGGAGAAACCATCGATAACGCTTTCCTTCATGTTCATTTTTCTCCACTGGTAACGAACTTTCTCTATTTTGGCAGAGTGCACCAAGACCTTCCAGCTATGTTTAAACAATGTGAAGAGCTATTAAAAATGAAAAAAGATTACTCACATAAATTATTTCAAGTTTTACGATACCCGCTGTTTCTTTTAATGTTCTTAATTGCTGCCTTTAGTATACTAAAACATACTATTCTCCCCAATTTCCTAATCCTTTTTCAAGGAGAGGATTCTTCTTCTCTCTGGTTTATGATGGCATTAGATTATTTCATCAATGGACTTGGTGTTTTATCGATTATTTTGTTCATTGGGCTGATAGTTATGAAGTTAACTTTACCAAGACTTTCACTAGGCAGACGTCTTAATTTGTACGAAAAAGTTCCCCTTCTAAAGATTTATCATTCCTTTATGACTTCGTTTCTTTTTACTACTCACCTAAATTCCCTCTTTAAAGCCGGACTCCCTTTAAAACAGTCACTTGAGATTATGAGCAGCCACAATCGATATGAATTATTGTCCTTCTACAGCGAAAAAATTATATCTCATCTAGCTGAAGGGAAAACTCTCGGGCAATCCGTACACAGCTGTTCTCTGCTAAAAAGCGAACTAACTAATTTGTTCCATCAAACAAATGATATAGAAGCTCTTAGTCATGAACTGGAGATGCTATCTGAATTTTTCATAGAATATGTACAAGAAAGAATGCTTAAATGGATGCAAATGATCCAACCGATGTTCTTTATTATTATTGCAGTAATAGTGATCTGTATCTATGCTTCCATTATGCTTCCCCTCTACCAGTGGATGGATCAAATATAAACTCAGGAGTGATAATTATGAAAAATGAAAAAGGTTTTACATTAATTGAAATGTTGATTGTCCTGCTCGTTATCTCTGTACTAATGATTATTACTATACCGAATTTAACTAAAAACAACGGAACGATAAGAGATAAAGGCTGCGAGGCACTGGTGATTACAGCTCAGGCCCAAGCAGAAGCTTATTCTATAGAGACCGGAGCTTATCCTGCCAGTTTATCTGATCTAGTTGACGGTCAATATTTAAAGCAAACCACCTGCCCTGATGGAGGCGAACTTGGATATGATTCAACGTCCGGTGAAGTCTCTGCTCCTTGATGGTTCAGAATCGTCTAATGGCTATACAATTAGTGAAGTCCTTATTGTTCTTATCTTCTGGTCCATTCTCCTTGTGAGTATTGTTCCTCTTCATCATCGCACATTTCAACACATCCAATCTTCGCACTTCATGTCACAGCTGAAAGATGATGTATTATTGACCCAGCAACTGACTATGCAAGACCATATTTACTATATGTTGTTGTTTCGACCCAATACGAATGAATACATCTTATATGATCAAAAAAATAAAACTACAATTTTCCAAAGGTCATTCCCGGACAATTGGAGAATGCAACTTCTTACTCTCGAAGCCACTGTCCGGTTTAACGAAAATGGAGTTGTGACAAAACCGGGAACTATGAAAATTCATACGCCTTATACCATCTTTAAAATCGTTTTTCCTTTTGGAGCGAGCAGGTTAGCCATTGAAGAACTCTAGTGGATTTACCTTAGTTGAGACGATTACAGCAATCAGTCTACTCCTTTGCCTTATTATCTTTCTACTTCCCTCCCTCACCCACATTCGATTGATGCAAAAGGATTTGGCCAACGAAAGAATAGCCATTTCCTATCTTCATGATGAACTGCATACACTTTCATATACGACACCAAAATTGTCGAATGTATATTTAGGCGATCAAGAAATACCCTTCCTGATTCAATTTGTAGAGAAGAGTAACCTTGTAGAAGGCTGTATTACGTGGAAAACGCACTTGAAGAAAATAAAGGAAGTGTGTCTATATGCCAAAGATTCATAGCCAGGGGTTTACTTTACTCGAAACTCTAATAAGCCTGATTATTATTTCATTAATCCTCATTCTCTCTTTCCCTTTATTTCATATAATTCATGACGTTGATTACTATGAGGAATTATCTGTCCGGCAAATGTTTACGTTCTTACAGGAGGAAGTAAACAGAGGTCAAGAGGTAGCGGTAATTTCTAACACCATCTCTATTACAGATGCTGTAAACCGAAAGATTACCATTGAACAATATGAGAATCTTATTAGGAGAAGAGTAAACCTTACTGGACATGAAGTCTTACTACAGAATGTAGAAGCAATTCACTTAACCAATCACACTCGCTATATAATGATTAAGTTACAAATGGAAGGTGGTGGTGTTTATCAGAAAAACATTCATAGAGCCGGTCCTTAATCAGAAGGGAGTTATCTTTCCCTGGGTAGCTGGTATAGGATTACTCCTCATTTTTCTTACTATAAGTTCTGTACAGCGCTATCAGAACCACGTATTGTTTAACGATACCTACACTTTATCTATCGTCAGACAGAATTTATTAGAAACCGCTCAGCAACATTTACTTATACGATGGAATGATATCTCTCCTGAAGAAGACCCTTATTACACCTTAACGACGCCTAATGGAAAAGCTCAGTCCACCTGTAATAGAGAAAGTAATGAAAGCATTCATTGTAAATGGGAGATAACAGACTACTCCGGAAATATGAAATCGTTAGACACTTACTATAAACTACAGCAAACCAAAAACTAATAAAAAATCATCGCATTCCCACAGATCATGGTTTGCGATGATTATTTAAACGAAGTTGGCCATATCGGGTTCCTCTTTCATAACATAATTTAAGAAATACTTGCCGCGTATTCAAGTTTCTGATTTGTAATTCCTCTTAACCCTTCCAAATCATATCCAACCACTAATTTTTCTCCATCAGTTAGAATAGGACGTCTTAAGAGTTTCGGTTTCTCAATTACTAAATCAATAAACTCATTCAGGGAAAGATCTTCTACATCTATATCCAGGGATTTAAACTCTTTGCTGCGCTTAGCAAGAATTTCGTCGATTCCATAAGTGGTCAGAGATAATATTTTTCTAAGGTCTTCCACTGTTGGAGTCTCCCTGAACAAATGCTGTTCATTAAAATCAATTCCCTCACTTTTCAACCAAGACTTTGTACGACGACAAGACGTGCAGCTGGGGTAAGTGTAAAATCTTAATTCTTCCATTAACACCGCTCCTCTTAAGAATATTTAATGTATTAAGTTGTACAGTTATTGTATAACCTTTGTACAATATTTTAAACATCTTTTTCATAATTTTCAATTGAAAGTTTTTCCTTACTTCGTGTTAGGGTAATGTATAAGGTGTCTGATTGTGTGTATAATGTAAAAAGAATGCTGAGCGATTTATTTACAATTAAGATTTGGTCGTTTATAATATTAATGATAGTTTATCGAAGGAAAAGGAGGGGGAAAAGCATGGATCGTATGTTTAGAGTGCTAGCCTTTTGGACAGGTATTTTTGCTGTCATGTTTTATACAGGCGATATGATGGAGGCTTCCTTATTATCCCTTGCCCAAACGGCTTTTTTCCTTACTGTGGGTTACCTTAAACTGTCTGAACGTATGTATGTTTACATATTTTTCTCATACTTGACAGTTTTCATGATCGGTTTTACTTATTATTCTTCATTTATTTTAGTGCCGAGCTTTGGAGGACACTAAAAAAATCCTGTTATCCAATGGATAACAGGATTTTTTTATTACGTTTCAAGTAAAAAACGGATTTTCTTTACGCTCTTCCTCGATCGTCGTAGGCATTCCATGCCCTGGATAGATCCGCATATCATTTCTTAGACTGAATAATTGACTTTGAATACTATCCAGTAATTGTTCTCGATCTCCTCCTGGTAAATCCGTTCTTCCCATACCTCTTTGGAATAAAGTGTCTCCAGCTATTGTAAAACGCTGATTTCTAAATACAAGAGAGACACTTCCTGGAGAATGCCCAGGAGTATGACGCACTTCAAATGAAAAAGGTCCTATTTCCATCTGACCGCTTTCTAGCGTATAATCTGCTGGACGAGCCGTTATTTGTCCCATTTGGAAAAAACCAGAACCGTTTTTTGCTGGATCACTCAGCCAATCACTTTCTGCATCATTCAAGTAAACAGGAACATTGTAAGCTTCTCTTACTGCATCCACAGCACCTATGTGATCAAAGTGAGCATGGGTTAATAACACGCCTATAACCTTTAAGTCTTTTTCTTTTAAAAAAGCTTCTAATTTTGGAAAATCGCCCCCGGGATCCACAACTAGCGCTTCCTTATTTTGATAGACAATGTAAGCGTTTGTAGCCATTGGTCCCAATGGCAATCGAGAAATATTTAACAATGGGTAGACACCTCTCATTTAATTTAATAAAATACGGATAGATAACTCGACAATTTCATTTTTATATTATAAAATGAATAAGGATTGAACTAAGCTACATACATTATAACATCCTTGTTATGAGGATGATAATAAAGAAAAGGGATTTAGGGGGTGCTGATCTTGGTCACAGCTATTCTTCTTTTACTCGTTACAATTCTATGTGTAATTGCGGTTTTCCGTGAATTGAAAACTAAAAACTTCTTCGCCGTTTTATTTGCTGGTGCATCAGCATTGATGTTTGGTTGGTTCTCAGTAATGACAATTTATTCCAATCTTTTCAGTTAATGAAATAAAAAAGTGTGATACTTACTTTAAGTATCACACTTTTTTTATATTCATTACTTGTACACTCTGTATAAGCATCTTCAAATGATTAATCTCCAGGTTCAATAAGCTGTTTATTCTTATTAAAGAAATATCTGTACATAGCGAGCGTTACAAACATAGCGCTGATGGATACTGAGGAAAAAATACTTAAGGATATAACCAGCTGATATTTAATAGCCATTACTGGTTCAACCCCTCCCAGTATTAAGCCAGTCATCATTCCCGGCAGCTGAACCAGTCCAATGGTTTTTAAACGGTCCACGTTTGGAATAAGAGCGGCATGCAGCGTTCTTTGTACAATCAAATGAGAGGCTTGTTTTGGCTCAGCTCCCAGAGAAAGCGCAGCGAGCAGCCGTCCATTGTTATCTCTAAATTCACTTTTCATTCTTTCTAATGCCAGTCCCATGGCTACCATACTGTTACCAATCACCATCCCGCTCATAGGAATAACTTCTGAAGGACGGAATTGTACCATGTCAAAGACCAGCCACATTGTGAGGACACTTCCCTCGACAAATAAAAGACTTACAAAAATGACAGGTAATACATAGGGAAGCTCTTTTCCTTTTTGTCTTGCATGAAAGGTAGCAATAATAATCATTATTCCAACCATTAAGGGGATCCCCACACTGGCAGGCAGATCAAATAAATAAGTCAATATGTATCCAATTGCAAATAACTGAACTGTGCCCCTGAAAGCAGACCATAACACATTTTTACCCAATCCTAATTGGTAAAAATAGGAGAGTGTTAAAGGAATAATTACAAAAATGATAAGAAAAAACAAAGACTGATTTGAGACTTCTGGCGTCAAAGCGTTCACATCCTCTATCCTTCAATAAATTTAAGCAGTTTTTCGTTTTTTGGGTGGTCAAGTATATCAGGAATCGTTCCATCTTCCTGAAGAGTTCCATCCATAATAAAGAGACCTCTGTCACCCAGTCTTCGAGCCTGACTCAAATTATGAGTGACCATCACCATAGTCATTTCATGTTCCTTAATTAATCCTTCGAGCACTTCTTCAATTTCTTCAGCGGTTTGATAATCAAGTGCGCTCGTTGGCTCATCAAGTAACAGAACCTCGGGTGAATTTGCAAGTGTACGGGCTAATGATACACGCTGCTCTTCGCCACCAGACAAATGGCTTACATCTTTATGAAGATAGGAGGATGGAAGCTGTACATATTCAAGTAAGGTCTCAGCATTCTTATCTTCCCACTCCCCGAATAATGAAGGACCATATTTAATATTATCTAACACTGTCCCCGGAAAAAGATGGGGTGCCTGAAGTACCAGACCTATTTTTTTCCTTAGTTTAGTTACTGGATATTCTATTATTGGTTTTCCGTTAAAATAAATGGTCCCACTATCGGGTTCACTTAAACGATTAAATAAATATAATAACGTGCTCTTACCCGCGCCTGAGGGGCCAAAAAGGATTACTTTTTCATTTTTCTCGATCGTGAATGTAAGGTTAACTAATGGATCTTGACTGACTTTCTCGAAACGAAACATAAAATTACCTCTCTTTAATTAATGAGTATCTTTGTATCCTTACCCTTGGAGCACAAAAAATATGTAACCAAATGTAAAGAGCCGTCATGAGAGATTCATGACGGCCTTTAGGTTTACTATTATTGATCTCCACTCTGTCCGAAATCGTAAAACCGGAACAAATCACCGTAAATAATATTGTCTGAATACTGCAGTTCCTGATCGACTTTCTCTTTAATAGGAGTACATTGATTTGCTTTCTCTCCCTCTAAAGGAGCTCCGCTCTCACGGTCAAAGCAAGTTCCATCTGCGAAGATATATTTTTCACTCACAAAGCTTCCATCTCTCATAGCAATGAAGTCCTTGCCTTTTTCTGCAAACATGTTGTCTCCAAAGGTTAGATCCTCTTCATTGTTAATTCCTAATAGATGTAACAGGGTAGGCTTAACATCAATTTGCCCCACTACCTCTTCACGTACTTCTCCGTTTTCATATCCTGGAATATGAATCATGAAGGGTACTCGCTGAAGCTGAGTGTGCTCATAGGCGTTTATTTCTTTTCCTAGAAATTCTCCTATTGCTTTATTATGAAATTCACTAATTCCGTAGTGATCCCCCATTAAAACAATGATTGAATCTTCATAAATACCTGAAGCCTTTAGCTCCTGGAAGAATGACTGCAATGCTTCATCCGTGTAGCGTGCTGTTTGAAAATAATGATTCAGAGTCTTAGAGCCAGAATCATACTTATCAATATTCGCTTTTTCTTCCGGTAGTTCAAAAGGAAAGTGGTGCGTTAACGTTATAAACTTGCTGTAGAAAGGCTGATCCTGTTCTTTCAAGTACTTAATGGATTGGTCAAAGAAAGCTTTATCTTCAAGTCCCCAGCCAAACGAATTCTCCGGCGTGACGTCAAAGGATTGTTCACCATAGAATTGATCGTAACCAAGATTGTCGTACATGACATCTCTATTCCAAAAGCTTTTGTTATTTGAGTGGAATACAGAAGTTTCATAGTCTTCATTATTTAAGATTTCAGGAAGGGAATGGTATTCATTCTGTGCATGTGTAAAATAGACGGCTCCCCTTCCGAGTGGATACAAAGAATTCTCAATGATAAACTCTGAATCAGATGTTTTCCCCTGTGCTGTCTGGTGATAAAAGTTCTTAAACCATATAGTGTCTTTGCTTTCTTTTAAATCGTTCAGGAATGGGGTTGCTTCTGTCCCATTAATTTCCGAGTCAAATAAGAAGTTCTGGAAAGATTCAACACTAACAAAAATTACATTTTTATCTTCTGCAATTCCGTGTAAAGGTACATCCTCGTTATTACCATCCGGGGAGTTACTGTCTAAATACGACTCAATTTCGCTGATTTCACTTCCGTCTGCAAGTACACGCTGGGCTTTTGTTTTAGTTTGCATTGAAGCATCGTATAAATGGTAGTTGTAAACGCCAATATTCTTCACAAGATATTCTCTGTCAAAAGCGCGCACAAAAAGCATTGGCCGCTCCATTTCAGCGAGTACTACATTACCAGCCAACAGCAGGAAAGTAACAGCTGTAGCAGCAATTTTACCAGATTGAGGTAAACTAATGGATAAACCAAACTTCCTTTTACTTAAATACCAAATAATTGCAACATCTAGAAATAGAAGGACGTCCTCCATATGCAGAAGTGTTAAAAAGCTTCCGGTAAGGTCTGCTGCATTATTTCCTTGAAAAAGAACTGGAATGGTAATAAAATCTGTAAAATTCCGGTAGAATATTAAATTAATGAACAGGATGAGTGATCCAATAAGAGATGTCCATCTCAAGTATTTCATCTGTCGTGCAGGATTAAGCCAAACACTTATAGCAAAAATGAGGTAGGCACTCGCAATTGGATTTATCAGCAGAATAAATTCCTGTAATGGATTTTCAATGGATAAGTCGAACATAAGCCGGTACACTAGATATGTCTTTATTCCAAATAAAATCGTAGCTATTATAAATAAAGGCATGCGAAACTTATTCATTTGCATGTTGGTTCCTCCTCAAAAGTAAACCCCTCTGGTTAATTCTTTTACTTATGTTTAACCAGATCTTCTAACTTCCTTTACATTTTCCACTTATAATGTTTTATTAAACAGTTTCATTGTATATGACGAAAATTCTATCACAAAAGTTTCAAAAAAAGTAGGTTTTAAGAAATTTGTTAGATGATTGTTAAGTGTAAGTAATGCTCACGACATTATCCAGTATATGTATGGGGACTGTTATCATATGAAAAGAAAGGTGGAGCTTAGCCAGCTCCACCTTTTATTGATTCGCTTTAACTAGAAATGCCGCTCCGATTACTCCGGCATCATTACCTAACTTTGCCAAACCAAAGCTTGTTGCTTCATACGTTCTCCGTAAAGCATATTTTTTATAAGCTGCTTTCAAAGGGTCCAACAATTGGCTTCCAGCCTGTGAAACTCCTCCGCCTATTACAATTTTTTCAGGATTAATCGCAATAGCAAGATTGGCGATTGTCATTCCCAGCAGGTCCGTAACTTTTTCAATCACCGTCCCTGCCGCTTCATCTCCCTGCTGTGCCGCTTCAAATACATCTTTTGCTGTCAGCTGATCAGAAGGGATGTTTCTTAAGATGCTGCCATGAGTGTTTTCAATACTCTTCTTGGCTAATCTAACAATTCCTGTGGCTGAAGCTAACGTTTCCAGGCAGCCAGTTTTACCGCAATTACAAGGAGCTCCGCCTTCAGGTACTACTGTAATATGTCCAATTTCACCTGCAGTACCATTAACTCCGTTTAAAATCTCGCCATTAGCTATAATACCTCCCCCAACACCAGTGCCTAGAGTTATAGCAATTAGTTCACGGGCTCCTTCACCAGCCCCTAGCCATTTTTCTCCTAGAGCTGCAAGGTTGGCATCGTTATCTACCCATACAGGAAAGCCGGTTAATTCGCTCAATATGGCCCCAAAATTATAATTTTTCCAACCAATATTCACGGCTTCATGGATAAAACCGCTATTTGGATCCACAAACCCAGGTGCTCCGGCGCCAATTCCGGCGACTTGCTTCTTATCAATATGTAACTCTTCTAAAGATGCCTCTAAGGCATGATGAATATCTTCAGGGATCCTTTCTCCACCATTTTCTCTATCTGTACGAATCTCCCATTTTTTAACAATCTCGCCATTGGCTTTGATAATGGCGAGTTTCACCGTAGTACCGCCGATATCAGCGGCAAGAAATATATCTTTTTCCATTTAACATTCCTCCCCTTGCTGACGATCTTTTTCCCTTGCTATTTCTCCTCTTAATAATAAAAGAGCCATTTGAAAATCTTCTTTCTCCATACATTGGGAGCGATAAAGTTCCTTTACTTCATCTTCCATCAATTCTAAATCAGCCAGACGATCGCCTACATAAATGTAAGTACCGAACTTTTTTAAGTGCTGTTGAATATCATAAATCGTTTTCATAATTTTATCACCTAATTCATTATATCAATAGCAGCGTGGAATGAAAATGTAAAACCCTGACCTATTCATCGGTCAGGGTCTTTGGGATGCAAGAAAGCCGGTCGTCTATTCTTCAAGGGAATCGGAGAACGGAAGAGTACATCTCGAAAAGGTTTCCAGGAAAAAGGAAGAAAAGGCCATAAATAAGGTGTTTTAAATGTCTGCATACGTGACAGGTAAATTAACCATAGTGTTACCCCTATGACATATCCTTTTACTCCAAATAACCCTGTAAAAAGTAATAATGCTAGTCTCGATAATCGATCAGCGAGTCCAATTTCATAACTTGGGGTCGCAAAAGTACCTATTGCTGCCAATGATAAATACAATACTACTTCACTCGAGAAAAGCCCTACATCAACAGCCACCTGCCCAATTAAAATAGCTGCCACAAGTCCGAGTGCTGTCGCCAGTGAAGAGGGTGTATGAATAGCAGCCATCCTTAACATGTCAATTCCTACTTCAGCAATTAAAAATTGTAGAAGTAGAGGCACAACCCCAGAGTCGGTCGGTCCAACGAACGATAAATTTTCCGGCAGAAGGTCAGGCTGCATGGAAAACAAAAAGTAAAGAGGCAGAATAAAAATTGAAGAAATAAACGCAATAAACCTGATCCATCGCAGGTAGGCTCCCACAAGTGGTTTCTGACGGTATTCTTCTGCGTGCTGCAGATGGTGCCAAAAAGTTGCCGGAGTTATCATAACACTAGGAGAACCATCTATAATGATAAGAATATGTCCTTCATAGAGATGTGCTGCTGCTGTATCAGGCCTCTCCGTATAGCGAATTACTGGATAAGGATTCCAATGCTGTCCGCTTATAAACTCTTCAATTGTTTTTTCAGCCATTGGCAGGGCATCAGTATCTATTTCTTGAAGGACTCTCTGCAAATGCTCAATCCGTTCTGGATCTGCAATATCCTTTAGGTAACACAAACAGACGTCTGTTTGTGATCTACGACCGATTTGAGTATATTCCATACGCAGTGACCGATCTCTGATCCGCCTTCTCGTAAGAGCTGTATTAAAAACAATGGTTTCTACAAACCCATCTCTTGAACCCCTGACTACTCTTTCTAAGTCAGGTTCTTGAGGACTGCGTACAGGGTAGGTCCGGGCATCTATCATTACGATTTCTTCCATACCTTCTACCACTAACGCCGTAGGTCCCGCTAAAACTGTGTCCGCTGCTTTATTAAGATCTTTTTCCTTATCTAATTCAATATAAGGAAGGTGAGTCTCCAGGAGCTTAGTTAAAGGGTCAGGATCTAATTGGTCAGGATCCAGTCTTGAAAGAAGCTTCATCAAATAGTGAAGAATATCGTCTTTAACAAAGCCATCGACCATAAATAGAGACATACCTCTGCCTGCATAAACAAGGTCTAGATGAATCATATCAAAGCTTTCTTCTACCCCTAGACGATCTCGGAGGTAGGCCACATTCTTTTCATAATTATCAAACAAAAGTTGCTTCTCTTGCATGTCGCACCTTCTTCCATTCCTCATAGAAGTTAGCTTTTGTTAAATTCAAGAAAACATACTTATATAAACAAATTGGGTGCAAGCATACTTAACTTTTAAGGCATGTCCTCATCTTTTTCTTCATAACTATCTATATACTGCTTAAATACCGAATAGATGACGTCAGGAGGTGACCTTATGAAAAAAGTGTGGCTGTACTGGGTATTGGGTCCATTAGTATTCGTAATTGTATTAACTCTATATTCAAGTTATTTCAAAGATGATGCTGTTATCAAATACTTCCCACTTGCTCAAGAAAGTACCTTCAGTTCTTATGACACTAAATTGGAATTTGAATCTCCACAGGATGAAGATGAGTACGAAATAAAATGGGAGATGTTTTCGGAGAGCAATCAATCTATGTATTTACGACAAGACGTATCGTTATTATATGTTAACGGAAGGTTAAAGGGAATCATGAATAAGTGGAAGGAAAATGCTTCTGTAATAGAAAAAAAGACCAGCCTTCATGGAGAGGATAGTAAGAGGTATGAGGCGATTAGTTTTCACCATGGGGAAATTCATGAAGGAGAAAAACCGATTCAAAGTATTCAGGCTACTTCAAACGCCACTCTTTATGTAATTGATTCACCGTTAACCAAACGTTCTTCATTTCATGTACCTTCCACTCCTGAAGAAAAAGAGTGGAAAGAAACACTGGACCATAGCATCACACAGCAAATCGAAGCCCAGTGGAACGAACTGCTCCGGTATTATCAAGTTCCTAAAGATCAATATACTCTTGTACCTTTAACACAACTTGGCGATTTTAAAGGAAAACCCTTCCCGGGGACCACAGAAGAAAACTACGAACGTATAAAAGGTCAGCTATGGGAAGGACTGTACAAAAATTATATTTTGGGGATTTCCGATGCAGAATCGTCTCATCCTATTCAAAGTTATATTCCTTTAATTCTTTTTGATAACAATGGCAAACATTTAATGGTTCTGTTTGAAGATGATACAGGAAAAAAACATCAATTAATTCAGTACTATTGAAGTTCCTCGGTTAACTCCTGGAAATCCTGATTCTCAGGCCTTAAATCTGCTGCTGTTCGGGCATGCTCGATAGCCTTATTTTTCTCTCCCTTTTGCTGATAAAGCAAAGCTAAGTTATAATGAGCCTCCCCCATATCAGGGGAGAGCTCAACGACTTTTTTTAAATCCTTTATCGCTTTTTCAGGTTTACTTAATTGATTATAAGCGTAGGATCGATTAAACCTCAATTCTGCTTCATATTTACCAGGATCAGCTAAAGCGTCAGTGGTTATTGAAACGACCTGGGAGTACTCTCCACTTTCGTTCAAATCTTGTGTTTGCTGTACTTGCCCCATTCTCTCGCCATCGTTAAACAGCCCTTCACTTCCTATAAAGGCCATCGTACCCATAATAACGATATAGCCAGTAAGAGCAATGCCCTGGATCCACTTGTCGTTTCGCTTAGGTAGATTAAACGCAGCGGAAGCGATAAAACCTCCTATTAAACCTCCCATATGAGCGCCGTTATCGACTTGAGGAACCATAATTCCAAAAGCAATATTTAATGCAATAACGAAGATTAAATTCCAACCCATCGTTTTAAAAAACAATTGTCTATGACGAACTCCAAAATAAAGCAAAGCACCAAATAATCCAAAAATAGCTCCGGAAGCACCGGCCGCTACATGAGGATTTAACATGAAACTTGCCACTCCTCCAAAAATACCGGCCAAAAGATAGATCACGGAAAAGCGCCAGGTTCCATAAATACGTTCAACCGCGATGCCGATATAATATAAAGCGAGCATATTCATTAAAAGGTGAAGCAAACCTATGTGAAGAAACATAGAGGATCCTATGCGCCACCATTCACCTTCCATGATAGCCGGATTATACTTTGCGCCAAATTCAATCAATGTAGAAACGGATGTCGTACTCCCCTGAGATTCCACAAACATAAATAGAAGAATATTTACAGCCAGTAAAATGTAAGTCATTTGAGGTTTGCCGAATTGAAATAAAGACTGTATTTCCTGCTGCTTTTTCCGATGATTTGAAACAATTTGCTGCTTTAAATATGGAATCATGGCTTCCATTTCATTATGGGATATTCTTTGTTCCAGCATAGGTTCCTCGAGTCTTAAAGCTTCATAAAACCGCTTCCGTTCATTACCTTTATTCTCGTCTGAAAAATAATATAATTGAACGTTTAATCTTTTATCTTTGTTCATTTCTGAAACTACATTTTCCCATTCCTCAACAGGAGGAAATTCAGATACATAAATCGTATGGAGAACAACATTTCCACCGCGATAAATTTGCCGATTTTGCTTTAACTGTTGATATGTAACTTGAAGATCTCTTTTTAGTTCATTTCTCCAATTAATTTGCTTATATTTGATTCGGATCACGTGGTTCTTCCACTTACCTGAGTACTCAAGCCAAGCTTCTTTATGTTCTGTATTAATATGAAGAACTTCACACCCTTGATTCAGTACAAGGTCATGAGTTACCTTCCAGAAATAAAAATCCTGTTCGATAAACATAGACTCACCTCCTTGATCTCTTTATCATATCACGAGGAATTCAACCATTGCCATAAGTACGATTGACAAAAAAAGCTGCCTTTATGGCAGCTTAGAGTCAGGTCTTTGAAACATCTGGGCAAGCAACTTCCTTCTTACCCATGGCACACTCATGGAGGTTTTAACCATACCTCTTCTAAGTAGAGGTATTTTCGTAACAATATCTAGTAAACGGTAACGAAACTTAAAAGCTCCATAAAGAATGGAGCTCACAAACAAAGTCCATTTCAGAATTGGGTGCAACTCATCCACCTCATTTTAAACATTAGTTGATGAGTCTATTTTCACCAGATCCACACTCGTTATGCATCCTTATATTTATTTAAGACAGGTTCCATTGATTCTTTCAGGATAGATGCGGAACGGCTGAATTTTTGTTTCTCTTCAGAATCAAGGTTTAACTGAATTATTTCTTTTATCCCTTTACGATTAATAATGGCCGGTACACCTATATACAAATCATCTTCTCCATACTCTCCTTGAAGATAACCTGAAATAGTCAATACAGCATTCTCATTGTGCAGTATGGCGCGGGTGAGACGAACGAGCCCCATAGCAATCCCGTAGTGGGTAGCCCCTTTACGCTCAATAATATGATAGGCAGCATCTCTCACTTGTTCAAAGATGGAGTCGAGATCCTCTACATGATATTTTTCAGGATGATCATGTATCCGATCAAATATAGAACGACCCGCTACATTAGCATGGCTCCAAACGGGTAATTCAGAATCTCCGTGCTCACCCATAATGTAAGCATGGATATTTTTCGAGTCCACTTCGAAGTACTCGCTTAACTGAAATCTCAATCTAGCGGTATCCAATATTGTTCCCGAACCAATCACTCGATGTACTGGAAGCCCTGAAAACTGCCAAGTCATATAAGTTAGAATATCCACTGGATTTGTAGCAACTAAGAAAATACCATCAAATCCGCTGGACATGACGGATTCAACAATGGATTTGAAGATGGATGTGTTTTTTTCGACAAGATCTAAACGAGTTTCACCGGGCTTCTGATTAGCTCCGGCCGTAATGACTACGATATCAGCAGAACTGCAATCATCATAACTACCAAACCAGATTTTCTTATTGGAAGGCGCAAAAGCTAATCCATGATTTAAATCCATGGCATCTCCTTCAGACTTCTCCTTATTTAAATCAATAAGTACTAATTCATCTGCAACGCCTTGATTCAATAAGGCGAATGCATAACTAGACCCTACGGCCCCCGTACCTATCAAGGCCACTCGGTTTACTCGTTCCATGCCATCAACTCCCTTGAATATTTTGTTATACTCATTGTAAATCATACAATAGAAATTATGGAATGCACACTCTCATTCTTTATGAACGTTTTGTTAAGGATGACTGGTTTTAGATAACCCTTTTTCCGTTAAAATGTGATCCACCCTCTGGTCAAACTTCTCTATTGGCAGAGAAGAGACCTTTTGTGCCTCGGAAGCGATCATGATCGTCTCTCCATAAAATTCCTCTAGAAACCTATCATAATACCCACCGCCGTAACCTATTCTGTAGCCATAATTATCAAAAAGGAGTCCCGGAACTAAAAGCAAATGAATCTCTTCCTTTTTTACCTTCTCAGCAGCTGAAGGATCTGGTTCTTTCAACCCAAAATAAACTGTTTCTAACTGGCTATAATCTTCCAGTTTATAAAAATTCATTTCTTTAGTCTTAGGAATACATTTTGGCACCACTACCTGCTTATGCTCCTTCCACCCCTGATCAATAATAGGATATGTAGACCATTCATGTTCCTGAGATATAGTCATACCTATCATTTTCGCATTTTTCCATAGCTCACTTTTGAATAAATGCTGATATAGAGCTGTTTGAATCGAATCTTTATTATCTCTTGAAAGGTTATTTAATATGTGTTTACCTCTACTTCTCCATTCTTTTTTATCCATAACCCCAATCTCCTTTTAGAATTGGCTATCTTCAAAAATAAAATGAACAGCTGACTTTGAAGAGTCTTAAGTATAAGGATCTGTTAGCCTTTGGCGTTCAATAATAATTCAACAATCGGGAGCTTTACTGAAATTAAATAATATAAAAAAAACAGTAGGAAATAATCCTACTGTTTTATTTAGTCTCACGGTGCAAGGTGTGTTTACCTAGACGAGGACTAAATTTACTTAGTTCCAAACGCTCAGGGTTTTTACGTTTGTTTTTTGTAGTAATATAATTACGGTCACCTGTTTCAGTACAAGCAAGTGTAATGTTTACACGCATTGTCTATCCCTCCAAATTCAATCTTTTCACTATATCATCTATTTCATCAGACTCTATTAATATTAACAAATTACCTTATTCCTTTCAAGTATGATTTTTCAGTGGTCATACATACATTTAAAAATAAGGATACATTGGATGCTCTTCGAAACTAGTTGCATTTTCTCTGTTAAGAAGCAGAAAGCTGTTCCAAATGAACAGCTTTCTGCTTCTTATTTATTTAAATCATAAGATTTACCTTTTACAAGATAAAATATATTCTCCCCTATATTCGTAATGTGATCAGCAAAGCGTTCAATATATCTGGCTACATAGGAAATTTGCATAATGTGTTGGATTTGCTGGGGATTTATAGCAGTTAATTCTAATGTTTCCCTTACAATTTCCCCATATTTTCTATCGACCACATCGTCCATTTCTGCTAATTTACTTGCTAAAGATATATCCTCATATTCAAAAGCTTTAACTGCTAAGTCCACCATATCCATGGCTAGTACAGCCATTTGTCTTAGTTCAGGATTAATTTCAATTCCATGATCCTCACCCAGGTGAATAGTTGCCTTGGCAATATTTGTACCGTGGTCAGCCATTCGTTCCAAATCAGATGATATTTTAATAGCTGTTATTAAACGTCTCAAATCACGAGCAACTGGCTGCTGTTTAGCAATTAGCAAAATCGCATCTTCGTTTATCTTATCTTCCTTAGCATCAATAACTGCATCATCTTCAATAATTTTTGCAGCTTTACTAACATCTCCCTGATAAAAAACATGAATCGCAGTATCAAGTGAATACTTAGAATCAAGGGCCAATTCTTTTATCTTTTCTTTCAAATCATTTAATTCTTCTTCAAAATGTTGACGTATAGAGACCATTAGTTTCCCCCCTCAAACTATTACTTAACCGAACCGTCCTGTAATATAATCTTCCGTCCGCTTATCTTGAGGGTTTTGGAATAAATCGTCTGTTTCAGCGAACTCAACCAATTCTCCGTTCAGGAAGAAAGCTGTTTTATCAGAAATACGGGCAGCCTGCTGCATGTTGTGCGTCACAATAATAATACTATATTTTTTCTTAAGCTCCTGGACAAGTTCTTCTACTTTTGATGTAGAGATTGGGTCCAGTGAAGAAGTTGGCTCATCCATCAGAATGACGTCAGGCTCAACGGCCAATGCACGAGCAATACATACACGCTGCTGCTGACCGCCAGAAAGGCCATACGCATTTGCGTCCAAACGATCTTTCAATTCATCCCAAATAGCAGCATCTTTTAGACTTTTCTCAACGATTTCATCTAGAACTTCTTTTTTCTTAATTCCGTGTACTCTTGGTCCATATGCTACGTTGTCATATACAGATTTAGGAAATGGATTAGGTGACTGGAATACCATTCCTACTTTAGTGCGTAAATATTCCTGTTTAAAGTTTCCATTAAAAATATCTTGATCACGATATTTAATGGAACCGGAAGTTTTAACAATGGGTACCATTTCTACCATACGATTTAACGTTTTAATAAAAGTAGACTTACCACATCCTGAAGGACCAATAATAGCTGTTACACGTTTTTCTGGAACATCCATATTGATTTCATAGAGCGCTTGATTGCTTCCATACCATAAATTCAAGTCTTCTACTTGCATAACATTTTTACTTTCTCTCTTTTGTTGTTTATCTTTTCTATCAACGACAGGCTTTGAAGTTAAGCCACCTGTCCTTGTTTCCTGTGTTTCTTCACTGATTTTAGTCACTGTGAAACCCTCCTCATCCTTAATTAAAGACGCTGTTGAAATTTGTTACGAATCAATACGGCAATCGAGTTCATTAGTAGCAGAACTGCTAGGAGTATGATAATCCCAGCTCCGGCAACAAACTGCCATTCCTCTTGCGGTCTTGCTGTCCAATTATAAATCTGGATAGGCATAGCCGTATATTTTGCAAGCAAAGAATCCGGAAGCGTATAAATGGCTGTAGCAGCTCCTACAATTATTAATGGTGCCGTTTCGCCAATAGCTCTTGAAAGGGCAATAATCGTACCTGTCAAAATACCTGGTAGCGCTGCGGGCAGAATCACACGAGCAATTGTCTGCCATTTAGTTGCCCCCATTCCTAAAGAAGCTTGATGGAGATCAATAGGTACAGACCTCAAGGCTTCCTGAGAAGCCACCACGATAACCGGAAGAATCAGCAACGCCATCGTTAAACCTCCGGCAATTAACGTATATCCAAAGTTAAAAATGTAAACAAAGAATGTAAGACCTAGTAAACCAAAGACAATGGAAGGAACCCCGGCCAAGTTTGAGATATTCACTCTAATAAATTCAGTAAATTTGTTTTGTGAGGCGTATTCTTCTAAATAAATAGCTGACGCTACCCCGATGATAACAGAGAAGATCGCAACTATAGCCATTAACATAATTGAACCTATCATTCCTACCCAAATTCCTGCTTCTTCTGGGTAAGGAGCGGGGCCACTTGTTAGATAATTCCAGTTTAAATAACCAATTCCTTGAGTCAATACGCGGTAAAAAAGCAGTACTAGAAAGATAAGACCAACTGAGGTAGCCAAGAAAAATAACCCCGCCATAATCTTATTTTTTAATACTCTGCCTTCCATCCGTTTCTTGATACCTTCTTCATTTTGCCCAAGCATTAATATTCCTCCCTGAACTTACGTGAAATATACTGTGCTAACAAATTCATACCCAGAGTGAAGACGAATAACGTCATTCCAACTGCATATAAACTGTAATAGATCGTAGAGCCAAACGTTGTATCCCCCGTAGCAGCCTGTACAATAAAAGCTGTCATCGTCTGAATAGATTCCGTTGGGTCAAACGTTAAGTTCGGCGTAGCTCCAGCCGCAATCGTTACAATCATTGTTTCCCCGATTGCTCGAGAAATTGCCAGTACAATCGAGGCCACAATTCCCGAGAGCGCTGCCGGAAGTACTACCTTATATACAACCTCGAGCTTTGTCGCTCCAAGGCCATAAGCTCCTTCACGAAGTGCGTTAGGTACAGAGTTCATCGCATCTTCCGATAAAGATGCTACCATTGGAATAATCATAATTCCAACAACAAACCCACCACTCAAAGCGTTGAAAATGCCAAGATCTGGAATAATACTCTGGAACATTGGTGTGACGAACGTTAAAGCAAAGTAACCATAAACGACAGTAGGGATTCCTGCTAAAACCTCTAGAATTGGTTTAATCACACGTCTCACCTTGTCATTGGCGTACTCACTCAAAAATATGGCAGACATAAGACCTAATGGTACAGCGACAACTGTGGCTATCAGCGTAATGAGTAAGGTTCCTCCTATTAATGGTGCAACCCCATACTCTCCTGACCATGGTGACCAGCTTGTGCCTGTATAGAAATCAATTATTGATACATTAGAAAAGAACCCGATCGACTCACGCAATAAAGTAAATAATATACCGACTGTTGTTAATACACTGATAATAGCGCACAACAATAAAAACCACGGAATAACCTTCTCTATTCGCTGTCCGAACGTGGTCTTTTGTTTATTTCTTTCAATTAAATCCTGGACATTCAATTTATTTCCCTCTGATTGTAAACCTTTGTCCATTTTCAAACTCCTCTCATCCATAAGGCAAGGTGAGACCAGTACCTGGTCCCACCTACCCTTTTAGATTTTAAAATTCAATTACTCAGCCCAGCTTTTTGCTTTGTCAAGCTGTTCTTGATATTTTTCTTCAGGAAGAGCAACGTATCCAACTTCTTCAGCAGCTTTTCCTGCATTATTTAATGTGTACTCAACGAAATCACGAACTTGTGGCTTGTTCTTATAAGCCTCTACATTCACATAAGTGAAGAGTGGACGAGATAGTGGTGTATAAGAACCATCCTGGATTGTTTCACCAGTAGGTTTTACAGGCTCAGCATCCCCTTCAGAAATCCCTAGGACTTTAAGAGAATCTTTATTCGCGGCGTAGTAGGCATAGCCGAAGAATCCAATAGCGTTAGGATTATTTTCAATACCACGTACTAGAGTGTTGTCATCTTCAGAAAGTGTAGTATTTTCTCCTTCTTTCATTGGATTCTCTTCAAGAACTACTTCGTTGAAGTAATCGAAAGTACCTGAGTCATGTCCTGGAGCAAAAATTTCAATTTGCTCTTCAGGCCAGTCCGGGTTTATGTCGGACCACATTTCAGCATCAGAAGATTCAAGGAAAATTTGTCTAAGCTGTTCGATGGTTAGATTTTCAACGAAATCGTTTTTAGCACTTACTGTTACAGAAAGACCATCGTAAGCTAGTTCTAGGGGCTCAAGCTGTACGCCATTTTCTTCAGCTTGTTTCTTCTCTTCTTCTTTAATTTCACGAGAAGCATTACTTAGGTCAATTTCACCTTTTGTAGATTTCTTGAAACCACCGCCGGAACCTGAGCTGTTTAGAGATGTCTCAACTTCTGGAGCCTCTTCACGGTAGCTGAACGTAAGGTTTTCCATGATTGGGTAGACTGTAGAAGAACCATCGATTGCAATTGGACCAGCAACTTCTTCTCCTGATTCTTCAGTAGAACTTCCCTCACTACCTGAGCTTTCAGAATTTCCTTCGTCACCGCTGGCATCGTCGCCAGAACCGCCGCATGCAGCAAGTACTCCAAGAACTAAGATGAATGCAAACAATAATGCAAAACTTTTCAAGTTTTTCACTTCTTTCTCCCCCTATTTCTAAACATGTATTATGTGATGCCGGCCTAACCAACTCACATTTTATATATTAAAGAAATAGTTTTAAGGACATATAAATCAAACGTAAAGGTTTTGTAAATTGGTCGATTTTTATCGTATTTAGTATTTTTGGGTAATAAAAAAGACTGCCGAGTCAGTATCGGCAGTCTTTTAATGTGTAAATATTCATTCTTCCTTATTTTCTACATCGCTTTCTTGAGGTGAAGATGCCCCAACACCTTCTTTTTCTCTTTTTTCCTTTAGATCAAAATAAGCTTTTCCTATTCGGGCACCAATTTTGTTACTAATACCAGTTGTAGGCGTATCATTCCCTAAATAAGGAGTAACGACTGAAAAAGCGACTTCAGGATCATCGTGCGGAGCATACCCAATTAACGTTTTGTTTAACAAATTTGATTTAGAAGCTTGTGCTGTTCCTGTTTTGCCCGCCATATTGTATTTGGCATAAGAGGGGGCGGAAAACACGCTGCTTGCCGTACCTTCATTAGTCTGGAATACCTGCCTGAACCCTTCTTGCACACGCTCAATATAGTCAGTATCCATTTCGAGCTGATTAATGATTTCGGGTGAATAATCTTTATAGATCGGTCCTAATCCTTCAGAAGAAGTCGAAGGATCGTGGATTTCCTTTACCAGCTTCATTTTAAGCCTGCTTCCACCATTAGCTATGGTAGAAACATACTGATTTAACTGCATGGCCGTGTAAGTGCTGTATTGACCGATAGCAAAGTCTAAAATGTTACCATCGCCCGGATTTTCCCCCTCAAACCCAGTTTCTTCATATGGAAAATCAAGACCTGTTTCTACACCTAAACCAAATTGATTAAAGTTGTACAGAAAGGTTTCAAATGTATCATCCTGTAAATTGATGGTACTCCCATATTGATAACCAAACTCTTCGCCCAAGTACATGGCAAGAAAATACATATAAACGTTAGATGACTGTTGAATCGCAGATATATCATCTACCACCCCTATATTTGGAGTGTAGGAGGACTTCTCACGGTCCGAAGAGATTTTTATGGCACGGTCATTTACCGTCTGCCCAGGATCAATAGCTCCTTCGTGTAAACCTGTTAAAATCGTTGCTCCTTTGACCGTAGAACCGGACATATACGCGTTATAGACAGCCTGATGAGAGGTGTCCGAGAAGCGCTCTTCTCCTTCTTCCAAGTTTCGATTATACTTTTGTCCAGAAATGGCTAGAATCTCACCTGTTTGGGGATTAGAGACAACGGCTACTGAATTCTCGAGATGCTTATTCTCATTAGGTGCCTGCTGAATAGCACTCTCTAGTTCTTCACGCAAGATTTGGTCAACTTTTTCTTGAAGTTCTACGTCGAGGGTGAGAACTAAATCTTTTCCTCTCTCCCCTTCACGTATCACTTTCGAATTAACTACATCATTATTTTTATCAATTTCATACTGAACTTTTTCTTTAGTTCCCTTTAACACCTGTTCATACTGCTGTTCAAGACCGCTGGTTCCTACCCGGTCGTTTCTACTGTAGTCCAATGACATAAAGTAGTCCAAGTTATCCCGTGGTATCCCTTGTTCTCTTGAAGTTATATTCCCTACATAATTTCTGAACGTATTACCATAAGGATATTCTCTTTCCCAATCAGACGTAACGTTTATTCCAGGGAGATTCCCCAAGTGCTCCGCCACGGAAGAGTATTCCTCATCAGAAATGTTTGAATTTTTTATAATGTGAGGGGAAAGAGCGTATGCTTTGTCCAATTCTTTTTTTATGGCGATAACTTCCTTAGTCTGATTGTCATAAGAAGTCACTTCATTTTCCTTAATGCTATCGATTTGGAGCTGGTAAACCTCGCCATTATCCATCTCTTTTGTATCTTTATCTTTTATACGATCAACCACTTCTTCTCTATTCTTTAAGAAGAAATATTCTTTTAAGTCACGGGTGCTAAGCTTGCCTTCAAACTCCATGTTGATATACTGTGCCAACTTTTCTGCCAATTCAAGACGATCTAGTTGTTTTACTCCCTTAGGAGGAGTATAAGTTATCGAATATAGAGGCTCATTATTTACTACTACCCTTCCATAGCGGTCGTACATTTCTCCTCTGGGCACGGGTATATTTGTAGTTGTGTTTTCTGTTCGATCAATTTCATCCTGGGCTTCTTCTCCATTAAGAATTTGAACTACCCCAAGCTGAAGGATGATTGCTCCAAATAATAGAAATACAATAAAAAAAACCATATTTAAACGAAAAGGAAGATGGGTTTTTTTCTTTCCTCTTTTCATATCGCCAGCCATCTATGTTCTCCCCCAATTTCCACAAAATTCTTCCTATATTATAGCATCATTCTACTACTACATAATAGCCGTTCGATGTGGGAAGATAGTTTCAATTGTGAGAAGACTGAACTACTTTTGTGTCTATATCTTTTATAAAGAAATAAATTAAAAAGTGGCCTCCACCTACCAGTAGTAATATATAGGGAATTCCCGTCTCTGGAGTAATGAATACAATTGCGAGAAGGAATACAACAATGGAGAGAACTCGTCCTAAGTTTAAAAATAGCTCCCTGACTACAATGTATTCAATTCTCATTTCTCCTGCGTTCCACGACTTGCCTATGACGTCATAAGTTAAAGATATATAGGGCACGTACAATAATGGAAAGAAAATTCCTGCAATTGCCCCGTAGAGCAATAACAAAGCCATGTTTTTACTTACCAGCAAAATTAAAACGCTAAGGTAAAGGGAAAGACCCGCTATAAAAATAGCCTTTTTTCTGCGTCTGGGTTTAACAAGACGGGTAACTAGAAAATAAAACAGGAAGGAGAATCCAGAATAAACAAGATTAAAAAAACCTAAGGACAATTCGTTTTGTGTCATTAAGAAGATCCATATGGATACCGCAAATAAAAAAGTCCCTTCTCGAAACCCCTGGGATACATGTGCATTTAATATACGTTTCCAATTGAGATTATTTTTCCTTTCGTTAATGATTCGCCGAAAAGAGAAATTCCCTTTTGCTTTTCTTCTAGATAATCCAAAGCTGACGAGAACCGCAACAATAAAAAGCCCAAACGAGACAGCGAAAATAACCGTGTATCCTGTAAAATTGTTCAGACGAGATATAATAAAACCTGCTAGCAGCGGCCCGGTCATCCCGCCTAAAGATTGCAGTACTCCTAAAAACCCATTAAAAAAATCTCGCGTATCAGGTTCGGTTATCTCAAAAGTTAAAACATTGTAGGCCAGCCAGTAAAATCCATATCCTACTCCAAGTAATGCTCCGAGCATGATATTAAACTTTGCTGCGTTTTCTCCTACAATAAGAACTGTTAAGAAAAATAAAGAAAGAACGATTACCCCTGTACGAAGAACGATCACTCTGTCGATATGTTTCGCACACTTCCCAGCAAATATAAAGGTTAAGGGCTGTAATACATATATACTCAAATTGTATAGAGCAATGTCCGTATAACTATTTGATTGTTTCCACAAATAAATATTCACAAATGTACTGGATAAAAAAATCCCTAGGGAGTATAAACCTCCAATTAAAAGCAACAATAATAAATCTTTTGAAACGTTTTCGTGGCTCAACCACGCTCGCAGCCTACTCACCATATCCATGTCTCCTTTGTGTTCTCCATTAGTGTTGGCAGAACAAAAAGAGATATGCAAAAAGAAGAGACCTGGATGGAAATCCAGGTCTCTTCAAGAAAAAACTTATTATTTAGCTGCGTCGTAGCGTTTTGCTACTTCATCCCAATTTACTACATTCCAAAATGCTGCAACGTAGTCAGGGCGACGGTTTTGGTAGTTCAGGTAGTAAGCATGTTCCCAAACGTCGAGTCCCAGGATTGGAGTCTTACCTTCCATAATCGGTGAATCTTGATTCAACGTATCGATTACTTCAAGGCTGCCGTTGTTTACGACTAACCAGGCCCAGCCTGAACCGAAACGACCCTTAGCCGTTGTTTCGAATTTTTCTTTAAATTGGTCTAAGCTTCCAAAGGTATCATTGATCGCAGTCGCTAAATCACCTGTTGGTTCGCCGCCGCCATTCGGAGACATAATCGTCCAGAAAAGACTGTGGTTTGCATGTCCGCCTCCATTACGGCGTACAGGCGTACGAATATCCTCTGGTACAGCTGCAAGATTGTTAGCTAACAATTCTTCCAGTGATTTGTCCTGAAGATCTGCATGACCTTCCAATGCATTGTTAAGCTTAGTCACGTAAGTGTTATGGTGCTTCGTATGGTGGATGTTCATCGTTTCCTTATCGATGGTAGGTTCTAGTGCATCGTAAGCATAAGGTAGTTCTGGTAGTTCAAATTTGGCCATAGTATAACTCCTCCTTTAATTAATATGTAAAACCAAAAGTATGCTCTTTGCATAACTTCTGTTTTTACATTATCAAACCGGAAATGCACTTGCAAACAATATGCAGCTTTCCGTTTGGAATACTTTTGACTTCCGCTATTAAGGTTTCCCGTATTGAATAAATTAAAACATAAAAAAACAAGCCGATGTGGCTTGTTTTTTCATTACTGTTAAAAGTGGCTCGGGACGGAATCGAACCGCCGACACACGGATTTTCAGTCCGTTGCTCTACCGACTGAGCTACCGAGCCATGATAAACTATAAATTTAAGAACTTGCTGATATGTATCATGGCGGAGGAGGAGGGATTCGAACCCCCGCGAGCCGTAAAGCTCCTGGCGGTTTTCAAGACCGCTCCCTTCAGCCAAACTTGGGTACTCCTCCGTATGATATTAATGGTGGACCCTGCAGGACTCGAACCTGCGACCGATCGGTTATGAGCCGATAGCTCTAACCAGCTGAGCTAAGGGTCCACTTGGGGCGGCTGATGGGAATCGAACCCACGAATGCCGGAACCACAATCCGGTGCGTTAACCACTTCGCCACAACCGCCGTAATGAAAGTTTAATTATGTAATGAAATGGTGGCGGTGGAGGGAATCGAACCCACGACCTCACGGGTATGAACCGTACGCTCTAGCCAGCTGAGCTACACCGCCATGAATGTATTAAGAGGTGAATCTTGTTTGAAGCGACATTTAATAATTTATCATCTATTTAAATATTTGTCAATAACTTTTTTCGTTCTTAAATTAGCGACAGGAATAATATAGCACGGTCTCTTTAAGCTTTCAAGACTTTTTTATAAAAGGCAGCTGAAACCTGCACTCAGCTGCCTTTAAAATAAATTACAAACTTTCTTTTTCTCCAAGGACTTCTTCTGCAATGTTTACAGCGTGGTCACCAATACGCTCTAAATTGCTGACCATATCAACGAATACGATACCTGCTTGTCCCGTGCATACACCTTCATTTAAACGAATGATGTGTTTTTTGCGGTAACTGCGTTCCATTCGATCAAGTTCATTTTCCTTTTGAACTACAGCTAAAGCTTCTTCTCTATTCATAGTTTCAAGTGCTTTTGTTGCTTGTTTTACAGTCACTAGAGTAAGATCAAACATTGTATTTAAGTCATCAATAGCTTGAGGGGTCAAGTAAACTTTATTAGAATTTTTATAATCGATAAGTTCAATGATGTTTTCAAAGTGATCGCCAATCCGTTCAAGGTCTCTAACCGAATCCATTAAAGCTGAATGCTTGAGACTTTCTTCATCTGTTAAGGAAGCTTGAGATAAGTCAATTAAATAATCGGTGATCTTTCGATCCAGATTATTTAAAGCGTCCTCAATCTGCATCGCAATTTCCGAATGCTTTTGCTGTTTATTATTTAAATATAAACTTGTCTCTTCTAGTCCCTTATAAGCATACTGCCCCATTCGAACTACCTCTTCTTTTGCCTGGTCAAGAGCAAGTGAAGGAGATTGCTCAATAAAAATCGGGTCTAGATGCTGCGGCTTAAACTCAATTAGGGAATCTTCACCAGGAACTAATTTAATAACTATCCAGGCTAGTACAGCTACGAAAGGAAATTGTACTATTGTATTCGCAATGTTAAAAGATCCATGCGCAAAGGCAATGGTCATTTCCGGCCCTAAGTTTAAATATCCTTGTAACCATTCTACATAGGCTGTAAATGGTTTGAGCAACAGGAGAAACACAGTGGCCCCTAGAACGTTAAAGATAACGTGGACAAATGCCGCTCTTTTAGCACCGACACTTGCGCCGATAGCCGCTATAACAGCGGTAATGGTTGTTCCAATATTATCACCAAAAAGGACAGGGAGAGCTGCCTGGATATCTACCAGTCCTTCCCCAAACAATCCTTGCAGTATTCCTATGGTAGCACTTGAACTTTGGACAATAACTGTGAACATTGTTCCAATTACTACTCCTAATACTGGATTTTCACTCATACTTAATGTAAGCTCTCTAAACGCTTCTAAGGATCTAAGTGGTTTCATACCGCCACTCATAGTTTCCAGCCCGAAAAACAGGGCTCCCAACCCAAAGACTGTTTGTCCAATGTTGGTTACTTTTTTATTTTTAAAGAAGAAGATCATTAAAGAACCGGCCGCTAATATTGGAAGACCATATGCTTTTACGTCAATACCTATAATGAATGCGGTAAAGGTAGTCCCGATATTAGCCCCCATAATAACTCCAATAGCTTGCCGGAACGTCATAAATCCAGCGTTGACTAGTCCTACCGTTAAAACCGTAGTCGTTGAACTGCTTTGAACCAAGATGGTTACTACTGCACCTGCAATTACACCCATAAGAGGGTTGCTTGTAAAGCGATCCAGCATCTCACGTAATCGATCGCCGGCTACCTTCTGCAGTCCGTCCCCCATGTATTTTATCCCAAACAGGAAGATACCAAGACCGCCAATAAATTCAAAAATCATCTTTTGAACGTCTATCTCCATTAGTCCCCACCCTTTCTTCATCCAAGTTTCTACATTTAATCTCTTTTTAAAACACCTTTCTCATTATTAACGAAAGATATTTTATTTGTAAAGGATATCCGAGAATCTTAACATTAAATTTACATTAAGATTATATAGGGGTAATAATCATTTGTTAGAAGCGGCTTCTAACTAAGTACGCATAGTAAAAAATCCCTGATGTAGAAAGTTTTATTTAAACTCCTCTATTTGGATGTCTTCCTTCAAAGATTCTATTTTCATGAGACTGGTTCAGGGACAGTTTCTGGATAATTATATACTTCAGGCACGTCTATATAACACGCTGATGAGTTCTCCAAATAATAAACTCTCTATCCCCTAAGGGGATAGAGAGTGTTAACGAGCTCTTATTTTTGGTTTATATTCATCTATTCACAACTTTTTCACTAATATTCTAGTTCCATCTACGGAAACCACTTTGATTTCATCATCTTTTGAAATCCATTGGCCATTTGAAACAGCACTGTAGTCTTCTTCTTCGATCTTTATTGTCCCTACCGGTCTCATGTCAGTCAGAGCCTTACCTTTTTTATTTACAAGAAATTGATAACTTTCTTTCATGGAATTGTATCCCATTTCTGATGATAATTGATCCCTGAGCGTAATTTTTGTCCACATCTTTCTATGTTTAAATACTTTCAGGAATAACAAGGAAGCTGCACCGCCGAGAATGACTCCTATAACACTATACAAGCCTGCTACCCAGTTCGGGGCACTAAATCCTACGGCTATAACCATAACAGCCGCTCCGATGGTAGCAAGTGTGCCATCGTTTATGAGCTTCCCATCAATAACCATAAGAATGATGCCGAGAAAGTAGACAAGCATCATAACGATAAACATATCTGTTGCTAAGTAACTTGAAAAATAAACGGTGATAAACCCAAAACCAATAATCGCAAAGATTCCTTTCATATTAACCAGCAGTTCACCGATTAAAAACATGGTGCCTAAAAATGTAATAAACAAAGCAATCCAATCAAATGCAAACACGATGAACACATCCTCCCGTATATCTTCTGAATACTATATGTACGATTAAGTCTCTACTTTCGTTTCATTAAATATTACTTGAGTTTACTATTTGCTTCCTCCATAATATAATTTGTTAAACTTGGATATGTAAAATAGAAGCATTTACAATAGTTTTACATGTGGAGTGGCTGTATTTAAGTGACTTGACTTCTCATTTAAGTTAAAAGCCCTTATAATAAAGGTTGGAACGTTAAGAAGCACACCTTTTTTGTAAGTATATAAAGGAGCGATTTGAAAATGGCAATTACCCACAGAAAAGATACACGCCCTGTAAAAGTAGGTGACGTGACCATCGGCGGAGCTGATAAAGTCGTTATTCAATCGATGACTACTACTAAAACGCACGATGTTGAAGCTACAGTAGCCGAAATTAAACGTTTAGAAGAAGCGGGCTGCCAAGTCGTCCGTGTTGCATGTCCTGATGACCGTGCAGCAGACGCAATCCCTGAAATTAAAAAGCGTATTAACATACCGCTGGTTGTCGATATTCACTTTGATTATAGAAAAGCCCTGAAAGCAATTGAGGGCGGTGCAGATAAAATCCGTATTAACCCTGGAAACATTGGTAAACGAGAAAAAGTTGAAGCGGTGGTAAATGCTGCTAAAGAGAAAGGAATCCCTATTCGCATTGGCGTTAATGCTGGTTCTTTAGAAAGACACATCCTTGAAAAGTATGGATACCCAACTGCAGACGGTATGGTTGAAAGTGCCCTGCATCACATTAAAATTCTAGAGGATCTAGATTTTCATGACATCATCGTTTCATTAAAAGCTTCAGATGTACACTTAGCCATTGAAGCTTATGAAAAAGCTGCGCAAGCATTTTCGTACCCTATTCACTTAGGGATTACTGAATCAGGCACTCTATATGCAGGTACCATAAAGAGCGCAGCAGGTCTAGGCGCTATTTTGAGCAAAGGAATAGGAAACACGCTACGCATAAGTCTAAGTGCTGACCCGGTTGAAGAGGTAAAAGCTGCTAAAGAGCTGCTAAAATCATTCGGGCTTGCTGCAAATGCCGCTACTTTAATTTCCTGTCCAACTTGTGGACGTATCGAAATCGATTTAATCTCTATTGCAAACGAAGTTGAAGAATATATACAAACCATTCAAGCCCCTATTAAAGTTGCGGTATTAGGCTGTGCTGTGAATGGCCCTGGCGAAGCAAGAGAAGCAGATATAGGTATCGCAGGTGCACGTGGAGAAGGTCTTCTATTCCGTCATGGAGAAATCATCCGAAAAGTTCCGGAAGATATTATGGTGGAAGAACTCAAAAAAGAAGTCGATAAACTCGCAGAAGAACATTATGAGAAGCAGCGTATCGAAAAAGAAAAATTAGAGCAAAAAGCCTAAAAAAGGTGGACCATACCGGTCCACCTTTTTTTATAAAATTAGATCAGATTATAGATCGGAGCAAAGAATATGGAAAACGCAATGGATACAATACTAATAATAATCGCCATGTTTCCAAGCGTATCAGCTCCACGCCGTTTGCCTACAATTCCTAATATGATGCCAGCGGCACCTAATATGAGAGGAGCAAAGAAAAAGGAAAGAATCGCTGCACTCAGCCCCAGCCACCCCATACCTACTTTTACATCACTTTCCATGGTTGTTCCTTTTTCTTCAGTCTGAAAAGGTTCATCTATAGGTGCCACTGCCGCTTCCTGTGCAAATTCTTCTTCATAACTTTCCCCATAAACTGGCTGATAAGGACCACGTCCATGATCATTGACTGGTGGATGGTCATTCTCATGCACTTGCTCCAGTTCATCACCATGCTCTGGAGCTTTCTCTGTTTCCTGATTCTCAACAGGATTTTTCGGATCATACATACGGATACCCTCACTTTCTGTTTGGAGAATCACGTTTAGTATGTTCCATAATCGCTTTTGTTAACGAGGGATTTTCTGACATATCCATTATCCTTACTTAACACGTTCTCCCCTTCTAATTCATATAGTGTATTAAATCATTGGTGCGAAAGGGAGTATAAATAATGAAACAAGTAGCTCAACAATTTGTTATGCAAAAGTTAAAACAGCTGACGGTTCATGATTTAATGGCTTACGGTAAGCAATATAAAATTCCTATCTCAAAATCAGAAGCTGAATTAATCGTTAAAGCTCTTAGAAAAAATAAAGAAAACCCTTTCGACCCCAATGGACGCAAACGAATGTTAAATAAACTTGCTGCCATTACTTCCAAAGACACAGCCCGTTCTGTGAATCACCTTCTAATGGAACTGGCTAAAGAGCACGGTGTCGCTCATTGGTTAAAGTAATGGCCAGATAACTTAATTATAGAATTAAATCCTGCCCCCCTAATTACCCGCATGATTATTTCTTTGTTTAAATAGTAGTCATGTGGTTTACCGCTGCAGAATAGATGGCCGTATAAAATTATATCTAAAATAAAAAAGGTGCATGTGCACCTTTTTTTATTGCTCCATTATTTTCTGCTTTAATTCTTCATCAAATTTTCCTTCTTTAAACATTTCAATTTCAAATCCATATGGAGGTTTTTTATTTTTTTTATCTTCCCCTACATAAGGTGTTTCAAGGATCTTAGGCAAATCCTTTAAGGAAGGATGATGGACTACCTGGTGTAAAGCTTTAAAACCAATATGTCCAAAACCAATGTTTTCATGGCGGTCTTTTTGAGCACCCTTTACATTTTTACTATCATTCACATGCACGACTTTTAATCGGTCCAGACCTACAACTTTATCGAACTCATTTAGTACTCCATCGAAGTCTTCGACAACGTTATAACCAGCGTCATGTATGTGACATGTATCCATACAAACGGATAACTTCTCATTTAATGTGACACCATCTATAATTTTGGCTATCTCGTCAAAATTCCGACCGATTTCAGATCCTTTACCAGCCATCGTCTCGAGCGCTATTTGGGCATCTTGATTTTTATGAAGCACTTCATTCAAACCCTCAATAATCTTAGGAAGTCCTTTCTCCAGTCCCTGTCCTACGTGAGAGCCAGGGTGCAGTACAATCTGCTTTGCTCCTATAGCCTCTGTACGTTCGATTTCATTTCGAAGGAAATCTACACCTAATTGAAAAGTTTCAGGCTTAGTAGTATTACCGATATTAATGATATACGGAGCATGCACAACAATATCTGAGATATTATGCGATTTCATATGCTCCTGTCCAGCTTCAATATTTAATTCTTCTATAGGACGTCTCCTTGTGTTTTGAGGCGCTCCCGTATAAATCATAAATGTACCTGAACCATAAGATGCAGCCTCTTCACTTGCTCCGAGAAGCATTTTTTTCCCTTTCATTGAAACATGCGACCCCAGTTTCAAATTAAAACCCCTTTCCTAACACCTATTTTTTGCGATATTGATTTCTTTTAAGGCCTTTCAAATTTTTATCAGCCTTTTTCTTCATTTTCTTCTTGTATCCTGGTTTCACTTTTTTCGGTTTGCGAACCATTTGCCTTGCTTTCTTTTCAAGATCAGTTTCTTTTCTCTCTCTTGTCTGACGTTCATTATAGGAATTAACCTCTTTCCATTCTCCATTCTTCACCTCATAGAAATTAAAAGTGAGGCCTCTACTTTCAAGCTTCTGGATTAAGGGAAGGTCTCCTTCCTTATATAGATTAATGGCAGTTCCCTTCAAGCCGGCCCGCGCAGTTCTACCTACACGGTGAATATAAAATTCTTCTTCTTTAGGCATCTGAGCATTGATGACATGACTGACTCCCTGAATATCGATTCCACGAGAAGCTAAATCAGTCGCTACGATATATTGGTATCGTAAATTTTGAAGTTCCTTAAGCATCCTTTTCCGCTCTCTTGGTGATAACCCTCCATGAAGAATCCCCACTTCCAGGCCGCGGCTGAGCAAAGCATCCGCTAATTCATCGGCATGGTCTTTGCCATTTGTAAAGATAATAGCAAGATAAGGCTGAATAGCTTTGGATATATCCATAATGATATCGGCCGGATTCTTGTGACGTAAAGGAACTAAGCGATGCTCCATAGACTCAGGCGATGGTTTTTCATCTTCGATCTGAATAAGGGAGGGGTTAGTTAGATATTTTTTGAGGAACGGCTGCAAGCGCTCAGGGATTGTTGCCGAGAAGACTAACATTTGAACATCAGGGTCCATACGAATCAAAATCTGATCTACGTCTTCAATAAAACCTAAATCAAGCATCAAGTCAGCCTCATCCAGCACAAACCCTTTAGCTTGATGCAAATCTATAGCTTCTTCTTTCACCATATCCAGAATTCTTCCCGGCGTTCCCACAATAATATGAGGAGGAAGAGAAGATAGTTTATCCACCATCTTTTGCTTGTCCGTTCCTCCAATGAGCAGCTTAGAGCGCCAGACCTTCTCTTTTCCACCGAATTGAATAGCTTTCTTTACTTCTTCATGGATTTGAATAGCCAGTTCCCTTGTGGGAGCAGTAATAACAAATTGAACGTTGGAGGAATTCTCATCAATTTTGTTGAGTAGTGATAATAGATAAGCGTGCGTTTTTCCAGAGCCAGTGTGTGATTGTCCAATCAGGCTCTCACCGCGTAAAGCAGCAGGCATGACTTCGCGCTGTATGGGTGTAGGTTCGTGAAAACCAAGTTCCCCAATAATCTGACTGATCACAGGGGTAATAGCAAATTCTTCAAATTTATGTGTACTCATTATGTTTTGTACTCCTTTAGTGTAAAATGTTCTCATCCCATTATAATAGAGCCAGGGAAGAAATGCACGATAACAGGACAACCTGCGACAAGATTCTTTGTCTTCTTTCCACTTAGCCTTTATAATAAAGGATGGTAAAGTAAAAGTATTCAATTGGATTGGATAAAGAGGAGGACTTTAAATAATGGAAGTCATTAAAATCGCCCCTCGCGGTTATTGTTACGGTGTGGTTGATGCCATGGTCATTGCACAGAATGCAGCAAAAGACCCGAACCTGCCCCGCCCTATATATATCTTAGGAATGATTGTACACAACTCACATGTTACCCAAGCATTTGAAGACGAAGGTATTATTACCGTTGACGGTAAAAACCGAATGGATCTTCTGGACGGAATTAACGAGGGTACAGTTATTTTTACAGCTCATGGAGTATCACCCGAAGTTAAAGAACGTGCTAAAGAGAAAGGTCTTACCGCTCTTGATGCAACTTGTCCCGATGTCACAAACACGCATAATTTAATCCGAGACAAGGTAGCTGAAGGCTATGAAATTATTTATGTCGGTAAAAAAGGCCACCCTGAACCTGAAGGGGCCATGGGAGTAGCTCCAGGTAAAGTCCATCTTGTCCAAACGGAAGAAGATGTAGACAACCTTAACATCGACCACGATAAATTAATGGTTACTAACCAGACAACCATGAGTCAGTGGGATGTTTATGATGTGATGGAAAAAGCGAAAGAAAAGTATCCTCAGCTGGAAAAACATCAGGAAATTTGTATGGCTACTCAGGTTCGCCAGGAGGCTGTTTCTGAACAGGCTAGAGAAGCTGATCTTACTTTAGTTGTTGGAGATCCTAAAAGTAATAACTCAAACCGCTTAGCCCAAGTCTCCATGGAAAAAGCAGGTACTCAGGCATATCGCATTAGTGATGTGACCGAAATCGACCTGGACTGGCTGGAAGGCGTTCACAAGGTAGCCGTTACAGCAGGCGCTTCCACCCCAACCCCAATAACTAAAGAAGTTATAAAATTCATTGAACAATATGACTTAAATGACGTGGACACCTGGATTCGCGAATCCAAAGTAGAACAGAAAAAGATTCTTCCGCGTGTGAAAACTAAAAAGAAAAGCCAAGTAAAAGAATAAACGATCTAACAAGCTGTGCGGACATAGAATGTCCGCACATTTTTTATTTGGCTTTGTTCAACTTTATGGTTGCTTGTTCATATGAAGTTTATTCAACAACCGGGCCTACTGGAAAACTTCAGTTTCGAAATACTGTACCCGACTGGGAATGATAACGACTGAGGAGGCTTGCCAGTCCCCACGCAGTTCACAACCACCCCTGGTCCGCATAGCATTAACGGACCCAGTATCGGATGCTTTTTTATAAATCAACATTGAGCCGCTTTCTTTAACTATTCATAGAATGCATCCACAACCAGCCTATACAAAAGTAAAAGGTTCGGTATTGGATTCAGAAAGTATAACAGATAGACGCTGCTGCCATTTTTCTTCTAAGTATTTCTTGATCTCAGCACAGACTACCTTTTCTACATGATGGCCCGGATCGATCAATGAAAGTCCCATTTCCATGGCGTCCTGAGCTGCATGAAAAGTCATATCTCCAGTAATATAAACATCTGCTCCGTTCGCTTTTGCTGCATGGATATACTTTTCTCCACTGCCGCCAAGAAGGGCGGCTTTTTTGATCATTTTTGAACCTTCACCCGTCATCCGTACAGCAGGAACATTGTATTTTTCTTTTACTTTTTCACACAGCTTCTTCAACTCCATCGGTTCTTTCAAGCGGCCAATACGTCCCACACCTATATCTTCTCCTTTGTTTAAAAGAGGATAAAGATCATAAGCGACTTCCTCATAAGGGTGAGCTTTCTCCATAGCAGTCAGCACACCATTTAATTTTGATTTAGGTACAATGGTTTCTATTCGTTTCTCCTCCACAATCTCAAGGTCGTCCACCTTTCCGATGTAGGGAGTTGTTCCTTCTTGAGGCTTAAAGGTACCCTGACCGGATAATTGATACGTACAATGACTGTACTGTCCTATATGACCAGCTCCAGCCTCACTGATAGAATTTCTTAATTCCTCCGCATGGTCTTCCGGTACAAACACTGTCAGTTTTACCAGTTCATCCTGACCAGTTTTAACTAAAGGAGAAGTATCCTCAAGACCAATGGCTTCTGCCATTACATCATTTACCCCGCCTGCTGCTACATCAAGATTAGTATGCGCAGAGTAAACCGTAATGTCGTGTTTGATAAGTTTTTGAATGACTCTACCCTTCGGAGTGTCAAGATTGATTTGATGCAATTTTACAAATAACAAAGGGTGATGAGCAATAATCAAATCAACTTGCTTCCCAATTGCCTCATCTACTACATTCTCAAGCACATCAAGTGTGACCATCACTTTCTTTACTGGTTTATTCAGTGTCCCGACTTGAAGTCCGACGTTATCCCAATCAAAAGCCAGGTGCTTTGGAGACCATTTTTCAAACGACTGGATAATTTCACTTGCTGAGAGCGTGCGATTCGCCATTATTCAAGTACCTCCCTTAACCAACTAATCTCTTGTTTTAACTGGATAATTTTATCTTCATTTACAACAGTAGCCTGCTTAACTTGAGAGAGAACATACTCTTTTTTCTCAAGTTCCGATTTACACTTTGTGTGAAATACCCTTTCGGATTTTTTCAGAAGATGGGGACCAAGCCACAATTGTTTCTCCAAATGTGAAGAGTCATAAGAGGCAGCAGGCTCCCCTCTGTCACCTACTAGAATTTCATATATGTGGCCGTTTTCTTCCAGAATTAATTCATCTACTAAGTCATAACCGTTTTGAAAAAACCATTGCCTTATCGAGCGAGCATCTATATTAGGCTGAGCTATAATTCGCTCGGTTTCGGAAAGCTTCTCCTTGCCACTTTCTAAAATATCCCTTATTAAGGGACCTCCCATTCCTGCGATAACGACCTGACGTACTTCATTGTCATTTAAAACCTGTAAACCATTCCCCAGACGAACATCTATCCGACCTTCCAAACCATGATTTTTCACTTCTTTCCATGCACTGGTGTATGGCCCGTGATTGACTTCTCCCGCTATTGCCTGAGCGGAAGGATCGTTCAAGCAAACATAACAGGGAAGATAAGCATGATCCGAGCCGATATCGGCAAAATAAGCGCCCCTGGGTAAATTTTGGGCTATATTGGTAAGTCGTTTGGATAATTGATTGACATTCATATTCTCTCTTCCCTCTCATAATAAAGAAAAGCTTTCTGATTGTCACAGAAAGCTTTTCAAGTATAAGTAACTATTTCTTTTCTGCTAACCATTCCGCTAATGCTGTGGCCTGTTCGCCTGTGTATAAACCAGCAGGCATTTGAGATCCTTTACCATTCACTATGATATCTTTAATTTCTTCAGCAGAATAACGGCTTCCCACTTCCGTTAGGTTAGGACCTGCTCCACCTTCTAGATTACCACCATGACAACTGGCACATTTAGATTGGAACATTTCTTCCGGATTGGCATTGGCTGCTTCTTCCTGTTGTTGCTCTCCACCATTTTCTTTCTCACTTTGAATCGCTTCGCGCTGGTTAATCCCTGCAGCAGAAACGATGATCATAGCTACTATACCTAAGACAGCGATAATAGCAAATGGAATCACAGGGTTTCTTCTCATTAGTTGCATCCTCCTTATGTATTCCTAAAGTTAGTATGGGCAAATCTATTCGGCTATATTTATTTTACTTGAAAAGTTCCACTTATTAAAGAGATAACTTGTGAAAAGTTATAAAACAGCAGCTAGAAAAAGGAAAAGAATCCCTATAACACTCGATATCATTAGATAATGAATTCTCCACCGTACACCGATCCCCATCCATAGGAGACAATGAATGCTCGCCATTCCATATATCCATTGAGAGTTGATTGAGAGGCTGGAAACCAGATTTAAGAAAAGCAGTAAGCCTACAAGCAAACCTGTAATCAACGGAAAATGATAAAGTCCAGGGTTGGCGCCTATTACCTGCCGGAGAGCTAGAAAAGCAGTGAGAACAAAAGTCGACAAAAGCCCTGTTTGCAATATGAGGTTCATTTCAGTAAAATAAATGACAAGAAATGAAAGGGGTAACAAAATAAGGGTTAAAGTTGAAAACATCAGCGTGAGTGAATTTCTTTTAGAGTTATTGAACTCTACATCTCTGTCGCTGCTGTCTTTTTGCCCCTGCGTGTAAAGAGCTAACAGAAAATCGCAATATTCTACTGGAAGTAGTCGATGTTCTTTCCAATAATGGATTTCATTAACAATAGTTTCTATACGATTTTCTTTCATACACAGTATCCCCCGCCAGTTAGAGAATTAAAAAACCCAGGTAACCATCTAAGCACTATGCAGCCGATGGATACCTGAGTCATAAAATCTTTTTATTCCATAAAGTCTTTCAGACGTTTACTACGACTTGGATGTCTCAACTTGCGAAGCGCTTTTGCTTCAATTTGACGGATTCTTTCCCGCGTTACACCAAACACTTTTCCTACTTCTTCAAGTGTACGCGTCCGTCCATCGTCTAACCCGAATCTTAAACGTAATACATTTTCTTCACGGTCTGTAAGTGTATCTAGAACGTCTTCCAATTGCTCTTTCAAGAGTTCATATGCCGCATGGTCGGAAGGGGATGTGGCTTCCTGATCTTCAATAAAATCACCAAGATGGGAGTCGTCTTCTTCCCCGATAGGAGTTTCAAGAGACACTGGTTCCTGAGCAATCTTCAGAATTTCCCGTACTTTGTCCGGCGTAAGTTCCATATCCTGAGCGATTTCCTCTGGAGTAGGCTCGCGTCCAAGGTCCTGTAAAAGCTGACGCTGTACTCTAATAAGTTTATTTATGGTCTCCACCATATGGACAGGAATACGAATGGTACGAGCCTGGTCCGCAATTGCACGCGTAATGGCCTGTCTGATCCACCAAGTAGCATACGTACTGAATTTATAACCTTTACGGTAATCAAATTTCTCTACAGCTTTGATGAGACCCATATTCCCTTCTTGAATTAAATCAAGAAAAAGCATGCCTCTGCCTACATATCTTTTAGCGATACTTACAACTAGACGCAAGTTAGCTTCAGCTAGATCTCTCTTAGCTTCTTCATCACCATTTTCGATTCTTTGAGCAAGACTAATTTCATCTTTAGCAGATAAGAGGTTTACACGTCCGATTTCTTTTAGATACATTCGAACTGGATCATTGATTTTAACACCTGGAGGTACGCTTAAGTCGTTAAGATCAAACTCCTCTTCTTTATCTAACTGTTTCATACTAGGGTCAGTCTCAGAATCACCAATAACTTCAACACCCTGTTCGTTCAAGTGCTCATAAAATTCGTCCATTTGATCAGAGTCTAATTCAAAGCTTGATAGCTTTTCAGCCACTTCCTCGTAAGCAAGTACTCCTCGCTTTTTCCCTATTTCCAACACCTGATCTTTTGCTTGTTCAAGTGTCATTTCATTTGTATTATTACTTTCCTTTTCTTTAGAACGTGATGGCTGCTGTTGCTTATTATCCGCCATAAGTCCCCCTCCTTCCAACATATCTATACCAACTATACCTAGGTGTTTTTTAATTCTTTTTTCCTCTCAATGATCTTCATAGCAATTTCAGCAGCTTTAATTGGTTCATTTTGCTGCTCCGCCCGCTTTAAATCATCTTCTAAGGTTTTAATATCCGTACGGTCACTTTGTTCAGCTTTAATCCGAAAAATGTAATCGTGGATTTCCTGATCAGACACTTCTTCACTAACCGGTGCCATAGCCAATTCAATTACTAGATTTTTCAAAGCAGGGTCATCAAGTTTTTCCACAAACTGACTCACATCTGACTGATTACCATCTTCATAGTAGGCATACAGATAGGTCACTATAACCTGATGGTCTGAAATATTAAATGCTCCTCCTAGTTCCTCTTGAACTTTCTCAGCTATGAAAGGATCTCTTAACATATAAGCGATCAGCTTTCTTTCCGCATTATGAAAAGCCGGCAGGAGTTTATTCTGAATGGAATACTGACTTTTACGGTTAGTATATCGGTTTTGGTCTCTGTTATCCTGTTTAAATGTGTTTTTACCTCTGATGTCGTGAACTTCTTCTTTAAGAGTATCCACAGACATCTGAAACTCTGAGGCCAGTTCATTTAAATAATGCTCTCTCTCTACTGCCCGGTCGAGGAGAGCTACCTCCTGTAGTACCTTTTCGATATAAGCAATTCGATCTCCTTCCAACTGGAGATTATAATCTCTTCGCAGATAACTCATGATAAAAGCTATGAACGTGTCACTCGTGTCCAAAACTTCTCTCTTAAAGCGGTCTCCACCATGCTTTTGGATAAAATCATCTGGGTCTAAACCATCTGGAACTCTGGCTACAAATGTTTGACACCCAGTGTTTTTCAGCAGTCGGCCAGCCTTCACAGCAGCTTCTACACCCGGCTGATCTCCGTCATAGCATATGATAACCTGATCCACATAACGTTTGAGAAGATTCGCCTGGGAACTAGAAATCGAGGTTCCCATCGTTCCTACTGCGTTGTGAACGCCTGCCTGGTCAGCAGAGATTACATCAACATATCCTTCAAATAAGATCACGGACTTCTGTTTACGAATTGCAGCTCTTGCCAGGTCAAAGTTGTAAAGCAGCCTGTTTTTCTGAAAGAGCTCCGTCTCCGGACTATTCAAATACTTAGGTTCTTGATGCCCCAGTGAACGACCGGCAAAAGCCACCGTTTTCCCTAAGTGGTTGCGCAGCGGGAAAATTAATCTCCCTCTAAAACGATCAGCATATTCTCCTTGATCATTAGCATTTAATAATCCTGCTTTCACCATTGTTTGTGGATGGAAACCTTTTTTCTCAAGGAAAGTGACCACAAACTCTTTGGAATTCGGTGAGTATCCAATTTGATATTTTTTAATCGTTTCTTCACTAAATCCCCGGTTGATTAAATATTGATAAGCATCCTGTCCTTCTTTAGAATTAAGAAGCATATGATGATACAACTTTGCAAGCCATTGATGGGCTTCTAAAATACTTTGGGATTCAGTACTTATTTGTGAAGAATCCTCTTGGGAAGCTTCCTCAGGTAAATCTATTTGTGCCTGGCCAGCCAGTTGTTTAATAGCCTGTATGAAGTTGAAGCCTTCCATTTCCATAAGGAAGGTATATACATTCCCTCCCTTTCCACATCCAAAGCAATGGAATATTTGCTTATCAGCAGAAACGGAAAAAGAAGGAGTGCTTTCTCCATGAAAAGGACACAAACCAAAATAATTTCTACCCTGTTTTTTTAATTCTACATAATCACCAATAATATCCACGATATCTGTGGATTGGCGGATTTCATCTACTTTTTCTTCTGGAATATGCCCAGCCATACGCATCACCATACTAAACAATTATTCGAGATAGACTATTGAATACCTTCCTGAGCAGCTAACAATTTTTCAAATACATGCTGAAAATACTCGCTATCTTCTTTTTTAAAAGCTGAAGGACCTTTCCACTTTTTATTTTTCTTCATGGTCTGTTGCCTCAAGTACTTGTTATTCATTATTTCATCTGCATCAGCATCTTTGATTAGTTTACCTCTTGGAGTAAGAACATAAACCCCTCTAGTTGTCAATAGTACAGCTAAAGACAAGTCCTGAGTTATTACGTAATCGGATACAGTGACATGATTAAGAATGTAAAGGTCTACTGCTTGAGACCCATGATCTAAAAAAACCCATCCTTGTTCTGCCTTCTCAGGGCTATAATGATTAACAGTAGCTATGAAAACGGGAGTAACTTCATATTTTCTGCACACATTATAAATTTCCTGTTGAACTGGACAACTGTCTGCATCTACCCATATTTTCGGAATTTGATTTGACTTTGACATAGTTACTGTACTTCTACAATAATACATAGAATCCTTCTAATTTTAGAATGTTTTATTTTTCTGAAAAGTGCACACTTTTCTCTTTTAGTAAAATCTATATACCAACTGATTACATGTATAGGATCATTTTTACCGCAAATAAACATTATAATACATTATATAGATTTACGCTATATACTATTTTACCTATTTTCATCCTTCCCAACAAAAGTCGCGCTTAATCACAGCGCGACCTTAAGTATTGGTACTATTCTTGGGAATCTTGCCGTAATTTATTCGTAATGACATTCGCCGTCTCTTCAACAGCTTTATTGGATACATCAATAACATGGCAACCGATCCGATCTACTACACGATTAAAATGTTCAATTTCTTGATGAATCCTATTCATATTTGCATAACTGGCTTGCGCTCCAAGCCCCAGGGATTTTAAGCGCTCTTTTCTAATGTCATTTAATTTTTCTGCGCTGATCTTTAATCCGATACATTTATCAGGGTCCACTCGGTATAGTTCAGCTGGTGGCTCAACTTCCGGCACAATGGGAACATTGGCTACCTTTAATCTTTTATGGGCCAAATATTGGGAGAGCGGAGTTTTAGAGGTTCTTGAGACACCAATCAAAACAATATCCGCTTTAGCGATTCCTCGAGGATCTCTTCCATCATCGTAGCGTACAGCAAACTCTATCGCTTCTACTCTCTTAAAGTAATCTTCATCCAATTTATGAACGAGACCAGGTTCAAGACGAGGTTCTAAATTAAAATGTCTTTCCATGGCTTCCATCATCGGACCCATAATATCCACACATTCAATATCATACTTTTTTGCTTCCTCAAGTAAATAGGTGCGGAATTCTGGTATGACAAATGTGAACCCTACCATCGCACCCTGTTCCTTAGCCTGAACCAGAGCCTCATTAATTGTGCCTTTATCCTCCACATATGGAATTCTCTGAAGATCAAAAGGCCCATCATCGAACTGACTAAGAGCTGCTTTCACAACAAGCTCTGCGGTTTCCCCAACCGAATCTGATAATACGTAAATCAATGGTTTCCCCATTTTCTCCCTCCTCGCTGTTCCTGCTCCTTTATAGATGCTGATCGCGTCCTAATTCAACCAAAGCTTTAGTAATGTTGGTTTTTGTCAATCTGCCTATTACTTCTAATCCATTCTCAGCAGGTTCAACAACTGGAAGACCATCAATTTGCTTTTCTATAAGCTTTTGAGCGGCATCCAGTAATAAATCCTCTGGTTTACAAATGGTGATATTCGGCATCCGTGTCATAATAATATGAACAGGTATCGAAGACAAATCCTGATTCCCAATACTTGCCCGTAAAAGATCTTTTCTGGAAAGCACACCTACCAAATGTCCATGCTCATTCGTTACAAATAATGTACCGACATCTTCCAAAAACATAGTACAAATGGCATCGTAAGCTGACACATCCTCTTCTACCACGATTGGTATAGATTGATACTCTTTGACTTTAAACTTTTTCAACTTTTCCGTTAACAATTCAGAACCCGTTTTTCCAGTAAAAAAATATCCAACACGGGGTCTTGCGTCCAGAAAACCTGCCATAGTTAGAATGGCAAGGTCAGGACGCAAAGTGGCCCTTGTAAGGCTTAAATGGTCTGCTATATTTTCTCCCGTTATAGGCCCATTGTCTTTTACTATTTGAATGATTTGTTCTTGTCGGTTAGAGAGTTCCAATCTTTCACCACCCTGCTCACTGTGACATACTATTCTATTTAATTATTATAGACCATATTAATAACCGGGTAAAAGAAGGGGGCTTAGAACTGCTGCTTCCATTCAATAGCATTTAAGTCTGCAAACTCTTTAATGTCTGCAGCAATCTGACTTAATAAACCTAATCGATTATTACGAACCTTCTCATCTTCTGCCATAACCATCGTTCCATCAAAGAAGTCATGGATAGGAGAAGCCAATTCAGAAAGTTTCTCTAAAGCCTGAGATGGACTGTCTTCCTGCATAGCTTGCACATACTCTGGGTGGACCAGTTTAAAGGCTTCATATAAACGAACTTCTGAATCATTTTCAAAATACTTCGGCTTTGCTTCCACGGCATCTGCTTTTTTCGCGAGGTTAAGCACTCTTCCTAATGCTTCATGTACATATTTGAAAGTAGGATCCTGACGCTTGTCTACAAGCAGCTTAGCTTTTTCAATGGTTGCCGCAAAGTTTTGTACGCCATTCGTAAGCGTTGCTTCAACAATATCAGGATCAATGCCCTTCTCTCTTAATAGATAAGCAGCTCTAAGTTTAAAGAACTCATGTAAATCCTGATGCACTTCTTCTTCTGTACGTGTTGGAAGATTTAATTCACGATAGAATTGATGGACAAGGTCTATTAATTTCTCTACAGGAATATTCCACTGCTGACTCTGCAGCGTCTGTAAAACCCCAAGTGCCTGTCTCCGTAACCCATAAGGGTCCTGAGAACCTGTTGGAATGATACCAATTGAGATGCTTCCTACAATCGTGTCAAGCTTATCCGCTATACTTACAATTGAACCGATTGTTGAAGAAGGAAGGGCGCCGTTAGCCTGCCTCGGCATATAATGTTCATTAATAGCTCGCGCTACAGCTTCTTCTTCTCCAAATAAACGAGCATACTTTTCTCCCATCACTCCCTGAAGCTCTGTAAACTCATCAACCATTTGAGTAACAAGGTCAAATTTGCATATCTCAGCAGCTCGTTCAGCTTGCTGTTTTTCTAAGTCATTCAAGTTAAGCCACTCACTGATTTTACCAGTTATTGCTCTAATACGCTTTACTTTATCCGCAAGGGTTCCAAGCTCAACTTGATATACCATTCTTGACAGCTTTTCCAGTTTTTGATCAATTGTACCTTTTTGATCTTCTTCATAAAAGAACTGGGCATCTTTTAAGCGCGCTTTCAAAACTTTTTCATTTCCACGGGAGACCGTATCTAAATGTTTGTCGTCACCATTTCGAACTCCTACAAAATAAGGAAGAAGAGCACCTTCTTGAGAACGAACAGGGAAATAACGCTGATGTTCTTTCATGGATGTAATTAAAGCTTCTTCTGGGAGCTCCAGGAATTCTTCATTATAAGCTCCAAAAAAGACCGTCGGATATTCGACCAGATGAGTGACTTCCGTTAATAGTTCCTCATCAATAATAAGTTTCCAGCCTTTATTTTCTTCAAGTGTTAATAGTTGTTCCCGTATGGCATTTTTTCTCTTCGTTACATTACTGATAACATATTCGTCGTTTAAAACTTCTTCATAAATTTCAGCTGAACGAAGAGATGCTTTATCACCCAAGAAACGATGGCCGTATGTAATCCGGTCAGTCGTTACATTTTCAATAGTAAAAGGAATAATTTCCTCACCGAACAGGGCGACCATCCATCGAATAGGTCGGGCGTACCTTAGATCGTAGCTTCCCCAGCGCATATTCTTGGAAAAGGTAATACTTAGAAACACAGAGCGAAAGTCTTGAAGTAATTCTTTCGTTTCCTCTCCTTGAATAAACTTCGACACATGGACATATTCAGTGCCTTTTACTTCTTTGAAGTATATATCTTCTACATCTTTCCCTTGTCCTTTAGAAAATCCAACAGCCGCTTTCGTCCATTCTCCATTTTCATCCAGAGCAATTTTCTTAGCAGGCCCTTTCGCTTCTTCTTCTATATCTGGTTGTTTTTCAGCTACATCACTAATCTGCACAGCCAGTCTTCTCGGAGTAGCAAATCCTTTCACTTCTCCGTAAGGAATTCTCTGTTCGCGGAACCACGTTTCTGTCTTTAGTTCTAATTGCTGCAGAGCGTCATCAATAAATCGGGCTGGAAGCTCTTCTACTCCAAGTTCAAATAAAACTGTTTTACTCATGGTTCTCAACCTCCTTCGCTAACATCGGGAATCCTAATCGTTCTCTTTCCTCAACATACGTTTTAGCAATCTTCCTGGCCAGGTTCCTCACACGAGATATATAACCTGTGCGCTCCGTGACGCTGATTACTCCTTTTGCATCTAGAAGATTGAAAGTATGAGAACATTTTAAGACGTAGTCATAAGCCGGGAATACTAATCCTTTTTCCATAATTCTTTCTGCTTCTTTTTCATAAGTTGAAAAAAGATTGAAAAGCATGGTCTCATCAGATTCCTCAAAAGTGTAGATAGAATGTTCATATTCAGGCTGCATAAAAATATCTCCAACTGTAACACCGCTGGTCCATTCCAGTTCAAATACATTTTCTTTGTCCTGAATATAAGACGCAAGACGTTCCAAACCATAAGTGATTTCAGCAGATACCGGCCGTGCTTCCAGTCCTCCAATTTGCTGGAAATAAGTGAACTGTGTAATTTCCATTCCGTCAAGCCATACTTCCCAGCCCAGTCCTGCTGCGCCAAGTGTAGGGTTTTCCCAGTTGTCCTCGACGAAGCGTATATCATGCTGACTCGGATCTATACCTAAAGCACGAAGAGAATCAAGATAAAGTTCCTGGATGTTATCCGGAGATGGTTTCATAATGACTTGAAACTGGTGGTGCTGGTATAACCGGTTCGGATTTTGACCGTAGCGCCCATCCGCAGGACGACGTGAAGGTTCCACATAAGCTACATTCCATGGTTCAGGACCCAGACTTCGCAAAAGTGTCATAGGAGACATAGTTCCTGCTCCTTTTTCCGTATCATAAGCTTGCATAAGCAAACAACCCTGATTTGACCAGTGGTTTTGCAGCGTAAGAATCATATCTTGTATATTCATTTTCTTCCTCCTCTTTCTAATAGAAAAAAGTACACAGCTTCTTTCAAACAAATAAAATCCCGTCCCTATGTCTGCATAAGACATAGGGACGGGATTTCCGCGGTTCCACCCTACTTGCTTTCCACTATGGAAAGCCGCTTTTAAAAATGATGCTCAGGACTGCCTTCACTGAACCATAACGCTTGTCTTCCACCGTCACAAGCTCGCTTGATAGTCTGGTTTTCAGCTACTACTTTCCTTCTTCACAACGTATTATTAAGTAGTTGAATCATACTGAATAAATAAACGAATGTCAATCGAGATCATGTAAACAAATCTAATTGTTTCAAGAACTTTTTCGATTTAATTAAATACCCACCGTACTGATCATAATATTCATCCATAATTAAACGCAATATCTTTTTGTTCTTCTCTTTCATGGAAATCTGCCCCAGCCGTTTAACATCCATATGTACAAAGATACGTAATAGTTTAGGCAAAGGATCCGGCAGTCCATAGGCGTTTGGATCTTTGTGCTTGCAACGGTAACAAAGGAGCCCCCCTTCACGAATGGAGAAGGAATAAGGTCCTTCTTGACTGCCGCAATTTATACAATGATCTACCACTGGAGAAAAACCAGCTTTTTTAAATAATTTAAGTTCATAAATCATCGATAATACTGCTGCATCTTTCCCCTCATTCATCCAGAGCAAGGTCTGAAGAAATTGCTCATACATAAATGGATCCGGCTGTTTTTCATCTATCAACTTGTCGACAAGTTCCGCCAGATAAGAGGCGTAAGCGGTTTTTACAATATCTTCGCGTATTGAGCGCAGGGAGGAGAGCATTTCTCCCTGACTCAAAGATCCCAGTCCCGATCCTATCTGAATTAAATACATCCCATGAATAAATGGCTGGGTTACAGAGGAGGTGCGGCTCTTAGGTTTTTTAGCCCCGCGGGCCATCACCCCTATTTTTCCCTTTTCACGTGTAAAAAGCGTAATAATCTTATGGGTCTCCCCGTAATCTCTCGTCCGGATAACAATGCCTTCGATCTTTTCTAACAAAGCACTCACCTGCTTTTAGTCTTACAAATTTAAGTCCTCTTGAGACTCCTGTTCGATAGAGGAAGCTTGATGTTCAGGAGATTGCTGATTTTGTTCCTTCATTTCCTTCATCAATAAATAAGTTTCAATGTTTCCTGTTTGTCTGAATACATTCCATGGAAGGTTTTCGAGCAAAAGAAACACCGCCTTTCTTATATTCACTGAGCATCGGAATTACATCATTAGCATGCTTCTTAAAGGTGAAATCATAAGACTTAATATTTTCCAACTCTTAATAATCTTCTTCGTTATATCCAAAATCACTAAGCTGTACTTGGCGGTTTCTCCAGTCTTTCTGAACTTTTACCCAAAGTTCTAAAAAGACTTTGCTGCCCAATAAAGATTCAATATCATGTCTGGCGCGTTTGCCTATTTCCTTGAGCATACTTCCCTGCTTACCTATAATAATCCCTTTTTGCGACTTTCTTTCTACTATTATCGCAGCCTGTATATAAACAGCATTCTTATTTTCTCTGGGCTCAATTCCTTCAATTACTACAGCTATAGAATGCGGGATTTCTTCATGAGTTAAGTGCAATACTTTCTCCCGGATAAATTCACTGATTACGAACCTTTCAGGATGATCTGTGATTTGATCTTCAGGATAAAATTGGGGCCCTTCGGGTAAATGACCTTTTAATACATTAAGCAAATGATTAACGTTATTACCTTCTAGCGCAGAAATAGGAATGATTTCTTCAAAATCCAGTTTTTCCTTGTACTGCTCAATAAGAGGCAGCAACTGATCTGGATGTACTTGATCTATTTTATTAATAATTAAAAATACAGGCTGATTTACACGCTGCAAACGATCAATAATAAATTGGTCACCACGGCCGTATCCTTCTTCGGCATTGATCATAAAAAGAATAGCATCCACTTCGTTTAATGTATTCTCCGCTACATTGACCATATAGTCTCCGAGCTTATGCTTAGGTTTATGAATACCTGGAGTATCGATAAAGACGATTTGAGACTCCTTATCTGTCATAACCCCTTGAATTTTATTCCTGGTTGTTTGTGGCTTGTCACTCATAATTGCGATTTTTTCTCCAATTACGCGGTTCATAAAAGTAGACTTACCTACATTAGGTCTACCCACAATCGTGACGAAGCCAGACTTGAAATCTTCATTCATAGTTGAGCCTCCAATGTTTCTTACGTCACTTCTTTATTTCTAAATTCACTATAAAAATTCCATTTATTTCTTCATGCATTAAAATAAGGTGATCAAGCGTGGGACAAAGATAAACGCCCCTACAATTAACGAAGCAATACTAGCTATTAATACAGCTCCTGCAGCAATATCCTTCACAAGACCTGCAAGCGGGTGGTATTGAGGTGCCAGGTAGTCCATCACCCGCTCGATACTTGAATTAATCATCTCCAGGGTAATGACAATGGCCATCACAATGATAAGCAGTGCCCACTCCACCGTAGATACTCTTAAACCTGCACCTGCTGCTATACATAGAACTCCGGCAATCAAATGAATGCGAAAGTTTCTTTCTGCACTCCAAACTTCCTTTATCCCATTCCATGCAAAACGAAAGCCGATGGACTTCTTTTTTTTATGCCCTTTCAAGTCCGAACTCATGAAGGATTTCCTCTTGTCTATTAAACATCGCTTTTTCCTCTTCTTCATTTTCATGATCATATCCTAATAAATGCAAAAAGCCGTGAAGGGCTAAGAAACCTAATTCTCTGTCTAGAGAATGACCGTAATCTTCAGCCTGTTCCTTCGCCTTATCTAAAGAAATCACAATATCGCCAAGCATGAGAGGAAGATCTTCGCTGAGAATTTTTGTTTCGCCTTCTCCTTCTTCCTGCATAGCAAAAGAAATTACGTCAGTAGGCTGATCTTTCTGACGATAATTTCGATTAATTTCTTGAATCTCGTTGTTATCAACAAAACTTATTGAAACTTCAGCGTCCGGTTGTACACCCTCTTTATCGCCTGCAAAACGAATGATGCGTTGAATTAAATCCACATAAGCTTCATCGACTGAATTGGTTTCATCTTGAAAATCGATTTGAATCATACTATTTCCTCCTCAAGCTGCAATTTTTACTAACCATGCTGTATTCAGGAATGTAATTTATACAATGGTTTATTATAGCTTCTTCGGTTATTTTCATCAAAGATAGCTAATGACTGTTGGATGTATTACCCACGTCCTAACTTTCCTAAACAACGTAGACATTTTGGATTTCTTTAATAATATAAGTTCTTATAGACCATGATACCTCCAAGAGAGAAGGAAAACAAATCCACCCAGCAAAAAATAAATTTAACGTAATCCAAGCTTTTCCTATGTAAATAACTCTAATCTTTCTCCATGAAACGAAATAAAATAAGGCCCGTATAAAGGGCCTTAGGAATTATCTTTCTCATAAGCGTCGATGATCCGCTGTACTAACGGATGTCTAACTACATCAGATTGATCTAAATGAATGAAGGCAGAGCCCTTTACTTTGCCGAGCTTTTCTTCTGCAACCTTCAAGCCTGACTTCACCCCTTTGGGGAGGTCAACTTGAGTAATATCACCTGTAATAATCATTTTGGAACCAAATCCAAGACGTGTCAGAAACATCTTCATCTGTTCTGGTGTGGTATTTTGAGCTTCATCCAAGATCGCAAAGGCATCATCCAGGGTACGCCCTCGCATGTAAGCAAGAGGAGCTATTTCAATCGTACCTCGATCAATGAGACGTGCGGTATGTTCCGTTCCAAATACATCATGAAGGGAGTCGTAAAGCGGTCGGAGGTAAGGATCCACCTTTTCCTTTAAGTCTCCAGGTAAAAATCCTAGACTTTCGCCAGCTTCAACTGCTGGTCGAGTTAAAATGATTCGTTTTACATCACCATTTTTCAAAGCATTTACTGCCATAACGACGGCCAGATAAGTTTTACCTGTCCCTGCTGGGCCAATACCGAAAACTAAATCATTGTTCTTAATAGCAGAGATGTAGTTTCTTTGTCCAAGTGTTTTTACACGAATTGATTTACCTTTACTGTTTCTTGTGATTTCATCTTCAAATAAAGCTTCGAATTGATTTATTTTACCTTTTTTAGCTAGTTCTACTGCATACACAATATCTCTTTCCGTAATGGTTAATCCTTTACGAATAATAGCAAGCACAGAATGAAGAATATCCTCCACTAATTGGACCTGCTCGGCTTGTCCGGACACTCGAACCGTTTCACCTCTTGAGATAATGGTTACTTTTAATTGTTCTTCGATCTGCTTTAAATTTCTATCTTCTGTCCCAAACAGGGCCAGCGCTTCCGTTGTATTATCTAATTGAATGTCCATTGTTTTTAAATCTTCCGGCATACTCAATCTCCTTGACTTATATACTTGGTCACTGCTATGTTTTCATGAACTTTGAATAATAGGATTAATTTTACTTTACCATTCTCCTCACGAAGGTGCAAAACTTTTTCTTTCATGATTTCAGCCTCTTTTCCAAGGTATTGATTCAAGCTTTCTCTTGCCGTTATAATTCCCAATTCTTGAATCTTATTTTTGGATTGTGCATATTTTTTTCCGTCTACTTCATAATGGTGAATGGCTTTTAGGTCAATCGGTGACTTCCACCCGAACCATTCCCAATTTGTCTCTTCGTTCTCACTTCTAAATTGTGAGCCCTCTCCCTCCCACCATCCCCATAGAGGAAGAGTTAAGGATCCAATTTTTAATTGGTATTCTCTTACTTCCAGTCCGTCAGTAAGCAAAAGTACTTGGTTCATAGGAAGGTTTTGATCGACTTTATACCACGTTTCAGCGATGACCTCCCCCTCCGTATGGACAAGTATATCTTTATCTTCTACCAATTGCCCTGTAGCCAGTTTTTGGCCTTTTTTAACTACATCATTCACCGTCACAAGTGGTCTTCCTTTTTCAATAAACGTTTTTACTATCATGCCCTTTTTTTCTGCCACCAAGTCAGAGGGACGAAGGTTCTTATTTGTGTCATGTCTGGTCTTTTCTACACCGTACAGCTGATAACTTGTCCCCTTCTTATTAACTCCTATCCATAAAAGCTCAGGAATATCATCAAGCAGCTTTCTTTGTATATCATTAGGGTCATCCATACCGATAGACATCTTGCCCGGGGAAACTCCGTAGGTTTTTAATTTTTTTTCGACGTTAGCTTCAAGCTCGGGAGTCAAGCCTTCTATTTTAATAGACCAAAGTGTATTAGCTAATAAAAAAACGACTATAACGGAAAGCATGAAAGCGGCCATTAAAGCTTTTCTCTGTGTGATTTTCCTGTAATAGAACGGAAGGCCTCTTCCTTCCAAGATCGAAAGCTTACAACGATACTTTCTCCGTAACTGTCTGAAAGTTTTCCATTCACTAAGTCTAATGGTCATTACTGCTTCATGTTCATTGACTCGCTTAATATTTGAAATTACACTTCCCCTTCGGACGCATGCCTGGAGGAATGGTTCAATCATTTTTCCTTGTACCTTAATTCTCATGCTGCCTTGAAAGAAGTCACGCTGCATTTTCATAGTCATCTACTCCCCCTTAAGCTTCAGGCAGGAATTCCACCGATTTTATTTCTCCCTCTAGCAATAGTTCTTCTTTCAGCATCATCTTTACTCCGAGATCTTTTCCAATTATCTTCACTTGGCCCCGCTTATATTGGATCCTTACTTCATTATCAGAAAAATGCAAAAGACCCGTGTGATTTTCTATGTACACATGAATCGACCCAATTGTCGTAATTCTGGGTAAATCAAGCATCACATCGGAAGGTAAATCGAAATAACGTCCGATCCACGTACGGATTTGCTTTTGCCATTTAGTCATTCGACTACCCCCTCTTTTTATTTATACGAAAAACGCACGAATTGTATCACTACAATTCGTGCGTTTCGTTTATCTTTTTCTTGGATGAGATTGATGAGGCTTATACGCTCGGGGCTGCCCGAGAATCTCTGCTGCAAGAACCCCTTCAGCTAATCGTTTCTTATCCCATTTATTTAATTTTTTAAGTTTAGGAAGATCAGGTACATGGTCTTCCTGGGGCACATAACGCTCCATTTGCCCTTCCTGGATCTTCCCAGTGGTATGAATGTCCTTGTTCGGTGTTTCGTACGTGAACGTTCTCTGAGGGTCTCGAGAAACTTTATCTTTTGAATACCCTTTGATTTTTTCCTGTTGTTCTTCATAATATTCCTGCAGATTTTTCTGACCCGCTTCCGTCCTTATAGGACCTCGATCCTCCGCTTCCTCAGAAGGTGCGCTTGGATACCTGGAGGGTTCCGGACGATTTTGTTTACGTTCATCTTCCTGATCATTTCCCATTCGGCTGAAAAAGCTAATGATACCACCTATAACAGCAGCTACGATGAGAAAATTACTGAATAATAGTTCAAAAAGTTCACCCATAATAATTCTCCTTTTCACTAATCAAGGGGATTAACTTTCTTCACCTTCGCCCTGCTCACCCTCAGACATTTTGCCAAGTGTATTTCTCATGTCGGTGTCAGCATTAATATTTTGGTAATTCATATAATCCATGACGCCCATTTTTCCTGAACGAAGAGCTTCTGCAAGAGCCTGTGGAACTTCAGCTTCAGCTTCCACCACTTTAGCCTGCATTTCCTGAACGCGGGCGCGCATTTCTTGTTCTTGAGCAATCGCCATAGCCCGGCGTTCTTCGGCTTTAGCCTGTGCAATATTTTTGTCAGCTTCTGCCTGGTCTGTCTGCAGGATCGCACCAATGTTCTTACCAATGTCAATATCCGCAATATCTATAGATAAGATTTCAAAAGCCGTCCCGGCATCTAAACCTTTTCCTAATACATTTTGTGAGATCATATCAGGGTTTTCCAACACTTTATTATGGCTTTTACTTGAACCAATTGTCGATACAATTCCTTCTCCTACACGGGCTATAACTGTATCTTCACCCGCACCACCGACTAAGCGGTCGATATTAGCACGTACGGTAATTCGTGCTTTAGCTTTCACTTCTATACCATCCATAGCAACCCCCGCAATAAACGGGGTTTCAATAACTTTTGGATTTACGCTCATTTGAACAGCTTCCAAGACATCACGGCCTGCGAGGTCAATCGCAGCGCAGCGCTCAAAACTCAATTCAATATTTGCACGCTGAGCAGCAATTAGCGCGTTAACCACCCGGTCGACATTACCACCGGCTAAATAGTGGCTTTCCAATTGGTTGGTATCTACATTTACACCGGCCTTATGAGCTTTAATCAATGGATTAATGACTCTGGAAGGCACAACCCTTCGTAACCGCATACCAACTAGAGTGAAAATACTGATCTTGACTCCAGCTGCTAAAGCGCTAATCCAAAGCATCACCGGGATAAAAGTAAATAATACAGCTAATACAATGATAATGACACCAATGACAATAATTGGCATAAGTTCTTGTAACGTCATTCTTTCTCCTCCTCTTTCTCTTTTGATGAAAGCTCACGTACTACTATACGGGAACCTTCTGTTTTCAACACTTTAACCGATTGTCCAGTGCCAACAAATCCTCCCTCAGTTACTACATCCAGGCGTTCACCATCGAAAACCGCAGTACCTGCAGGTCTGAGAGGAGTCATGGTTTCTCCAACCATTCCAATCAACTCTAAGCGACTGGTAGAGGATAAATATCCTTTCTCTGCAGAGGTAGAATCCTGAAGGATAATATGACGGAAAAAACCTCGCTCCAGCCCCATAGTTTTAAACAGTATGACGGAGACAATAATGGTCGCAATTAAGGCTATTCCTATACTCATAGCCATATGCCCCATATCTGCAGATGAAAGCATAAGAGAGGCTACAATGGAAACGACTCCCGCAATTCCAGCAATACCTCCTGGTAAAAAGATTTCCGCTATAACAAGGCCTATTCCAAGTATTAGCAAAATAATAGCTTCATATCCAGCAAGTCCTGCTACAATGTGTCCATAAAAGAATAAAACGAGTGAAAGCAGTCCCATTATTCCCGGTATTCCAAACCCCGGGGAATACAACTCCACAATCAGCCCGAGACTTGCCACGGAGAGCAAAATAGGAATGACGACCGGATCGGTTAAAAATCTGGCTAAATTCTCTGCCACGGTAGGATTATTTTCAGTTACTTTTGCTTCAGACAATCCTAACTCATTAAGTAATTCAACACGATCTTCTACAATACCTTCTGCATAGCCTACTTCTTCGGCTTCATTTGGTCCAAGTGTTAGAAATTCTCCTTCAGCGGCGTTATATTCGGGAAGGTCTATGCTACTATCAGCCATTGCACGGGCGTAAATAGGATCCCGTCCATTGGATTCAGCTGCAGCTACCATTGAGGATATCCAGGCAGACTGAGCTTTTTTATCAGCAGCTGTACCATCTGAGTTTATTACCCCTGAAGCACCCATAGTTGCTTGCGGTTTCATATAAATATTATCCGCATTGAGAGCTATATAAGACCCTGCTGAATATGCACGGCTAGTGACAAAAGCTGTATTCGGGATATCAAGGTCCTGAAAAATCTCACCTATATCCCCAGCAGCATCTACCCTGCCCCCAGGTGTATCTATTTCGAATATAATGTGATCGACACCATTTTCAGCAGCTTCTTCCGTGGTCCTTTTTAGAAAAGCAGCCATTCCCCGTTCAACTGTATCTTGTACAGGAATAATATAAACCTGCTCCCCTTCTCCCTGAGCGTGAACAGAAGAATAAAGGTGAAAGATGGACAAACCAGCAGCTAAAACTACCATGCAAAAGATTATGGATAAACGAAAAGTCTTTTTCATTAAACGATCACCTCCTTATGCTTATTAGCTTTCCCAAGGAATACTACATATACGAATAGAACATCCTCCAGGTTTCAAAAATTATAAAAAGACCTCTCTTTAAAAAGAGAGGTCTTTATATTTAAGATAATTGCTGAAGTACAAGCTTATTGACTTTGGAGCCATCGGCTTTACCTTTAACTTTAGGCATTACCGCACTCATGACTTTACCCATGTCACTTTTCGATGTAGCTCCTACCTCTTGAATTGTTTCTTGAACAACTTGATCAAGTTCTTCATCTGAGAGCTGTTTCGGCATATATACTTGTAAAATCTCAATTTCACGCTCGAGTCCTTCTACAAGATCTTCGCGTCCAGCTTCTTTAAATTCGTGGAGGGAATCTTTTCTCTGCTTAACCTCACGGGTTAATACAGTTAATTCTTCTTCTTCAGTTAATGAATCTTTCCCCAATTTAATCGCTTCATTTTGCAAAGAAGCTCTAGCCATACGGATCGTAGACAGTTTTTCTTTGTCACGAGCTTTCATAGCAGTTTTCATATCCTGGGTCAGATTTTCAGTTATAGTCATCGTTCCGCACCCTCTTTAGTTACTACTTACGCTTTCTAGCCGCCTCAGACTTTTTCTTACGGCGTACGCTAGGCTTATCGTAATATTCACGCTTACGATATTCAGCTAATGTACCACTTTTTGATACATCGCGCTTAAAGCGACGAAGAGCATCTTCAAGAGACTCGTTTTTACGAACGCGAGTTGTGTTTGACATGCAATTTCCCTCCCTCCGAAGCAAAAACCTGATTCTTTGTATAGGAACCTCCCATACCTTTGACAATTATATTATATGGTTTAAAAGCGGTCAACTTTTTTATTCAATACTTTTTGATAAATCACCTATTTTTCATGTGATGATTCAGTTTTAAATATGTGAATTTGCCTAGATAGAAAGGGATTTACAACCTTTCAAAATCTAGAAGTCTATCTTATAGAAAAATTTATCTTTATAAAGCCAGCCTTCAAATCGTATCTAGGTCAACACCCAAAGTTACCGGAATATTGAATTAAATCAGCCTCCTGTAAGGTAGAAAATCGATAGATAGGCGCTTTGCTTCTTTCACTTATCTATATGTATAACGTTCTCGGCCAATGACTAATCCATACGCGGGAGGTTGATAATTAAGCATCCCACTTTATATCTAATTGTAACAGATATGAAAAAAAGAAAGCCGCTAGCTTTTCAGCAGGACGGCTCTCTTACAATATTAATAATCTGACGTGCCCTGTTCGCCCTTAAGAATAGAAATTCCCGCACTGGCACCTATACGTGTAGCACCAGCTTCAATCATTTCATTCGCACCTTCATAATCGCGAACACCGCCGGAAGCTTTAACTCCCATTTCCGGGCCTACCGTTTTTCGCATAAGACTGATATCGGCAACAGTTGCCCCGCCACCAGAAAATCCGGTTGATGTTTTTACATAATCTGCTCCTGCTTCTTTAGCAAGGTGAGAAGCTTTTTCTTTTTCTTCTTCAGTTAATAGGGACGTTTCGATAATTACTTTTACGATTGCTTTTCCTGCTGCTTCACGGACAACAGCTTCTATGTCTGATTGCACGGCTTCAGCATTTCCTGACTTAAGCTCTCCGATGTTAATAACCATATCCACTTCTTCAGCACCTTTTTCGATCGCCTGACGGGTTTCAAAGGCTTTTGTTTCTTTAGTGGAAGCTCCTAATGGAAAGCCTATAACCGTACATACTTTTACATCCGTATCCTTTAACTTTTCATAGCAGTAGTCTACCCAGTAAGGATTTACACAAACTGAGGCAAAGTCGTACTCTGCAGCTTCTTCGCATATTTGATTAATCTTTTCCTTGGTTGTGTCTGGCTTTAATTGTGTATGGTCAATCATCTTTGCAAGATTTTGTCCCATGTATTTAATCTTCCCTTCTGATTTTGGAGTTGTTCGTACAAGTAATTTTAACATACCTATGCACATTAAGGAATCCACGCTTCTTCAGCTATTATTTCCTCAATTCCTCAAAATGATAAGAAAGAGTGGATAGGAAATATAAAGGTGCAGTTTCCATACGAAGAATTCTCGGACCAAGGCGCACCGTCAAAAAGCCTGCATTCACTAATTCACTAACCTCTTTTTCAGAAAAACCGCCCTCTGGTCCAAAAATGACCAGAACCCTGTGGTGTGGCTTAATCATTTCTAACATAGAGGCTAGCGGTCGAAATGATTTGCGGCGTGCTTCCTCTGCATGTGCCAGGATACACCAGTCATATTCATTAGTTAAATGAATGAGCTCTTGAAAGGATAATAGAGAATGAATCTCAGGAATACGAATTCTTTCCGATTGCTCACTAGCTTCTTTAGCAATCTTTTGCAGCCGCTGAATTTTCTTTGCTGTCTTTTTATCATCCCATTTAGCCACTGAACGCTCAGCCTGATAAGGAATAAATGAATAGGCTCCAAGTTCGGTTCCTTTTTGAACGACTTGCTCTAGCTTGTCCCCTTTACCGAGACTTTGGACGATACTTACCTGAACAGGAAGTTCTCGGTTTTCCTCTAACCATTCTTCTACACAGCATTCTACATGATTGGACGTCACTTCTAAAATTTTGCATATAGCCGGTCCAAGTTCCGGATGAATTCCGATCAGCTTGTCTCCTTTATCCATGCGCATGACTCGAGATATATGATGTACGTCTTCTCCTGTAATCCACAAGTGCTCGTTTTCCCAACTAGATCCTTCTACAAAATAACGCTGCATGCAAAATCACCTTGACTCTGGCTTTCTGGCAATAATACTGATCCAGTCTTCCATTTTATTTGTTTCCACAACTTCAAAACCGGAACTTTTCAGACGTTCCAGCACCATTTCCTTTTTACCAGATATAATTCCGCACGTAATGAAATATCCTCCAGGCTTAACGACTTTAAAAGCATCATCCGTAAATCGAACGATGATTTCAGCCAGTATATTAGAAACAATCAGATCCGCTTCTTGCTCAACTCCTTCAAGAAGATTATTAAGCTTAGCGGAAACTTGATTTTCAACCCCATTCAACTCGGCATTAATCATGGTACTCTTTACTGCAATATCATCTAGATCAAATGCATGAACTTGGCTTGCCCCTAATAAAACAGATGCCACACTTAATATTCCAGATCCTGTCCCTACATCCAATACTAAATCGTCTTTTTGTAAATACTGTTCCAAAGCCTGAATACTAAGAACAGTTGTCGGATGAGTACCTGTCCCGAAAGCCATACCGGGATCCATTTCGATGATTATTTCATCACTGGAAACAGGGGTATAATCTTCCCAAGTCGGCATAATGGTAATCCTTTCAGAGATTTTAACCGGCTTGTAATATTTTTTCCAGGCTGTCGCCCAGTCCTCTTCCTGAACCTCGCTAAGTGTTACTACATTTCTTCCTACATCTATCCCAAACTCGTGGAGGTTGTTTATAGATTGCTTAATTTCCTCGATCGTCTCTCCCAGAAAGCTATTCATAGGTAAATAAGCCTTAACATATACTCCTTCTTCCGGATAATCTTCAGGGTTCAATTCATAAATTTCTCCCAGGTCCGTCTGGCCTTTCATCATATCCTGCGGGTCTTCAATTACGACTCCGCTTGCTCCTGATTCGTGTAAAATATTAGATATTGGTTCAATCGCTTCGTTAGTTGTATGAATACAAAATTCAGACCATTTCATTGGACTCAACTCACTTTATAGTTTTTTATTGCCAGGCTACGAATACCTGAAGGCTGGATTTTTCTGCATCGGTTACGTTATTCACCATAATTGATGACAGCAAATCGAATTTTTCCTCATATAAAAAAAGAGTGCCTGAACGATTTACGGGACCTTACAGATTTAAAAACCCTGTGAACCGTTTCGTTCCAGACACTCTCCTTTTTATTCTATCAGTCACCTTTAAAGGCGCGCTTCATACGTTCAAAAAAGTTACCGTGCTGCTCTTCTGTAGCTTCGTTTCCGCTAATATCATTAAACTCACGCAGCAGTTCTTTTTGCCGTTCTGTAAGATTTTTCGGTGTAATAATTTTCATTTTTACGTGCTGGTCTCCTTGACCGCGCCCATGAACATTTGGAGCACCTTTTTCTTTCAAACGGAATGTTTTACCAGTTTGAGTACCTGCTGGAATCTTAAGCATGACTTTTCCGTGCACAGTTGGCACCTCAATCTCATCCCCGAGTGCCGCTTGAGCGAAAGTCAGCGGAATCTCACAAAAGATGTGGTCTCCATCGCGCTGGAAGAACTCATGAGGCTGAACGCGGATTACTACAAACAGATCGCCTGCAGGTCCCCCATTTACTCCTGCCTCACCTTTTCCTTGGACACGAATTTGATGACCTTCATCAATACCTGCCGGGATATCAATATGAATTTTATTACGTTTTGTTACCCGGCCATCGCCGCCGCAAGTTTGACATTTATCTTTAATAATTTTACCGCTTCCCTGACAGTAATGGCATACTCTGCGGTTAACTACGCGGCCAAACGGCGTGTTCTGCTCCTGGTTGATTTGCCCACTGCCTTCACAGTGTGGACACGTGTCTGGCGTAGTACCTGGTTTAGCACCAGAACCATCACAAGTATCGCAGGCTTCTTCAACCGGGATTTCAACATCTGTGCTCTTACCAAATATGGCTTCTTCGAATTGTAAAGTCATGGTGTATTGCAAATCAGCGCCCTTACGTGGAGCGTTTGGGTCACGCTGACGACCACCACCACCAAAGAACATATCGAAAATATCTCCAAAGCCGCCAAAGTCTTGACCGCCTCCGAAACCACCAAATCCTTGATTAGGATCCTGATGACCAAACTGGTCGTACTGAGCACGTTTTTGCTGGTCACTTAACGTTTCGTAAGCTTCTTTCGCTTCCTTAAATTTCTCGGAAGCATTTTCCTCTTCACTAACATCAGGATGGTACTTTCTTGCTAGTTTTCGGTACGCTTTTTTAATTTCGTCTTTAGAGGCATCCTGGGATACACCCAGCACCTCATAATAATCGCGTTTACTCACTTGTCGATCACTCTCCCGGACACTATTACATAACGTTTATATTAACATTGACTGGTTTGTTGAAGCAAATAGGATGGAGTTCATCCTTACGTGAAAAAAAGTCAAAGTCAAGAAGATCCTGACTTTGACTTTTCTTTTTTACCTATTATTATTTTTTGTTCTCGTCATCGTTAACTTCTTCATAGTCAGCATCAACAACATCTTCATCAGCGCCGCCTTCTTGACCTTGCTGTGCTTCAGCTTGCTGCTGAGCCTGTTCGTAAAGCTTCACAGATAGAGCTTGAACTTGTTCTTGAAGAGCATCTTTCTTCTCTTTAATCGCTTCTTGGTCTTCACCCTCAAGTGCGGTCTGAAGTTCTTCTTTAGCTGTTTCAGCTTTTTGTTTCTCTTCTTCGCTCACTTGCTCACCAAGATCTTTAATGGTCTTATCTGTTGTGAAGATAAGCTGGTCTGCTTCATTGCGAAGCTCGATTGCTTCACGTTTCTTCTTGTCTTCTTCTGCATTTTCTTCAGCCTGACGAACCATATCTTCAACTTCTTCATCAGAAAGACCTGAAGAAGATTTAATAGTAATGGACTGCTCTTTGTTCGTACCCATATCTTTCGCACGTACATTAACTATTCCGTTTGCATCAATATCAAAGCTTACTTCGATTTGAGGCACACCGCGTGGAGCAGGTGGAATATCAGTTAGTTGGAAACGGCCAAGCGTTTTGTTGTCCTGTGCCATTTCACGTTCGCCCTGAAGGACGTGGATGTCAACCGCTGTTTGGTTATCAGCAGCTGTAGAGAATACTTGAGAATGGCTGGTTGGGATCGTTGTATTACGCTCAATAAGCTTGGTTGTAACTCCACCCATAGTCTCAATACCAAGAGAAAGTGGTGTCACATCTAGAAGGACAACATCTTTCACATCACCTTGAAGTACTCCACCTTGAATAGATGCACCAAGCGCAACTACTTCATCAGGGTTTACTCCTTTAGAAGGGTCTTTACCTACTTCTTTCTTAATCGCTTCCTGAACTGCAGGAATACGAGTAGAACCACCTACAAGAAGTACTTTATGAATGTCGCTAGCGCTCATGCCAGCATCTTTCATAGCTTGACGAGTCGGCTTCATAGAACGCTCAATTAGATCTGATGCAAGTTCTTCGAATTTAGCACGTGTTAGATTCATTTCAAGGTGAAGAGGTCCAGCCTCTCCAGCTGTGATAAATGGAAGAGAAATCTGAGTTTGCGCTACACCAGATAGATCTTTTTTCGCTTTTTCAGCTGCATCTTTTAAGCGCTGTTTCGCCATTTTATCTTGAGATAAATCAATACCGTTTTCTTTTTTGAATTCAGCTACCATATGATCAATGATAACCTGGTCAAAGTCGTCACCACCAAGGCGGTTGTCACCGGCAGTAGCTACTACTTCAAAAGTACCTTCGCCAATGTCAAGAATGGATACGTCAAACGTACCTCCACCAAGGTCATAAACAAGAATTGTCTGATCCTGATCTTCTTTATCGATACCATAAGCTAGAGCTGCTGCTGTAGGTTCGTTAATAATACGCTCAACTTCAAGACCTGCAATTTTACCAGCATCTTTCGTAGCTTGACGTTCAGCATCGTTGAAATAAGCAGGTACAGTAATAACCGCTTTATCTACTGTGTCTCCAAGATAATCTTCTGCATAATTCTTAATGTACTGTAGGATGATCGCAGAAACTTCCTGTGGAGTGTACTCTTTACCTTCCACTTCTACCTTGTGATCTGTACCCATATAACGTTTAATGGAAAGAATCGTGTTAGGGTTTGTGATTGCTTGACGCTTAGCCACTTCCCCTACTTGACGTTCCCCATTTTTAAAAGCTACAGCTGATGGAGTTGTACGGTTACCCTCTGGATTAGGGATAACTTTTGATTCTCCACCTTCCATTACAGCTACACAAGAGTTTGTTGTACCTAAGTCAATTCCAATAATTTTACCCATGGTTTTGTGTCCTCCTTTACCTTACTACATCCAATGTTAATTTACTGATTTACTTTTACCATAGCCGGGCGTATAACCCGGTCATTCAGCCGATACCCTTTTTGCAGTTCTTCTACTACAATGTTGGAGTCAAAGTTTTCATCTTCGACTTGCATCACGGCCTGGTGGAGATGAGGATCAAACTCTTCTCCTTTAGATGGAATCTCTTCCACTCCCTCTTTTTCAAGAGCACTGTGGAACTGCTGATAAACCATTTTGATTCCTTCAACAAATTTTTCAGATGACTCTCCATCTACTTCCACCTGCAAAGCTCTTTCAAAGTTATCCATAACAGGGATTAACTCTTCAACTAAGCTTTGGGATTTATATTTCCGATCCGCTTCTCTTTCTTTTTGAGTACGGCGTCGGAAATTATCATAATCAGCTTGAAGACGAAGTAAACGGTTCTGCGCTTCTTCTTTTTCCTCACGCAGCTGCTCCAATTCAGAGTTTTCCTCTGCTACTTCTACTTCTTCATCAGCTGTTTGATTTTCTTCATTCGTTTCATCAATAATTTCTTGATTCTGCTGCTTACTTTCTTCCACGACTTCCACCTCCTAAATTCCAATTCACCGTTAATGACTATAACATGAATTGATATGCTGAAAAAGCAATATACAATAAAGAAGCGATGGGATAAAAAACCGCTCTTTATGATAAAAGGTTAGTACCACCCTTTGAACGTTTCCGTCATGTGTTTAGACAAAACATTCATTAATGAAAACATCCGGTTGTACTCCATACGTGTGGGACCTAACAAAGCAATAGTACCTATTTGGTTATTGCTTAGTTTATAACTAGCTGTAATCAGGCTGCAGTTCTGCATTGCATCAAAAGGGTTTTCCTGACCTATTCGCACATTAATGCCTTCCTCACCTGAACGCAGTAAGTCTGCAATATCATTCTCCTGCTCAATCGTAGCGTATAAGGACCGCACCTTATCGAGGTCCCGAAATTCAGGCTGCATCAGAATGTTCGTTTTGCCACCAATATAAAGCTTAGTGCTATGATCATCCAGAAGAGCAGCCTGTAAGTAAGAGAATGCCTGTTCATGCTGATCTGTATGGGTCTTGAGCAAATCACTAATTTCAGTGTGCAGCTTTTCATGCAGCTTCACTAAGGGCACACCTTGAAGACGACTATTTAAAATGTTAACCATTTTTTCAAGGTTTGAAGAGTTTATTTCCACAGGAACATTGAATGCTCTATGTTCCACATGGCCTGTATTGGTAACCAGAATAGCAATCGCTGATTGATCATTCAAAGGAACAATCTGAAGCTGTTTTAATTTGGTTTCAAACACTTCAGGACCAAGAATAATGGACGTATAATTTGTTAAATCTGATAGAATACCGGCAGATTTCTGCACGACTCTTTCAAATTCAAGCATCTTGTCGTCGAAGGCTTCCCTAATAGTCATTATTTCTTTGTTCGACAGACGTAAAGGAGCAAGAAGGTGATCCACATAAAAACGGTATCCCTTCTCAGATGGAACTCGTCCAGAAGAAGAATGGGTCTTTTCAATATATCCCATCTCCTCAAGGTCTGCCATTTCATTTCTAATTGTAGCTGAACTAAACGTTACAGCATCTTTTTTAGCAATTGACCGCGACCCCACAGGTTGTGCAGTCAGAATGAAATCATCAATAATCACTTGCAAAATGAGCAATTGTCTTTCAGTTAACATCGATGATCACCTCTGTTAGCACTCGAAGAAAGTGAGTGCTAAATCTAATAATAAATTATCAAAAGGGTTTGAGGATGTCAACGGATAACATTTAATTTTTAATCATCAATAAGAAATTCTTGAAATACCTCATTTCCCAGAATCCGTCCGCGAGGTGTTAAACTAATTTTTTCGCTTTGCTGCTCAATTAATCCTCTTTTTTTCAGAGATGGAAATGCCTCTCCAAACACTTCTTCTGCGTCACGATTGTACTTTTCACGAAATCTTGTCAATGAAACCCCGGACGTTTTTCTGAGGCCTAGAAACATTTCCTCTTCCATTTGCTCTTTCACACCTATGGGTTCCTCATGAAGAACTGGTTTCCCGTTTTCCATTGCTTGTTTCACATACGCGGGGAGAGGACGTATATTAATCGTCCTTTTTCCTGGTAGATATCCATGTGATCCGGCACCGATTCCGTAATAATATTCATTATTCCAGTATGTCAGGTTATGTTTGCTTTCAAACCCTGGTTTTGCAAAATTACTGATCTCATACTGCTGGACACCGTTTGCCTCAAGTTTCTCCTGAAGCATTTCATACATTTGGGCCTCATCTTCTTCAGGAGGCTTCACTAAAGTACCCTTATTATATCGCTGATAAAACACCGTTTTAGGTTCAATTTGCAGCGAATAAGAGGAATAGTGGGGTAAGCCGAATTGAAGAGCTTCATCAATCGTCTTTTCGAAATCTTCAACACTTTGCCCTGGAAGAGCATACATGAGGTCAATGCTCACGTTAGATAACCCTACCTGTAGAAGACGGTCAATATTGGTATACACATCTTTCACACGATGGACACGACCGATTTTTTCAAGCATGTCATCGTCGAAAACCTGAACGCCTAATGAAATTCGGTTCACTCCATAATCTTTCAGCATTTGAACTTTCTCCAAATCCAGATCTCCCGGATTTGCTTCAAACGTATATTCTTCACATGCAGCTATATCAAAATGATTATGAATCATTTCAAGGAGCTTTCTCAGCTGTTTGTGAGTCACAACTGTTGGTGTGCCCCCGCCGACAAAAATGGTTTTTACTACAGCCTTTTCTCCAGGTACGTAAGTGTGTATTTCTTTTTCTAACGCTTCCAAATATTCATCAGCGAGTTTCTCGTTATAAAAAAACTTTGTAAAGTCACAGTAATGACAAATCTGCTGGCAAAAAGGGATGTGAATATAAGCGGAAGGTATATTCATAGATGTTGTTCCACCTTTCATAAGGAAAACCGCAAGAGATTCACTCCTGCGGCTTTATTCATTATCTTCATTTGATTAATCTTCACTCAGATCCAGCACGGACATGAAGGCCTCTTGAGGAACTTCTACCGAACCAACCATCTTCATACGTTTTTTACCTTCTTTTTGTTTCTCAAGAAGTTTACGCTTACGGGAAATGTCGCCTCCGTAACATTTGGAGAGTACGTTTTTACGCATCGCTTTAATCGTCGTCCGGGCAACAATTTTAGTTCCAATCGCTGCTTGTACAGGGACTTCAAACTGCTGTCTCGGAATGAGGTTCTTCAACTTTTCAGCAATCAGTTTCCCACGTTCATAAGCAAAATCACGGTGCACGATGAATGATAAAGCATCAATCGTATCTCCGTTCAACAGGATATCCATCTTAACTAAATTAGAAGAACGGTATCCAATCAGTTCGTAATCGAAAGAAGCATAACCTTTAGTCTGAGACTTCAAGGAGTCAAAGAAATCATAAACGATTTCTGATAGTGGAATTTCATATACAATATTAACGCGATTATCATCCAGATACTGCATATCCATGAAATTCCCGCGTTTCCGCTGACAAATTTCCATGACAGGACCCACATAATCATTGGGAACCATAATAGTTGCTTTTACGAAGGGCTCCTGTACTTCTTCAAGGGTTTGATTATCCGGCATCATGGATGGATTATCGACTTCTTTCTCTTCTCCGTCGGTCAGTTTCACTTTATAAATTACACTCGGTGCTGTAGTAATCAGATCAATTTTGTATTCGCGCTCTATCCTCTCCTGGATAATTTCCATATGAAGCATTCCCAGAAAACCACAGCGGAATCCAAATCCTAAAGCCTGAGAAGTCTCAGCTTCATACTGCAAAGAGGAATCATTTAGTTCAAGACGTTCAAGAGCATCTCTTAAATCATTGTATTTATTAGCATCTACCGGATACATTCCGCAGAATACCATTGGATTCATTTTTTTGTAACCTGGAAGCGGTTCTTTGGCAGGATTATTGGCTAAGGTTATTGTATCCCCTACGCGTGAGTCTCCAATATTTTTTATAGAAGCGGTTAAATAACCGACATCACCTACCTGTAATTTTTTTAAAGGGGTTGGTGTCGGTCGGAACACACCCACCTCATTTACTTCAAATTCTTTTCCTGTTGCCATCATTTTGATCTTGTCGCCAACTTTAATAGACCCTTCGCGTACACAGGTATAGGCAATAACCCCTCTGTAGGAATCATAAAGAGAATCAAAAATCAGTCCCTTGGTTGGTGCCTTGGCTTCTCCTGCAGGTGCAGGGATATCGGAAACGATACGTTCTAAAATTTCATCGATCCCTACCCCTTCTTTTGCTGAAGCTAATATTGCATCAGACGCATCAATGCCAATTACATCTTCTATCTCCTGCTTAATCCGTTCAGGATCTGCTCCTGGAAGATCAATCTTATTAATAACTGGTATAATTTCGAGGTCGTTCTCTAAAGCTAGATAAACATTTGCTAAAGTCTGGGCTTCGATACCCTGAGCGGCATCAACCACTAGAATAGCCCCTTCACAGGCCGCTAAGCTACGGGACACCTCATATGTAAAATCGACATGCCCTGGTGTATCAATCAAATGAAAAGTATAATCCTCTCCATCGTTTGCTGCATAGTTAAGCTGAACAGCATTCAGCTTAATGGTAATGCCTCTCTCTCTTTCTAAATCCATCGCATCAAGAAACTGTTCCTTCATTTCTCTTTGCGTTAATGCTTTTGTTTTTTCAAGGATTCTGTCAGCAAGCGTTGATTTCCCATGATCAATATGGGCAATTATCGAAAAGTTGCGGACTCTATCCTGATTATATTGACTAGTCAACTTACATCACTCCTACTTAATTCGGCACACATAACTAGCCTGATTATAGCAATAGGAGCTTGATTATTCAATGTCTAAGCAGAATCGATTCTATGGAGAACCCGGATTGGAGTGTATAAACTCAGCCAGTACCAAAATAATTCCATTAAAGCTTGCCGCCACTCCTTCCCCTATTCCAGCAGCAACTTTCACAATAAACGGAATATCCTCTATGGTTTCAGGGGGAGAGCATGGACGGACGACAGACGTTTTCTTCGGTTCTTTTTCTTGCACAATTGGAGTCGGTTCTATCTCTTTTTCCTGAACCTTGTCTATTCCATATAAAGACCCTGCCACAAAAAACGCTCCACTTAACAGAATAGCTAACAGCCACTTCATGATCTCTCCTCCCTCCCCTTCTCTAAGAGTCGTTCGAAACTTTTTCAGCATTAAAATAATACTCACTGAACACTTCTGCCATTACATCTGCAGAACGATACAATTCATCCAGGTTATTTTCTACTCCTCCGAACTCTACCACGATTAGATTAGGATCGAGATCCTGATTATATACTCCATCTACTCCAGAACCTTTTTTCGTAATAACTCCGCGGCTAATTCCTGGATATTTACTTTCCAAAAGCTTATGCATATCAGATGCGAATTTTAAATTTTGTTCATACTGACTATGTTCAGCTCCAATAACAAAGATAAAACGCGCATATTCTTTTCCACCGATGTTGACGGTAGTATTCTCTCTAGGAAGGCTGTCCCGGTGAAGATCAAAGTAATATTGAAGTGATTCATTCTGACTCTTTGCTTCCTTGATTAAAGGTCTCATTGCATCATAGGACTGATAGTGTTTCATTCCTTTTTGTTTTAAGAGAGAAGCCACATCGGTATAATCGACCATTGCCCCTATCCCCTGGTTTTCTAGGCTCTCTGCCAGCCGCTTACCTACAAGAGTAATGTTTACTTTCCCATCATAAGCGGTTGAACGATCAGGCAAATGAGGGTAAAAGGATTCCGTGTTATGAGTATGGGAAATGAATACACGATCTTCTTTAATCGTTTGATTGCCTTCAGGTGAATCCTGTTGTTTTTCCTCCACTTCCCCTTCCTCTCCTTTGTGATCCACGTCCAGTGGTGGTTCCGACTCTATAGGAAGAGTGGCGAAGTTCGTACCTTCCCCAGCTATAATGATCTGGCTGTTATAAAATGAGAGACCAGGAATTTCACGTCCAAGAAGACTTCTCGGGTCATTAGGTGTTAAGCTTGTCAAAAGTTTGAATGCTAAAGTTGATAAGCCCGGAATACGATTTTCATCAGGATGAGCTCCTGAAAATGTTCGATTTTCCATTTCAAATAAGTAAATAAACGAGCTTCCTTTTAGTTGTGTTGTCCATTCTTGAATTGTATCCGAATACAGACGGTAAGTTGTTTTAGCACCCGTTAACAAACCTATGCCTATAAACAGCAAAATTAATACAGCCGTCCCTGCGACCAGCCATTTGGACCATAACCTTATGATATGGGGACGTTTCCTTTTCCACTTTTTGTACTTAGGCATAAGAAAAATCCTCTCCTCATCCAAACTCTATCTAGTAAATGGTATGAGAGAGAGGATTTTAATAGAACCCTCTTCTGTATTTAATTCAATCCTTTATTAACGGGAATAAGACTGAGCTTCCCCGTCCTCTACACCTGGATGAAGAGCTCCGTTTATACCTGTAGCGATCACATGAGCCATGTCCTTGATAAAACCGTCTACTTCCTTTGGGGTTACCATTAAATTGTGTCCAAGGGGAGTAAGCACTTCTTTGATCAGCTGTTTTTTTTCAGCCTCTCCAAGCTGACCAAACATTCCAAGCACGGCTTTACTCTGCTCCTCGTTTGGATAATCTTCCTCCGTTAATGTTTTTCTTTCAAAAGGATTTAGAGCTGGAGATAATGCATTAGATGGACGATCTTTTTCGTTCCATTCTCTACCAAAGTGTTTCAGTAAAAAATCAATCGTATCACTTGTTATGGTTACCGCATCTACAACGGTTGGCACACCAATTGAAATAACAGGAATTCCGTAAGTTTCTCTGCTGATTTCCTTTCGTTTATTCCCTACTCCAGACCCAGGATGAATACCCGTGTCTGACAACTGGATGGTAGAATTAATTCGGCTTATAGAGCGAGAAGCTAGAGCATCGATGACAATGACAAAATCAGGTTTCGTCTCTTCAATTATCCCATTCACCATATCACTTGTTTCGATTCCTGTTACTCCCATAACGCCAGGCGTCACAGCCGAAACAGGACGGTATCCCTCTGCTACAGTCTCAGGGTGAAGTTCAAATAAATGGCTGGTCACCAGTACTTTTTCTGTAACCAGCGGTCCTAGAGCATCCGGGGTTACCTGGTGATTCCCAAGTCCTACAAGTAAGCAGCGATCCATTTCCTGTACACCACTGTCCAATAGCAATTTGCGAAGCTGACCTGAAAGTGTTTTGGCTAAATTCACTTGAAGATCTGTATCTTGTTTCCTAATAGCTTGTGATTCGAGCGTAATATAATGACCTGCTTTTTTCCCAATACGGGCTGCTCCTTCATCATCTACTGTAACGTAAGTGATCTTTATGTCATCTTTTTCATTTTCTTCTACCTTAACACCGTCATTATCAGACGAATCAGGATCATCCTTTACATTCATTTCCTGAGCTTCAAGAGCCAAATCTGTGCGTATAACGTATTCTTTTTCATATTCCATGAAACACCCGCCTCCTTATGCCCATCTTCTCCCATACTCATAAAAACTATGCAAATCTTTATGGAGATGGATAAATCTATTGAAAACAAGGCTCCGCTTTGGTAAAATGTCTCTTGTTCGATATGAATGAGTCTTTTGTTTTTACCTAGGAGGTGAAACCATGCCTAATATTAAATCAGCGAAAAAACGCGTACGCATAAACGATGAAGCCCGTTACCTAAATGCAGCTTTTAAATCAGATATGCGTACAGCTGTTAAACGTGTAGAGAAACTTGTCTCTAGTAATGAAAAAGATAGTGCGAAAGATGCTCTTAGTACAGCTGTTAAGAAAATTGACAAAGCTGTTCAGCGAGGTGCCCTTCATAAAAATAATGGGAACCGTACAAAATCTCGCCTATCTAAAAAAGTAAACGCATTATAATACTTTTTTCGTTAATTATGACCAACAAACGATCCTTCCAGTGTATGGGTCGTTTTTTCATGAAAAAGAGCCTTCCGTTTTCGGAAGGCTCTTTTTAAGATAAGGATTGCATTTGATTTTGTTTGATATGGATCAACTTATAAAGCATCATTTCAAATGCTAGAGATTTTTCCATCTTCCCTTGTTTTAAGGCGTGATCTGTTTGAGCAAGTTCCGTCATAATTTCATTAAGCTCTTCAAGAGTAAAGTATCTCTCTCTTTTTAGTGCCATCTTTATAACAAATGGATGGGCTTTTATATAATTTCTCATTTGATTTTGCGCATAGCCTTTTTGCTTTAAGACCTTAGCCTGGCTAATAATGCGGAATTGAGAAGCAAGAAGTGCTGTAAGAGCAATAGGTTCTTCGTTCAGTTTCTCTAAATCTTTAAATAGCCGAATGGCCCTTCCTAAATCTCTTTCCATTACAGCATCCACTAATTTCAAGCCAGAAGCTTCCGCACTGTGAGAAAGCAACTGCTCTGCAAGTTCTCTTGTTACCACACCGCCTTCACCTACATTTAATGCAAGTTTTTCCATTTCAGACCTCAGCGCTAACAGGTTGGTTCCCACTTCCTGAGCAAATAGTTCGTGCAAATTTTCCGGCACCGAAATATGTAAATCATTAGCAATTGAATCAACCCACTTAGAAACATCCCATTCTTTTACAGGCTGACATGAAATAATTTCTCCGTGCTTCTTAAGAGCCTTGAATATTTTTTTTCTTTCATCTACTTTTTCATAGGGTGCCACAAGAATTAAAATGGTGTATTCAGCGGGAGACTGAAGATATTGTAGAAGCGCATCTACATCATGCTCAAATGACAACTTGTCCGGCTTTGCCTTTAAAAATACAGGCTGTTCTCCAATCACGATTTTTCTTTCACCTAAAAAAGGAAAAGTTTCCGCGTCTGTTACCAGTTCTTCAATTGGCGTTTCCTCTAAATCAAACTGGGAGATATTAAATTCCTGATCTTCTTTTTTTAATGTCTGCTGAATGATTTTATTCTTATTCTCTTGAATTAAATAGGATTCTTCTCCATACAATAAATATACCTGTGACTGCTTAATTTTCCCCATTAGTTAGGTCCTTCCTTTTTAAGAAAATACGGCGGCCCCCCTTGTTAATGGGGGGTCAGTGTCACTATTTTATGGTTGTTTTACATATCTGTCAAAATAGAGACACAGAGCCGCCGCATGAATCATCTATATAAACGTCATTTCAAAAACCCCGGAAGCTTTTGAAGAGGACGATGCTGTTCCTCTCTTGAATATAGTTTGACCCTCTAATCGAGAATTATCTGTGACAAGTCTTGCTAGCTGAGGCAATGAATGAAGCTAAAAGGGAATTTTTTATAATCACTCAAAGTTGAATGTAGATTTTTGCTTTATAATGACTTATACTTAATAATTGATATAGGAGGGGTCACAATGAACGAATTCAAGAAGGATATTCAGTCCAAAACTAATGACGTTATCGACTCTGGATTAGGGTTTGTATTCTCATTTGTTTTCTTCTTTGTTATTTTCGCAATCGGCGTTGTATTCTCTGTTATAGGACAATAATGAATACAAAATTCAAAAAGGCTGCGTTTGCAGTCTTTTTTTATTCTCTGCTCGCATTATACGGCAGAAAGGTGGAAAATGTTCCTGATGAACCAGAGAAAGTGTATTGCACAGCTCCATGGTCTTTGGTCACATACAAACTTCCATATTCTTCAAGCCTTTGAGTTACCTCTCTATGAGGATGCCCATAACGATTTTCTCTACCGGCTGAGATAAGATTAATCCGCGGCTGCAGCCATTTCACCCACTCTTCAGAACTTGAAGTATTGCTTCCATGATGGGCTACTTTTAACACATCTGCCTGGATGCCTGGATAAGACTCCATTAGCTCCTCTTCGTTCTCGGTTGATATATCACCAGTAAATAACCAGGTTAACCCTCCGATTTCACTCCATATAACCAGAGAGTTATTATTAGGGTTACCCGAATCATCTTTGGGGTGAAGCACCCGAAAAGAATGATTCGCAATAAGAATTCGATCTTCAGGACTTACACGGACAATTTCAACACCTTTTTCATCTGCTTCATAATAGTCACTGACAAATAATTTACTCACACGAAATGTTTCAACCATTGCTTGGACACTTCCACTGTGATCTACATCTTTATGCGAAACGAATATACCATCAATGGATCGTATCCCACGTGATTTTAAGTAAGGGGTAATGATCTGTTCCACTGTTTTATTTTTATCCTTGCTAAAAACAGGCGGACCACCCGCATCCACTATCATTACCCCTCTCCGATAAGGAAGTTCCACTACAAAACAATCTCCCTGTCCGATATCCAGCATTGTAACTTTGCCACTAGGCGAAAAATAAGGAAGTACACTAAAGAATAGAAGTACGCATACAGCAATTGACCCAGCTGTAAATCCCCTGAACAAACGTTCTTTTACCCACTCCTTCATCATGAATCCGAAGGCGATAAGATACAAAACGATATATAAAGGTTCCAGCTCTCCTACAGTCCATTGAATATTAAAGGGAGTACCTATACTCTGAAGAGTATGAAGAATTTTTTCGTGGGGGTAAATGATTATTTTAGAGAGCCAAAATGCAATTTCGGGAGTGATCAAACATACGCAGAATAAAAGTAAGAGCAGCGGGATGACAATAAATGAGAAGTACGGAACTATAATCAGATTGGCAAATAGTGAAAGGGGATTAAATTCGTAGAAATAGGAAAGTTGAATAGGAAGTATAGACAATTGACTGATCAAACTAATGTAAGCTGACTGGACGACTACAAACGGAGACCTTTCAATAATCGGGAGAGAATAAATTAAACTCATGGTAACTAAAAAAGAAAACTGAAATCCAATATTTGTGAAGTAACCAGGAGACAATAACAATAAACTTATAGCTACCAAAGATAAAAGGTCTGTTATTGGAATTTTTACATTTATCTTTCTGAAAATCAGTATAAGGAAAGCCATTAGTGAAGCCCGTACCACAGAAGGAGCTGCTCCAGCTAAAAAACTATAGCCAGGAAGCATGAGAATTACAAGTAATCTTGCCTGCTCAATTGTTCCAAGACCCGTGCGATAAATTAGAAAGTATAAGCCTCCAATGGTTAATCCAACATGAAGACCTGAGATTGCGAGGATATGGGACAGATTAAAATCTCTGAACCATTCTATGGTCGATTCTTTTAGGTGCTTCGACTCTCCAAAAATAAGCGCTGCCATCCAGGGATAAGCCTGAGCATCCACCACGTTCTCCACGTGCCCCATCAGGTTTTTGCGCCATTCATAGACATAACTTAGGATAGATCGATCATTGCATGATAATCCATCAGTACCTTCGATTTCAATTTGAGAGTATATTTCTTGATTAGCTAAAAACGCCTGGTAATTAAACTGTCCCGGGTTCGTTGCCTTGTCTATCTCTTTTATACTCCCTTTCAGACTGCAGACCGCTCCATGGTGCCAGTTATGTGGACGAGTTCCTGGTTCCATTTGATTGTTGAAAAGAATCACCATTGCTTTCTCTTGTGAATCCTGCAATGTAACTTCCATTTGAATAGTTTGAGGGGTTTCTTTCACATCTGAGGAGATAATTGCTGATAGCAGCCCTGTTGGGCCTGGTTTAATGGAGGCGGGTGTCAAAGGAGACAAATAATAGTAACCAAACAGACAAAAACAGATAAGTACAACCATATAGGGCCAAGATTTCCTTATGAAGAAAATCCATCCGATCACTATACTGCCTAGTAACCAGAACGGCATTCCTGATAATCGGACAAGCACCCCGCCCAAAACAAAAGCTGTGACGGGGATATGCCATCTTCCTTTTCCGATCATTTCTTTTCCATCAGCTGAAATAAATTCCCAGCTTTCTGTTTTACACTCTCGACATCAGGGTCATTATGACCTTCAAGCTTATCAATCAATTCCTCCACAAGCTTTTGTTGTTCATAATGAACAGGGTCCGTCTCGAGCGGTACTTTTTCGGTTGTGACACCTGCCTGCTCTAATAATTCAATCGCATATGGGTGATTTTTGTAGTCTTCACTGTAATATACGGCTTGTATCCCAGCCTGGATAATAGCTTTTGTACAATGCAGACAGGGAAAGTGAGTGACATAAATTTCTGATCCTTCAGCTGCTACACCGAATTTCGCACACTGAAGCAGCGCATTCATTTCTGCATGAATCGTACGGACACAATGTCCATCAATCACATAACATCCTTCATCAATACAATGAACACCTCCGGAGACGCTTCCATTATATCCCCCTGCAATCATCCGTTTATCTCTTACAATGATAGCTCCAACGGCTAGCCGCTCACACGTACTTCTTGATTTCAAAAGATGACTTTGAGCCATAAAATACTGATTCCACGAAATTCTTTCCACTATGTAGCCCCCTGTAGATTTTTTATCAGTGTACCCTCCACCTTTTTTTTCGTCAAACAGAGCCACTCCTTTACGGTATTCGGATATATTCCTCCAGGTTTTCAAGGGTTTTCTCACCAATACCAGATACTTTTAATAAATCTTTAGAGTTTTTAAATGGACCATTTTCCTCTCGATATTGAAGGATAGCTGCTGCTTTAGAGGGTCCAATTCCATTAAGGCTTTCAATTTCTTCCAGAGTAGCCTGATTGATTGCAAGTAATTCATTATTTTCTCCTGCTTCTTCATTTACGACCGAAGGTAAAGCCAGCACAGATATGACCATCTCATCCTGTAATTTCTGAGCGAGGTTCACACTGGAAGGATCAGCGTCAGCAGTTAAACCCCCGGCCATTTTAATCACACCATCTACTCTTAGTCCTGACTCTACCGAATAAACCCCCGGATTGACCACTTCTCCTTTCACATCTACTACAACTTCTGAAGAATTACTCTCCAATTCCTCCTCCAATACGTGTTCTGACTTTTCTACTGATACTGAATTCTTTTCTTTAGCAGGGTTATTAAATAAAATCAATAATACGGCCGCAATCACCACCATTATTATCCAGATATATCTCCGCAACAAGCTCATGTAAATAAAACCGCCTTTCATAATTAGAATTCATTAGAATAAAAATAATTAGGTAACTACCTAAGGAGGGGATTCCAGTGAAATGGGGAATCATCGGTACTGGTAACATGGGGAGTATGCTCGTAACTTCCTTGGTGAAGAGTGGAGCAGTGTGCGCAAGTGATCTTATTATATACAACCGTACAGCACAGAAAGCTTTGGATTTACAAAAGGACGAGGCTAAACTTACCGTTGCTGAGAGTTTAGAGGAAGTTGCGAAAAAAAGTGATATTCTTTTCTTATGTGTTAAACCGCATCACTACAGCCAAGTCTTGAATGAGATAAAAAATGATCTAACTCTGAACCAATGTCTTGTATCCATTACAAGTCCAGTTTCTGTAGAAGATTTGGAAAACAAAGTCTCTTGCCAAGTAGCAAGAATTGTTCCTTCTATTACGAATCATGCTCACGCTGGCGTAAGCTTATTTACATTTGGAACAAGGGTTACAGACTCTGTAAAACAAAGTCTGCTGAACACATTCGAGTATATTTCAAAGCCTTCAGCCATTGAAGAAGATCATATACGGGCGGCTTCGGATATGGTCTCCTGTGGACCAGCTTTCATCAGTTTTTTATTAAAAAATTGGATTGAGGCTGCCGGTGAGGTAACGGGGATCTCTGAGAAGAAAGCTACCGAACTTACGGAAAACATGATGATTGGATTAGGAAGTTTATTATCAAAGGAGATCTTCACACTCGATGAGTTAATGGAGAAAGTAACAGTTAAAGGCGGAGTGACAGGGGAAGGTCTGAAAGCACTTGAAGCACACATTGGCTCTCTTTTTCAAGAGATGTTTAAAGCAACACAAACCAAGCACAAGGAAGATAAGTTTGAGATTGATCTTTAATCATAGCTTAAATAATATAATACGACATAAAAATCGTAAATCCTCTAAAAAAACAAAAAAGGAGTACGTAACTTACGCACTCCTTTTCACACTCTAGTTTTTTTGACACACAAAAAATATCCGCTCTCCGCTGTCCACGAATTCCATTTGAAAATCTGAGCTGATTAACTGGATTTTGAAGCCAGTCTGCATCAGCCATTCACTTAATTGTTCAGGTGAGTAACCTTGCTGAATATGCTGTTCATCAAATCTTTCGTAATTAGGACCATTTTGCACGAAAAAAGTTAGGTCATGTACCATTCGATTTTCAAATTCACCAGGGTCACAAAACCAAATATAGGATAAATCATCATAAACCTCAGCAAAGGTTGCACCGAGCATATTATTTTGAATATGATCAATAGAATGGACGTCAAAAATAAATAAACCTGAAGGAGAAAGCGATTCATATATACTGCGAAAAGCTCGAATTACATCTTTGTCAGCTGGTAAATAATTCATAACATCACAGTAGCTAATGACACATTCCACATCTTTTAGACCGGCTAAATCAGTTATATCCTGTTGAAGCCATTGAATTTTAGCTGATGAATTCTTTTGATGTGCGACTGACAGCATATCCTCAGACAAATCAACACCAGTGAGGTGATAACCTTCCTCATTTAGCCGATGTGTCACTTCCCCAGTGCCACAGCCAGCATCTACTATAGACTGAGTATCGGGAAGAAAACGTTCAATCATTTTGTTCGTAAAGTCAACCCAATGGTCGTAAGGTGCATCCTTCATCAGCCGATCATATACCTGAGCCATTTGTTGATAGCTCATGCCTTCAGCCTTCTAACCCCTCAAGAGCTACTGTAGAAGCATCGCCCCAAAGTCGTTCGAGATTATAATAGTGACGTTCATCTTTGTGGAAGATATGACAGATAACGTCGTTTAGATCAACAAGAATCCATCGAGCCTGTTCAAAGCCTTCCATCCTTTTTACATCGATGCCATTTTCTTCGGCTTGGTTTTTTAATTCTCTGGCTATCGCCTGCACTTGACGCTCGTTAGAGCCTTCACATATCAAGAAATAGTCGGCAATTAAGGATACATCCGACATATCTAACACCACAATATCTGTGGCTCTTTTCTCATCACATGCCTGCGCGGCTATAGTTACTAATTCTTTACTTTCCATTCTGTTCCTCCCTATTTCATTCTTTGTCTCTTTTACAAAAACTCTATATTAAATCATTATATGCATGAAACGTATCCGGATAAACGGTTCTTTCCTTATTTATTAAAAAAACTGCTGTATTTTTTAATGCAAGCAGACAAGCCTGGTCTAAGCTTGTAAGGGATTTGTCCCTTACTTCTTCCACGCCGGGAAAATCTCTTCCAGGTTCAATATAATCCGCTAAAAATACTACTTTATCTAACACACTCATGTGCTTCTTACCAGTGGTGTGGCAAGCAATAGCTGAAATAATTTCTGAATCTTCAATCCCTATTTCCTTTTCGAGCATGTAGGCTCCTACAGGTCCATGCCATAATTCGTGATGGTAGTCGAGTAAATCTTTGGGAAGTCTGCGCTCTTGCTCAATCCATCGCTTCATTTCATCCAAAGGTTTATACTTCGCATAATCATGCAACGCTGCGGCCAATTCAGCTTTCTTCACATCTGCTCCAAAACGTTCAGCGAGTGTAACGGCTTCATCCGTTACACGTATAGTATGTTCATATCTGGATTTCTTTAAAGCAGGTCTCACATAATCCAATGCTTCATTTCGAGTCAGCTGCATATAATTGATGCTCCTTTATATAAAGGTTTACAGATTCAGGAACGAGATATCTTACACTTTTTAAAGAGCTGAGTCTTTTTCTGATATGAGAAGAAGATATATCAATTAATGGGATTTCTACCTGATGCACGGGCATCGGGGGATTCCAGTCGTAACCTGGCCGATTAATACCTACAAATTCAACCATAGAATTTAGTTCATCAATTCTGTTCCATTTGGGCAGATGCTCTACCATATCTCCACCGATGATAAAGTAAAAGGTATGACTTTCATATTGGTCCATTAAATACTTCATGGTATCTACCGTATAAGACGTACCTTTTCTAGTCAACTCTGCATTACATACTTTAAAACGCGGATTATCTTCCACCGCCTTTTCCACCATGGAGAGACGGGTTTCAGCTGATACCGCTGCTTCCTGTTTATGCGGTGGAATATGGGATGGTAGAAACCACACCTCATCCAGTTTCATTTCATTGCATGCATATTCTGCCATAATCAAGTGGCCTTGATGAGGAGGATCAAAGGTCCCTCCAAGAATACCGATTCGTTTCATATAAGAACTCCTTTACGGCAGCTCAATTTGTTTGTTTTCTTTCGATTCTTTATAAAGAATAATGGTATTACCTATGACCTGAACAATATGAGCCCCTGTAGACTTCGCAATTTGATCAGCCACCTCATTGTTATCTTCAAAACAATTTTGCAGGATACTCACCTTAATCAGCTCTCTCTTTTCAAGGGCTTCTTCAATTTGTGTAGTCATATTTTCATTTACCCCTGCTTTTCCTACTTGAAAAATGGGTTGTACATGATGAGATTCAGCACGTAACTTCTTTTTTTGTTTACTTGTTAACATTCTATACCCCTTTCAGTTTTTTTTCGAAACCTTCCAATAATAAGGAAGCGTCCGGATTGGTGTCCGTCCAAATATGAAAAGCATATACCGCTTGCTGCAGAAGCATTTCATGTCCGAAATGCAGCTTAGCTCCTCTGGTTTTAGCCTCTCGCAGAAAACGGGTTTCAAGCGGCCGATATACAATATCACTTACTACTGTCCCCTCTTTCAAATTATCGAGAGGAATGATGGCAGTATTATCATTGGGACTCATACCGACAACTGTTGTCTGTACAATCAAACCATAGTCATTTAATTTTTCCACTGCCTTATCTAAAGACAATGCTCTTGATTCACTGTTTGTCGAAGCACTATTTATAACCTCTTCTGCCTTCTCAATTGTGCGATTGGCAATATCAATTTTAGACAGTCCTGCTTCTAAAAGGGCGTGATATATGCCCCTCGAAGCTCCCCCGCTTCCAATAACAAGAACTCGCTGTTGGTTATGAAATAACTCAGGATATCTATTTCTAACGGAGACAGCGAATCCTATGCCGTCTGTATTGTAACCTACCCATCCGCGTGCCGTGTTTTTAACTGTGTTCACAGCCCCTAATTCACGCGCACTGCTGTCGACTTCATCAAGGTATGGAATAATCTTTTCTTTATACGGGACGGTAATATTAAAACCATCTAAGCCTTTATCTTTTAATTCTTGAATTTGTAGATCGAACGTTTCCGGATCAATATCAAATAACTCATAGGTTCCTTCCAGTCCTTCATGTTCCATAAGTCGTTCATGGATCCAAGGAGATAATGAATGACCAACTGGATGACCAATTAAACCAAGTCTAAGCAATAGTTCCCCTCCTATATTAACGATTCACGTAAAGACACTTTAACACCTTCAGGGACATGGACGGTTACATTTATATGTCCCTCCGGAACTGTAATCCAGCCCAGCCCGGAAAACACAATGTCTGTTTTATCTTCTTTAATTCTGAACGTTTGTTTTTTAAGCGGTGGTAGTTTTTCCATCGTACGGCTGTCTGGGGGAACAAGTAGTTCTCCAAGGTGATTCTGATATAGATCATCAGCTTTCTCTAATTTTGTTCGGTGAATGTGGAGTTCGTTTGAAAAATAACATACAAACGAAGTACGAGAGCCACTTTCAAAATCCAGCCTTGCAAGCCCACCAAAATATAGCGTTTGAGCTTCATTCAGCTGATAAATTTTCGGTTTTACTTCTCTTCTAGGAGTAATGACTTTTAAATCCTGTTCTGATACATAATGTGCCATTTGATGGCGTTGGATAACTCCTGGAGTATCAAATAAAGAACTATTTTCATCTAATGGAATATCTATAAAACCAAGGGTGGTACCTGGAAAGTAAGAAGTAGTAATAGCATCTTTCTCTCCCGAAGTATTTGAAATCAACGTATTAATAAAAGTGGATTTACCTACGTTTGTTGTTCCTACTACGTAAACGTCCCCACCTTTTCGGTATTGATCCATAGCCTGTGAGAGGTTTGTGATTCCTTGATTTTTTTCAGCAGAGATGAGAAATACATCTTCCACAATAAGCCCTTGCTCCTTTGCTGATCGTTTCAGCCAGTGTTTAACCTTTTCGTGGTTTACAGATTTAGGAAGTACATCCATTTTATTTCCTACAAGGATGACAGGATTATTACCTGTCAAACGTTTTAAGCCTGAAATAAAACTTCCATTGAAATCAAAAATATCTACCAGTTGGATAATTAACCCTTTAGTATCACTAATCTGATGAAGCATCTCTAAAAAATCATCAGCATTATAAGGAACATCCTGCACCTCATTATAATGCTTCAAACGAAAGCAGCGTTTACAAATTACATCTTCCCGTTCTAAAGCTGAAGGCGGGGCGTACCCGGGCTGCTCTGGATGCGATGTCTGAATCTCCGCTCCGCACCCCTGACAATATATTTCGTTCATCAACGATCACTCCTGTCCCAAGTAATTTTCCCTTTTCTTCTCATCCAATTTAATATTCTCCGCTCAATTTGTCGATTAAATTTCGTCAGTAGGCCATCCGTTTCTACGATCGGAACAACTAGGATAGTATGGTAACCAGCCATATTCCCACCCAATACGTCCGTAAGAAGCTGATCTCCGACTACTACGACTTCATCTTTTCTAAGCTTCATTTGTTTCCTAGCTTTCTTAAATGCCTTAGCTAAAGGTTTTCTGGCACTATAAATAAACGTTGCATTTAACGGCTGAGAGAATAGTTTAACTCGTGCTTCTTTATTATTAGAAACAATCGTCACCTGGATTCCAAGATCATTCATTTTTTGAAACCAGTCCTTGATTTCTTCCGTGGCATCTTCCACATTCCAAGCAACCAGTGTATTATCAAGATCAGTAATAACCCCTTTGATTCCTTTGTTTTTCAGTTCACTGGGGTCTACATCAAATATGCTAGGTACGTGCTCGTTTGGTAAAAACTTATTTAACATTTCTTTCACTCCATCTCATAAACACAGACAAAATCTCCTTATACATCATATACAAAAAATCTTCATGTTTCAAAAACGAATTTAAATGCTTGAACTAGAACGTAAATCGTTCGACAATTCCCGACAATTCTGAACTGTGGATAAGTTTATACACAATTTCCACACCCGACTTACTATGGCATCTCTAATTCATTCATTAAAAATGAGAAAGTTATCTACATTTACTTGTAGATAACTGCCATATTGTAGGGAATTTCAGCTCATGGTAAGGTAAGAATACATTACTCGAAACGTTCATTTCGAACACTCAGGAGGTGGCTGTCACATGAGTGACAGAGGTATTAAACAATTATCTGATTCCCTGTTAATACAATCTTACCACAAAGCAATTGAACTGAATCTCTCAGATGACTTCATTCTTCAAATGAGAGAAGAACTAATAGCCAGGTCTATTAATGTGGATAAATTATCCATCCAAGTCGGTTAACTTTCTACAATTTCCATTCTATAGAATTTTTCTACCTTAAAAAACTCGCTGATTTGTAATCAGCGAGTTTTTTTATAAAAATTTTATCTCTTTAATTTGAGGTGTCTCTTCTTATTTAATAGGGAATACTAAAAGGTGTCTCTAATATGCGCTGTCCAGAAGGCTAGAGTTGAATAATGCCCCTGCTTTTGATTACAATTAAATGTACAGTAAGATTGAGAAAGATTGTTTTATATTAAAGAATTTTTGTTGAGGGAGGAACAGCCAAGATGCTGCTGGTAGTATTATTGCCTTTTATCTTTGCAATTGCAATTCCATTTATAAGTAAATGGAAAGATAAATTTCATCCGGGGGTTTTCGTCACTTTGATTCCCGCGATTATCTTCATTTATTTTGTACGTTTTATTGGGACAGGGTTTGAACCTTTAACAAGAGAGTACTCTTGGATACCTTCATTAGATATGAACATTGTATTTTATCTAGATGGTCTCAGTTTATTGTTTGTGTTATTAATAAGCGGGATTGGTGCCCTAGTTGCCTTTTACTCGATTTACTATCTACATAAATCAGAGCAACTGGGACATTTTTATGTATACTTTTTAATATTTATGGGTTCTATGCTTGGAGTAGTCCTTTCTGATAATGTGTTCGTTCTATACAGTTTTTGGGAGTTCACTTCATTATCCTCCTTTTTGCTGATTGGGTTCTGGAACTATAAGCAAGAATCCCGGTATGGCGCGTTAAAATCCATGCTTATTACCGTATTTGGCGGACTAAGTTTACTTGGCGGACTTATTTTCATGAGTGTACTGACTAAAACAACAAGCATTCAGGGTATGATCGATCAGCAACAACTAATCTTGAATAGCGAATTCTTCCCATTAATTTTGGGACTTATTTTATTAGGAGCCTTCACAAAATCAGCTCAGTTTCCATTTCACATCTGGTTACCTGATGCAATGGAAGCTCCAACTCCGGTCAGTGCGTACCTCCATTCCGCTACTATGGTAAAAGCGGGGATTTACCTGGTCGCTCGCTATTCACCGATGCTGTCATCAAGTGAGTGGTTTTTTATTATTGTATCCACTGTCGGTATCATTACCCTTTGCTGGGGATCTTATATGGCTGTCCGACAGACCGATTTGAAAGCCATCCTTGCTTTTTCAACAATCAGCCAATTAGGAATGATCATGGCTATGCTTGGATTTGGTACAGAAATCGCGGTATTTGCAGCTGTTTTCCATATTTTAAACCACGCTACCTTTAAAGGCAGCTTGTTCATGGTTGCAGGTATTGTGGACCACGAAACAGGAACGCGCGACATTCGTAAACTCGGCGGATTAATGACCTTTTTACCTATTACAGCTACCATAGCTTTGTTAGCCTCATTTTCTATGGCCGGGGTACCTCTGCCCTTCTTAAACGGTTTCTACAGTAAGGAGCTTTTCTTTGACGCTTCCTTGCATTTAGAGGTTTCTGGAGAAGGCATTACCGGTTTTCTGATGTCTATCATTCCTTATTTAGCTGTTTTTGGAAGTATCTTTACGTTTGTTTATTCTATGTATTTCTTCTTCAGCAGCTTCCGTGGTAAATCAAATATTGAACAATTACCGAAAAAACCGCATGAAGCTCCGTGGGGCATGTTATTATCACCTATTATTCTAGTGGCTGCGGTTATTGTAATCGGTCTATTTCCCCACTTGATCAATCAACCTTTTATAGAGCATGCAGCTAGTGCAGTAAAAGGGATGGAGATTCACGAACATCATATTAAATTTTGGCACGGTATTAAAACGCCGCTCATTATGTCATTAACGGTTGTATTTTTAGGTACCGTTTTAGTTCTTTCTCGTAAGGTCTGGCAGCCTGTCTATAACTACCTGCCCGGCCGCTTAAGTTTCAATAAGGTATACGATGGAATGGTCGACCGCCTTGAGTCTTATTCATCCATAGTAACTAAAGGGTATATGAATGGCTCTTTAAGTCGGTATGTACGTCTGGTGCTTGCCGCCATTCTCGTCATAACTTTTGCCTTTATGGCGATTACTGGTGGATTTACAGTTGATACAAGCAATTTAGCAGAGATTACTTTACCCGAAATATTTGTGGCGGTACTGATGATATGTGCAGCTGTAGGTACGATTATTACAAATAACCGTATAGCTGCCATTCTCATATTAGGAGTGGTAGGTTATGGCCTATCTATGTTATTTGTCCTATACAGAGCTCCTGATTTAGCCTTAACTCAATTAATTATAGAAACTGTTACAGTCGCCTTGTTCTTACTTGCTTTCTACCACCTTCCAAAAATGAGGAAAAAAGAGGAATCAGCAAGTACACGAACGTTGAATCTGATCATTTCTATTGGCTTTGGGGCTTTAATGACCATGATCGCTATTTCGGCCCATAGTTCTAAATACTTTGAATCAATCGCAAATTATTTCCTTGAAAAGTCCCATTCCCTGGGCGGAGGCGATAATGTAGTAAACGTAATCCTTGTAGACTTTCGTGGATTAGATACTTTATTTGAAATCGTTGTTCTTGGAATTGCCGCTATGGCGATTTATGGTCTTGTTCGTTTAAGAGGTAAAGAAGAGGAGGAGGAATAACAAATGGAAATCATCATGGCGATACTCGCGGGTATCTTATTTACCACAGGTATTTATAACCTCCTTCAAAAGCAATTGTTACGGATTGTCATTGGTACGGGGCTTATCTCTCATGGTGCCCACTTGTTTATCTTAACGATGGGCGAATTAAAGACGGGAGCTCCTCCAATTCTTTCTGAGGGAGTGGAAAAATACACAGACCCCCTTCCTCAAGCCTTAATCTTAACGTCTATTGTTATCAGTTTTGGTGTAACAAGTTTACTGCTCGTGCTGGCTTACAGAACTTCTAAAATTAATGGCACGGATAATATGGAACAAATGAGAGGTACGGATTATGAGTAATTTAACAGCATTGCCCATTATATTACCGCTAATTGCAGGAATTATAATGGCCTTCATTCACAAAAAAACTACTATAGTAAGAAGACTTTCCCAAGTATTCACTGTGTTCAACTTGCTGGTTGTTGGAGGAATTTTTCTTTACGTACTGCAGAACGGAGCCATCATTCTTGAAACGGGCGACTGGGCCGCTCCTTACGGCATTATTCTGGTTGGTGATCTACTTTCCATGACGCTGGTTCTCACCTCTAACCTTGTAGCTACAGCGTGTGTATTCTATGCTCCAAAGTCACTTTCTAAGGAGCAGGAAGCCTTTTACTTTTACAGTTTCTTCTTTATGCTGATTGCCGGTGTTAGCGGTGCGTTCCTGACAGGTGACTTATTCAACCTGTTCGTATTCTTTGAGGTACTGTTAATGGCATCTTACGGCTTGATCGTTTTGGGGAATGGAAAAGCTCAACTTAGAGAATCCATTAAATATGTTTTAATTAATCTATTTTCCTCGATGCTCTTTGTCACGACTATTGCTTTTTTGTATTCAGTAGTTGGAACGGTCAATATGGCACAAGTCGCTGAACGAGTGCAAGAGGTCGAGCAACAAGGTATTCTTACGACTATAGCCATCATGTTCTTTTTCGTATTTGCAACAAAAGCAGCTGTTTTTCCTTTGTACTATTGGCTTCCAAGACCTTATATTTCGCCTAATCCTGTCGTATCAGCGTTATTTGGTGCTTTATTAACTAAGGTAGGAATTTATTCGATCTTGAGGATTTTCACTCTAATCTTCAACCAGGACGTCCAGCTGACACACACACTATTCATTTACTTAGCGGCACTAACCATGATTTTTGGAGTAGTGGGAGCTTTATCTACAAACAATATCAAACTGGTCGTGGCTTACAATATAATCCCCGCTGTTGGTTTTATGCTGATGGGTATAGGTATCTTCACTGAAGTATCCGTTAGCGGCACCATCTACTATCTAGTCCATGATATGATTATCAAAGGTGCTCTATTCCTGCTGGTTGGAGCTGTAGCTTATGTAGCGGGAACTTCAGATTTAAGAAAAATGAGTGGACTTATTCACCATTATCCGGTTCTAGGATGGTTGTTCTTTATTGCTTCCCTGGTACTTGCAGGTATTCCTCCGTTCAGCGGCTTTATTGGTAAACTGCTTCTGCTCAGAGGCGGTCTAGCAGAGGAAGAAATCTTGATTGTCATAGTCGGGCTTGTAACGAGCCTTCTTATTCTATTCTCTATGATTCGTATATTCATTCGCGGGTTCTGGGGAGAGAAAACTGAAATTCCACTGCCTGAAAGAGAACATAAAGGCAAAATGATGGCCTGGCCGATAGGATTGCTTTTAACCTTTTCCGTGTTACTAGGGGTCGGTGCTGAGTGGTTCTATCCATCCATTGAATCCATTTCTAAATACTTAATGGATCCGCAACTCTACATTGATTCTGTATTAAAGGAGTAGTAGCTGATGCCTTTTCAAATCGTCTTAAACATTATTATTGCGATCATGTGGATGTTTCTCAGTGAAAGCTATCAATTTTCCACCTTTCTTGTCGGGTATCTCCTCGGGATCGGTCTCTTATTTATTCTCAGGAGATTCATTCCGGACTCGTTCTATATGCACCGTGTATGGAATTTTATTAAATTGATGCTTTTATTCATAAGAGAGCTTGTCCTTTCAAACATCGATATCGTTAAAGTTGTCTACAAACCAAAACTGGATATAGAACCAGGAATATTCGCTCTTCCTATAGAGTTAAAAAGTAATTTCGAAATAACTTTATTGGCCAATCTAATTACTTTGACACCTGGTACCCTATCCATAGCTGTCAGTGACGACCACACAAAAATTTATGTACACGCTATGGACATCCCGGACGTCGAACAGTCCATTAACGAAATTAAGGAAACCTTTGAAAAAGCTATTATGGAGGTGACTCGCTAATGGACAATATTTTAGATGTTACCCAGCAACTGATCGAGTATTCAGCGACCATCGCGGTCTTGGGGGTTTCTGTTTCCGTTATGATTTTATTGTACCGTGCTATTAAAGGTCCGACCAATCCAGATCGGGCAGTTGCCCTTGATATCATTGGCATTAACTTAATGGCTTTGGCAGGGATCATCGCGGTCTTGCTTGTAACCACCAAATTTAATGATGTTATTCTGCTGATTGGTATTTTACTATTTATCGGAACGGTTGCCTTAGCGAAATTCTTAGAAAAGGGTGTTATTATTGAGCGGGACATGGATTAATTTAATTTTTGACATCCTCATTTGTTTCTTCTTACTATCAGGTACCTTTTTCATCATTTCAGGTTCGATCGGAATTCTTCGCTTGCCTGATGTTTACACGAGACTACACGCCGCGACTAAAAGTTCGACTCTGGGTGTATCGGGAATTATGATAGGTGCCTTTTTATTTCTGTTCATTGAGCATGACATTGTTAGCGGAAAGCTTCTCTTAGGAATTTTATTTGTGCTCCTCACAGCTCCTGTTTCAGGACATGTAATAGCAAGAGCAGCTCACCGAAGTGGTGTTCCTTTATGGGAAAATAGCGTCAAAGATGATTATAATGAAGTCTTACGGGCTGAACAAGAAGAGAAATAAACACCCCATAATAAAAATGAGGGTCCTGTTCCTACAGGACCCTCATTTTTTATGAGAAAACTTGGTCAGGCCTTTTTGTTCCTGTACAAGCACATCCTGCCATTTTGACACATAGATATGTTGTAGGCAATTGCCTAAATATCGAGGAGGTGCGCGTCGTATGAGCAGTATTATCGCTTCCATCCTTTACTTTTTTAAAGAATCTTTATTCTTTATGTCTTACGTCAAGAATCAGGCTTTCCCCAACCCCCTTTCCTCTGAGGAAGAAGCTAAGCAGCTTAAATTAATGCAAGAAGGAAGTCACGAGGCGAGAAATATACTTATCGAACATAACCTGAGGCTGGTAGCTCATATCGTGAAAAAGTTTGAGAATACAAAAGAAGACTTCGAAGATTTAATTTCCATTGGAACAATCGGACTAATTAAAGGGATTGAAAGTTACTCTACGGGTAAAGGTACAAAACTAGCCACCTATGCAGCACGGTGTATTGAAAATGAAATATTGATGCACCTTAGATCCACTAAAAAAATGAATAAAGATGTTTCCCTTCAAGATCCAATTGGTCATGACAAAGAAGGAAATGAACTTAATTTATTGGATATATTGCAAGCAGATGTTAAAGACATAGTGGAAGAAATTCAGCTTCACATGGAACTTGAAAAAATAAAAGACTTTATTACTATATTAGATGAACGCGAAAAAGAGGTTATTATCTTTAGGTATGGACTCAATCAAACCGAAGAAAAGACACAAAGGGAAATAGCAAAAGAACTCGGAATTTCCAGAAGTTATGTATCACGAATTGAAAAAAGAGCGTTGATGAAAATCTTCCACGAATTTTACAAGCAAAGCAAGCAAGGAAAGAAGGTATAAAAGAAGCCACTGAACGATTAATGATCAGTGGCTTTAGTAAGGCTATTCACTTGTTAAAATCTGTTGCAGCTTTTTAATTTTTTTAATTAATAGGAAAGCGTAAATCAATCCGGCCCCGATGACCGGGTATAGAAAATAGTGAACGGTAGTGTGATATTCAAAAATACTAATTAAGGTCCCTATATATAAATAACTAATTAATATTAATAGAGTCATAATAAAGCGTTTGTAATCTGAGATTTTCTTTTCCATCCATTCCGTTGATTTCATGGATAGATCACCTCCTGCACGGCTATTATTGTAACATATTGACCCTGCAGTGGAGATGGTAATATTATCTATTCAAACTGAGTAACCATAGTTATTATCATAGCTGCCGCATTTTCGGCAGCTTTTGGTAAGAATTGTTCGAAAGAAACCGAAGATTCCTTGCCTGCTATATCTGACAAGGCTCGGATTACAACAAATGGCGTCCCGTATCTGTAGCAAACCTGGGCAATTGCTGCTGCCTCCATTTCTGCAGCCACCATCTGCGGAAACTTATTGCGTACGAACTGGACTTTACTTTCTTCCTGCATGAAAGTATCTCCTGTAGCAATCAGTCCCTTTGCCGAGGCCGCATCTGTTTGATCCACCGCTTTCAACGCTTTTTTTACAAGCTTTTCATCCGCTTGGTAGCGAGCAGGCATATCCGGAACTTGTCCATACTCATAAGAGAAGGCCGTGACGTCAACATCATGATACGTAACCGCTTCAGATATAACAATATCCCCTACTTCTAAATGCTCAGCAAAACCTCCTGCCGAGCCCGTATTAATCACAGCTTCAACATCGTAACGCTCGTGCAGAATGCTAGTTGCAACCGCTGCATTCACTTTTCCTATTCCTGATTTTAAAAGGACCACTTCTTTTCCACGGAGATTACCATGAATAAAAAGACTTCCCGCAATTACTTCTCTGTTCGTGTTCTGCATCTCCGTTTGAAGTTTTTCAATTTCCTCATCCATTGCTCCGATAATACCTATTGCCATTTTTTACTCTCCCTTTTGATTAGCGATTCACTTCTTTTTCTTCTAACACTTCTAATTTAACAGGCTTATATCCTTCTCCATCTACCCATTGAATAAATACACGGTAATGCTCGGTCTTTTCTTTGTTTGAAACCGTGGCTTCAGCTTTTTGAGGACTGCCCCCATTCCCAACCCACCACGTGATCATATTATCTTCTGAAAGACCTGTAGCCTTACTGACAGCCTTAATTAATTCATTCCAATCTTGAGAGTCTTTGTTATAAGAAATATTATGATTCCCGCTTGTATTCATTTCTGTAGGAACAGGCTCCCAATCTTTCTTAACGATTTTCGCTACGTTTTCTTTGTCACTTTCTTCAATCACTACATCGTTTTCCTCTTCAGAAGCATCCTTATCCTGTTCCTTATTAGAAGATTCATCATCATTAGAACTCTCTTCATTATTGGAATCGTCTTCATCATCAGAATTTGAACTACTATTCGGATCAGATCCTTTTGATTCGTCCTGCTCTGATTCTTGTTTATTTGTCTGATTGTTTTTCGAACCATCATTGTTCTTGCCCTGTTCTGTGTTTTCTTCCTGATCCGATTCACTATTCAAAACTGTTTTTTCCTCATCAGAACCTTTGGCATTACTTGGTTGATCGTCTCCTCCAAAAGCCATCATAGCTATGAAAACAATCAATAATGCACTGCCGGCACCTACTAACCAATTCATAAGAATAGTACTCTTTCGTTTCTTTTCAAAACGATGAGCCCTTGATCCCTGGGTATGTTTATTAGCCATTCAAGTCTCCTCCTTTGAATTCGTTGTTAATTATACAACAATAGGGCGCAGTGACCAACACTTTCATTCTTTTTCCATTTTATAGGTAATGTCTTAAATTACAGGCTTTGCTGAATCTCAATATTAATCTTACTGAAAAGCTCCCAATACTGGAAGACCCGATTTCGAGACTTTTGTGAGAATCAGGTCCTGCGGGGTTGATTTCGCTTTCCGGCCCTGCACGACGCAGGGCCGCGGAAAGCGAGCCGTTTCCTGAAGCCCCTTTCTCCAAACAATATCTCGAAAGTCGAGTCTTACAGTATCCGGCCTTATTGTGTAATTAGCCTCTTTAAAAATCAACAATAACCCACAGGAGTATTATTAAAGAAACCTATAATAAAAAGACAGGGAAGCCCCTGCCTTTTATTTATAAATACTATTCTACAGTAACAATCTTAACATCAATATCTCCACCTGGAGTAGCTACAGAGACTTTGTCCCCTACTACATGCCCAATGAGACTTTGAGCCATAGGTGAATCATTAGAGATTTTCCCTTCAAATGGATCAGCTTCCGCACTTCCTACAATTGTATAAGTCTCTTCTTCTCCATCAGGAAGTTCTTGAAAGGTAACAGATTTACCTAAGCTTACTGTATCCGGATTGTCATTATCATTTTCAATAATAACAGCATTTCTAATCATGTTTTCGACTTGAGTAATGCGTGCTTCCACAAATGCTTGTTCATCTTTAGCCGCATCATACTCAGAGTTCTCAGAAAGATCTCCAAAGCCGCGTGCAATTTTAATACGCTCTACTACTTCCTTACGACGCTCTGTTTTTAAGTGATGCAGTTCGTCTTCGAGCTTTTGCTTTCCTTCTTCTGTCATGTAAAAGTTTTTTTCTTCTGCCATCTTCTTTGAACACTCCTTTAATCCATCAAAAAATTGATGTTCCCCCATATAGGAAATGAGCGATACCAGCGTATGCTCATTAATGAAATACTATACTTTACACGAGGATTCTTTATTCTAGAACTACTATTGAAAACTATGCCAGATTTCTGGAAGGTTTTCAACTATTTTCTCAATTGAAATGATCTTGCGTTTCATTAAGGACCGTTTGAATTTTTGTAGCCATTAAGTCTATAGCAACGTGGTTTTGGCCCCCTTCTGGAATAATAAGATCTGCGTATCGCTTCGTGGGTTCCACGAATTGCAGGTGCATTGGACGGACCACATTAATATATTGCTCAATGACAGAATCCAGTGTGCGTCCCCGTTCATTAATATCTCTCATCATTCTGCGAATGATCCTCACATCGGCATCAGTATCTACGAAGACCTTTATATCCATTAAATCGCGTAAGCGCTCATCTTCCAGCACAAGAATACCTTCAACAATAATAACCTCTTTAGGCTCCACGTGTATCGTTTCCTCCGAACGCGTATGCACCTTATAATCATAGGTAGGTTTCTCTACCGATTTCTGATCAATTAATTGTTTAAGGTGTTCAATTAGCAAATCATTATCAAAAGCAAGAGGGTGATCATAGTTAGTCTGCAGCCTTTCTTCAAAAGGAAGGTGACTCTGATCCTTATAATAATAATCTTGCTCCACCATTAGAATTGTTTTATCAGCAAATCGCTGGATGATAGATCGGGTGACACTTGTTTTCCCTGACCCTGTACCTCCGGCTACTCCAATAACTACGGGTTTATCTTTCATGTTTCTGGTTTCTCCTTTCATCCCAAACATAATCTTTGAACTCTACGCGGTTCAGTTATTTTTTTATTGTAATAGCTACACCATCGCCAATTGGTACAATTGTCGTATGATAATCGGGATGTTGAACCAGCCAATTATTGAAATCACGAATTTTTCGAGCGATTTTGGCCATACGTTTGTCTGCATGTGAATCGTCTGCAACATACCCCTTAAATAGAACATTATCCGAGACAATTACTGCACCTTCATTTAATAATGGTTCGTATAGATGAAAGAATTCTTCATACTTACCTTTAGCAGCATCAATAAAGAGGAAGTCGAAAGAACCCTCCTTCTGAACATCTTCCTTAAGATCAAGAGCGTCCCCGAACAGGAGTTGAATTTTGTCTTCAGCTCCTTGCTTATGAACAAAATGCTGGGCGTCTCTAAAACGATTTTCGTCTCTTTCTATTGATACAACTTTACTTTTAGGTGAAGCCTCCAACATACGAAGGGCCGAATATCCTATTGCTGTTCCAATTTCCAAAATGCGTTCAGGTCTATGCATACGAATGAGCTGCATTAGAAAATATATACCTGCTTGCTCCATAATGGGTATATTCTTTTCCGCAGCGTATGCCTCCATATCCGCCAATGGTCCTGTGGAAGACGGCAGCAATGATTGCAGATACGCATCTTGCTCCATGATGTTAACATCCCTTCATATTAAGATTACATCCATTTTACAACCCCACTATTTTAACATACAAAAATGGAGGAATGCGAGTAATCTCGCATTCCTCTTCCATAATCAATTAATATATTTATTTTTCTTTTCGTTGTGCTTTTCCAAAGTTTTTGAATAATAAATATTTCCTTCGTCGTCTGCCAGGAAGTATAAGAATTCTGTATCAGCAGGCTGCACAACAGCTTTCAAAGCATTTTCATTAAAATTAGAGATCGGCCCTGGGGGCAATCCCTCTTCTTCGTACGTATTATAAGGAGAGTCGACCTCAAGATCCTCATATAAGACTCTGTCCTTATGCTCTCCCAAAGCGTATAATACAGTAGGGTCTGTTTGTAATGGCATTTCCTCTTCTAAACGATTATAAAATACACTAGCGATTTTCTTTCGATTCTCAGAGGTTCTGGCTTCATTCTCTAGTAACGAAGCCATTGTCATTAGGTCATGTACGGTCATATCCTCATTAAGTAAATCCAGCTGATTCAGTTGTTCTTTGTAAGGCAGTACAACCTCTTTCGTCTGATCTAACATTTTATGGACAATCTGATCTATTGTAGGATCTTCTACATAAATAGGATAAGTAGAAGCAAATAAGTATCCCTCGAGAGGATATTTAATCTCTTCATTTAATACCTCTTCTGTCAAGAGCTCAGGGTACTGTTCCATAAGTTCTTTTACATATTCTTTATCATTCACTTTTTCTAAAAATTCGTCTTTAGTAAATGGAAATTTCTTTGCTAAAGTACCAGCAATTTGATCGAGCGTCCGCCCCTCAGGAATGGTTACCTTAAACGCCGGATCTTTAATTAATTTACCTGACTGCAGTGAATCAATAATCTCATTCAGTTTCATAGACGAAGTAAGCTGATATTCTCCAGCTTGGAATCCTGATTCATTTTTAAATTTTGTATAGAATCTAAAAATTAAATCATTTTTAATAATTTCATTCTTTTCTAGAATCCCCGCAATTTGAGACGTGGATGATCCTAAAGGTATCTCCACACTTTTTTGGCTTTCATCGTTTGGATCCACAGGCTCCAGGGCGGATTTAATATAAAAATAACCGCTTAATCCTCCGATTAGTAGAAGAAGAACAAATATTGTAAGTATGGAAGCTACAATTTTTCGCACCGTGCTTGCTTCCTCTTTACGTTTTTTTAGTCGAGCTTTGTAATTTTTTTTAAAATTTCTTTCGGACAACAGACTTCCTCCTTCCATCCGGTACATTATACTACAAAATGCGAGAGCCTTTCCACATCAGTGGTATAATTTCTATGGTTCAGAAGCTTCACATAAAAAAAGCCTGCAGTTTGCAGGCTCTTTTTTATTTAGGTTAAATCTTCATCTGTCAAAGTATTCAGCATTTCTTCAACCATTTCCCATTCCTCATCCGATTCGATCTGGTAGAGTGCAAGGTCATCTTCTTCGTTTCCTTTTTCTTCATATCGAAACGCAAAAACTTCTACCTCGTCTCCCTCTTTCTGCTCAGCAGGAATGACGGCAATATAGGACTGTTCCGTCTGCTCTACATCGAATGTGAACAATACCTCAAATAAATGTTCCTCTCCATTTTCATCTGGAATTACAATACGTTCTTCTTTTTCTAGTGCCATGATAAAACGTCCTCCTTATTGTTTAGAATCTAGATAACTTTGCAGAATGATAACAGCGGCCATTTTATCAATGACTTTCTTTCGCTTCTTTCGACTGACATCTGCATCCAGCAATACCCGCTCTGCTGCCATTGTCGTTAAACGTTCATCCCAAAGATGGGATGGTATTTTATATTCTTTTTTTATCCACGCGGCGAAACGCTGGCTGGCTTCTCCTCTAGGTCCTACTGTTCCGTTCATGTTCTTAGGAAAACCTACCACTGCTTCAGTGATTTCATGCTCTTCAATGATCTTTTGAAGCGGTCCGCGAACCGTATTAAAATCAGTTTCATCCCAATGTATAGTAGTTAGTCCCTGGGCTGTCCAGCCTAAGGCATCGGAAATAGCCACTCCTACCGTTTTTTCGCCAACGTCTAGACCTATTTTTTTCATTCATTGCCCTCTTTATTCTCTCTAATATAAAACTTAACTAACTCTTCGATTAGTTCATCACGTTCAATTTTGCGAATCAAGTTTCTGGCATCCTGGTGACGCGGGATGTACGCTGGATCTCCAGAGAGTAAATAACCGACTATCTGGTTGATAGGGTTGTAGCCCTTTTCTTGAAGAGCACTGTGTACAGAAAGCAATACAGAGCGCACATCCTGGTCAAACGGTTCCTCTGAGAAGTTAAATCTCATTGTTTTATCCATTGAGCTCATTCATGTCACCTCGCACTTGTTAGTCTTTACTCCATTATATACCTAAGTTTACTTAATGGAAAACTAAGAACCTTGATTTGCATACTCTTTTGCAAATTCTAAGGCCTCAGGAATCTTAGAAGCATCCTTGCCTCCCGCCTGAGCCATGTCCGGACGGCCTCCGCCGCCTCCTCCGCATCTGGAAGCTGCTTCTTTAATTAAATGTCCTGCATGATAACCTTCTTCTACTAAGTCTTTGGATACTCCTGCAATTAGCTGAACTTTATTTCCATTTGGTGCAGCAAGCAATATAATACCAGATTCAATTTTTTGCTTTAAATCGTCAATCATGGAACGTAAAGCATTCATATCTTTCACATCCACTTGTTTTGCCAGCACCTTGACGCCGTTAATCTCTTCAACTTCATCAAGGATGGTTGAAGCTTCCATATTAGAGATTTTAGCACTTAGGGATTCATTTTCCCTCTGCAGATCCTTAATCTCTTTATGAAGGACATCTATTCGTTCAGGTACTTGCTCCGGTTTTGTCTTTAAACGTTCACCAGCTTGCTTTAACAACGATTCCTTGCCATTCATATACAAGTAAGCATCTTTAGCTGTTACAGCTTCCATACGTCTAGTTCCAGCGCCAATACCTGTCTCTGATACAATTTTGAATAAACCAATTTCAGCAGTATTTACCACATGGCACCCTCCGCAGAGTTCCAGACTGTAATCACCTACTTGCACAACACGGACAGTGTCTCCATATTTCTCTCCAAATAATGCCATGGCGCCTTTTTCTTTAGCTTCTTCGATAGAGCTATATTCTACTCTTACAGGAATAGACTGCCATACTTTTTCGTTTACGATAGTTTCAATCTTCTCCATCTCCTCATTGGAAACTGAACCGAAGTGGGAGAAATCAAATCGTAAACGATCTGGAGCTACGAGAGAACCTGCTTGATTGACATGGTCACCCAATACATCCTTCAGGGCCTGATGTAGCAAATGGGTAGCCGTGTGATTCTTGACAATAAATGAACGGGATTTCTCATCTATTTCTGCATGAACCCTGTCACCTTTATGAAGCGAACCTTTTTGAATCACGGCTTCGTGCATATGCTGACCATTTGGTGCTTTTTGAACATTCGTTACTTCCAATAAGACGTTATCATTTTCTATACGGCCTTTATCAGCGATCTGTCCACCGCTTTCTGCGTAGAAAGGTGTTTTATCTAAAAAAACATAGACTGTATCACCTTCTTCTGCTTGTTCACTAAACTCTTTACCTTTAATCATTTCGATAATTTCTGCTTCTGTATGAAGCTGATCATAACCGGTGAATTCACTGGCTACATGAACGTCCCCGAGGACACCTTCTTGGACCTGCATGGAACCAGCTTTCTGACGAGCGTTCCTTGCACGCTCCCGTTGCTTCTCCATTTCAAGCATAAACCCATCTTCATCAATGGTAAAACCAGCATCAGCTACATATTCTTCTGTGAGCTCCTTTGGAAAACCATACGTATCGTATAGGCGAAATACTTCTGTCCCAGGGAATATATTACTCCCCTTTTCTGATTCCTGCTTCATAATTGTCGATAAGATGGCAAGTCCATCATTTAATGTTTCGTGGAAACGCTCCTCCTCCGTTTTAATCACGTTTTGGATAAAGGACTGCTTCTCTTTTACTTCAGGATAGAAGTCGACCATAATTTTAGCTACTTCCGGTACTAATTTGTACATGAAAGGTTGATCTATACCTATTTGTTTAGCAAACCTTACAGCTCGGCGCAGCAAACGGCGCAGAACGTATCCTCTTCCTTCATTGGACGGCAGAGCCCCGTCACTGACCGCAAAAGAAACCGTACGCATATGATCAGCTATAACTTTAAAGGAAGAATCTTCTTCCTCACTTTCTCCATACTTCCTTCCCGAGATCGACTCTGTTGCTTCAATTAGGGGTTTGAATAAATCTGTTTCGAAATTGGTAGGTGTATCTTGAATGACGCAGACAATTCTCTCCAATCCCATTCCTGTATCGATGTTTTTCTTAGGTAAGGGCGTGTACGTGTCATCAGGATTATGATTGAACTGTGAGAATACTAAATTCCAGATTTCTAAATAGCGTTCATTTTCTCCACCCGGATAAAGTTCAGGATCTTGAGGATCATTCCCGTATTTTTCACCACGATCGTAAAAGATTTCAGTGTTTGGACCACTCGGGCCTTCACCAATATCCCAGAAGTTTTCCTCAATACGGATAATCCGCTCTTCATCAATTCCGACAATATCTCGCCATATCGTATAGGCTTCATCATCTTCTGGATGAACCGTAACAGATAACCTGCTTTCGTCAAATCCAATCCAATCTTTACTGGTCAGGAATTCCCACCCCCACTTCATCGCTTCTTCTTTAAAATAATCTCCAATAGAAAAGTTACCTAACATTTCAAAAAAAGTATGGTGGCGGGCTGTAAACCCAACATTTTCTATATCGTTCGTGCGAATTGATTTTTGTACGTTCACAATTCTTGGATTCTCAGGAATAACCCGCCCGTCAAAGTATTTTTTCAGCGTAGCTACTCCACTGTTTATCCAAAGGAGTGTAGGATCTTCATGAGGAACAAGAGAAGCACTTGGTTCCACACTGTGATTTTTTTCTTTAAAAAAGTCCAGAAACATTTGGCGGACTTCAGCAGATGTCCATGATTTCATATCATTACCTCCTTATGTTATGTGCATCAAGCTTAATGCTCTTTTATAAACACTCTATTTATCTGTACGAACAAAAAACTCCCGTCCCTGCCATTGGCAGGGACGGGAGTTTAAATCCGCGGTACCACCCTGATTATAGACATAAAACTGTCTATCACCTCAGACGCCAATAACGAGGCGCGACTCCGGCGGGGATTAACCGCACTCAGGAATAGCTTTCAGCAACCCTGTCCATAGCATACTTCTCAGCCTGGAATATGCTTCTCTAATTATGGGTAGTTGCTTACTTTTTTCCTTCACTGTTTTTCGTTCGTATAGTGTCGATATGCGCTATTATAGATAACTGTTCCCTATCTGTCAATATGAATGCGTCCTTTATGAACCTCACTAACAATTACTTTTAGACATGTAAGAACCGGTACAGCTAAAATTAAACCAGGAATTCCTGCAAGTTCACCACCAGCAAGTAAGGCAAAGATAATAACCAATGGGTGGATGTGAATACTTCTCCCCATAATATATGGCGAAAGCAAATTTCCTTCAAGTACTTGAATTACAAGGACCACCAGCAGACTAAATATAAGCATGTTTACTGAAATGGTAGCGGCTACAATCAGGACCGGTACGGCCCCAAGCAAAGGACCAAAATACGGAATAATATTCGTTATTCCTGCTATAATTCCAAGAATAAGAGCGTATGGGAGATCCACCAGCCAAAAACCTAACGAGGCAAGAGCGCCCACAAATAGACTGATTAGAAGCTGCCCGCGAATATATCCTCCCAAGGAATGACTAAGTTCCCTACTCAGTCTTACGGCTTCATCATGCCAGGAAACAGGTAATAAAGTCATCAAAGAGCGACCGATCATTTGGTAGTCCTTTAAAAAATAGAAGGTCATTACGGGAATGACAGCGACCAAAAAGACCATATCAAAGATACCGGTTAAACTTGTAAGCAAGTTCATTAATTTTGTGCTTATCCATTCTTCGAAATCTGAAAAACTTCCATCCAATTTTTTATGAATACCATCTGGAAACCTTTCAGTTTGAGCGTATAACTGCTTCGTCCATCCTTGATAAGATTCCGTTAAAGCAGGAACTTGCTCACTCAACAGTCTTACCTGTGTTAACAGACGGGGATAGCCTTTATAGATTCCTAAACTTACTAAAGAAAAAAAAACGAGGAATATAAGCAAGATAGCAAGAGGCCTTGAGATCCCCGTCTCTTCCAGCAGATTTACAAGAGGATGAAGCAGCAAGGAAAGCACAAGAGCCAAGACAAAGGGCAAAAGGATTCTACCTATTATGATAATAATATGATCATAATAGGGAAACAGCCAGGCTAGTAGTAATAGACTGAGAAGTATAATGAAGAAGATGATGAACCGGCGTACCCACTTGGCTGTTTGATCACTCATCCTTGCTTAAGATCCTTGTTGATAGAATATGTCATTGAGAGAACTTAGACTGCCATCTTCTTCAATTTGGTTTATGTTCATTTTACCGTTCTCAATAGCTAACTCCAGACAACAATTCCAACAATAATATTGTTCGTTTCCTATTTTGCCTAGATTTTTGCTCTTACAATTCGGACATTTCATGGGGAGACATACTCCTTTTTTACAAAACAGTATGTCCGTCCGAAATATATTCATACATTATTCTATAAGTTTATGAAGCCACTCCATACCTTCCACCACATATGATTCAGTTGGCCGGGAGTGAGGGGTATGCTCCAGGATAAAATATCTTCCTTTTTCTTCAGCCAGTATTTCAATCATTGACTTCATATCAAAGTGACCTTCTTTTGAATTTAGTTCTGGATGAATCGGCACCCAGTAATATTTCTCATCTAAAAAACTTACATTATGTACATGGACAACTGTTGTGTACGGAAGCAAAGGAACGATGTATTCTTTCCATTTATCATCGGCTGCCATTCGATAATCTCCCATGTCAATACAAAGAGATAATTGATAGGTACCCCACACCTCTTTAGGGAATTGGTGAAGGTAGTGGATCCCTGCAGAAGAGCGGTTATGACCAAGTTTAGGTTCGCAGACAATAGAGATTTTGTATTTTTTCTGCAGCTCAGAGAGGTAACGAAGTCCTTCTTCAATCTTAGTCCGAGGGTTAGAACTCACAGGACCTTTAAAGTATGGAAAGTGAACGAGAATGTATTCCGCTCCGACACTTGCTGCCAAAGCGACTTCCTTTTCAAAATTTATTCGAGCATCCAGAGGATCCACAGACACATGTTCGATTAGATCGTACTTGCTGTTCCCTCTAATAAGGGGCGAATGAATCCCAAAAGAGACTTGATTCCGCCTCGCCATATTAAGAAAGCGGTAAAAAGAAGCTTCATCTGGAAATTCTCCAATTTCAATATGGTCAATTCCTGATTTAAATAACTGATCAAATTGGACAGGGTCACTTAAAATAGTACTGCCGGACATCCCCAGTTTAGATTCCATAGTTTATCTCCTCCTTAACTTCACATAAAATCGTAAGGGGACAATTCTTCTTCCTCATTTTCCGTCACTTCCGGGACCACCTTCTCCTGAAGTTTTTCTTTCAGCCTTGTATAACGAAGGTTTGTATCCGTAGACTTTACGCCTTCAAGAAATGCATTGCGATCTCCACAGATGATTAGCGATTGCTTAGAACGAGTAATAGCTGTGTAGAGCAAATTTTTCCTAAGCATTCTTTTGTAGCTTCGTACTACTGGAAGAATGACAATTGAAAACTCACTTCCTTGCGATTTGTGGATCGATGTGCAATAAGCGAGCATTACATTGTTCAAATCTTTTTTTGGATAAACAATTTCTTTTCCGTCAAAATCAACGACGACCTGTTCTACACCATCTACGTTTTCTTCCTCACGAAATATCGCAACAATTTCGCCTATATCCCCATTATAAACTCCATCTTCGGGCTGATTTACCAACTGAATGACTTTATCTCCTTTTCGATATGTTTGATCATTAAATTGGATATCCCGCTTCTGTTTGCTTTTAGGATTTACCACTCGCTGAATCTCCGAATTCAACTTATGAATACCAACTTCTGTGCGATACATCGGAACAAGAACTTGCAATTCTCTAAGGTTAATACCCTTGTCAATCGCTTTTTTTACAATATGGGTAACGATATCAGCAAGCTGATTCTCCCGAGCAGGTATAAAATTAAAATCATGCTCTTTAGCCAGTGATACCGCAGTACATTGATTATTTTTAATCTCATGCGCAAGCTGAATGATTTTTGAACCTTCTTTTTGACGATACACTTCCGTCAGTTTGGAAGATGGGAGCTGTTCGGAAGCAAGCAGATCGGCAAGAACTTGACCGGGGCCTACAGAGGGAAGTTGATCTTCATCACCTACTATGAGGACCTGCATACCTGAAGGAACGGCACGGAACAATTGGTTAGCAAGCCAAATATCCACCATGGAAAATTCATCGATGATGAGAACCTTACCTTCTAAAGGATTATTCTGGTTGCGCTCAAATTGTTCATGACCGTCCCATCCCAGCAAACGGTGGATCGTGCTTGCAGGCATGCCAGTGGATTCCGTCATACGTTTAGCAGCCCGTCCTGTTGGTGCAGCCAAGACAAAAGGGAAAGGCTGATCCGAATCATAGTCTTCCGGGTCAATTGAGACGTCATTTAACTCTGCATAAGACTGAATGATTCCCTTGATAACCGTTGTTTTTCCAGTTCCGGGGCCTCCAGTCAAAATCATAAGCTTGGACTGTAACGTTTTCTCAATTGCGTTAAATTGGTCTTCTCCATAACTCATTGCTTCCTCTTCTTCAATGCTTCCAATAATTTTCATGAGATCCGCCTGAGTATGCTGGGTTTCCAACTCTCCTTCTAGAATACGTTCGATATTACGGCAAAAGCCGTTTTCTGCGAAATATAGCGTAGGTAAATAAATACGCTCTTCTTCTATATATACATACTTTTCCTGCCCCAGATGGATGATTTGCTCTGATAGTTGATCGAAGGAGATAGAAGCTTCAAGTCCTGTGTTTAGTAACTGATCAACCTGGACAAGACATTCTTCGGTAGGAAGGTAAGTGTGCCCGGCAGACATGCTTTTTTGCATCATGTACAAACATGCTGCTCTGAGTCTGGTAGGATGATCATGAGATAGATTCTGCATCCTAGCCATTTCATCTGCACGATGAAAACCGAAACCTTCGACTTTAAATACAAGCTGATAAGGATCTTCTTCAATAATGGCAAGGGTTTGATCTTTAAAGACCTCATAAATTTTCTGAGATAACTTCAACCCGAAACCGTATTGAGAAAGATGAATCATCACGTGCTCAAAACCTTGATGCTCCTTTAGCGATTTATATAATTGATCTGCTTTTTCCTTAGTAAGCTTAGGTACTTTATCTAAAGCATCTCTGTCTTCTAATATAAACGATATCGCTTGTTCCCCTAAATGATCAACGATACGCTCAGCCGTCCTCTTACCTATGCCGTGAAACAAATCACTCGATAAATAGTGAACCAGCCCATCTTTTGTTTCAGGCAAGACACGGTTATACATCTCTACCTCATATTGTAGTCCAAATTTCTGGTGGTTACGGAATTGACCATAAAAGATATAGGTTTCTCCTTCTTCCAGAGGAGAAAAGTGTCCTTTAATCACCAGTGAGTCCACATCCGTCTCTTCATTTGTTTCAGTTACGGTGATCGCAGCGATGGAAAAATGCTCAGCCTCATTGTGAAAGATCATTCGATTGAGTTCACCTTTAACATAAGGACGTTCTTCGTTCGATTCAGAAAAGAGCGTTTGTTGTGTCATGCCATCTTTCTCCTTCAATTATTACTCGTTTAACGCTTGTTCCACTTGGGCCTTTGCATGAGAAGCCAGCATGTGCTCTGGCTGAATTTCAAGTGCTCGATTAAAATGGAAGAGTGCTGATTTCGCATCTTCTTTATGAAGAGCGACCACTCCCAAATTGTAGTAAGCGTCACTATGTTCTTCCTCCAATTGTAGCACACGTTTCATAGCCTGTTCAGCACCTTCAATCTGGCCGTTCTGAGCTAAACAGAGACCATATTGAAATTGGATATCTACATCTTCAGGAGCCAGTTCAGCAGCTCGAAGTAAATAAGGAAGAGCAAGCTTCGTATACTCTTGATGTACAAAAGTCATCCCCAGCATAAAGTGGACATCGGCTTCATCTAAACCTTTTTGAATGGCTTGAAGAAACTGCTCTTGAGCTTTTGTGAACTTTTCCTGTTCATAATAAACATTCCCCAGTCCGTAATAAGCTGTAGCGGCTTCTTCATCAAGCTCAATAGCTCTATTAAAAAACGGGCTGCACGTTCATAATCATTCATGTGCGTAAGCAGGTTTCCAAAGTTAATATAACCAACCGGCTGTTTAGGATTTTCATCAATGGATTCAGTGAAAAGACGGGCCGCCTCCTCATAATTATGATTTTGCATCTCTTCAATACCTTGCTTTAGTTTATCCATGTTCTCGCTCCTTTTTAAAAATATGTAAAAAAGTCATGTCCTTAATAACGGACATGACCATTTGCTCAGCCGACATATGTGACAGCAGCATCCTCTTTTAAGACCGTATCAATAGTGGCACCGCCCAGGCAAACTTCTCCATCGTAGAACACAACAGCTTGTCCAGGAGTAATGGCTCTTTCCGGTTCATGAAAGATTACTTTCCAGCGCCCATCTGTCATGGGCTGCACCGTTACGTGGCTGTCCTCTTGTCGATAACGGAATTTTGCTGTACACTCCATGGCTTCTTCAGGAACATATCCAGTTGTCCAGTTTGCTTCAGAAGCAATTAAACCATCAGAGTATAATGCATCGTGGTGAAAACCTTGTCCAACGTATAATATATTTTTCTCCACATTTTTACCTACTACAAACCACGGATCTCCAGCGCCCCCAATTCCAAGACCTTGACGCTGACCCAGAGTATAATACATAAGTCCCTCGTGTTTACCCTTCACTTCACCATCCAGAGTTTCCATGTTACCAGGCTGGGCCGGAAGATATTCACTCAGGAATTCTTTGAAATTCCGCTCACCTATAAAGCAGATTCCTGTTGAATCTTTCTTTTTAGCCGTAGCCAAATCATGCTGCTCTGCTATTTCTCTCACCTGTTTCTTTTCTAAATGGCCGAGAGGAAACATCACTTTTTCAAGCATTTCTTGAGTCAGCTGGTTCAGGAAATACGTTTGATCTTTATTCCTGTCAATCCCGCGAAGCATTTCATAAACTCCATTGTTTTCTCGCACCTGAGCATAATGTCCGGTAGCTAGATAATCTGCGCCAAGAGAAAGGGCATGGTCTAAAAATGCCTTAAATTTGATTTCTTTGTTACACATGACATCAGGGTTGGGCGTTCGGCCTGCTTTGTACTCCTCTAGAAAATAGGTAAATACTTTATCCCAGTATTGCTTTTCAAAGTTTACGGCGTAATAAGGAATATCGAGTTGATTACACACTCTAATTACATCTTCATAATCTTCTGTTGCCGTACATACTCCATTTTCGTCAGTATCATCCCAATTTTTCATGAAGATTCCGACTACATCATAGCCCTGCTCTTTTAATAAAAGAGCAGCTACAGAGGAATCGACTCCTCCGCTCATTCCGACCACAACACGAGTGTCTTTCGGTTCTTTCATTTTTTTCACCTTCCTGTTATGCTCAGTCTTTGTACGATTTGACTGATTTTCTGTGCTGCTTGTGTGAGGTCCTCTTTGCTATTACTATGGCCAAAACTAAATCGAATTGAATTAGTCGTTCGAGGGTCGCCAGTACCATACATAGCCGAAAGTACATGTGAAGGTTCTACGGACCCAGCTGTACAAGCACTGCCGCTTGAAGCAGCAATTCCCGATAAGTCAAAGTTTGTGAGCATTGTTTCCACGTTCATTTCTGGAAAACTAATGTTTATAATTGATTCAATACTATATTCTTCCGCACCATTAATTGAGTAATTCACGCCTTCTTCGTTTAAAGCATGCAGAAATGTTTCTTTTAATTCTTTGTACTGCTTCCTTTTTTGACTGCGCTCTCCTTCAATCAGTTCTACTGCTGTTTGGAGTCCTTTCACAGCCGGAAGGTTCTCCGTGCCTGCACGTCTTTTTCTTTCCTGCTCTCCACCATACTGCAGGGACTCAAGCTTGGTCCCTTCCCTGACATAAAGAAAGCCGATCCCTTTTGGACCGTTTATTTTATGACCAGAAACCGCCATCAAGTCCACCGCCAGCTCAGTTACATCAATTTCCATGAGACCGTATGCCTGAACAATATCAGAATGAAAAGAAGTGGAATGTTCTCTTAAGAGTTCAGCAACTTCTTTTATAGGCTGCATAACCCCTGTTTCATTATTTACCATCATGATGGAGACTAGAATCGTATCATCTCTTAATGATTTCTTTACATCTTCCGCACGAACGGCACCATGGTCATCAACAGGTAAATACGTAACTTCAAAACCTTCTTCTTCAAGAAATTCGACTGCATGTAATGTAGCATGATGTTCAATTGGAGTGGTAATAATATGCTTACCTTCCTGCTCACGGGCTCTGGCTGTACCAATTATTGCTAAGTTATCAGCTTCTGTACCGCCACTTGTAAAAACTATTTCTTTTTCATTTGCATGAATACTCCTTGCAATCACCTTTCTTGCTTCGTCAAGAATTTTTCTTGCCTGTCTTCCAAATTGGTGAACACTGGAGGGATTGCCATAGGTCTCTTCCAACACAGGAATCATGGACTCAACTACCTTTGGGTGAACGGGAGAAGTAGCAGCATGATCCAGATAAATTCCCTTCATTCATTCTCACCTCCACCTATTAAATATAAAACATGTACGCATCCTGAGTCTGGTCGTCTACATGATCTTTCAAATCTTCAAGAGTGGTCGTATCCAGTACATCCTTAACAGCATCACGCACTCTTTTCCATAGAGCTTGTTTGGCGGGCTCCTCATCTTCAATGCCTTCCACAGGGGTAATCGGTCCTTCCAGGATACGAATAACATCTCCTGCAGTAATTTCGTGAGGTGCTTTTGTCAGCATATAGCCGCCGTAAGCCCCCCTTACGCTTTTAACTAAACTTGCATTTCGTAGAGGAGCAATTAATTGTTCCAAATAATGCTCAGACAGTCCATTGTCTCTTGCAATCTGCTTTAGAGATATCGGACCATCTCCATATTTCCTGGCTAATTCAATCATAATGGTTAGACCGTAACGGCCTTTGGTAGATATCTTCATATAAGTCACCTTTCATTATTAAAAACTGTAACAATCGTTGGGACGCAGGTAGCGTATATCCTACAAAAGTTCCTAAAAATAACGCAATAAATACAGTTCCAATTCCTACAGGACCGCCAAGAGCGAAACCAAGCACAGCCACTGTGATCTCAATGCCGTTTCTTACGGTTGAAACTTTCCAACCCATTGCTTCAGAGATCATCAACATTAAACTGTCTCTCGGTCCCGCCCCTATGCCGGAAGATACATATATACCAATTCCTAAGGCGATTACAATAGTACCTAGAACAAATACGATAATTTGAACGGTCATGATTTCAGGACTTGGAAGCAGCCAATTAAAAAAATCAATAAATATACCAATAAAAATCATGTTTAATATGGTACCAATCTTCGGGAGTCTCTTCTTATAGAGAGCATGTAAAGTAACGATAACAAGCCCAGCGATAATGGACCAGGTTCCTACTGTTAAACCAAACTGGAGAAAAAGTCCGTAATGGAAAACATCCCAGGGCCCGATTCCAAAATCCTTTACTTGCATGGTCATGGATATACCAAGACCAAGTATAATCACTCCTACTATAAAAAAAGTCCACCTAACAAAATTCTCATGCATCTGAGGGTGGTTTAAACTCAACCTAATCCCTCCTCTCTCTATTATACCAAACGTTATTATAGCATGAATGGCAAGTCTCTTGCATTTTCTCAGTAATCCATCTAACCTTACATTTATAACTAAATCTGATATAGTTCAATGTTAGATTTTTCTTAATATAAGTTCCCTTACTATGGATAAACCCTTTGTTCGATTTCAAGGGGTTTGGTATATGACCTTTTCTTTGATCAAGTTCGACGGTTTAACGAATGTGACGCTCTTTCATCGAACATCAATTTTACACATCCATGTCGAGCCAAGAAGCGGGGAAAATACTCATTCCCTTTCTACGTAACGTATAACAGAATATCATCTTATAAAGATCAGCAATTAACTTTAGCATAAACATACTTAAAAAGGAGCTTGATGTATGAGCCAGCAACCACTCGCATTCCGCATGCGTCCTTCCAATTTAAACGAAATTATAGGACAGTCCCACCTGGTGGACGAAGGAAAAACGATTCACCGAATGATAACAGCGAATCGCCTGGCTTCCATGATCCTATTCGGTCCTCCCGGCACGGGTAAGACATCGATGGCTACCGCACTAGCTAAAAGCCTAAAAATCCCCTTCAAAAACTTAAATGCCGTTACTGATAAAAAGAAAGATATGGAAATTGCTGTTGAAGAAGCCAAGATGCATGGACAGCTCGTTCTCATCCTTGACGAAGTCCATCGCCTGGATAAAGCAAAGCAAGATTTTCTGCTTCCTCATCTTGAGAGTAATCGGTTAACTCTAATCGGCTGTACGACAAGTAATCCATACCATTCCATCAATCCAGCGATCAGGAGCCGTTGTCATCTATTTGAACTTTATAAACTCACACCAGATGAAATCAAGCAGGCGATTTACCGGGCCACAGAGGACAAAGAACAGGGGATTGGAGATTTAGAACTTGAGCTTACCTCCGAAGCTGTCGATCATTTTGCCCATGCGGCGAACGGAGACCTCAGAGCTGCCTTGAATGGACTAGAGCTTGCCGCTTTCTCCACCCCTATGGAAGACAAACGTATTCCTATTAATTTGGAGATCGCTGAGGAGTGTATGCAAAAGAAAAGCTTTTCTCATGATAAGGATGGAGATGCCCACTATGATGTACTCTCTGCTTTTCAGAAATCAATCCGAGGCAGCGATGTAGACGCATCTCTTCACTACCTTGGACGTTTGATAGAAGCCGGAGATCTCGATAGTATTGGGCGCAGGCTTGTGGTCATCGCCTATGAGGACATCGGGCTTGCCAATCCCCAGGCTGGTCCAAGAGCACTTTCCGCTATACAGGCAGCAGAAAGAATTGGTTTTCCCGAAGCTCGGATTCCTCTATCTGTTATCGTTACGGAACTTGCTTTGTCACCTAAGTCAAATAGTGCCTATAAAGCACTCGATGCAGCCCTATCAGACATTCGAAATGGTAAAAGCGGAGAAGTTCCTGCCCATTTGAAAGACTCTCATTATAAGGGAGCTTCACAATTAGGCAGAGGCCTAGAATATCAGTATCCTCACAATTTTGAAAATGGCTGGGTGGACCAACAATACTTACCTGACACCATCAAGAACCGCACGTATTACGAACCAAAAGCTACCGGAAAATTCGAACAAGCTCTACAGCAAGTATGGAAAAAAATAAAAAATCGTAAATCTACTTAAGTATATTTCCACTTTCTGTTGGCTACACTACAACTAAATCTGAAAAACTACTTTTCTAGGTGTGGACAAAGCAAAGCATTCCAACTTAAAAAAGAGCTTTATCATACAAACCTGGAAAACATACAGGAGTGGAAAATATGCCTAAAGTAAGACAAGATGCATGGTCTCATGAAGATGATTTATTACTAGCAGAAACGGTTCTTCGCCATATCCGTGAAGGAAGCACCCAATTAAAAGCGTTTGACGAAGTAGGAGATGCATTAAACCGTACATCCGCTGCTTGCGGATTCAGGTGGAATGCCGAAGTTCGTCAAAAATATGAGCAGGCCGTAGAACTGGCTAAAAAGCAAAGAAAAGAGAAGAAACGTAGTGAAGCTCGCCAAAATCCAGTTTACAAAGAAATGCCTGCACGTGTGACTTATGAGTCAGAACCTGCAGAAGAGCCTGTTATATTCGAAGAAAGTAAGATTGTGAGTGAGCAGCCAGCGATGCACTATCAGCCAGAACCAGAGATCCAGCTTTCCCATGTCATTCGATATTTAAAAAACCTTCAAAAAGAAACCTTGGGCAGTGATTCAGCTAAAAAACAATTGTTCGAGCTTCAAGAGAAAAATAAACAACTATTGGATCAGAACCAACAGTTAAATAGACAATTAGAAACTATGACAGAAGATTACCAGGCATTAATCCAAATTATGGATCGAGCAAGAAAAATGGTTATGTTTGAAGAACAGGACTATGCTTATAAACCTCAGTTCCGTATGGAGAAAAACGGTAATCTGGAAAATGTGGCAAGATAAAAAAGGAAGCCCTCTAAGAGAGGGCTTCCTTTTTTATCTTATGTAATTAAATTAAAAGACCAATCCCAATTGTGCCGTTGTATCATGAGTTTTGAACCCGCTCCAGGCAGGTGGGTGCCCTGTTCCACACTTCCTGCGTCCTCCCATCAGTGATGGTTAAGAGGCATGCATTCCGTATGGAAACACCGGGCTCCCGTTTCAAAAATGTTCGGTCAAAACGTACATTCGAACAACGTACACATCAGGATTGATCCGTTTAATTTGTAAAACAATCATAGCATATATATATATCCTTATCAACAATAACAAGCCAGATTTAAGACAGATTTTCTATTTATTCTTTAGGCTTTAATTGCAGGTGAAGCTCGTCTAATTGAGCCTTGCTTACACTTCCGGGTGCATTGGTCATTGGATCTGTTGCTGAAGCTGTCTTTGGAAATAAAATGGTATCACGAAGATTCGTACGACCGGCAAGCAGCATAACAAATCGGTCAAATCCAAGGGCAATACCTCCATGAGGCGGTGCTCCATATTCTAAAGCTTCAAGTAAGAAACCGAACTGTTCTTCCGCTTCTTCCTGACTGAACCCAAGAACTTCAAACATTTGATTCTGTACTTCTCTTTGATGGATACGCAGCGAACCTCCGCCCAGTTCATAACCATTTAGTACAATATCGTAGGCTTCTGCATGAACATCCTGAGGATTTGTATGCAGTTGCTCCATATCCTTTTCCGCTGGCTTCGTAAATGGATGATGAGCTGCAAAATATCGCTCTTCCTCTTCATCGTACTCCAGTAGCGGCCAGTCGGTAACCCACAAGAAGTTAAAGCGATCTTCTTCAATTAAATCAAGACGACGGGCTAACTTCTGTCTCAGTGCTCCAAGACTGTCATATACGACTGATGTTTTATCGGCTACAAATAGTAGAAGATCTCCTTCAGTTGCTCCTGTCTTCGATTTAATCAGGTCCGCTTCTTCTTCTGTAAAGAATTTAGCGATAGGTCCATTAAATTCCCCATCTTTTACTTTAAGCCACGCTAGTCCTTTTGCACCGTAGACTTTAACATCTTCCGTCATTTTGTCAATATCTTTACGGGAGAACTCATCAGCCTTGCCTTCAACGTTAATGGCGCTAACCTGACCACCGGAAGAAACAGCTCCACTGAATACTTTGAAACCAGAATTTTCAACCTCTTCCGATAAGTTTACAAGTTCTAAACCAAATCGTGTATCGGGTTTATCCGACCCATACCGCTCCATTGCCTCTTCGTAGGACATCCTTGGAAATGGAGTAGAAACCTCGATCCCTTTAACTTCTTTCATTACTTTCTTCATCATGCGTTCGGTCATAGTCATAATTTCATCCTTAGACATGAACGATGTTTCAATATCCACTTGCGTAAACTCTGGCTGTCGGTCCGCGCGTAAATCCTCATCGCGGAAACAACGGGCAATCTGATAATACTTTTCGAAACCAGACATCATCAGCATTTGTTTAAATAACTGTGGTGATTGAGGTAATGCATAAAACTGTCCCTCATGTACACGGCTCGGCACAAGGTAGTCTCTTGCTCCTTCTGGCGTGCTTTTTGTTAGCATAGGAGTTTCCATTTCCAGGAATTCCTCTTCATTTAAAAAGTTACGGATGGATTGAGTAGCTTGATGGCGAAGCTTAAAGGTATCCTGCATTTCCTTTCTTCTAAGATCAAGGTAGCGATATTTCAAACGAAGATCCTCAGAAACCTCGGACTGTTCTTCAATCATAAATGGAGGTGTTTTCGCTTTATTTAGAATCGTTACAGATTGAGCTGCCACCTCGATTTCTCCTGTGCCGATACTCGGATTAATCGTCTTCTCATCCCTGGCGACTACTTCACCTATTATTTCCAGCACGTATTCACTGCGAACATTCTCAGCTGTATTTAATGCTTCGTTAGATGTTTCTGGATTAAATACTACCTGAACAAGTCCGGACCTGTCGCGCAGGTCGATAAAAATCAAACCCCCAAGGTCCCTGCGCTTTTGCACCCAGCCTTTCAAAGTGACTTCTTGACCTAAATGGTCTTTACGTAAAGATCCGCTTTGCACACGTTCCATATTTATTCGCCTCCTAACAGCTGATTTTTCATATGAGTCTCAATATCATCTAGAGGAATTTCTTTTTGCTCTCCACTTACCATATCTTTCACGTTTATCACATTTTCTTCAACTTCACGGTCCCCCAGAATAAGCACAAATTTTGCACCAAGGCGGTCTGCGGTTTTAAACTGGGCTTTCATTTTTTTGCCCAGGTAATCTTTATCTACCTGAATGCCCGCTTTTCTCAATTGATAAGCTACACGGACCGAAACCTTCTCTGCTTCTTCGCCTAAAGCTACCAGATAGCAATCCAGCCCTTCATCGATCGGAAGCTGAACACCTTCTGCCTCCAGAGCCATTAATAAGCGTTCCAGACTCATGGCAAAACCAATGCCGGAAGTAGCCGGACCACCAACTTCTTCCACGAGACCGGTGTAGCGTCCGCCGCCGCTCAGAGTGGTAATAGCTCCAAATCCTTCAGCGTCGCTCATAATTTCAAAAGCAGTATGATTGTAATAATCCAGCCCGCGAACCAGGTTAGGATCGATTTCATATTCGATGCCCATCAAATCTAAGTATTCTTTTACCTTATCAAAATATTCTTTTGAATACGTATTTAAATAATCCAAAATAGAAGGGGCAGTTTCCATGGCCGGGTGGTCTCTGTCCTTCTTGCAGTCTAGAACGCGAAGCGGGTTCTGATCAAGACGGACTTGGCAATCTGCACATAATTCTTCACGATGCGGATCAAAGTGGCGAATTAGGGCGTTTCTGTGAGCTTCTCTACTCTCAAGATCCCCAAGACTATTTAACACAAGTCGTAAGGAAGTCAAGCCCATCTCCCGATAAGAATCAAGAGCCAGCGCAAGAACTTCAGCATCTATAGCTGGATCATCGCTTCCGAGAGCTTCAATTCCAAATTGGACAAATTGTCTCTGTCTTCCTTGCTGAGGTCGCTCATATCGAAACATAGGACCAATATAAAAATATTTAGTCGGCTGATTAGGTGATCCATGCACTTTATTTTGAACGAAGGATCTCACTACTGAAGCCGTTCCTTCTGGGCGAAGCGTAACACTTCTCCCTCCACGATCCTCAAATGTGTACATTTCTTTCTGGACAATATCTGTACTATCTCCAACTCCACGTTGAAATAATTCAGTATGTTCAAAAATGGGAGTGCGAATTTCTTTATAGTGATAGCGGCGGCATAAGTCCACCAACTTTTTCTCTACATACTGCCATTTTTCTGAGGCTCCAGGAAGAATATCCTGTGTACCTCTTGGGGCATTTATACTCATTAATACTCCTCCTTTATACTTTTCCACCATAAAATACCACAAAAAATCCCCGTCCCTTTTCCTGACAATAGGAAAAGGGACGGGGATTTACCCGCGTTGCCACCCTGATTGAAGCATTCAGCTTCCACTCAAAGACAGTTAACGCCTGTGGTACGTCTACACCTACTTCATTTCGATGCAGAACCTAAGAAATGTCTTTCATCCATCCATCATAAAGGAATGCTTTCAGCCTATCTGGCATTCCATCTCTGGTTACGTGGGAATGGACTACTTTTTCCCTCAATGGTTTTAGTCGTATCATTATAGAATTGATTACTATCATATAGGCTTTTTCCTTAGGATGTCAAGCTATTCTCTAAAATATTTATTACTATATTTTAATTCCTTTGGCAGGTACGTTTATCATGCCTGTCGAATAATACACGTGGCCAAAAAATAAGGAGGTGAAATTAATATGAAGAAGACAGGTTTCATGCTACTTGTTCTAATTTTCGGAATTCTAGGTACCAGTAATTTCATTGTCTATGCCGATCAGATGGTCGTCAAAGAGGATGTGGTCAATGTTAGAAGCGGTCCAGGGACAAACCATGAACAGATTACCCAGGTTCATAAAAATGAAGTGTATGAATACATAAATGAACAAAGGGAGTGGGTTCAAATTCAACTCAGTAATGATCGTCAGGGCTGGGTAGCCGGGTGGCTGGTTCAGAAAAACGATCAAACTATTGATAAGAAAGAAAACTCACATTTATCGTTGAATTACAATGGCACCAACATTAGAAGCGGTCCTTCTACAGAAGCCTCTATCCTGGGGCGTGGTTATAAGAACGAGCAATTTAAAATTATAGGAAAAGATGGTTCCTGGTATGAAATCCGTTTTCAGAATCAAAAAGCTTATGTGGCAGACTGGATTGTAAAAACCCAGCAGAAGCAGACAGGAAATTATGAAACGGCTTCCGATTCCCAAGCTAATCTGCATGGTAAAACTATCATAATTGATGCTGGCCATGGAGGCCGAGATCCCGGGGCCATTGGTTTCACGGGGATTTTGGAGAAAGACTTAACGTTAGAAACCGCTGATGCCTTGAAACAACAACTGCAAAGTCAGGGAGCAAATGTTATATTTACACGAAACAAAGATGAATACTTAGCGCTTGCTGCCCGCAATTATCATTCTTTAAATTCACAAGCTGATGCTTTCATCAGCCTCCATTTTAATAGTGCCCCTGCAAATATTTCTGCAAATGGAATCAGCAGTTACTACTATCACTTTAAAGATAAACATCTCGCGGCATTGATTCAACAGGAAATGGTTCATGAGACTCGTTTGACAGACAGAGGGGTAAGACTCGGAAACTTTCATGTGTTACGAGAAAACAATAAACCCGCTGTACTCTTAGAACTTGGCTTCATTTCCAATAAGTCTGAAGAGGGTGTAGTGACCTCGCCTTCTTACCACACAACTGTCGGCCAAGGAATAGCCAGAGGGTTGAGTCGGTACTTCTCAGATTAATTTTTCAGAATATCCACAGCAAAACATAAAGCCCTGGAAGTTTATAACGACTTCCAGGGCTTTATCTTCTTATCTTTCTTTACTGTCCAGGATCAACGTCACTGGCCCAGAGTTAGTCAAGGCAACATTCATCATAGAGCCAAATTCTCCTGTTTCGACTCCAACACCTTCATTTTCAACCATATGATTAAACGTTTCATAGAGTTCTTTAGCCTGATCAGGTTTTGCTGCCTGCATGAAATTTGGGCGCCGGCCTTTACGGCAATCTCCGAACAAGGTGAATTGAGAAATAGACAAAAGCTTTCCACCCAAATCTACAAGTGAATGGTTCATTTTTGCATCATCATCTTCGAAAATTCTCAGGTAAGGAATTTTCTTAGCTAAATACCTTGCATCCTCTTCCGTATCTTCATGAGTCACTCCAAGAAGAACGACTAGTCCTTTTTGAATTGAACCAACATCCTCGTTATTAACTTCTACACTCGCTCTTGAAGCACGCTGTACCACTGCTTTCATTTCAATGCCACCCCTTTTGTATCCTATTACTGCATAACCCGTCGGACCGTATAAACCTCTTGAATCTGCTTGATACGCTCCACAATTCTCCGTAAGTGACTCGTGTTTTGGATCAGAATTGTAATATGAATGGTGGCCATCTTGTTTCTGTCGGATTTACCAGAAACCGCGGTAATATTAGTTTTTGTCTCATTAACTGCCTGGAGAACTTCGTTTAGAAGCCCTCTGCGGTCATATCCCCATATTTCAAGGTCAACATGGTACTGTTTTGAATCCGTGACAGAAGTTTCCCATTGAACAGGAAGGAGCCGGGTTTGTGCTTCTTCCGTTTTCACATTAGGACAATCCGTTCGGTGAACAGAAACACCTCTCCCTTTCGTAATGTATCCCACGATATCATCACCAGGTACAGGGTTACAGCATTTAGACAACCGAACGAGCAAATTGTCTACTCCCTCCACACGCACTCCTGAATCTTTCTTACCGCTCTTCGCGGGCGTTTTAATTTCAGTTGTACTTACATCCGCCAATGTTTGTTCCAGGTTCTGCTGTTTTTGTTTCTGTTTTCTCCATTTTTCTGTAATCCTGGTTGCGATTTGGGCTGCTGTAATTCCTTGATAACCTACAGCCGCAAACATATCATCTTCGCTGCTAAAATTGAACTTTTCAGAAACACGAATTAAATTATCAGGAGTAAGTACATCTTTAGGCTGAATTCCGAAATTACGAATTTCCTTCTCTACCAGCTCTTTGCCTTTCCCGATATTTTCATCTTTTCTCTGTTTTTTGAAAAACTGCTTAATTTTATTCTTTGCCTGAGAAGTTTGTGCTAATTTAATCCAGTCTTTGGAAGGGCCATAGGAATGTTTGGAAGTCATGATTTCTAAAATATCACCGGTATTGAGCACATAATCTAATGGTTCCATTTTTCCGTTTACTTTAGCACCGATCGTTTGATTGCCTACTTCAGTGTGTATACGATAAGCAAAATCAATAGGGACAGAACCAGAAGGCAGCTCAATTACATCCCCTTTTGGTGTGAACACATAGACCATGTCTGAAAATAAATCGACTTTCAAAGATTCCATAAACTCTTCGGCATCATGAGTTTCACTTTGCCACTCCAAAATTTCTCTAAACCAGGTCAATTTTTCTTCAAACGACTGTTCCGCAGCACTTTGACGCCCTTCTTTATAAGCCCAGTGTGCAGCAATTCCATACTCAGCTATCTCATGCATATCATGGGTGCGGATTTGAACTTCCAAAGGATCGCCTTTTGGACCAATTACAGTCGTGTGCAGAGATTGATAAAGGTTAGGTTTTGGCATAGCAATGTAGTCTTTGAAGCGACCAGGCATCGGCTTCCAGCAAGTGTGAATGATCCCAAGAACAGCATAACAGTCCTTTATACTGTTTACCGTAATCCTAACAGCAAGCAGGTCATAAATTTCATTAAATTGTTTATTCTGCAAAACCATTTTTCTATAAATACTGTATAAATGCTTAGGTCTTCCATTAAGATCTGCATCAATATTAACGTCCTTCAACTGACTGCGAATCTCATCCATAACTTCTTCAATATAATGTTCCCGCTCGTTACGCTTTTGTTTCATTAGGTGTACAATCCGGTAATATTGCTGTGGATTTAAATAACGCAGCGCTGTATCTTCGAGTTCCCATTTAATTGTAGATATACCAAGACGATGAGCCAAAGGAGCAAAAATCTCCAAAGTCTCATTGGAAATTCTTCTTTGCTTTTCAGCAGGAAGGTGCTTCAATGTCCTCATATTATGAAGGCGGTCAGCCAGCTTGATAAGAATAACACGGATGTCTTTGGCCATTGCCACAAACATTTTCCGGTGATTCTCCGCTTGCTGAGCTTCCTTAGATTTATATTTAATTTTTCCTAACTTCGTAACCCCATCGACTAGCATGGATACTTCCGTATTGAAGGCTTTTTCTATTTCTTCAATACTCACTTCTGTATCTTCAACTACATCATGAAGAAACCCTCCTGCTATCGTTTCCGGATCCATTTCCAGGTTCACAAGAATCCCTGCTACCTGAATAGGGTGGATTATATAAGGCTCCCCGGATTTACGGAACTGGTCGCTGTGTGCCTGTTCAGCAAACTGATAGGCACGGCGAATAAAGGCAAGGTCATCCTCATTCAAGTATGTGCTTGCTTGTTCTATTACTTCTTCAGCTGTTAGAACTGTATCTTTCGCCATTCAATCACCCTGGTTTCTGTAGACTTTCTTTAAAAAGATATTTGATTTATATTATCAAAAAAAGCAGATGAAATGTAAAGAGATAGATGCTGCCCCCTCACCTGTAAAACAAAGAGCGCCCTAATTGAGGGCACTCTTTCTAAGTTAGTATTGCATTAATGTTAATACATCGTACCCATCAAGCTTACTGCGTCCATCTAAATACGTAAGTTCTATCAGGAAAGCACAGCCGGCAACCACTCCGCCCAGCTGTTCTACGAGATTAATCGTCGCTTCAATTGTGCCCCCCGTGGCAAGGAGATCATCTACAATCATAACACGCTGACCTGGTTTAATAGCGTCTTTATGAATCGTAAGGATGTCACTGCCATATTCAAGTCCATAATCTACTTTAATCGTCTCTCTTGGAAGCTTCCCTTCTTTACGGACAGGAGCAAAACCAATTTCTAAAGCGTAGGAAACAGGACAGCCGACAATAAATCCGCGTGCCTCAGGTCCAACTACGATGTCTATCTCTTTATCTTTCGCATAGTCAACGATATCGTCAACCGCTGATTTAAATGCCGGACCGTTGTCCATCAAAGGTGTAATATCCTTGAATTGAATGCCTTCTTTAGGCCAGTTTTCTACAATAGCGATATGTTCTTTATAATCCATTAACTACTTCCTCCTTGGAATGCTTGGAACTCTGGTTCAAATAATTATTGAACCATTCTTTTAACTCCTTGTAAGTGGAATAATACAAGATTTGTTCCATGTATAAACGCTCTTCACGCTCTTTATATAAGGTAGATTCTTTTAAATCCTTCTGCGAAGGTTTTGAATTTATCGTTACAATTCCATCTTTTATTCTAACAAATTCAAGTTCAAAAAACACCTTCGAAATAAATTCAACCATAGATTGATCCCAGCCTTTTCTCTTAGCCAGCTGTTCACCTTCCTGTTTCAGGTTGAATTCCTTACGCTTCAACAGCATACCATAAAACCACTTAAAATGATCACGGGTCGGCCAGGTTTTTAAAAAGGTACTTTCTTCCAGACGGTAACAGGCAAAAACTTTACTTACAGAAACACGGCTGAGAAGTTCCTCTAATTGACTTATCCGCTCAGGTAAATCTAATAGCAATAGTCCATCAATCATGTCACCCTCAGTAATTTCTTCCGGAGTGTACACAGGAATATCGTGAGGTGCATTAAGTTCTCCTTGAAATGATATCGCTGCATAATACTCATTTGCAGGTATTGCAAGTTTTTTCTCCACATGCTTTGATCCCCGCAGATCAAATAACTGCCAGTCATTCACTCGTAAATCTTTAACCATAATCTGAAGGTTTTTTCGACCATTCCATTCGTTAATTCCCAATTCTCCCACTACCTCTAAAGGGTCTGAGGGAGTCAGGTGCGGATAAACATCGCCCATACCGAAGGCAATACCATCTACTCGTGACTGTTCTTTTTGAAATTGCAATTTCAAATGATTTTTTTTACTTCCAATCAGCCTGAGCTCTTTAGGAGTATGCTTCAAGTGAAACAGCGGTTTAGGATTCCCCATCCCAAAAGGCCGGAGTTGATCGATTTCTTCTATCTGTTTTATAGAGATGTCACCCAGTTCAAGAGTGGCTTCAATATCCAATACTTGCTGGTAGTCATCCTCCGTTAACTTCTGCTCTGCAAGATCGTTTAGTGCTGTTCTTAGTTCGTCAATTTTCTCTACTTCTAAAGTCATTCCTGCCGCTTGAGCATGACCTCCAAAATGAAGAAAACGGTCCCTGACTTCCATACAATTAGCAAAGAGATCAAACGCATCGATACTTCGAGCAGAACCTTTTGCTTCTCCCTTTTCAGGGTCAATTCCCAGAACAATAGCAGGTCTGTCGAATTGACGCACAAGTTTAGAAGCAACGATCCCTAAGACTCCCGGGTTCCAACCTTCTTTAGCAACCACGATTACGTTTTCAAGATCCTCAGACCTTGAAGATAGCAGCTCTTCTGCCTCTTTGGCAATCTCTGCCACTATTTTCTGACGTTCCTGATTAATTTGATTAATAAATGAAGCGATCTGCTGAGCCTCTTCCCTCTCATTAGAAAGAAGCAATTCCACTGCCGGAGTAGCGTCTTGCAATCGTCCTACAGCATTCATACGAGGACCGATGGTAAATCCAATCGTTTCTTCATTCATCTCACCTTCAATGCCGCAAACTTCACGCAAAGCCTGTACTCCTGGGCGTTTTGATTGGGAAATAGCCGAAAGGCCCATCGAAGCCAGTACTCGGTTCTCTCCCTGAAGCGGAACCAGATCGGCAATGGTCCCAATGACGACCAGATCCAGATAATCCTTAGGAAATCTTCCTAGTAAAGCTTCCGCAAATTTAAAAGCAACACCTACCCCCGCCAATTCCTGGAATGGATAGCGGCTGGAGGTTTTTGGGTGAATGATGCTATAGGCATCTGGTAATACTTCTTGAACTTCATGGTGATCGGTTATAATCAGATCCATTCCCAGTTGTTTAGCTACTTCCGCTTCATGAATGGCTGCAATTCCCGTATCAACCGTAATGATTACGGAATATCCAGAATCCTTCGCGAATAAGAAGGCTTCTTCATTTGGTCCATAGCCCTCTGTAAAACGGTTGGGTATATAAAAATCACAATTAGCGCCAGCTTCTCTTAAAGCCTCAATCATTAAAGTCGTTGAGCTAACACCATCCGCGTCGTAGTCTCCAAAAACAAGAATGGACTCTTGACGATCAATTGCAGCTTTAACTCGTTTTACTGCTTTATCCATCCCTTCCATTAGGAATGGATCATGTAAATAGTTAATAGAAGGGTTCAAAAACTGCTCAACGGCGTCCGGCTCTATAATGCCCCGCTTCTCAAGCATTTGCTGTGTTAAAGGGGTCAGACCTTTCTGAACCTCAAATCCTTCAACATTATCATTATATGTAAACTGCCATTTCATCTTACTTTGTATCATAAGTTCACCCCTGACCCATCTATTATACAAGAGGGGACGAGGGGTGGCAAACGACTTTTACGTAACATTTCTATTCTCATTATCTTCGTTAGAATCAATTGCTTCAGGGTCTTCCCCAATACCAGTAGAAGGTGCAGACTCGGTAGATTGATTGACTTTTTGCTTCAAAGAACGATTTTCTCTCTTTAACTTAAAGTAACGAACGGCTCCTACAGACGCCGTAGCAAGCCCGCCTAATAGAACGGATATTAAGATAACCAGGATTAAAGGCGCTTCACCTGTCCCAAACATATAATTAACTTGTACAGGTTCCACATTGATCACAGCAAATATAGCAATAATTAAAGCAAAAATAAGTGCAAAAATAATGTAAGATTGCCCTTTCACGTTTTTTCCTCCTTTTATCATACTTATCTGTTTTTAAAAGCCAGAAATTGATCGTTTAATCTTGCTTTTATAAACCAAAAGTCATTTATAAAGCTTTTTAGATCAATAATACTATTCATTTAACTATACCCAAATTTGCTAATTCTCAATCAAAAAAGCAGCCTCATCCGTAGATGAGGCTGCTTCATTTGGTCACACTTGAGGTCCATCTGTTTTCTTCTTCTTAACAAACTGAATCGGATTATCTTTGATGTTCTTCCCACGCCAGATCAGCCATAGCTGTGAGGCAATAAATAAGGAAGAATACGTTCCTGCAAGTAGTCCTACTACAAGAGCAAAGGCGAAGTTTGTAATCGACGAGGCTCCAAATAACATAAGCATTATTGCTGCGAATATTACGGTGATCACCGTATTAATACTTCTGGCTAATGTCTGCATCAAGCTGTCGTTCACAACTTTAGCGAGTTCTTTAAAGGACTTGACCTTCTTCTTAAGCTTCAAGTTTTCACGAATCCGGTCAAACGTAACGATGGTATCGTTAACTGAATAACCGACAATCGTTAAGATCGCAGCTATAATTGTAATATCAAACTCAAGCCTTGTAAGACTAAAGAGGGCAATGATAAAGAAAGCATCGTGAAGCAGGGCTATGATAGCTGTCATTGCAAAGAAAAACTCAAATCGAATGGTTACATAAATAATAATCCCGATAGATGCATACAAAACAGCCAATGCTGCATTCTTAGCTAACTCCTGACCAACTACAGGGGATACCGTGCTTACGTTTGGCGTATTGCCGAATTCATCTTCATAGTAACTTTGAATTTCTCCAACTTTATCTTTACTTAATTCGCTGTCAAAACGAGCCACAGCAATTTCATCATTGTCTCCCGATATTACTACTTTCTTAGGGATAACGTTAAACTCTTCTTCCATGGTCTCCTCAACTTGTGAAGCATTGATATTTCCATCAGATAAAATGGAGACCCTTGAGCCGCTTGTAAAATCAATACCCAGGTTCAGACGGAAAACAGCAAGAGCCAGAATACCGGCTGCAATCAAGATAATGGAAATTGCAAAGAACCTTTTCCTTAAACCAACAAAGTCAAACCTACGGTTCATAACCGTTGCTTCAACTTCTTCGCCATCCTCAAGAGAATGAATATCTTCCTGCTTCACACCGAACCACTTAGGCCGTTTATTTAAAAAGCGGCTCTTGACCCATAGCCCCATAAGAAGACGCGTTCCATATACAGCGGTAATGAAGCTGACTAAAATACTTACAATCAGCATCGTAGCAAAGCCTTTTACAGAACTTGTCCCAAAGATGAAAAGGACAGTAGCTGCGATCAGTGTGGTAATGTTCGCATCGAGAATGGTAGCTAGAGAACGTTTATTACCAGCTTTAAAAGCTGACATCACTGATTTGCCGGCTTTTAATTCCTCTTTAATTCTTTCATAGGTAATAATATTGGCATCAACCGCCATACCTACACCGAGTATAAGAGCAGCTATCCCTGGGAGGGTTAGCACCCCGTTCATGGCTTCAAAGACCACTAATATTAGATAAACATATGCGGTCAATGTCACAACCGCTATGATTCCTGGAAAGCGGTAATAAGCCATCATGAATAAGAAAATAGTAGCTATACCAATGGCACCAGCCACGATCGTTTTATTCATCGCCTGTTCACCGAATTGAGCTCCTACTGAGGTAGAATAGGTTTCTTCCAGATTTACTGGAAGGGAACCTGCATTTAAGAGATCCGCTAGTTCTTTCGCTGACTCTACTGTAAAGTCCCCTGTAATCTGTACAGTGGAACTTCTAACTGGTCCATCTGGAAATCTTGGTGCTGATAGATAAGCCGGATCGGCCTTTCCATACTCTTCAGCAAAGGACGTTTCTTCATCATAATCAAGCCATATAACCAGCACATCCTCTGGATAAGGCGTATTTGGATCATCAGGGGTATTAACAACCTCTTCAGAAACATCATAAAATTTACCAGGATCTTTTACGCCAAGAGAAACAGCCGGAGCATTGTTCTGATCATAGGTTTGCTGGGCGCTTCCCTCCACCAGGTCTGATCCATCTAAATATTCTTCTCCATTCGCGCCGCGGAAAGAAAGTTCAGCTGTAGTAGCCAGTAAATCCCGGGCTTCCTGCTGATCTTGAATTCCAGCGAGTTGAACTCGGATACGTCCGCCATCTTCAATGGAAATATTCGTTTCACTAATCCCCAGGGTATTCACTCGTCTGTTCAGGGATTCAACGGTCGCTTCCAGGACATTATCGTTAACTTCCTGGTCTTCGTTCAAAGGCTCCACATCATACAGGATTTCAAATCCACCCTGCAGATCCAGTCCTAAGTTTATATTTTTAGTTACACCTGTTACAGTCGTCCCTATTGTAGCCGCTAATAGAAGCACTACTAGAAAAAAGGCGACGATACGCCCCCGTTTCACCATAACGTTCATTTCCTCCTTTAATCTTGCCCGCCTGTTCATTTTTGAAAAACTTATGTACTTGCAGTAAGTACGTGTCTGTTTCCTAAGTTGTCAGGGTTTCGTTGTTTGTCTATCCGTACCAATTTTACTACTATTTTTATTTTTGACAACATCCAAAGTCGTTTCTATGGTCCAGTTAAGAATTCTATCCACCCTGTGTTATGTGATATTTCGATCCTTATTCTCTAATCAAGCTGTTTATAGAGCGTGCGAGGCAATCCATCATCTATGTAACAAAAGAGTGATCATATTTTTGAACAACTTCGCACAATTTTTGGCGGCTTCTAATCATTGATCTATTATGAAAATTTTTTACTATTTTCCTGTCCCCGCCCTCTCTTCTCGTTAATTCTAAACCTTTGTCATGCCTTGTCCAAGGCTAAGCATATACTTCATTGTAGCTGAATTTTAATACTTTGAGAAGGCGGATTGTTTTTATGTCTAAGCAAACCTTTTTACATGGGGCCCTCATCCTGATAGCTGCGGGGCTGGTCACTCGTCTGCTTGGGTTTATCAACCGGATTGTTGTTGCTCGTGTGATGGGAGCCGAAGGAGTAGGGCTTTATATGATGGCCCTGCCTACTCTGATTCTTGCCATTACCATTACACAGTTCGGTCTTCCTGTAGCTATATCAAAACGCGTATCGGAAGCTGAAGCCACAGGTAATGAGAAGAAAATTAAAAGTATCTTAATAGTCTCCTTATCGATTACCGGTTCCTTAAGTATTATCTTTACAGGCGCTTTATTTATACTTGCCCCTGTTATCGCTTCCTATTTTCTAACTGACCCGCGTGCTCTTTTTCCTTTATTAGTGGTCACACCGATTATACCCATCATTGCTGTTGCGTCGGTAATTCGAGGTTATTTTCAAGGAAGACAGAATATGAAGCCTCAGGCTCTGTCTCAAGTTATTGAGCAGGTAGTCCGTATCGGAGGAGTACTAGTTTTAACTAAACTCCTTTATCCTTATGGTGTCGAATATGCCGCAGCAGGAGCTATGGCGGCCGTGGTTTTAGGTGAATTCGTTTCATTGATTTATATGCTGAGACAGTTCAATCTGCAAAAATCGTTTAAACTGCGCAAGACCTGGAAAAAACACGTGGGGAAAGGAAGACAAACTTTTCAAGAGTTAATGGCTATCGCGCTTCCTACCACGGGCAGCCGCTTTATCGGTTCCCTTACCTATTTCTTTGAACCCATTCTTGTTGCCCAGAGTCTTGCTATAGCTGGCTTCGCTGCAACAGAATCAACTAAACTATACGGGGAACTCACTGGATATGTACTTCCCTTGCTTTTCTTACCTACTTTTTTAACCCATGCTCTTTCAACTGCCCTTGTTCCTTCAATTAGTGAAGCAGCGGCTGTAGGTAAAAAAGAAACCATTCAGTACCGAATTATGCAGTCCATCCGCCTTTCATTAGCTTCCGGAGGCGTCATTACAGTCGTTTTCATGATTTTCCCTGCCGTTATCCTCATGACGGTGTACGGTACCAGCCAAGCTGCTTTTATGCTTCAGTTTATGGCTCCATTTTTCTTGCTGCATTACATTCAGTCACCGCTGCAGGCTACTTTGCAAGCATTAGATTTAGCACAGCCCGCGATGTGGAACACGCTAATTGGTTCGATTATTAAATTTATTGTATTAGTCAGTTTAAGCTCCCGCCCCGAGTTTGGAATTCACGGTGTGGCCATAGCTATGGTAGTAGGCGTTGTTGTTGTTACTCTTCTGCATCTTGGAGTACTTATTAAACACAAAGTCATGACCCTCCCACTGGACATGTTTATCCGTTTCGCACTGGTTGTTGGTATTACCGGCTACGTTGGTTTCACAATGAAGCAGTACCTGCTTCATGAAAGCAGGCCGATTCCACAGCTCCTATGGATGGGTTTCATCCTTACGCTTCTTTATCTGGCACTTCTGTTTCTATTCAAACTTTTACGCAAAGACGAGTGGAAGTTGATACCGTGGAAGAAAATCTTTCATAAAAAATAACCGCTTATAGAAAGCGGTTATTTTATTGAAATTGATTTTTTTCATCTATAGAAACTTCGCCTTCCTCATTAATAGTACATAAAGAAACTTTATCTACAGAATCATATCCCTGTTTTTTAAGTTCATTTAAAAGCCAGTTCTTATTTTTACGTACGTTTTTCAATCCGCTATATTGAATTTCTCCATCCGCGACGAGGACTACAGCATATGAGGAATGACCCTGATCATCTTTTTCAAAAACCGAGAGTTTACCTGAAGGTTCTAAGATAGCATAAGCTACATCATTTACTTGTTGAATCCCATGTTCACGCAATTGTATAAGTAAATCATTAAAATTATAGCGCTGCCGTTTCATCTCGTATTCGTCTACTTTACCGTGTTTAATGATAACAGAAGGCTTTCCATCAAACCATGTTCTAAACCTCTGATTCTTTAATGATATCCAGGCACTGCCGAGTTGTATAATTAATAACACCGCCATTGGGACGACTGATTTCCAGATCGAAGAATCAGGTTGTTCAATTAAAAACACTCCGATTTCAGCGAGCATAATAAAAACAACCAAATCCATGACACTCAGTTCACCGATTTCTCTTTTGCCCATAAATCGAAACACAAATAGAATAATTAAATAGGTAAGAAGGGTTCTTAATATAAGAGCCAGGAAAGCCACTCGTGCCCACGACCTTTCAAGAGGATACTCTCTTATAAGATGACCCATTCTTACTTTTTTATGATGAAAAGGGAAGCAAATATCTAAAGTAAACGTAAATGGACGCGATCAATAAAGATAAAATCAGGACAGGAATTCCATAAATTGAAAATTTAAGAAACGGTATGGGCTGACGGTGACTCGCAGCTATACCCGCTACCACAACATTCGCCGATGCGCCCACCAGCGTTCCATTCCCTCCAAGACATGCACCTAAAGCAAGTGACCACCATATAGGATCCACATTCATCATTCCGTAACCCTGGAGCTCCTGCACAACTGGAATCATAGCTGCCACAAACGGAATATTGTCTACTACCCCTGAAAGCAAACCCGCACTCCATAACATGACCATTGAAGTAATAGGCAGATCCCCTCCAGAAACCCACACCATCATACGGGCCAGTTCATCAATAACACCGACTGTTTCTAAGCCGCCTACCAGCATAAACAACCCCATGAAGAAGAATAAGGTTACCCACTCCACCTCTTGAAAAACGTGTTCAACATCGAGCTCTTTGTCAGTTAAAAACAAGAGTAATAAAGCTCCGCTGACAGCAATGGTGGTAATATCCATATGTACAAATGGATGCATCATAAAACCCATGATGGTTAAAATCAGTACAGAAACGGACTGGAATAATAAACGGGAGACCTTTAGATGTTCACGCGCGTCCATTTCCAAAAGAGCAGCAGCTAGTTCCGGATTGTAGATTAATTGCTTGCGGAATATAAGCAGTAAGATAGTTAACACAGATCCAAAAATCACGAGCACCACTGGACCTAAATGATAAATAAAGGATAGAAAACTAAAATGCTCTACCGCCTGTCCTATCATAATGTTAGGTGGATCACCGATCAAAGTCGCAGTCCCGCCGATATTTGAGCTGAATATCGTAACAAGTAAATAAGGAAAAGCCGGAAGTTGTAATCGGTCAATTAATGTAAGGAGTACAGGAACGAATAGCAGAACGGTTGTTACGTTATCTAAAAAGGCAGAGCCAACAGCAGTAAATATTGCACTTACGGCAAGCAAAGGTATAGGACGTCCTTTCACCATCTGAGCTAAACGAATAGCCATATAGGTAAATACGCCGGTTTTTTTCGTAATGGAAACCAGCACCATCATAGAAAAAAGCAAAGCCACTGTCTCCCAATCAATAAACCCAAATGCCTCCTCCCACTCGTACACTTTCGTCACTAATAGAAGAACACCGCCGGCTAAGGCTACAAGTGCCCGATTCCACTTCTCCGTCATAATTAAAACATAGCTCGCTACGAATATGAGTAATGCAAGTAGAGTTGCCATACACCTTCCCCTTTTATAAGGTCTTTACTCTATACGTATTCAAGTAAGTAGGAAAATATCTACTTCTATCTAAGGCTTAAACATGCATATAGTGTTAATGACAAGCTTAAGAAGGGGGATTTATTTTATGAAAAAATTTACGCAGGGCGTCCTTGGATATGGAATCGGCTCTATTCTTCTACTCATGATTATTTCAGCGGCTGTACTGGCTCTTTTCCTTCGTTTTACATCTATGGAATATCAAACCCTTAATCAAGCAGCCCTGATCACCGGTTTAAGTATTTTAGCATTTGGTGGAATGATGGCTGCTTACAAAGGAGAGCAGAAGGGGTGGCTTTCCGGGGTTATGACAGGTCTAATTTTCGTAGCGGCTATGGCTTTATTCCAAATCATTTTTGAGAACCAATGGATATCACTGCCGCAGCTCAGTTATTTCGGAGGATTGGTTCTAGCAGCCTGGCTCGGAGGTATGATTGGGGTCAATTTGCCAAGACGAACGGCAAAAAGATAATTGAACATGAGAAATCCCGCTGCAAATACAGCGGGATTGTAATCATTAGTCCTGATTTAGTTTCTCACGAACAGATGAACGATCGAATTTCATTTGCGTTCCATCCTGTACCGTAATAACTAGAGATCCTTCATCTATAGCATGGACCGTACCATGGAGACCTCCGATTGTGATGATTCTATCGCCTTTTTGCAAGTCCGCCTGCATTTGTTGTACTTTTTTCTGTTTCTTTTGCTGCGGACGAATTAATAGGAAATAGAAAATGACAAACATTAGAATAATTGGTAATAAACCGACTAATGTATCCATTTAATTTCCCCCCTTCTAAAAGTTCTTCGCATTTGGTTTATTGAAACCATATTGTTCAAAGAATTCTTCTCTAAAGTCTCCGAGTCGATCTTCTTTAATGGCTTCACGCACTTGCCTCATTAATTTTAACAGAAAATACAGGTTATGATAAGTAGTTAATCTAAAGCCAAATGTTTCACTTGATTTAACAAGATGTCTGATGTACGCGCGGCTGTAATTGCGGCACGTATGGCAGTCACAATTTTCATCAATCGGGCGAAAATCCCGGGCGAATTTTGCATTACGGACAACCAATCGGCCATTAGAAGTCATACATGTACCATTACGTGCAATCCGGGTCGGCAGAACACAATCAAACATATCTATGCCCCGCATGCTTCCGTCAATTAGTGAATCGGGTGAGCCTACTCCCATTAAATAACGTGGTTTTTCATCAGGCAGGAGAGGAGCCGTAAAATCAAGCACTCGGTTCATAACATCTTTCGGCTCACCAACGGAAAGCCCTCCAATAGCATAACCTGGGAAATCCATTGAAGTAAGATCTCTTGCGCTTTGGCGGCGCAAATCTTCATATTCTCCTCCTTGGATAATCCCAAATAGCCCCTGATCATGAGGTCTCTGGTGGCCTTCCAGGCATCGTTCAGCCCAACGACTGGTCCGCTCCACTGACTTTTTCATATAGTCATGCTCGGCCGGGTACGGAGGACACTCATCAAAAGCCATCATAATATCAGCACCAAGTGAATTTTGGATCTGCATGGCTTTCTCAGGTGAAAGAAATAACTTCTCTCCGCTGATATGGTTACGGAAATGCACACCTTCTTCTTCAATCTGTCTCAAGTCACTTAAGCTGAATACTTGAAATCCTCCTGAATCTGTAAGGATCGATCCATTCCAGTTCATGAAAGAATGAAGACCTCCTGCTTCTTCAACGATATCTTCCCCGGGACGCAGCCACAAATGGTACGTGTTAGAAAGTATAATTGGAGCTCCCATTTGCTCAAGTTCCTCGGGACTCATCGTTTTTACCGTTGCAAGCGTACCTACCGGCATGAACATTGGAGTTTCAAATGATCCGTGAGGGGTATGAACTTTGCCGAGACGTGCACCAGTTTGTTTACATGTTTTAATTAATTCATATGTGATTGCCATTATTTCTTTCCTTTCTCCACTTCAAGCAATAATCTAACTAAATAATCAGCATCGCATCTCCAAAGCTGAAAAATCGATACTTATTCTCCACAGCTCTAGCATATGCTTCCAGAACAAAATCACGACCCGCAAAGGCACTGACAAGCATAATCAGCGTGGATTTAGGCAGATGAAAATTAGTAATCAGTCCGTCAATCGCTTTCAGCTTTTGGGGTGGATAGATAAATATATCCGTCCATCCGCTAGCTTCCTGAAAAGTACCGTAATCACGGATGATTGTTTCCAAAGTCCTTGTGGAAGTTGTACCTACAGAGATAATTCGACCTCCCTGTTTTTTCACCTGATTCAATTGGTCAGCCGTTTCTTGAGATACTTGGTAGAACTCAGCATGCATATCGTGGTCTTCCACCTTATCGACACTAACAGGACGGAAGGTTCCAAGGCCGACATGAAGGGTGAGATAGGCTATAGTTACACCGGAAGCTTGAAGGTTTTCAAGTAGTTCATTAGTAAAATGAAGTCCGGCAGTAGGTGCTGCTGCAGATCCTTCTTCCTTCGCATATACAGTCTGGTAACGTTCCCTGTCCGACAGCTGCTCCTTAATATAAGGGGGAAGCGGCATCTCACCAAGGGATTCCAGTACCTCCATAAAAATCCCCTCATAAGAGAACCTGACTTTTCTTCCTCCATGCTCTTGAAGCTCCGTGCATTCGGCTATTAACTGTCCGTCCCCGAACACAATACGAGAACCTGGTTTTACTTTTTTAGCAGGTTTGATAAGTACATCCCACTCGTCTTTCGAATCCTGATGAAGGAGAAGAACCTCTACTTTTCCTCCCGTGTCTTCTTTTGCTCCAAATAGCCTTGCCGGGAGTACGCGTGTATCATTTAAAACGAGGCAGTCGCCTGGCTTTAATAGCCGTTCAATATCTGAAAAATGGTAATGTTCTATTGTTTCAGCGCTCCGGTCGCAAACCATGAGGCGTGAAGAAGAACGATCCTGAAGCGGAACCTGAGCAATAAGCTCTTCGGGCAGTTCAAAATCATACTGCTTAATATCCATTTAAATCCCCTATTCTTCCTTAGCGTATTTTACCAATAATATAAAATATAAGTGATAGAACAATACTCGCAACAATGGACGTCATAATTGGAAAATAAAAGGTTGTATTCCCTTTTTTAAAAGACAAATCACCTGGAAGTCTGCCAACAAAACTCCATAAAAGTCCTATCACGATAAATACAATCCCTATAACAATAAATATTTTTCCGAACCCAGTCAAGTTCCGGGCACCTCCCTATGGAAGTGAGCGTATGCTTTAGGTGTTACGACACGTCCACGCGGAGTTCTTTGTATAAATCCAATTTGAAGAAGAAACGGCTCGTACACATCCTCAATAGTCTGAGACTCTTCTCCAATTGTAGCCGAAATAGTATCAAGCCCCACTGGTCCACCTCGAAACCCATCCATAATGCCTTTTAAAAGCTTGTGGTCTATATAATCGAGTCCTTCAGCGTCTACTTGAAGCATTTCTAGCGCTTCTTGTGTCGTTTCGAGAGAGATCACGGATTCACCTTTGACCTGAGCTATATCCCTCACCCGTTTAAATAATCGGTTGGCAATACGCGGTGTTCCTCTCGAACGCCGGGCAATTTCCACAGCAGCATTAAGATCAATTTCCACATGAAAAATATCTGCCGTCCTCTCTACAATCGAACATAAAGCTTCTGTTTCATAATATTCTAACCTGCTGTGAACACCGAATCGGTCTCGAAGCGGAGCCGATAACAAACCGGCCCTTGTGGTGGCTCCGACCAGAGTAAATGGAGGCAGATCAAGGCGCATTGATCTTGCACTGGGGCCGCTGCCTACTACAATGTCCAAACAGAAGTCTTCCATGGCCGGGTAGAGCACTTCTTCTACCGATCTTGGTAATCGATGAATTTCATCTATAAAAAGAACATCCCCAGGCTCCAGTGAAGATAAAATTGCCGCCAGATCTCCCGCCCTCTCAATGGCAGGTCCAGCCGTTGTCCTGAACTGCACCCCCATTTCATTGGCAATAATAGAAGCAAGCGTCGTTTTCCCGAGTCCAGGAGGGCCGTAGAGAAGTGCATGGTCCAGAGGTTCTTCTCTCATCTTTGCTGCTTCAATAAAAATATGCAGATTTCGTTTAGTCTGGTCCTGACCAATATACTGTTTGAGCGTTTCCGGTCTCAAACTAAGTTCAATGTCCTGATCTGTCTCCTGCAACTCGCCGGAAATCATTCGATCTTCCACATTAGTTCCCCCTTCCAGTTATGACTTCATCAATATCTGTAACCCTTGTCTTACATAATCATCAACACTGCCTTCACTGGTTTTTTGAAGTTCTGTTCGTGCCAATTTAATTTCTTTTTCTGTATATCCTAAAGCCTTTAATGCTTCAAGTGCATCTTCTATACGCTCTCTTTTTTCTTTTGAAGTTAGTTCCTCTTGATAGAAAATTGTATCTTCATTCTGCTCATCAGGCAGCCATACAATCAATTTGCCTTTCAAGTCCAATATCATCTGTCTCGCGGTCTTTTTTCCGACACCAGGGAATTTAGTTAAGTACTTATCGTCTTCCTGTTCAATAGCTGAGACGAACTCGGGCACACTTACCGTACCAAGTATAGCTAAAGCACCCTTCGGACCGATTCCAGAAACATTTAAAAGTTGGGCGAACAGCTGTTTATCTTCTTTTTTCCTGAAGCCAAATAATGTTTGTTGATCTTCTCGGATATAGTGGTATGTATGAACTTTGATCTCTCGGTTTAAATAATCTTGAAAGTTGTAAGGGTTAGCACATAGAATCTCATAACCGATACCGCCTGTTTCAAGAATTATAGACGCATCTTCAATTAAGCTTAATTGTCCTTTTACATAAGTAATCATAGTTGGAAGTCCTCTCTTACCTGTATTGCTTAGCACTCTCTATTGTAACACACAAGCACATGTTCGCCCATGACAGAACCGGAAGAAAAATGTAGATTCCTGCCGTGTTCAACCAGATTTAATCAACTTGTTTCAAAAATAATCGAGGCTCCCAACTTACACAAAAATAAAACAGCCGTCTATGAGCATTCATAGCGGCTGTTCTTCTCCTGCATACTGCTTAACGACTTGCTCAAAATGAGAGGCATCCTTAATTTTAATACCATCTATCAATTCTGACTTTCTCTTCGATTCTAATGGTTCTATAGGGATAGGTTTAAAGGATTCTATAACCTTCCCTTGAGAGGGAGCGCCCTCAAATACTGCCAGTTCTCCATCTTCCGTAAGTCCAAAATACCCCTGCTGCTTAGTCAGTGGTGAGATATCTTCCACTTGTCTTTTGAAAACAATCTGATCCAGCTCCTGAGATTCTATGGACCATCCTTCATAAGTCGACCAGAAATCCACCATAGACCATATCGTTTCTTCCTTATTAATGGTCTCTGTTACACCATCCAGATAATTTTGCTTCAATACCACCTTTATCGTTAAAGGTTCCGGATTCACTAGAGTTTCCACAGCATTTTCTTGTGTTTTATTAATGACCGTTCTTTGATGAGATAAATCCTCTGCTCTAAGAGAGACTTCTTCTTCCGCAGCAAACCATTGCCATCCTGCAAAAATTAAACTGGCCGGTATAATCCATAACCATCGATTCATCGCAGGTCCCCCTAACTAAAAAATAACTTCTGTCCCTAGTATGTCCAGGAACAGAAGTTATTATGATAGAAAGACAGCGATTAAGATAATTTCTCTAAGATGGCTTCATCAGCATCTAAGTTATGATATACCTCTTGAACATCATCGTTATCCTCAAGCATATCAATTAATTTAAGCATCTTTTCTACGCCCTCTTCATCCAGAGGCGTGTACGTTTCTGGAATCATCGTAACTTCACTCGTCACAAATGAATACCCGCTTTTTTCAAGCGAAGCCTTCACTTCAGAAAAGGTTTCAGGTTCAGCGTAAATTTCGAATTGATCCTCTGTGGTTTCCATTTCTTCCGCTCCGGCTTCGATTACCTCAAGCATCATTTCTTCTTCGTCCACCTCTGTTTCCCCGCGATCAACCACTAAATAGCCTTTGCGGTCAAACATAAAGGAGACGCAGCCATTTTCACCAAGATTTCCATCGTTTTTATTAAAGGCATGCCGCACGTCTGCCGCGGTCCGGTTTTTATTATCTGTTAATACCTTAACCATAACAGCTACACCGCCAGGACCATAGCCTTCATAGGTGTACTCTTCATAGTTTACTCCTTCAAGATCACCTGTTGCTTTCTTAATGGCACGATCGATATTTTCATTCGGCATATTATTTGATTTAGCTTTATCTACAGCCAAGCGCAGATTGGGATTCATCTCTGGATCCCCGCCGCCTTGCCTGGCAGCCATGAATATCTCTCTTGCCAGCTTCATGAAAAGCTTACCCCGTTTGGCGTCTTGTGCGCCTTTTCGGCGTTTTATATTACTCCATTTTGAATGACCAGCCATGGACATTCTCCTCTCCAAAGCAAATCTTTTCCTTCATCAATATACCACAATTTCCCGGTGAGAATAAAGCGACTTACTTACCGGTCTGGTTTTGCTGAAAGAAATCTCTGATCTGACTTTTTAGCTGAGCTGGAGCCTGCGAAGCTTTTAACCTGGCGTTCAAATCCTTCATGTGATCCCAATTATTATTATTGGTATAGATGATGATTGGTTTATCTGTGATTTCTTTGACTTTTGCCTCAACCTTTTTAGGAATGGACTGATCTCTGCGGTTATATGGATTAATCATCACCGCGATATACACTTTCTTATCATCCGTAAAAGCCTGAGTCATCGTGACTTCTTCTAATTCATTAACCTTCTTCATGATCGTCATGGACTCTTCGTTGTTAAACGCATTATCATGCCCTCTGTTGGTTTCTTTAAATTTGGAGTTACGGAATTCTTCTTCTGCTGTACGTTTGAACCAGCTGTCTTCTCCAGTGGGAATCTGGCCTCTTCGTTTGATGCCAGGGTCCCCTCCATAGGTGATGGGTTCGTAGTAAGTGGTTTCGTCTCCAGTCTGCTCATCAGGCTGTGCACCACATCCAGCCGTTAGTAAAATTGTAAACATTAGAACCATAAAATATTTCCACATAAAAAAACATTCTCCTTTTACCATTACTATGGTTTCAGGAGAATGTTTTAAACAGTTAATTTTACCCAACAGCTTATTGAGGCGGTGAAGGGGGAAGATTACGTTTGTGAGCTGATTTTTTATGCATGGACTCTATAATCTTTCTATCTTCTTCAGGAATTTCTTCGCCGCGTAGGAAGGCATCAATTTTATTATAACTTGTTCCCATTTCATTTTCGTCTGTCTGACCTTCCCAAAGCCCAGCACTTGGCTGTTTATTTATTATTTCATCAGGAACGCCTAAATAAGCAGCCATTTCGCGCACTTCACCTTTTGGCAGGTGAACTAATGGTACGAGATCCACTCCACCATCCCCGTATTTAGTAAAGTATCCGGTGTACCATTCAGCAGCATTATCTGTACCTACTACTAAATATTTATGGTTCTGAGCTATGGCATATAATGTACTCATACGCAGCCTTGCACGTAAATTTGCGTCTGCCAGTTTTTCCTGGTTAGCGTCGAAGATTCCGTCTGATTTGAGTTGGCTTTTGATTGTTTGAAACATAACTTCATGAGTTTCAGTCAAATCTACTGTTATCGAGGATAAACCGCATGCGTTAGTCACTACTTCAGCGTGTTTTTGGTCGCTTCCCTGACTTTTACAAGGCATAATCACTCCAAGAGACTGATCTGGAAAAGCGCGTTTAATTAAGTTTGCGACTACCGCGGAGTCAATTCCCCCGCTCACTCCTACAAGTAAGCCTTCTACATTTGCCTGTTCCACTTGTTCTCGTAACCATGTAACTAATTCATTAACTTTATGTTCCACCGGATTGTTCATCCTCTCACACATATGATACTTTATCTTAGCATATGTTCAGCATATCGGACAAACTTCCTCCGGCTTTCCCATGCTTTCTCTAATTTTTTTATATGCTTGGAAAAAGATACTTCCCCCCTAAGACATCGTCTATAACCGTACAACCACTCTCTGAGAAGATCGGCAGGAACCAATACTCCTTTTAGCCAAATGTCAGGGTCCGGAGTGTGCTTGAAATACTGAAGAAGTAAAGCTCGCTGATTCTCCAGATAAGGAAGAAACCGCTGCCCCAATTGAATATGATCATATAGATGAGGTCCGGTGTGTAACAAATCAAAATCAATTAGTTTTATCTCATGTTTATTATTAATTATAAAGTTATGATGAGCGACATCGCCGTGCAGCCATTCGTTATTTTCCCATGCCTTTTCTTCTACTTCTCCCCAAGGATGATTAGAAAAGCGTTCAAGTTGGATGATCATGTTTAAACGAAGCTCTTGATAGATACTTCTTTTTCTGTACTCTGAAAAGACATCCTGCGTTTCCTCAAATTGCTCCAAACGTCTTTCCCATTTAATATAAAGTGGATCTCGTGGGATAGCTAAAGTAGCGATCCCTTTGGTAGTGCGATGAAATTGCTGCAGCACTTGCACAGCTTTTTCTCTATCATAATGATTGTCAAAATCCGCATGTTTACCTTGGACCCATTCAAAAAGCCCCCACGCGCACCCCAGCTTACTTTTTGTGTAGATATTGTCTTGAAAAGGCAGAGGACGAGCAGCTGAGATTGAGGCATAGTTCCAATCCTGAAAGAAGTTGATCTGCTGTTCTAACGTTTGCGCTCTCCTGTATCCTTTTAATATCATCGGATGATCATTATAGCGGACTTTATAAACTTTAGGCTTAATTACCTTTTCTAATCTAATAGGTAATTTTTCTTCTTGCCAGAGCCATTGAAAAAGGCGATCCGTATATGAATCGCCTTCTGTATGCTCAACTTTCATCTACATCATCGTCCCGCCAAGGACCCTGATAAGGTCCCATTGGCCCTGCCTGCGAGTAATCACTCCCCATCGATTGTGGCATGCTGTACGGACTCATTCCATAGGGGCCTCCGCCCTGATGCGGTCCCCAACCGCCCATTGGGTATTGCATAGGACCATAGCCTTGAGGGTAACCATGGTGAGGGTAGCCATGATGGTGATAACCCGGATACATTGGCTGACCTCCATATCCCATTGCCGGAGACCAGTCCTGAGGCCCCCCAGCACCGTCCCCGCTGCATCCGCAGTCCCCTCCTGCTTGAGCTCCCTGGACCATAGGTGAGGAACTTTCCTCATATTCTGCTCCCATATAGCCTTGCTGGTGAGGGTACATAGGCATATTATGCTGGGAAGGCATCTGCATAGGCATATAAGCTGGCATCATTACAGGATGAGGCGGGCAACAATAAAAGTCTGTATGCACCAATTGAGGCTGCATTGGCTGTTGATGCATTGGCTGTTGTTGCATTGGCTGTTGCATTGGCTGTTGCATAGGCTGCTGCATGGGCTGCTGTTGCATAGGCTGATAGTAAGGCTGCTGAGAGGACTCCTGATAATGTGATTTCCCGCCGTCTTTTGGCGATTCCTCAGAAGCCATTTCTTCTTCTTTCGGAGCTTTCGGCATTGGCATTTGAGGTAAGTGAAAAGTCGTGTAATAATTTTGCATTTGCTGGTCAATACTTGGCATTTGAATCGGCATATTCATTTGAATAGGCTGTACAGGCATCATAGGTTTATCCATAACACCTTTTTTGACAGGCTTTTTCTCGTCCTCTTTGATGACAGGAATCGGTTTAGGTGATGTGTCTTTATAAGGTGGCATGGAAGGCATTTCTTTCTTCGGCATCATCTGCTTAGGCGCTTCTTTCTTGACTTGCTTCGTGCCTTGCGGAACCTTAATCTTCATACCCGGCATGATCATATCAGGATTAGAAAGCTGGGTATTAACTGATTTCAATTCTTCAAAATCTACCCCATACTTTTTGGCAATCTTCCAGAGTGTATCCCCTTTTTGCACAATGTGAATTCTCACCATTGCAACTCCCTTCCTGTGAATCTAAAAACTAAAAAGGCAATAATAGCTTCATAACACTCTATGCAGTTTAAGCCAAAAGATTGATGAAAAAGCCTATATTTCTTTTGAATAATAAAAAGAACCTCGCCAAAACCTTGATATAAACAAGGTTTCGACGAGGCATAAATTAAGCTCTCCGAATAGGAGAAGGGATATCTAATTGGTAACTTGGATAAGTCCCAAGAATTTTCAACTGACACCCTAAAGCTTCTAGTTCGGCCTGCACTCCAGGAAAGAGGATCTGGTCGTATGGCTGATCAACATCTATTAAGAAAAAGTAGTTGCCAAGCCCGGTTTTCATTGGCCTTGATTCGATTTTTGATAAGTTCATCTTTCTCCAGGCAAAGGCTGCCAGGACCTGGTGAAGAGCCCCCACATAATCTTTAGGCAGCGTTACCATTACTGTGGTCTTCTGCTTTGTTACGAATTGGTCTTTTACCTTTAATGTCATAGGATTTTTTTGGACTACTGCGAAACGCGTATGGTTATTATCGTAGTCATGAATGTTCTCAGCAAGAATCTTCAACCCATTCTCTTCTGCAGCCAGATGATTTCCAATCGCTGCTGCTCCAGTCCCCATATCCGCTACAATTTCAGCAGCCCTTCCGGTGGAAGCAGTATATTCAAGCTCTGCTTGCGGGTAATTCTTGTGTAAATATTGGTGACACTGAGCAATCGCATGACTATGAGAGTAAATTTTTTTAAGGTCATGGTTATGATGATCTGGATGCACAAGCAAATGCTGTTTAATCGGTACTGTCAATTCAGCAATAATGGACTGATTCACCTGATGAACCAAATAATCTATGGTCAAGTGGACAGACCCTTCAATAGCGTTTTCAAGGGGAACTACTCCCGTATCTACCTCACCGTTTTCCACTGCATCCAGGCAGGCTGGTATGCTTTCATATCCAATATAAGTACCACCATCGAACAAGCCGTCGACAGCCATTTTTGTAAATGTTCCTTTAGGTCCTAAATACCCAATCCGTTGTTCCGCCATATCTTCCCCTCCAATTAAGCTCCCGTACTTAGAATTTCTACTCTATCCACAAAGTCGAGTTTATGAAGCTGCTGCAGCATCCTCTCTATTGAACCAACCATTCCAGTCGTATTCAGTGACAAGGTAACATTCGCTTTTCCCTGTAATGGTATCGTCTGGTGAATGGTAAGTACATTGCACCCGGACTGTGCCACCGTGCGCAATAAATTGGATAATGTACCGGCACGGTCTTCTAAATGAAAGAAAAGAGTAATCATCTGCTCTTTTACCATTGCCTGAAAAGGAAATACAGCATCTCTATATTTATAAAAAGCACTCCTTGACAGTCCTACATGCTGAACAGCTTCAAATATAGATTCAGCTTTACCTCGTTCTAATAGCGCTTTAGCCTCTATGGTTTTTTTCATGGCTTCAGGGAGAATGTCACTACGGACTAAATAAAATTTTTCGTTATAATCCGTCATCCAATCCTCTCCCCTCATTAATCTACAAATTCAAATTCATAATCAAGTACTCTGACTGTATCCCCATCTTTCGCTCCTCGTTTTCTTAAAGCATCATCCACACCCATACTGCGCATTTGTCTGGCAAAACGGTTAATGGACTGATCCCTGGAGAAATCCGTTCGTCTAAATAAGGATTCAATCTTTTCACCATATAATACATAAGCTCCATCATCTGCTCTTGTCAATTGGAAAGGAGCTTCTTCTTTTTCAAATTTATAAACAACTCGCTCATCGACTTCTTCAACAGTTTCTTCCTGCTTCGGTATTTGATCCAATTTGTCAGCTACCGTGTAAAGAAGTTCATCCAGCCCTTCACGAGTTATTGTAGATATAGGAAAAACCATAACATCTTTATCTAAATACTCTTTAAATACCTTCAGGTTCTCTTCCGAATCCGGCATATCCATCTTATTGGCTACAATGATTTGAGGTCGTTTTTCAAGTCTCTTGTCATAAGAAGATAGCTCATTATTAATTGTGACATAATCTTCGTAAGGATCGCGTCCTTCCAGACCCGACATATCCACAACATGAAGCAGCAACCGTGTTCGCTCAACGTGCCGTAAGAACTGATGACCAAGTCCGATACCTTCATGGGCGCCTTCAATCAATCCAGGGAGGTCCGCCATTACAAAACTGCGGTGATCCTGACTTTCCACCACTCCCAGGTTGGGGGATAAAGTGGTAAAGTGATAATCTGCAATTTTAGGTTTTGCTGCAGTTACCACAGAAAGAAACGTTGACTTACCTACACTAGGAAATCCTACTAACCCTACGTCAGCCAACAATTTTAATTCCACGACCACATCAAGTTCTTCTCCAGGTTCACCATTCTCAGCAATTTCTGGTGCAGGATTTCTTGCGGTAGCAAACCTGGCATTGCCACGGCCGCCTCTTCCGCCTTTTGCTATTACTGCCCGCTGTTTATGTTCAGTTAAGTCAGCAATGACCTTATCTGTGTCCGCATCCTTTACGGTTGTTCCAGGAGGAACGCTGACCACTAGAGGATCCGCATTTTTACCATGCTGTTTCTGATTCATACCATTTTCTCCACGAGCCGCTTTGAAATGATGCTGGTACCGAAAATCCATTAGGGTATTCAGCCCTTCATCCACCTCAAAAATAACGTTCCCGCCATTACCACCGTCTCCACCGGCTGGTCCGCCTTTTGGAACATATTTCTCACGACGATAGGCAACTAAACCGTTCCCTCCATCTCCAGCTTTAACAAATACTTTAACCTGATCAACAAACATCCTCTTCACCTCTTCAATCTACCATCATTTCGATAGATAGTTCTCTTTCCTCTAAAATAGTGGCTATAAACCCTGCCTGATTTAACTCTTCCATAAAAGTTTCTGTGTGCCGGAAGCGGCCATCCCACTCCCAGCTTAACCCTAACGAATGCTCATCTATGCCCTTATAAATTTGGACGGTTCCCTCATAGAGTTCATCATCCACCCTGTAGTCATTCATCAACTCAATCATACGCTCGCCATAAGCCGTCAGCTTTTGATCATGACGGGATAAATCAACTTCTTCACTCAAAGAGTATTTAATTCTGTAATAGTCGTACTTCCAATTGAACGATATTAGCCAAATAGGAAAAGCGACTGCATCACTATTCAATATTCTTCTTTCATTTTCAGCTTCTTCTTTTATGTCATCGATTTGCTCAAATAACCGCTCCTGCTTCCCTAGAGATGCGTATCCCTGAAGCAGCTGAATTTGATTCATCCAGTCATGACGCTTATGTCTGAGCAGCGTAATGATCTCTTTGTCATCCAACGGGGGTCAGCTCCTTCGGTCATCCATAATAATAAAAAGTATAGCAAACATAGGCAGGAAACTAAAATAATCTTCGAATTTTTATATAAAAAAAAGCCACGCTTATGCAAAAGGCACAGCGCGGCTTCAATTTACGTATGAACCCGTACACTATTCAGTTTACGCTTCCTGAGCAACAGGATAAACGCTGACTTTTTTGCGGTCGCGTCCGTAACGTTCGAATTTGACAACTCCGTCCACTTTAGCGAACAATGTGTCATCGCCGCCGCGGCCAACGTTAGCTCCAGGGTAAACTTTTGTACCGCGTTGACGGTAAAGGATAGAACCACCAGTTACCGTTTGTCCGTCTGCACGCTTAGCTCCAAGACGCTTAGACTCAGAGTCACGGCCGTTTTTTGTACTACCTACACCCTTTTTCTGGGCAAAAAACTGCAAATCAAGACGTAGCATGGGTCTCCACCTCCTTATTGGTTTGATATTGTAATATATTGGTTGTATTCCTGTTCAATTGTCTGAAGCGAAACCAGCATGCCTTCGAGTAGCAGTTGGGATTTAGAATAAGTTTCTTTATTCAGTCCCTCAGGAAGAACAATTTTAAGAAAACCGCCTTCTCCACCCTGCTCGACATGTGGTTCGAATTCACAAAGACTCACCAGCGAATTGACTGCTCCAAAAGATACAGCTGAAACTGCTGCACATACTAGATCGTGACCATATGGTCCGCTCTCAGCATGTCCAGAAATCTCGAAACCTGTGATATCTCCCTGTGAACGAAACAACGACACATTAATCATACCGTTCGACCCTTACGCGTTGATATCTTCAACGACAAGTTTCGTATACGGCTGACGGTGACCTTGTTTGCGCTTATAGTTCTTTTTAGGCTTATATTTGAAGACGGTAAGCTTTTTCTGACGGCCTTGTTTTTCAACTTTAGCCGTTACAGAAGCACCATCTACGTAAGGAGCACCGATTTTAGAATCGTCTCCACTTACATATAGAACTTTGTCGAAAGTTACAGTGTCACCAGCTTCTACGTTTACTTTCTCAACATAGATCTCCTGGCCTTTCTCAACTTTAACTTGTTTACCACCAGTTTCAATAATTGCGTACATAATTGCACCTCCTCGATTTACTCAGACTCGCCATTCAGGTACCGGAAACGGTTTTTCTAAACCTGTTCTGTGCGGTTGTAGCATCGAAGTGCTACTAGAATAACAAAACAATGTTACCACAGTTCAAAACACGTTGTCAACATGATAACCTCGCTTATGAATCACTTCACGAATCATGTCCACGGACCCTTCAAGCTCAATTTGATAGTGAGAAACACTTGGATCCTCCCTAACAAACAGCTCCTGTGGAATTTTACTAGAAATACTGCTTGAAAGCAATTGTTTTTTAACAATTTTAAGCTGAGGATTTATAGACAGGAGAATAGCTTCTTGATTTTTTCCTGCTCCAAAAAGAAGTTCACGTTCAAGCCGGTAAACAGCCGTTTCAATCGTAAACACAGATTCAGGATTTTCCTGTAATAACTGGACTGGGCTCATCCATTCGTTTTTGCGAGTAATTTCCATTAAACCTAAGCGTGTAATCCCTAAAATCTGCGTGCGTACTAAATCCTGTTTCGCGAGATTCTTCATTTCTTTTATGAGTTGATCTGCAGCTGAAGTATCTTTCATAGATATAAAATCCACTATTATTATTCCAGAGATATTTCTTAAGCGCAGCTGCCTTAGAATTTCTTTCCCTGCCCGCCTGTTCACATCTAAAGTTTGTGAGTTGGAAAAAGCTTTTCCTTTATATTTGTAACTATTTACATCAATAACTGTCATTGCTTCCGTTATTTCTATTACAATCTCGATTCCGCCATCAATCTCCAAGCGAGAGTCGATCAGCTCCATTTGAAGATCCTGTAACCTGCGGGCTACTTCATTTGTTCGTTTAGGGTTCCAGCTGATTTTATCCTTAATTGATGGGTATGAATTTTTTAATCGTTCGCTTTCCTCTACCCTATCTACGATGATAGTTTCCAAGGTATTTAGCGGGAACTTTCTAATTAACTGGCTAGGAATAATCTCATCTTTCCATAAGAGACGTGGAGGTTTTCTAAGCTGTTGCGTTGTTATTTTCAACCACTGCTCCTTTAACACTTCCAGCTCTTTGAGCACTTGAGCGGGGTTAACTTCAGCGGCAGCCGTGCGAATGATACAACCTTCTACAGGGCTCAGCCTTTCCTCAAGTTCTAATTGAAGATGAGTTGTTGAAGCAGAAGTTAGTTTCTTCGAAATAGAAGTTTTCCCACCATAGGGTTGATAGATTGTATAAAGACCTGGAAGAGTGATATCTGCACTAACCTGGGGCCCTTTATTACCCTTAGATTCTTTTATTACCTGAAGAAATAAGTACTCTCCTTCTTTTAAAGTGGTATGAATCGATTCTTTAGCCCATGGAATAGCAGGCTTCCTTAGAAAAGCATGCTTCCCTTCTCCTATATCAACAAAGGCCGCCTGAAGTCCATGATCAATGTTCTCCACTCTGCCAACAAAAACAGCCCCAGTAAGCGCCTTTACTCCGGGGCGGTCTATCACATATTCATTGATACGATTATTCTCTATCACAACTCCTGTTTTCTCAGAAGTTAGTGTATGGAAAACAATTTCCCTCATGTCATCCCTCTTCATAATGCAATTTTAGGTAGATCCCTTAAGCGTAAATCAGAATCTTTCTTTTCAAAATACGCTTGCAGGCATTCTTGCTCATCTACTATATAGAAAAGGGGGGAGTCTTTCAATACATAAAGATGATTTCGGTTGCTTCTAATATTTTTCAATGCATCTCGTACCAGCATTTCTTTGGGGACGTTTATATATATAGGTCTTAAATGACGGCGGTCCTCAAGAGCACAATGCATTAAATACCTCATTTGGGTGTAAGTTCTTCTTCTCCATTCCAGAACATTTTCCACAATTAAAAAAGCAGCCAGAAGAATACCTGCAAACGTCCATCGTTCGTCCAGCGTAAGCCAGCTGCCAATCAGAAGTATAGCAAGGAATGAAAAGAATAAAGTAAGCATGAGGCTTCTTCTAAAACTTGCTGCCTGATTCATCATATAAAATATTATTTTCCCTCCATCTAATGGCCAGATTGGAAGAAGATTGAACAGAAATATAACTCCATTATAAAAACCAGCTACACTTAAGAGCGGATGAGGTCCCATAGTTACTTGCAAGATAGTAAGTACAGCAAATATCCAAATGTGCTGCAGCGGTCCTGCCAGAATCACGCTTACTTGCTCACGAAAAGGACGTGTATTATGTTCTTCACTGACCACAGCACCTCCGAATAGCCAGAATTCTATTTTCGTAACTCTCCACCCAAAATGCTTAGCGGTAAAAAAATGCCCCAGTTCATGGATCATAACAATAGAAAACAGGATAACAAATTCATAAATAGCCCCAGTTAGGAATGCAGAAATAGCTAATAGAAAGAAGAGAGGATGGATATGAATGCTTGGGAGTAAATTAAGAACTTTCATCCACTTTTATTACCTCTACAGGATCTAAATATTTTTTATCTTTCTCAATAGCAAAAAAGAACTCCGCTGATTTCCCTTCTTCCGATTTTACAGAGCCTACATTCCTTTGGGCTTGTACATGTTCATAAAGATGAACATCAATGGAGGATAAATATCCGTAAATGCTTTTCGAGCCATCTTCGTGCTGCACAATTACTGTCTTTTGAGTATCTTCATCATTTCCTGCAAAAATAACGGTTCCTTCTCTGACAGCCTTTATCTCCGAATTATTTTCCGTTGTTAGCACTATTCCCTTACCATCATTCTGAAAAGATGTAGTGACAGTTCCATTCACGGGCATGGCGATATTTTCCTCCGTGGAGGATGGTTTAGGAGCAACCACCTGTAAAGGCTCTCCAAAGCGTTCACTATACCAGGCCGTAACTGTAGCAAATGGAAAGTCCTCCTGAAGTTGAGAAGTTATCCATTCCTCGGGCCCATTAAGGAAAGCAATATCTGTCTGTTTGCCTAGAGCTACAGCAGCAAATAATAGAACAGAAAAAAACAACTGAACCCCCAGACGACTTGTCTCTTTTCGGAACTCAGGAAGAGGTCGTTTTTTTTCATAATCACTATTTGATAACAAAGGTGGATAGCCATGCATTTCTTCATCCTGAGGTGGAACAAACGACTTTTTAGGAAGCTCGTAGCTGCCCTGAACCTTTTTTTTCTTACGCTCTGATATATTTTTACGGACGTGTTCAATGTCTCTCCTCAAAATAATCCCTCTCTTTCCGCCATCTTTTTTTACATTCTATGGAGATAGAGAGGGATATATGTGTAAAAGCTTGTCCGCTGCCCACAAAAAAGAGCGGCCGGTTTTTTATAAAACAGGCCGCTCTTTTTCAAAATTTATGTGCGCATTCCAAAGAAACGTTTTACTTTTGAGAACATTCCATTATCTTCATCTAGATTCATTAGCGGCACCGCTTCACCCAATATTCTGCGAGCGATGTTTCGGTAAGCTATTGAAGCTCTGGAATTTGGCTTCATTGCTACTGGCTCTCCGCTATTAGATGCGGTAATAACTGAGTCATCATCTACCACAATACCAAGCAAATCGATGGATAGGACCGAAACGATTTCGTCTACATCCAGCATATCTCCGCTTTTCATCATGTGATTTCTTATACGATTTATTATAAGTTTAGGTGCTTCTATTTCTTCTTGTTCAAGAAGACCAATAATGCGATCTGCGTCCCTAACACTTGATTTTTCAGGAGTTGTAACGACCACAGCTTTATCAGCGCCGGCCACAGCATTTTTATATCCTTGTTCAATTCCCGCGGGACAATCGATTATAATATAATCATAATCTTGCTTCAATTCTTCCACAATTTCTTTAATTCCTTCTGGAGTCACCTCGGATTTATCGGAAGTCTGGGCTGCCGGCAATAAATGCAGACAGTCAAAACGTTTATCGGTTACAAGGGCTTGTTTTGTTTTGCAGCGTTCATTAACTACATCTACAATATCGTAGATAATACGATTTTCAAGACCCATCACAACATCTAAATTCCTGAGACCGATATCTGTATCCACCAGACACACTTTTTTGTTCTGTAAGGCCAAAGCGGTCCCCAGATTGGCGGTAGTTGTGGTCTTTCCAACCCCTCCCTTTCCGGAGGTAATTACTATCGCTTCACCCATTCCTCATTCTCCTTTCAAAACTTGCAAGATCCGGTTTCTTCTTCACAACTTCCTGTAATCGGTCGATGCGAATCTTCCCTTCCTGTTCATCAATAAACCCGCACTCCATATATACACCTTCCGTTTCATAATCGGGGGCACGGCTAACCTGGTCGGCAATTCGCAATTGGCTCGGCTGCATATAAGAGGCAGCAATTACCGTCTCTGTGTCCCCTTCAACCCCGGCATGAGCCACGCCTTTGAGGCTGCCAAGCACATATACATTGCCAGTTGCCGAAATACTTCCGCCTGGATTAACATCTCCAATGAGCAGTAAATCCCCGCGTACCTCCACCAATTGTCCAGAACGAATGGTCTTGGCGATCGGAGTAATTTCTGTATTCTCTTTCCATTCAAAAGCCTCTTTTTTCGTAATAACATCTGATTCAATACGATCCACTACAAGCTTTTGCTTTTCTTTAATGAGGTCGACAAGTTCCTCTTTTTGTTCTTTCGTCACAAAACGTTTACCCAATTGAATCGTCACATGAATCATAGGTTCTTCATCAGTAATGCCTTTCATAGACAGCTTACTTTGTAATTCCTTCAGAATTTCCTTGTAAGCACACTGATCGTCTAAACTAAGTGTCAATCCATCTCTAGTTCCTTTAATTAATACTTTCTGATCGTTTGCCGTCACAGGCTGTCACCTCAGACCTTAGACATTTTACAAAATTCTAAGCGTTATTTATTACTTCTGACCATTGTGTAATCCGATCCTTCACGACAGGATATAAAATAATAAAGAAGATCATATTAGCTGCCACAGTAGGCAGCAGTCGCAGGATAAGGTAAGTACCCCATGGCATAGAAGTGATTTGTACAAATGAATAGATTACGTATAGTAATGTATCGGACAAAATGATCCCCAGGATCACTAATAGTGAAGCTCCGATAAAATTCGAATGAATCGTTTTATTAATACCGTGAATTACATAGATGACCAGTGCATAAGTTACCATGTAAACTCCAAGTATGCCAGTATATACAATATCGAGCAATAGACCAAATGCCATCCCGTACCAGACAGCAAAATAAGTTTTGTCCCGGTCATAAAATATAGCAACTATTAATAAAAAAAGAAGTACCCAGTGAGGGGTCATTAATAGATTTGAATATACAAGCTTAGAGGGTAACAAACTCATAGCCATCCCCTGCATCACTAGAAGAAGCAGACAGATCAGAGCGATGTAATACCTTTTCATGAATCTCCATCCTCTTTCTGATCCTCATTTTCAACGGTCTGCACGGAGCGGTCAACCACGATAACATGGTTGATATTAAATAGATCAGCAAAAGGTTTTACGTATGCGGTTTTTGTTAAACCGAACTGATCGTTAACAACCTCTTCCACTGTACCTATTCGCAGATTACTAGGAAAAACACCGCCGAGACCTGAAGAAATGACGGTATCCCCTTTTTTCAATTCTTTGTCCAGCTTAATACCTTTCAGCAGTAATCTGCCACTTTCTCCATCGTAACCTTCTATTAAACCAAATGCCTCATTTTTATCTTTTCTTACCACCCACGAGGAAATCTTATTGGACCGATCAAACCCGCTCAGTAGCTGTACAGTCGAATGAAAGGCTCCAGCGGATTTAATTTTCCCTACCATTCCTTCACTGGTCAATACAGCCATATCCTTGGCCACTCCATGTTCTTCGCCTCGGTTAATGGTCATCTGCTCGAACCACCTGTCCGAGCTTCTGGCTATAACTGTAGCCTGGATAGGTGAATAATCACTCAATGATTCCGTTTTCCCCATCGTTTTTCGCAGCTCTGCATTGTCATTCTTTAACCGCTGATTATCTTTGATAACGCCCTTGTACTCGGAAAGACGCGCTTTTAAAACCTGATTCTGTTCATACACTTCAAACATATTTTGAATATTGTCCACGGAGTTGTCAACTAGACTAACAGGTTTATGGATGATACTCTGCATCCATCCTACCGTATCTTTAAAGAATTTCTCAGGCGTAGTTAAAGAGTCACGATCCCGAATCGAAAATCCGATCAAAGCAACCAATACAATGAAGCCGATTAATACTGCCATTAATCTTTTTCTTCGGAATAAGCTTGGCATATCTTGACCGCCTAATCCATTTTCGCTCGGCTTGCTACATTAGGCTGGGCTCTGAAATGGTGGATATTTTCAAGAGACTTTCCAGTTCCAATGACTACACAATCCAGTGGCTCTTCTGCAATAAAGACAGGCATCTCTGTACGTTCACTGATGACAGTATCCAAATTCTTAAGTAATGCTCCACCACCCGTTAAGACAATGCCACGTTCCATAATGTCTGAAGCAAGTTCAGGAGGCGTCTTTTCCAACGTATTAATAATTGTTTCAATAATTGTATCTACTGTATCCTTAACGACATTAATAATTTCTTCCGAGTGAACCGTAATCGTTTTAGGAAGACCTGTGAGCAGATCACGGCCGCGAATATCCATTTCATCATTGCCTTGAATACTGCCCGCACCGCTCAGTTCCATTTTTACTTCTTCTGCCGTTCTTTCCCCAATCATAAGGTTATACTTTTTCCTGACGTGCTGAATGATAGAATCATCCATTTCGTCACCGGCTACACGTATAGATTGACTGGTTACGATTCCACCCATGGAAAGGATGGCTACTTCAGTGGTGCCTCCTCCAATGTCTACAATCATGCTTCCGGTAGGTTCCCATACAGGTAGTCCAGCTCCGATCGCCGCTGCAAAAGGTTCCGCTATTGGAAATGCTTCTTTAGCACCTGCTTGTTTAGTAGCATCAATGACTGCACGTTCTTCCACCATAGTAATACCGGATGGAACACAGACCATAATGTTTGGCTTACTCGCAAATGTAGATCTGGTTTTTAACGCTTTTTGAATGTAGTATTTCATCATTTGAGCTGTGGTTTCATAATCCGCTATGACCCCGTCCTTCATTGGACGAATGACAGTTATGTACGCAGGAGTACGGCCGATCATTTTTCTAGCTTCATTCCCTACGGCCAGAATTTCACCTGTTTGATTATTTTTGGCTACGACAGAAGGTTCCCTTACAATAACCCCTTTATCTTTTAGATAAACAAGTGTATTCGCAGTACCTAAATCAATTCCTAAGTCTTGAGAAAAACCAAATAGACCCAATTCAATCTTCCTTTCTAAGTGCCCGCATTGCTCAGGCGGGGTCAGGCATAAGCCTTTTCGTGGATTAGAAGAAGCGCCTATTTATAAGAGATTCCTATAAATGGCGCCTTTTATCTCCATCTATTCAATTATACGAAAAATTAGATAAAATAGATAGTGTTACAAGTATCCTTTTTCTTTTAAAGATATAAACTTTTGATCTCCTATGACAAGATGATCCAGTAGTTCGATACCGATCATCTTTCCGCACTCCTGTAATCTTCTTGTTACCTGAATATCCTCTTGAGAAGGAGTAGGATCTCCGGAAGGATGGTTATGGGCACATATAATGGAGGCAGCCGAGCGTTTCACGGCTTCTTTAAAAACCTCGCGAGGATGAACAATCGAAGCATTCAAGCTTCCGATGAAGATGGTCTGGCGATGGAGTACCTGATTTTTAGTATTCAGGAATAAACAAATGAAATGCTCCTGTTTTAAGTCACGCATTTCTTCCATAACGAAATCGGCGCCGTCTTCAGGGCTGCGAATCATATATCTTTCCACCGGCTTCATTTGCTGCATCCGCTTTCCTATTTCAATAGCCGACATAATCAAAACGGCCTTTGCTACGCCGATCCCCCTGATAGCGGTCAATTCTTCAAGGCTCGCATCTTTTAGTAATAAAATTCCTTCAAAATGAATAAGAAGACGCTGAGCCAAATCCATAACTGACTCTCTTTTAGTGCCGCTTCCTAAAAGAATGGCAAGTAGTTCCTGGTTGGAAAGATGAGAAGCGCCTATTTCCAATAGTCTTTCCCTGGGACGATCCTCCTTGGGTACATCCTTAATCATAATACTTGCATTTGTCACCCTCTTCGCTCCCTTATAACTCATTCCTCATGTAGAGAACGTTAGCCCAGCAAAACTCCAAAGGCTTCAAGCTCTCTTACGACTTTAGCTATAGGTAAGCCTACTACACTGTAGTAATCTCCATGAATATACTTTACAAAAAGCGCTCCTTTCCCCTGTATGCCGTAACCACCTGCTTTATCCCACGCTTCCCCTGACTCCATATACTTATAAATTTCCTTATCAGATAGGGAAAAGAACGTAACATCTGTTTTGACAACAAACGTATGGATGTGTTCCTTGGAACGTAATGTGACTCCTGTATGCACTTGATGTGTGCGACCGCTTAATTTTGTAAGAAAACTAAAAGCTTCACTCTCATCAGCAGGTTTTCCAAGGATCTCTCCATCTATAGACACGAGGGTATCGGCTGTAAGCAGCACTTCATTTTCCTCAATAGGGATAGCCAAGCTTTTTTGTTTTGATAAATAACTGACCGCTTGTTCTGGCGGAACGCCTTTTTCTAATTCTTCGTCTGTGCCGGAAACTCGTAGTAAAAACTCGTACCCGGCTTCTTTTAGCAATCCTTTCCTTCTGGGTGATTGCGATCCAAGTATAAGTGTTGGCATTAACTAAGCTCCTTACTCTACATGAGGTATTCTCATTTTACAGGAATCTCTGTCAATCTTTGATTTACATAAACAGAATTTCCAGTTACCAAAAACAAGTAAAAAAGAAGTATCCCATAGGGAATTTCTTAAAAATTTGTTACATTGAGAGACCTTTACTTTCTATTCCATCATTTTTTCAAGAGAATAAGCTACCTTCAGCCAATTCAAATGGTAATTGTCACGTTGATCCCATCCTTGCAGTGCAGAGATTAACGGAGAATTTGGTTCCTGTTTCTCCAGGGTGCTCAGCAGCTTCTGACGATCTGCATCGGAAAGCTGATCAATTGAAAAATTCTCCAAGTGATCAATCAAAAGATCAAACGTTTTGGCTTCTTCTCCTGTTAAGGATCCTTCTCCCTTCAACACAGACCAGGGTTTTACGTACGTTTCGATACTACGTGAAGATAACTCTGCAGCTATTTGAGAAGCTTCGGTCTCCGTCTGCGCGCTTCCTGCAAATAAATAAAACTGATGATCCCTTTCCCAAACCATAGAAGAAACAGATAGAGCAGTCAACTTACTTTTCCACTGGAAAGCTTTTTCTTCTGTTGTAAAAACTCCTGCCTGAACCAAGTAGGCTTCAACAGCGTTGGGATTTACAGCAGCAACCTGCTCTGTAACAGCTTCTTCAGAAGGGACTGCGGCCGGTACCATTTCTTTACCAGCGGTAGTTTCGTCGGTCAGGGTAACAAACATACGCAGGAGTAAAAAACCGAGTCCTAAGCTTAATAAGAGTGCTGAAGAAGCAGCAACGACCAAATACTTTACTGAATTCTTCTCGTACTTCTTTTTCTTAGTGGGTGATGGGTGCGGTTTTCGAATTTCTAATACCGGTATCTCTTCTATCTTATTTGGGTCTGGATCTGAAGCCGCAACCTCCTCTTTCGCCTGGATTATTTCATTTTCAGGAACTTTTTCTTTTTCATTGCGGAAAGATATGGTTATTTTTTTATTCGATTCCATCGTTTAATCACTCCTGCAAGGTTTGTCCCAACCCTATCACAGCAACCACAAAAACAACGTTGAAATTTGTCAGCATTGTTTCGACAATTTCACTTGCTGCCTCTACCTGTCCAGTAAGCTTCTTTACAATTATACGATTTGAGGTACCCAAGCCTAAAAGGATGACAGGTATAAAACAACTAAGTTTTCTCCAAAAAAATACACAATAACTGCAGCGGAAACAATAGAAGGACCAAATGGCACAGGGTCTTTACGACCACTACGTTTCAAACCGACCATGAGCAGACTGGTTACCGTACCAATGAATACAGCTATAAAAAAGGTCACCAGTACATGTTGAGTTCCAAGGAGAATTCCCAGCACTCCTAAAAGTTTCATATCTCCAGCCCCCATTCCTCCTTTACTTAGAATAATTATAAAAGCAATTAAAAGAAGGGATATAAACGCTCCGTTTACTGAGGAATACCATGGGTGAAGCGGATATAGGATTCTATAGATAATAAATATAGCTGCAAACCAAATAAGGAGAAGGTCTGGAATTAGCATGTATCTAAGATCACTGACAGTTACCATGATACTTAAACTAATGAGTAAACAGGCACCCAAAAAAGAAGGTGTCCATCCATAAACGATATATGAGATTAAAAACAAAACTCCCGTTAAGGCTTCTACAATTGGATAAGAGAGGGATATGTGAGTACAGCAATGCCTGCATGCACCTTTGGTGAGAAGATAAGAGAAAAGAGGGATCAGATCGATAGGCTGCAATTTAGTTTGACAATGGGGACATTGAGAGCGGCCAGTAAGAAATGGAGTTCTTACCGGCAAGCGAATTCCGACTACGTGGTAAAAGGAGCCTAGAATCAGCCCAGTTGTAAGTATATAGAGCAAGAGCAAAGTGTTCATCAATTTCTCCTTTCGGATCTATAATTTTCTGGGGGGGAGATCGTAATACTAGAAGGATGCTTTTTCTTAGTTAGCTTCGCATTTGTTGTGGAGTACTGTGGGGGATCTATAGGAGTTGGTTTATTCTTTTTAACTCAATATTTCCTCCTTTCTCATTAATTAATTTCAATTATAAAATAAGACCCCCTGTTTGTCCTCCCTCATTATATCAACTTGATTAAATTCTACGGTAAACTATTACAGGTAAGCTCCCGATATTTGAATACTTGATTTCGAATTATAGTTTAGGATTAAGGTCTTTCGGGGGGCGATTCGCTTTCCGACCCTACGTCGTGTAGGTCCATAGGAAAGTGTTCAAATGTGGAATCGCCCCGAAAGACACGACCAGCTTAAGCCGAGCATCAAAAGGATGGCAGTTTTCCAATCCGTTGATGAACGGCTTATGTCTCGAGTGTCTGGGTGATGGAACAAGACGAGTTATTTCCCACGCCCTCTCCTCATATCGTAACGTGCACAAAGCATCTCGAAACTGAGTCTTCGAGTATCCGGACCGATTGTATAATAAATCCTTAAAAAAAAGTATCACCATCGTTTGAAATCATAATCGAGTAGGAGGAGGTGACTAACCTCCGTCCTCTCACACCACCGTACGTACGGTTCCGTATACGGCGGTTTCATAAAATTCAACGTTAGTTCAATGATTTCAAACCCATACGTTGCCAATAATGGTCATTGAATGTGCGATGGAGAATAGGGCTACTGGCTATACGCCAGTAGCCTTTTCTTGTGTTTCCCCATTCGAAGGCTTTCGCCTTCGTCACTCCCAGGGCCATTAAATTCTTCACCTTAGTCTTAGGCAACTTCCATTCTTTCCATCGAATCATTCGGAGTCTTCTCCTCAGCCATTCCATCATTCTTTTGAAGACAGAAGGCGTTTCCGCCAACTGAAAGTAGTTATACCATCCGGTAAGAAATTCATTGATTTTCTTAATTCGTATTTCATATCGGTACTCCACTTTCGACTTGTTAATTGGCGTAAACGTTGCTTGGCCTTGTGAACCGAATCCTTATGGACGCGCACTCTAGCTTTCCCTTTCACCGAAGGTGTAAAGCTGAACCCGAGAAACTTACGTTTCCACGGACGGCTTACCGCACTTTTCTCTCGGTTGACCTTGAGTTTTAGCGTCTTTTCGAGGAAGTTTGTCATATTCTTGAGGATACGTTCGGCGGCACGTTTGGACCCTGCATACATTTGCACGTCATCAGCGAACCGAACGAAGCGAATGCCTCTAGATTCCAGTTCTTTATCCAGTTCATCGAGCACAATATTCGAAAGGAGAGGACTTAATGGACTCCCTTGGGGAGTTCCTTCCCGATTTGGAGTCGTGAGCCCGCCTTCCATAATTCCTGCTTGGAGATATTTTCGAATGAGGCGAAGTACACCAGGGTCTTTGATGCGAAAACTTAGCGTTCGCATCAGGCGATCGTGGTTGACTCGGTCGAAGAATTTCTCGAGGTCGATGTCCACAACCCAAATGTACCCCTCATTGATATAGGTTTTCGCCTGTCTCACCGCATCATGGGCTCTTTTTCCTGGTCGGAATCCGTAACTTTGCGTGGAAAACGTTGGGTCATACATCGATTGAAGATAGAGGTTAAGTGCTTGTTGGATCGTGCGATCCATCACCGTAGGGATACCTA